>NZ_JASODI010000018.1 GCF_030211955.1 Corynebacterium frankenforstense | reverse complement strand
CCCCAGAGGATCCCGGCCGCGCCTTCGTTTTATTGGGCGGGAGGGCGGAGCCGTCCCACCGCCGCGGAGCGGCCCCACCGCAGCTAGTTGTACCGCCGCACCGTGGTGACCCGCAGCTGGTAGGTCACCCGCTCGCGCAGCCGGCTCGGCGCGTGGTCCGCCCCGCAGCAGGTGCGCAGCAGCGTACGCAGCGCCTCCTCGAGCTCGAGGCCGGCCGCGCACTCGGGGCACGCGGTGATCTCCGCGCGCAGCTGCGCGCACTCGGCGGCGGTCAGCTCGTCGTCGAGGAGCGCGGCGAGCTTGCGCTCGACGCTGTCGCAGTCACAGGTGCACCCTTCGCCGTGCCGGTCGTGTCCGGACGTCATCGCTCACGCCTCCTGCTTCTTCGTCTTCGCGGCGTTCTCCGCCGGTTCGGCCATGTCGGGGTGGTCGAGCCCGATGCCGTGCTCGTGTGCCACCCCCTTCAACAAACCGCGCAGCTGTTTTCTTCCCCGATGCAGCCGGCTCATCACGGTGCCCAGCGGGGTGCCCATGATCTCGGCGATCTCCTTGTAGGCCAGCCCCTCGACGTCGGCGTAGTAGACGACCATGCGGTAGTCGTCCGACAGCGAGTTCAGCGCGTCGACGATCTCCTGGTCCGGGATGTTCTTCAGCGCCGCGACCTCCGCGGACTCCAGCCCGGAGGAGTCGTGCGAGGACGTCGTGTACAGCTGGTGGTCGGTCATCTCGTCGGTCGAGGTCTGCTGCGGGCGCCGCTGCTTCTTGCGGTAGGTGTTGATGTAGGCGTTGGTCATGATCCGGTACAGCCACGCCTTGAGGTTGGTGCCCGGTCTGAAGGAGCCGAAGGCCCGGAAGGCCTTCATGTAGGTCTCCTGGACCAGGTCCTCCGCGTCGGCCGGGTTGCGCGTCATCTTCAGCGCACCGCCGTAGAGCTGGTCGAGCAGCGGCAGCGCCTCGCTCTCGAAGCGCTCGCGCAGCCGCGTGTCGTCCTCGACGTCACTGTCCGCCATCTGCCGGGCCACCGTCCTTTCCACGGTCGGGGTCGGGGAACCATTCTAGGCCCGGGCGCGTCTACTCCGCCTCGACGGCGTCGAGGAGCCCGGGAAAGTCGTTGGAGACATTGCCGACGTCGCGTCGCACCGGCCGGACTTGAAGGTGCGCGCGCAGCGTGGGCACCGCAGGCGCCAGCATCTCCGTGGCGGACCCGGCCGAGCCGGTGCACCAGGCGGCGGCCGACGCGGCGTCGAGAAGCAACGGCATGCGGTCGTGCAGCCACTCCAACGGCCCGGCGGAGGCGGTGGTCACGATGGTGCAGGACAGCTGGTCCAGCCCGGTGTCCCACAGCCCGGCGACCCACAGCAGCCCGCCGTCGTCGCGGCTGATGAAGTGCGGCACCTTCTCGTGCCACTCGTAGTAGCCGTCCATGGGTATCACGCAGCGCCGCTTGGCGAAGGCGTCGCGGAAGGAGGGCTTCTCGGCGACGGTCTCGGAGCGGGCGTTGAACAGGGTCGGGCCCTTCTCGTCGCGCTTCCAGTGCGGCAGCAGGCCCCAGCGCGCCGGCTCCACCAGCGCCTCGGAGTTGGCCTCGCCGCCGAGGCGGACGACGGGGGCGATCTGGGTCGGGGCGATGTTGTAGCGCGCCGGCGGGGTGTCGCGCGGCGCACGCACCTCGGTGACGCCCGGCAGGGTGCCGACGGCGTCGAGGAGGCGCTCCCCGGTGGTGAACAGGACGAACCTTCCGCACATGCTCTCTATTATGGGGGTGTGAGTAAAAATGCCCCGCCCTGGCCCGCTCCCGCCGCCCGCGGCCCGGTCCGCTGGCGCCAACATGTACCCGGTTCGAAGTCCATCACGAACCGGGCGCTCGTGCTGTCCGCCCTCGCCTCCGGCCCCTCGGAGATCGCCGGCGCCCTGCACTCCCGCGACACCCACCTAATGGCCGAGGCCCTGCGCGCCATCGGCGCGCGGATCCACTCCGACGAGCCCGGTCACGGCACCGCCTCGACGACGGTGGCCGTCGACCCCGGCCCGCTGCGCGGCGGCACCGTCGAGTGCGGCCTGGCCGGCACGGTGATGCGCTTCGTGCCCCCGATCGCCGCGCTGACCCCGGAGGGCGCCTACGTGGTCTTCGACGGCGACGCCCAGGCGCGCCGCCGCCCGATGGGCACGATCCTCAACGCCCTGCGCGACCTCGGCGTGGAGCTCCACGGCGACGCGCTGCCCTGCACGGTGCGCGGGGGCGCGGCCCGCGGCGGCGAGGTCACCATTGACGCCTCCGGCTCCTCGCAGTTCGTCTCCGGGCTGCTGCTGGCCGGCGCCTGCTTCGAGGAGGGCATCACCGTGCGCCACCAGGGCGGGCGGCTGCCCTCGGTGCCCCACATCGAGATGACCGTCGACATGCTGCGCACCGCCGGTGTGCTCGTCGACGTCGACGGCGACGCGCAGACCTGGCGTGTGCACCCCGGGCCCATCGCCGGGCGGCGCTGGGTCATCGAGCCGGACCTGTCCAACGCCGCGCCGTTCCTCTCGGCGGCGGCCGTCACCGGCGGCACCGTGCGCGTCTACGGCTGGCCGGAGCGGACCACCCAGGCCGGCGACGCCATCCGCGGCGTGCTCGAGGCCATGGGCTGCACGGTGAAGCTGGTGCCCGGCGAGTCCGGCGGGCCGCACGCGCACGACCTCGAGGTCACCGGCCCGGCCGGCGGGCACCTGAAGGGCATCGAGCTCGACATGTCCGACTTCGGCGAGCTGACCCCCACCGTGGCCGCACTGGCCGCGCTGGCGCAGTCCGAGAGCCGGCTGACCGGCATCGCGCACCTGCGCGGCCACGAGACCGACCGGCTGACCGCCCTGAGCACCGAGATCAACCGGCTCGGCGGCGACTGCAGCGAGCTCGACGAAGGCCTGCTCATCCGCCCGGCATTCCTGCACGGCGGGGTCTGGCGCTCCTACGCCGACCACCGCATGGCCACCGCCGGCGCGGTGCTTGGCCTGCGCGTCCACGGCGTCGAGGTCGAGGACGTGCAGACCACCGCCAAGACCCTGCCTGGCTTCCAGATGATGTGGCAGACCATGGTCGACGAGGGGTGCCGTGCCTAGGCGCCACTACGACGAGTCCGACGTGCACGTGCGCCCCGGCAAGGGGTCACGCCCGCGCACCAAGAAGCGCCCGGCTCACAAGGACGCCCTCTTCGGCATGGTGGTCACCAAGGACCGCGGCCGCTGGGGCGTGGTCCTCGACCGGGACCGCGACGCCGACGACCCCACCCGCGTGGTGTGCATGCGCGCCCGCGAGCTGGGACGGACCCCCGTCGAGGTCGGCGACCGCGTCGGCGTGGTCGGCGACACCTCCGGGCGGGAGGGGACGCTCGCGCGCATCGTCAAGCTCGACGAGCGGACCAGCGTGCTGCGGCGCACCGCCGACGACACGGACTCCTACGAGCGCACCGTGGTGGCCAACGCGGAGCTGCTTCTCATCGTCTCCGCGGTGGCCGATCCCCCGCCGCGCTCCGGGTTCGTGGAGCGTTCGCTGGTCGCCGCCTTCGTCGGCGGCATCGAGCCGGTGATCGTGCTGACCAAGTCGGACCTGGCCGACCCGAGCGTCTTCGCCGCGGAGTTCGCGGACCTGGACGTGCCCGTGGTCGTCTGCGGCGTCAACGACCCCCTCGACCCGCTGCTCGAGCGGATCTCCGGGCGGGTCTCCGCCCTGATCGGGCACTCCGGGGTGGGCAAGTCCACGCTGGTCAACCGGCTGCTGCCCGAGGCCGACCGCGCCACCGGCGAGGTCTCCGGGGTAGGCAAGGGCCGGCACACCTCCACCCAGTCGGTCGCGCTGCGCCTGCCGCGCGAGGCCGGCGGCGGCTGGATCATCGACACCCCCGGCATCCGCTCCTTCGGGCTGGCGCACGTCTCCCCCGACGACGTCATCGCGGCCTTCGAGGACCTCGCGGCCGCCGCGGAGGACTGCCCCCGCGGCTGCACGCACCTGGGTCCCCCGGCCGACCCGGAGTGCGCCCTCGACGGGCTGACCGGGGCGGGCGCGCGCCGCGTGGCGGCCGTGCGCCGGCTGCTCGAGGCGCTGCACTCCAACGTCGACTGGGAGTGAGGCGTGGTGGACTCCGTCCACCACCCCGGAAAAGGAATCACCGGGCGGCGGGAGGGCTAGAGCAGCTCGATGAGGACCGGCAGCTCGGAGGGGTCGTAGAACGCGAGCCAGTTGTCCTGGGCGTCGCCCACGGTCAGCTCCGCGTCCTCGTCGCCGAGGTCCGCGGCGTCGATGGCCTTGACCGCCCTGGCGGTGGCCTCCTCGGCGTCGGGCACGTCGACGTGGATCGCCGCGACGTCGTCGAGCTCCACGGAGGCCGGCTCGAGGCGCACCACGGACTCGCCGTTGTCCGGCACCGGGGTCACGTGCGCGTCGTCGACGTCGGCGGAGACGACCACGCGGCGGTGCGGGAACTTCGCCACGTCGCCGACCGCGAGCAGCCGCAGGCTGGCCAGGGCGGCCTGGTCGAAAGCGACGTCGGAAAGTTCCTCCTCGTCGCCCGCGGTGTAGAACTCGCGCAGGGCGTCGGTGACGGCGAAGGCCCAGCCGCTGCGGGCGTGGATGACGCCGGACTCGTTGAGCTCGGTCAGGGTGCTGAAGGTCGCGGGCAGGTAGACGCGCATCGGTGGCCTAGAACTCGCCGTCGATGTCGAACAGGCCGGTGATCTCCATGACCGCCCGGTCGAAGGTCTGGTACATCACGCCGACCAGGCCGGACTCGACGGCGGCGCGCACGTTGACGATGGAGTCGTCGACGAAGACGCAGTCCTGCATCGGCAGCTCGAGGGCGTCCGCGGCGGCCTGGAAGGCCTCCTCGGCGGGCTTGTCCACGCCGATCTCCCCGGAGAGCAGCACGGCGTCGACGATGCCGCGGTACTCCCACTCACGGATCGGCTCGGCACCCTGGCCACCCGGGTCGTTGGACAGGATGGCGGTGGCCACCCCGTTGGCCCGCGCCGCGGCGAAGAGGTTGCGCCAGCGACGCTGCTCCTCCTCGTCGCCGTCCAGCACGCCCACGTAGTCGACGATCAGTCCTCGCACGCTCTCACAACCCTTTCCGGTGGTGGTCTCGCCGGCCGCCGGCGTCGCGCGCCCGGCCGCTTTTCGTGTCACAATGATACCCAGCCCACCCCCGCCCCGCCGCCCGGGTCGCCCGCGCGACGAGGAGACAGACCACCATGTCCGCCGACACCGGCGCGCTGGTGCCCCTGCCGGGCACCGCCGTGCTCATGATGCTCGACCCGCACGCGGTGGCACCCGGGCGAGCCGAAACCGCCGAGCCCACCGGCCCCGCCGAGCGAACCGAGACCACCGGGCCCACCGGCCCGCACGCCGCGGGGCCACACCGGCGCGGGGCGCCGCCGAGGGCCCTGCCGGGCACCCCCGGGGCCGGCGCCCCGCGCCGCCTGGCCCTGACACGCGTCACCCGCGCCCTGCACGTCATCTTCGGCGTGCGCGGGCCCCGGGCCCTGGAGTCGGCCGCCTACGGCCGCCAGGTGCGCCTGCACGCCGCCGCCCGCCGCGCCGAGCGCGCCGGCGCCTCCCCCGCCGCACCTCGCGCCGCGGCCGAGGTGCGCGTCCTCACGCTGCACCTGCGCCCGGCGCCCGCGCCGGGCGCCGCCCCCGCAGACACCGCGCGCACGCCGCGCCGCAGAGACGGCGACGCCCCCGCACCCGGGCGGGGTGCGGGGGCGTCGGAAATCGACGGGCGCGTGGAGGTCTTCGGCTCCTGCCGCGTCGACGGGCGCGTGCACGCCTTCGTCGCCTGCCTCGACGGCGGGCGCCTCGACGTGCTGCGCGTCGGCTGAGAGTCAGTCGCGCGTGGCCGGGCCCTCGGTCTTGGCGGCGGGCTCGGCCGGGTCCGACTCGGTGGCGCCGGACTGGGCCTCCTGCTGCTCGAACTGCTTGCGCAGCAGGAACAGCTGGCGGACGGTCTCCTCCTTGATCGCGTCGTTCATCGCGTTGAAGAGGTCACCGCCCTCCTTCTGGTACTCGACCAGCGGGTCGCGCTGCGCCATCGCGCGCAGGCCGATGCCCTCCTTGAGGTAGTCCATCTCGTAGAGGTGCTCACGCCACTTCTGGTCGATGACCGGCAGCAGCACCATCCGCTCGACGGCGCGCATGCGGCCCTCGCCGCCGAGCTCCTCGACCTTGGCCTCCAGCGAGTCGTACTGGGCGTTGACGTCGGCCAGCACGGCCTCGCGCAGCTGCTCGGCGGTCAGCTCGCCGGCCGGGCCGTACTCGTCGCCGTCGATGAGGCTGCGGTAGCTCATCGTCGGCCCGTAGAGGGACTCCAGGGCGTGCCACAGGCTGTCCAGGTCCCAGTCCTCGACGAAGCCGGTGGCCGTGGCACCGTCGACGTAGGCGGAGACGGTCTCGTCGATCATCTTGCGGATGTAGGTCGAGATGTCCGCGGCCTCGAGCACCTCGTTGCGCTCGCGGTAGATGACCTTGCGCTGCTCGTTGAGCACCTCGTCGTACTTCAGGACGTTCTTGCGCATCTCGAAGTTCTGGTTCTCCACCTGCGCCTGGGCGCCCTTGATGGAGTTGGAGACCATCTTCGCCTCGATCGGCACGTCGTCCGGGACGTTGAGGCGGTTCATCATGTTCTCCATGGCCTGGCCGGCGAAGCGGACCATCAGGTCATCGCGCATGGACAGGTAGAAGCGGGTCTCGCCCGGGTCACCCTGGCGTCCCGAGCGGCCGCGCAGCTGGTTGTCGATGCGGCGCGACTCGTGGCGCTCGGTGCCCAACACGTAGAGGCCGCCGGCCTCGCGCACCTTGTCGCCGAGCTTCTTGGAGCGCTCCTGGGCGGCGGGCAGCTCCGCGTCCCAGGCCTCCTGGTAGGCTTCCTCGTCCTCGACGGGGTCCAGCCCGCGCTCGCGCAGCTTGATGTCGAGCAGGATGTCCGGGTTGCCGCCGAGCACGATGTCGGTGCCGCGGCCGGCCATGTTGGTGGCCACGGTGACGTTGCCGGGCAGGCCGGCCTGGGCGACGATCTGCGCCTCCTGCTCGTGGAACTTCGCGTTGAGCACGTTGTGGCGGATGCCGCGGTGCTGCAGCAGCTGCGAGAGGTACTCGGAGCGCTCGACGGAGGTGGTGCCCACCAGGACCGGCTGGCCGGCTTCCTGGCGCTCGGCGATGTCGTCGGCGACGGCGGCGAACTTGGCCTCCTGCGTCTTGTAGACGCGATCGGAGTGGTCGACTCGCTGCTTCGGCTTGTTGGTGGGCACCTTGACCACGTTGAGCTTGTAGATCTGGTTGAGCTCGGCGGCCTCGGTCTCGGCGGTGCCGGTCATGCCGGCCAGCTTGTCGTAGAGGCGGAAGTAGTTCTGGAGGGTCACGGTGGCCAGGGTCTGGTTCTCGTTCTTGATCTCCACCCCCTCCTTGGCCTCGATGGCCTGGTGCATGCCCTCGTTGTAGCGGCGGCCGGCCAGGATGCGCCCGGTGAAGCTGTCGACGATGAGCACCTCGCCGTTGCGGACGATGTAGTCCTTGTCGCGCTCGAAGAGCTCCTTGGCCTTCAGCGCGTTGTTGAGGTAGCTGACCAGCTGGGAGTTCTCGGGGGCGTAGAGGTTGTCGATGCCGAGCTGGTCCTCGACGAACTCGACGCCGGCCTCGAGAACTCCGACGGTGCGCTTGCGGCGGTCCACCTCGTAGTGGACGTCGAGCTGCATGCGCGGGGCCAGCTGGGCGAAGACGGTGTAGTACTGCGAGGAGCCCTCGGCCGGACCGGAGATGATCAGCGGGGTGCGAGCCTCGTCGATGAGGATCGAGTCGACCTCGTCGACGATGGCGTAGTGGTGGCCGCGCTGCACGCAGTCGTCGAGGCTGCGCACCATGTTGTCGCGCAGGTAGTCGAAGCCGAGCTCGTTGTTGGTGCCGTAGGTGATGTCGGAGTCGTAGGCCGCCTTGCGGGCCTTGCGGTCCAGGTCCGGCAGGATCACGCCGACGGACAGACCCAGCCAGCGGTGCACACGGCCCATCCACTCGGCGTCGCGCTTGGCCAGGTAGTCGTTGACGGTGACCACGTGCACGCCCTTGCCCTCGAGAGCGTTGAGGTAGACCGGCAGCACCGAGGTCAGGGTCTTGCCCTCACCGGTGGCCATCTCGGCGACGTTGCCGAAGTGCAGGGCCGCGCCGCCCATGATCTGGACGTGGTAGTGCTTCTGCCCGAGCACGCGCCAGGAGGCCTCGCGGGCGGTGGCGAAGGCCTCGAGGAAGATGTCGTCGAGGCTCTCGCCGTCGGCCACGCGACGCTTGAACTCGTCGGTCTTGGCCTTGAGCTCGTCGTCGCTGAGGGCGGCGTACTCGTCCTCGAGGGCGACGACGTCGTCCGCGATCTTCGACAGGCGCTTCACTGTCCGGCCTTCGCCGGCGCGCAGAAGCTTGGACAGTCCAAACACGTCTACAGGTCCTTCGTTACATGGAATCTTCCGTTGTGCGCTCCAACATTGTACGCACGCGGCGGCGCGAGCCCTTCCGCGTCCGCCGAGTCTAACGGCCGGCCTGCCCGCGCACACAACGGGCGGCTGTGGGTTTCATGCACGGCAGGGGTGAAATTGACGACGCCGCATCCGTCGCGCGCCCCGGCGCCGCCGCGGCCGGGGCGGCGTGATCCGGAGCGGGGACGCACGAGGGCCGTGGCCCGCCACGGTGGGCGGGCCCCGGCCCTCGGGGCGCTCGGCGCGGTGCCGGCGGGCGCCCGGCGGCGCCGCGCGGGGTCACCGCGCCGGGTGACTCACTCCTCCTCGGTGAGGGTGATCAGGCCGTAGTCGAAGGCGTGGCGGCGGTACACCACGGACGGCCGGTTGTCCTCGGAGTTGACGAAGAGGAAGAAGTCGTGGCCGACGAGCTCCATCTCGCTGAGCGCGTCGTCGACGGTCATCGGGTTGGCCGGGTGCTCCTTGGTGCGCACCACGCGGCCGGGCAGGATCTCCTCGACCTCGTCGGCGTACGGGTCGACGTCGTACTTGCCGTGCTGCTCCTTGGCCTTGTTCGCCTCGGCGACGAGGTCGGCCGCGATCTGGCCGGTGCCCTTCGGGGCGCGGTGGCCGGACTGGGCGATGGAGCGACGCGCCTTGACCTTGCGCAGGGAGCGCTCCATCTTCGCCAGGGCGGTCTCGAGGGCGGCGTAGAAGCTGTCCTCCTTGGCCTCGGCGCGGGCGATGTGGCCCTTACCGGTCGCCGTGATCTGGATGCGATCGCACTCGGCCTCCCGCCGCGGGTTGGGCTCGTACTGCAGCTCAACGTGGAAGAAAGTCAGGGTGGGATCGAGACGCTCGATCTTGGCGAGCTTGGAGTTGACCCGTTCCGCGAAGTGCTCGGGCACCTCTACGTTGCGCCCGGTGATGGTCACCTGGGCGTCGGGGCCGAGAGCCTCGGTGGTGTTCTCGGCGCTGTCAGCAGAGTTCGACATCTGCTTTCCTCCCTCAGAATAGGCGGGACTGTAGGTCACCTCCCATGCTACCTTTGACGCGCGCAACAGTGTCCGGGCCCTCTCCCCCACGGCGGCCCCGTCCAGGAGCAATGCGGGCACATTCACACATCTTTCGGGCCCGACCACCCCCTACGGAGGGTGGCCCCCGGTCCACCCCTCCGCCCCCGGTGCCGCCTACGCCGCCGCGAAGGCCAGTGCCCCGCGCACCTGCGCCCCGGCGAAGGTCAGCTTCGCGCAGGCCGCCGCGAGTGTGGCCCCGGTGGTCACCACGTCGTCGACGAGCACCAGCTCGCCGGCCGGCACCGGCCCGCGCAGGCGCACCCTGCCCGCGAGGTTCGCCCGACGAGCCGCAGGTGACAGGCCCACCGAGTCGCGCACCCCGCGGGCATGGGAGAGCACCGCGGCGGTGGGCAGCCCCGTGGCCCGGCAGGCGTCGGTGACCGGGTCGCCGCCGCGCAGGCGGGCCGAGCGGGCGGCCGTGGGCGCGGGCACCAGCACCGGGTGCTCGCCGACCTCGCCGCGGGCCGTCAGCGTGGCCACCGCGGCGGCGAGCACCGCGCCGACCCAGCGGCGCACGGTGCGGTCGCCGCGCTCCTTCATCGCCAGGATCACCGAGCGGCGCGTCTCCGAGTAGGGCCCGAGCGCCCAGACCGGCACCCCGGACTCCACCCGCGGGGAGACCCGCTGCGGCGGGGCTGCCAGCTCGGTGCGGCAGCGCGCGCAGAGCACCTCGCCCGGCGCGCCGCAGCCGGCGCAGCGCCGCGGCAGTAGGAGCTCCAGTTCCGGCAGCATGGTCCCCCCTCGGTCCCCGGCAGCGGGCGCCGGCCCGCCGTCCCCTCTGCCCGCGGAACCTACCGCAGCGGCGGCGTCAGTGCGCGACGACCGGGGCGGAGCGCACGCCCTGCAGGCCGGGCACCTCGCGCCAGAAGGCGCTGTCGGAGGTGCCGTTGGCGGGCAGCTGGCGCATGGCCAGGGCGTCGGTGAGGTAGAGCGTGTTCTGCCCGGAGGCGACGGCCACCACGGGCGCGGTGACGTTGCCGGAGGGCAGCGAGACCAGCGAGGAGCCGTCCTGCTCGACGCGCCACAGCGGCGACTCGGCCGAGGAGGTGCCCACCACCAGCGAGCCGTCGGCCTGCCAGTCGAGGGAGACGGCCGTGCCGTCGAGCTGCGCGGCGATCTCGGTGACGTTGACCACGCTGCGCTCGCCGTTGGGGCGCTGCGCGACGACGCCGAGGTAGACGCGGCCGTCGACGATCATGGCCACGCGCACGCCGGTGCGCGACAGCTGCAGCACGGAGATCTCCTCGTCGGCGCTGTCGGTCTCGCCGAGGCCGTCGACGCGCACGGAGGTGCGCGCCACCGCGCCGGTGGAGTTCGAGCGCACCAGGCGCACCACGTCGTCGCCGTCGACGACGGTCCACGCGCCGGCGGCCTCGGGCTCGATGGTCGGCCGGGTCAGCGTCTGGCCGGTCAGCTGGCGGGTCAGCCCGTTCTCGGTGCCGCCCATCCACAGCTCGTTGGTGTTGCCGCGGCGGCGCACCACGGCGGCGACGTCCTCGACGGAGACGTCCGCCGAGGCGATGTCGCCGGCCGTGCCCAGCTCGCCGGGCACCGGGTCGGCGCCGGCGCCGGAGACCTTCAGCAGGTTGCCGTCGGAGAGCGCGTAGAGCGGGGCGACGGCCGCCGACCCGATCTCCGGGTTGAAGGCGGCGAAGTCGTCGGTGGTCAGCTCGCGGTAGCCCTCGGCCAGCGGGGCGCCGTCGGCCTCGATGGTGTACGGGCCGGGGATGTCGGCCTCGGCGAGCGTCCAGACCAGCTGGGCGGCAAAGGCGATGCGCTGCTCCGGGCTCATCGAGCCCATGCCGGCGAAGCGGTAGACGCCGTCCTCGGTGCCCAGGAAGCTGGCCTCCTCGGGCAGGTCGTGGCGCACGCCGGGCTCGAGGCCGGAGGCCGGGCCCTGCACGAGCAGGTTGATCAGGGCGGCGTCCTGGGCGCGCTCGCCGGAGTAGACCCAGCGGCGGTCGCCGACGAGCACGCGCCCGGCGGGGTCGAAGAAGAAGATGCGGTGCGGCTCGTAGTTGTTGCGCAGCTCGGTGCGCTCGAAGACGACGCCGTCGGGCAGCGCCGTGATTCGCCACTGGCCGTCGTCCTGACGGCGCAGCGTCACGCTGGCCTCGTAGGTGCCGTTGTCCGGGCTGTAGGCGCCGTCGGAGTCGAGCCGGCCGATGACGGTGCCGCGCACGTCGAAGGTGCGCTCGTCGGCGTTGGCGCCGGCCTGGGTGTTGATGTCGATGCGGTCGACCACCAGCGTGGACTCCTGCGGGGTCCAGCGCTGGGCGACGCCGCCGGCCAGGTAGCCGCGCGCAGCCTGGTAGTCCTGCGTCGGGCGGGCAGCTGCGGTGTAGAACTCGCGCAGCAGCAGGTCCGGCTCCTGGTCCGGGGTGGGCCCGAGGTCCTGTTCGGTGCGCTCGTTGGGCGCGAAGGGGCGCAGCGCGTTCGGCTCGGAGTTGCGCGGCAGCGAGCTGCACGAGGCGAGCATGACCGCGCAGGTCACCACGGCCACCGCGGCGCGCAGTCGGGTTCGGCGGTTTCGCACTCAGTCCTCCTCGTCGCTTTCCGCGGCCCCGTCACCCGGCGTCTCCGGTTCCGTTCCCCCGGGCGCGGGGGCGTCTTCCGGGTCAACGGTGCGCTCGGCGCGCTCCTCGGCGGTCGGCGCGGCCGCCTGCGTGGCAGGCGCCGCGGGCGCCTGGGCGCCCGACGGTGCGGGAAGTGCGACGGTGCCCGACGCGGCGTCGTCAATCTCCCCGGGCTCCCCGTCGGATCCGGGGGCGCGCAGCGGCAGCGGTTCCTCGGTGTACTCGGCCATCGGGGTCAGCGGCAGCACGAGGCGGAACTGGGAGCCCACACCCTCGGTACCGGCGGCGTCGATGTGCCCGCCGTGCAGGTGGGCGTCCTCCTGGGCGATGGCCAGGCCGAGGCCGGTGCCGCCGGAGTGGCGCACGCGCGAGGGGTCGGCGCGCCAGAAGCGGTTGAACACGAGCTCCTCCTGGCCCTCCTTCAGGCCCACACCGTGGTCGGTGACGGTGACGGCGAGCGCCTCGTCGTTGGCGGCCCAGTTGATCTCGACCGGCTGGGACTCGGAGTGGTCGACGGCGTTGGCCAGGAGGTTGCGCAGGATGCGCTCGACACGGCGGGAGTCGCCGGTCACCCGCAGCGGCTCGGCGGGGCCGCGCAGGCGGATCTCGGTGCCGACCTGCTCGGCGATGGGCTCGACCTGGCGGACGGCCTCGTCGACGCTCATGCGGATGTCGAAGAGGGACTCGTTGAGGTCGGCCACGCCGGCGTCGTGGCGCGAGATCTCCAGCAGGTCGGAGAGCAGGTCCTCGAAGCGGTCGAGCTCGCTGGTCAAAAGCTCCGAGGCCCGCTTGGTCGCCGGGTTGAACTCGTCGTTGTGCATGGCGATCATGTCGGCGGCCATGCGCACGGTGGTCAGTGGGGTGCGCAGCTCGTGGGAGACGTCCGAGGTGAACTGGCGCTGCAGGTCGCCGTACTCCTTGAGCTGGCTGATCTGCTTGGACAGCGACTCGGCCATGGAGTTGAAGCTCATGGCCAGGCGCGCCATCTCGTCCTCGCCCTCGACTGACATGCGCTCGCGCAGGTGGCCGGCGGCCAGGCGCTCGGCGATGCGGCTGGCCGAGCGCACCGGGGTGATCACCTGCTGGGCCAGCAGCCACGCGATGCCGACGAGCAGGACGATGAGCACCACGGCAGCCGCGGAGATCAGCCCGCGCATCAGCGCCATGGTCTCCTGGTCGTTCTCCATGCTCATCACCAGGTAGACCTGCAGACCCGGGATGTCGGAGTCGGTGGGCGTGCCGATGACCAGCGCCGAGTAGGTCGAGCCGTCGGTGCGGTTGACCTCGGTGAACTGGTACGAGATCTGGTTCTGGTCTACGTAGTAGCGCAGCCGCTCCGGGATGCGGTAGCCCTCCGGAGAGGTGGTCACGGTGCCGTCCTGATTGGCCACGAGCAGCACCGGCTCGTAGAGGGCGGCCGGCTCGTCCTGGGAGGCGCGGTTGGTCAGCGCGGCGCGCGCGGAGTTCAGCCGCGACTGCACCGAGCTGCTCGCGCCGGTGGCCGAGATCTGCTCCTCGACGGCGAGGCGGGCGCGGTCGATGTCCGAGTTGGCCGTGTCGATCTTCGCGTCGACGAGCTGCTGGGTGACCACGGAGACCATGGACAGGCCAAGGACGATCATCACCACGGTCGTGGCCACCACGATGGAGCCGATGACGCGGACCTGCAGCGAGGTGCGCCACGACTCGGCGACCGTGGCGCGCAGGGAGGCGAGTTTCTCCCGCAAGAGGCGCTACTCCCCCACGCCGCCGGTCTTGTAGCCCACACCCCGCACAGTCAGCACGATCTGCGGGTTCTCCGGGTCCTTCTCGATCTTCGAGCGCAGCCGCTGGACGTGCACGTTGACCAGGCGGGTGTCCGAGACGTGGCGGTAGCCCCAGACCTTCTCCAGCAGCTCCTCGCGCGAGAAGACCTCGGTGGGGCGCCGTGCCATCTCGACGAGCAGGTCGAACTCGAGCGGGGTCAGGTTGATCTCCCGCTCACCGCGGCGCACGGTGTGGCGCGGGACGTCGATGACCAGGTCGCCGACCTCGATGGACTCGGAGGGGTGGTCGTCGCTGCGGCGCAGGCGCGCGCGGATGCGCGCGATGAGCTCCTGCGGCTTGAACGGCTTGGTGATGTAGTCGTCCGCGCCGGTCTCGAGACCGAGGACCACGTCGACGGTGTCCGTCTTCGCGGTGAGCATGACGATCGGCACGGTGGAGGTCTCGCGGATCGCCCGGCAGATGTCGATGCCGTTGATGCCCGGGAGCATCAGGTCGAGCAGGATCAGGTCCGGGTCCTCGCGCTCGAAGGCGGGCACGGCCTCGGAGCCGTCCATGACGGCCACGGGGTCGAAGCCCTCGCCCTCGAGCACGAGCGTGAGCATCTCGGAGATGGCCGGGTCGTCATCGACGACGAGGATCTTCGGCACGGTGAGCCACTCCCTGCTGTCTGGAGCCGCCGGCGGGCCTTCTCGGGTCCGCCGGTGCGGCGCGCGGATAAGTCTTTAGTCTTTCTCTGACAGATCCGCGCCGCCGGGTGCGTGGTCAGGCCAGGCCAGCGGCGGCGAGGATCTTCGCCGGATCCGACGTTACCAGCCAGGGCCCGCCCCACCGGCGATCGGCGAGGCGCAGGTAGGCCTGCCACGTGCGCTCCTGCAGCCCGGAGTCGCGCTCGTAGCGGTCCCGGGTGCGCGAGGCGTCGGCGGCCTCCCGGCCGCGGGCGCGCTCGGCGGCGGTGGCCGGGTCGGTGTCGAGCAGGACGGTCAGGTCCGGCCGCGGCAGGCCGAGGCGGGAGAACTCGAGCTCCTCGACCCAGTCGACCGCGGCCTCGTCGCCGGTGCGCGCCCAGGAGTAGGCGGCGTTGGAGGCGACGTAGCGGTCGCAGATGAGCACGCCGCGCCCGGCGGCCGCGTCCGGCGCGGCCGGGGCGCCGGCGCTTGCCGACGCCGCGCGGAGCCGGTCACCGGCGCCGTGGCGGTCCAGGGCGAACAGCGTGGCCATCGCGTAGGCGGAGTCGGTCAGGTCTCCCATCCGCCCGTGCAGGGCCTCGGCGGCCAGCTGGGCGTGGACGGACTCCGCGTAGCGGGGGAAGGCGAGCACGTCCGCGCCGGTGGCCTCGACCAGCCCGCGCACGAGCGTGTTCTTGCCGGCCCCGTCGAGGCCCTCGACTGCGATCAGCATCTGCCCGGTCTCCTCCGCGGACTCAGTAGCGGTAGTGCTCGGGCTTGAACGGGCCGGCGACGTCGACGCCGATGTACTCGGCCTGCTCCTTGGTCAGCTCGGTCAGCTCGCCGCCGAGGGCCTCGACGTGGATGCGCGCGACCTTCTCGTCGAGGATCTTCGGCAGGCGGTACACCTCGTTGTCGTAGTCGTCCGGGTGGGTGAACAGCTCGATCTGGGCGATCGTCTGGTCGGCGAAGGAGTTCGACATCACGAAGCTGGGGTGGCCGGTGGCGTTGCCCAGGTTGAGCAGGCGGCCCATGGACAGCACAATGATCGCGCGCCCGTTGGGCAGGTGGAACTCGTCGACCTGCGGCTTGATGCTGGTGCGGGTGACGTCGTCGCGGTGGATCAGGCTGGCCATGTCGATCTCGTTGTCGAAGTGGCCGATGTTGCCCAGCACCGCGTGGTCCTTCATCTTGAGCATGTCGTCGAAGGAGATGATGCCCAGGTTGCCGGTGGCGGTGATGACGATGTCGGCCTCGGCGATGGCGTCCTCGACGGTGACCACGGGGAAGCCCTCCATCAGGGCCTGCAGAGCGTTGATCGGGTCGGCCTCGGTGACCTTCACGCGCGCGCCCTGGCCCTTCATGGCCTCCGCGCAGCCCTTGCCCACGTCGCCGTAGCCGCAGATGAGCACGTTCTTGCCGCCGATGAGCATGTCGGTGGCGCGGTTGATGCCGTCGATGAGGCTGTGGCGGGTGCCGTACTTGTTGTCGAACTTGCTCTTGGTGACGGCGTCGTTGACGTTCATCGCCGGGAAGGGCAGCAGGTTCTCCTGTGCGAAGTGGTAGAGGCGGTGGACACCGGTGGTGGTCTCCTCGGTGACACCGCGGATCTCGGCGGCGGCCCGGCGCCAGCGCTCGTTGTCCTGCTCCAGGGCGCCGCGCAGCATGTCCTTGAAGGCGATCTCCTCGTCGGAGTCGGTGGCGTCGGCCGGCGGCACGGCGCCGGCCTGCTCGAACTCGACGCCCTTGATCACGGCCATGGTCGCGTCGCCGCCGTCGTCGAGAATCATGTTCGGCTCCACGCCGTCACCCCAGGTGAAGACGTTGAGCAGGCAGTCCCAGTACTCCTCGAGGGTCTCGCCCTTCCAGGCGAAGACGGGCGCGCCCTGCGGGTCCTCGGGGGTGCCCTCGCCGACGACGACGGCGGCGGCCGCGGCGTCGTCGGTGGAGAAGATGTTGCAGGAGGCCCAGCGGACCTCGGCGCCGAGCTCGAGGAGGGTCTCGATGAGCACGGCGGTCTGCACGGTCATGTGGATCGAACCGGCGATCCGGGCGCCGGCGAGCGGCTTCTCCTGGCCGTACTCCTCGCGCAGGGCCATCAGGCCGGGCATCTCGTGCTCGGCCAGGCGGATCTGGTGGCGGCCGGCCTCGGCGAGCGAGATGTCGGCGATCTTGTAGTCACTGACCGTGGTCATCAGGCGGTTCAACTCCTCGGGGTTCGTTCGGGGTATTCAGACTTCCCCCAACCATAACCCCGCCCCGGGCCGCCCGCCCGTGCCCGACGTGCCGCGGGTCAGCGGATCAGCTGAGCGCCTCAATGAAGACCTCGAGGTCCTCCTCTACCTCGGCGGCCTCGAGCACCGCGCCGGCGGCCTCGGAGAGCTCCTCGGAGTCGGTGCCGATCAGGCGGCGGATGAAGGGGTGCTCGTCGGCGATCGCACCGGCGGAGAACGGCGCGCCGGCCCAGATGGCGGCGACGGTGGCCGCGGCTTGGCCGTTGATGATCTCCTCCTCGGAGGCCTCCTCGGACTCCGCGAGCACGCAGGCGTCGCGGACGGCCTCGACGACCTCGTCGTCGTCGAGGTCGTTCAAGTCATCGAGAAACTCCTCGTTGACGTCGTCTCCGAGAATCTTCACGTCCCAGGCACCCATGAGGCCCACCTCTCCGGTCGATGCCCGCCGGGAAGGCGCAAGCATAGCGTCAACCCCTTGCCCCGACGGCGATTTCTGATATGTTCGTTATCACGTTGTGACCTTAGGCGGTCGCAATAGAACCCGGAGCGTCGGGCGGCGCACCGCCGCCGGGGGCTCGAGGCCCTGTACATGGCCTGTTATACCTGGAGACAATGGGAAGCGAAAGTGGTGCGTCTGTGAGAGGCGAGACGAAGAAGGTGATCACCTTCATCGGACTGGGCATCGTCGCCGCCTTGGCCGTCGGTCTACTCGTCTGGCAGTTCAACACGCCGTTCTCCAGCAGCTCTGCCGAATCCGGCTACTGCACCACCAACGGGCACCTGACCGCCGCCAGCGAGGAGGTCCGCGACCGCGACGAGGAGGAGCCCGTCGAGCACGAGTCCGGCGCGGACACCGAGGGCGGCCAGACCACACACGCCGAGGCCGAGCACCAACCCGTCGCGCCGGCCGACGACCCGCTCCTGCCGCCGCACGCAGTCTCCCCGGACCGCGGCGCCCAGGCCTCCGCGCCGACGCGCTACTACCGTCCCACCAACGTCGGCGAGCCCACCCGCACGACGCAGGGCGGCGAGGCGACCACCGCCGCGGAGCCGACCCCCGGCAGCTCCGCCCCCTCGACGTCGCAGCCGGCCACGCCCACCCCGTCGGCCGAGCTGACCCCGGGTGCGGGGCAGACCGAGGACGACATGGGTATCCACCGCACCGAGGCGCCCCAGCCGACCGGCGAGACCTCCGGGCGCGGCGGCCTGCCGGAGCCGGTGCCGTCCCTGGCGGTGCCGACCACGGGCCTGGACTCGATGGACTTCCCCCGCATCGACGAGTGGTCCCTGCCCCCGCGGGGCTGACCACTCCCCCGACCGGGACATGACGAAGGGCGCGGCCGAAAGCCGCGCCCTTTCTGCTGCGCAGTCGCGCCGCCGCCGGAAGCGCCCTAGCAGCGCACCCAGACCAGCTGGCCGGGGCCGGTGACGGTGACCTCCGGGTCCTCGGCGGCCAGCCACAGCGCGTCGCCGGCGCTGAGCTTCTTGTCCGCGACCTCGAGATGGCCGTTGGTGCACAGCAGGATCGACGGGGCGTCCTGGTCGATGCGCCAGCCGTCGGCCGGCGGGTGGCCGACGGTGATGACGAAGTCGGGCACCGGCACCGGGTAGTTCACGGAGCCGGCCGGGCCCTCCTGGCTCGGCACCGGCACCACGCGCGGGTCGGCCAGCGGGGTGAAGTCGAGGACGCGCACCAGCTCGGGCACGTCGACGTACTTCGAGGTCAGCCCGCCGCGCAGGACGTTGTCGGAGTTGGCCTGGATCTCCACGCCCATGCCCTGCACGTAGGCGTGCAGCTGCCCGGCGTCGAGGTAGATCGCCTCGCCGGGGCGCAGGGTGACGTGGTTGAGCAGCAGGGCACCGAGCACCCCGACGTCGCCGGGGTAGCGCTGGTTGAGGTCAACGACGGTGCGCAGCACGTCGGCGATCCAGTCGTCCCGCCGTGCGCGCACCCGCGCCTTGGCGACGATCGCGTCGATCAGCTCGCGGCGCGTCTCGCCGGGGATGGTGATCCAGGTGGTGAACAGGCCGCGCAGGTCGGTCTCGCCGTCCGGGCCCGGGTCGAGCATGGTCAGGTAGCGGTCGCACTCGGGGCAGTCGAGCTCGGCGAAGAGCTCGCGGGTGGCCTCGACGGGGCGGAAGCCGGCCATGGCGCGGAACTCGGTCAGCGCGATCATGATCTCGGGCTTGTGGTGCGCGTCGCGGTAGTTGCGGTTGGGCGCGTCGATGGGCACCCCGGCCTCGTTCTCGCGGGCGAAGCCGGCCTCGGCCTGCTCCGGCGAGGGGTGGGCCTGCAGCGAGAGCGGCTGGTCGGCGGCGAGGATCTTGACCAGGAAGGGCAGCTGGCCGTCGTGGGCGTCGGCCACGCGCGCGCCGAGCGCGGCGCGCGGGTCGGCGGCCACCACGGCGTCGAGAAGCTCCCCCGAACCGGCGAGCTCGGACGGGGAGGCGGGGTGCGCGCCGTACCAGAGCTCGGCCTCGGGGCGCTCGGAGGGCGCCTGCCGGCCGCACAGCGCGGGCAGCAGCGTGCGCGAACCCCACGGGTACGCACGGATGGTTCCGTTGAGCAGATCCATTGTGTACTCGATTACCTCCGGTGGAACGCGGTGGCGGCGAAACCGCGGGTGATCAGGCGCAGAGCGCGCGCCGCCGGGCCCGTGGCCGCGTCCTCGGGCGCGTCCTGGGCGATGGAGTCGGGCAGGCCGGACTCTTTGGCCGCCCATACGACGACCCTCAAAGGTATCACCCCGTCGTCGCCGTCGATCAGCGGGTCGTGGAAGATGTCGCGCACCGGCGCGGTGGCGGCCAGCTCGGCCGGCCCTGTCACGCCCGAGTAGACGCCGCGCGAGGACCACAGCGCGGCGACCACGCCGGCGACGGCGCGGCCGGTCCGGTCCAGGCCGGTGTGCATCACGCGGTGGCCCTCGACGGCGGCGGCCAGGTTGCGGGCGGGGTTGACCACCTCGTCGCGCTCAGGCACGAGCGACTGCAGCTCCTCGTCGACGAGGTCGGCGGTCATCGACAGCGCCTCGGTCACGGGCGCGGCGTCGCGGTGTAGCAGCTCGAGAGCGGTGTGCACGGTGCCGAAGGCGCGGGCCGGAGAGTCGCCCGAGGCGCCGGCCGGCGGCTCGAGCACCACGGCGGAGTCCGGGGCGTCCTCGATCAGGGGCCCGTCGGCGGGACCGGCCAGGACGATCGGGCAGCCGCGGCGCGCGGCGACGGCGCAGGCCTCCTCGAGGGCGACGCCGGCCTCCGCGTCGGGTTCGCCGAGCACGACGACGAGGTCGAGCGGGCCGGCGTAGGCCGGCAGCCCGCGGGTGACCACGACGGGCACCCGCAGCGGGGCGTGCAGGTCCGCGGCCGCGCCCGCACAGCGGGCGGCCAGCTCGTCGGCGGCGACCACGATGACGCTGCGCGGATCGAGTCCGCGCAGGTCAACGCGGTGGGCGAGGGTGACCAAAGTGCGCACCTGCGCCCCCTCGTAGGCGGCAGGCAGAAACAGCCGCGACTCGTCCGCGGCCGGGCCCTGGAGATTCATGGCCCCCAGGATAGCGGCGCCGATTGACAGTACGGTGGGAGAAACCGTGGTGCCGGCTGGTGAAATCAGCCGCGCACGATACCGAGGATCTCCTCGACGACCGCGTCCACCTCGTCCTTCGTCGGCGCCTCGACGTTGAGGCGCAGCAGCGGCTCGGTGTTGCTGGCGCGCAGGTTGAACCAGGCCTTGGAGTCCTTCAGGTCCACGGTCACCCCGTCGAGGCGGTCGACGCTCTCGGTGCGGTCGGCGAAGGCCTCAAGCACCTTGGCGGTGGCGGCGGCCTGGTCCTCGACGGTGGAGTTGATCTCGCCGCTGGCGGCGTAGCGGTTGTACTTCTTCATCAGCTCAGACAGCGGCTTGTCCTGCTCGCCGAGCGCCTTGAGCACGTGCAGCGCGGCCAGCAGGCCGGAGTCGGCGTTGAAGAACTCGGTGAAGTAGTAGTGCGCGGAGTGCTCGCCGCCGAAGACCGCGTTCTTCTCCGCCATGGTGGCCTTGATGTAGGAGTGGCCCACGCGCGTGCGCACGGGCGTGCCGCCGTTGGCCTCGACCAGCTCGGCCACGGAGCGCGAGGTGATCAGGTTGTGGATGATCGTGGCACCCGGGTGCTCGGCCAGGTAGTTCTCCGCGATGACGGCGCAGATCGCCGAGGGCGAGACGGCCTCGCCGCGCTCGTCGACGACGAAGCAACGGTCGGCGTCGCCGTCGAAGGCCAGGCCGATGTCGGCGCCCTGCTCGACGACGAAGCGGCGCAGGTCCTCGAGGTTCTTCGGGTCCAGCGGGTTGGCCTCATGGTTGGGGAAGGTGCCGTCGAGCTCGAAGTAGAGGTCGCGCACGTCCAGCTCGGCGCGGTCGAGCACGGCCGGAACGGTCAGCCCGCCCATGCCGTTGGCGGCGTCGACGGCGACGGTGAGCTTGCGGATGCCGTCGAGGTCGACCAGCCCGTTGAGGAAGGCGGAGTAGTCGGCCAGCACGTCGCGCTCGGTGATCGTCCCGGCCTCGCCGTCGAAGGCGGGCACGCCGTTGATGAGGTCCTCGGTGATCACGGCCAGGCCGGAGTCCTGGCTGACCGGGCGCGCGCCGGCGCGGCAGAGCTTGATGCCGTTGTAGCGGGCCGGGTTGTGGCTGGCGGTGAACATCGCGCCGGCGCAGTTCAGCGAGCCGGAGGCGAAGTAGAGCTCGTCGGTGGAGGTCAGCCCGAGGAGGATGACGTCGACTCCCTGGGAGGTAGCGCCCTCGGCGAAGGCGCGGGAGAGCTCCGGGGAGGACGGGCGCATGTCGCGGCCGACGGCCAGGGTGATCTCGCCCTCCCCGCGCAGGATGCGGGCGTAGGAGGCTCCGACGTCGCGGACGAAGTCCTCGTCGATGTCCTCGCCGACGACCCCGCGGACGTCGTAGGCCTTGATCACGGAGGTGACCGCGTCGCGTGTGCGCATCTGCTGCCTTCTTCCTGCTCGCCCGGGCCCACGGTTACCGGCCCGGCTGACGGTGTCGCGCCCCGCGCGGCGCGGGGCAGTGCTGGTGGGAGATGTTACGGCAGTGATGCGACGGGGACTAACTCCGCTTTCCGACGTCCCGTCGCACGCCGTCGGCGTGCTTGTGCGGGTTCGTGCGGGTTAGCGCTGCTCGTCACCCTCGGCGGAGTTCTCCTCCGGGTCGGGCACGACGTGCAGGTGGGCGCGGCGGCGGGTCTTCTCGGCGGCCACGCGGCGCGAGCGGTGCACCGGGTGGTTGGAGGTGACCGGGTCGAGCGAGGAGTCGTCGGTGTCGCTCGGGTCCTGCGGGGCGACGAGTCCGCTGGTGACCTGGCCGGCCTCGCGGACGGCCTCGGCCAGGGCGGTGATGTCCTCGTCCTCGTCGATCTCGATGTCCTTGACGTGGAGCATCTCCCAGCCGAGCGGGGCGGTGAGGTTGTCCGCGTGGCGGGCGCACAGGTCCCAGCTGTGCGGCTCGGCGGTGGGCGCGAGCGGGCCGACCACGGCGGTGGACTCGGCGTAGGCGTAGGTCAGCGTGGCCACGGCGGGTCGGCCGCAGCCGGGGCGGGAACAACGTCGGAACTCACTCACGCCGTCAAAGTCTAGACCTGTGGTCGAGATTCCGACACCCGTGGCGTGGGTCCCCGGCCCGTGGGCGGGGCCGGGCTACCGTTGTGACCATGCGTATGAGGGTGCACCGCGACCGTCGCGGACGAGGCGCGCGGGGACCGCTGCTGCCCGCCGGTGTTCCGGCCCACCGCACGCGGCGGCGGCGCTTCGACGTCGCCGTACTGGCGGCCTACGCCCCGCTCGCCGCCCAGTACCCCGACGAGCTGTCGGGTCTCGACGTCGCGGTGGACACCGTGCCGCGGATGCGGCTGCGCGCGGACATGACCGTGCTGCCTGACGAGATCGTCGCCGACGGCCCGGTGCCGCTGGGCCGCGTGATCCCGGCGGGCGTGGACTCCACGGGCTCGCCCACACGGGCGCGCATCGTCATCTTCCGGATGCCCGTCGAGGAGCGCTGCTCGACGCCGGCGCAGCGCCAGGAGCTGCTCACGGTGGTGCTCACCGCACTGGTGGCCAACTACCTGAACCTGGACCCGCGCGACATCGACCCGAACTTCCCCTGGTAACACCCGGGACCCCTCCCCCGGGCATGCGGGCATGAAAAAACCGGCCTCGAGGGCCGGATGAGCGCGCGCGGACTCGCCCGCGGGTACCGCGGGGGACCACCGTCAGCCGATGTCACGCTTGAGGCGGCGGCGCTCACGGTCGGAGAGGCCGCCCCAGATGCCGAAGCGCTCGTCGTTCTCGAGGGCGAACTCGAGGCACTCGTCGCGCACGGCGCACGCCTGACAGATCCTCTTCGCCTCTCGCGTGGAGCCGCCCTTCTCGGGGAAGAAGGCCTCCGGGTCCGTCTGGGCGCACAGTGCCTGGTCCTGCCACTCCTGCTCGACCGCACCGAAGAGGTCGTCGAGGTTGAGGCGGGCGGCCGAGCCGCGGTGGAATGTGGCGTCGTCTGCCATGTTCTCCACGCCACCATCCCTTCTGCCGTTGACGTCTTTGATGTGAAAGGTGCTTACACCGATGAAATTCAACACGGATCACAAGATGTCGTCAACCTGAATGTGGCGGTTTTGGGGAGCATTTCCCGAAACCGCACGTCGACCACCACAGAATTCACACGAGTCACACACTCGCCCCACGGGGGTGGGATTCCGGGGGTAGCACATGTAGTGGTAGGCCAAATACCTGGCAACTACCCCGGCCGCGACACAGGTCACAGGCAGGTTCGGCGGCCTAGCCCGGCGGACGCCCGGAGGGGCCGCGACACGCCGGGCCGGTCTCCCGGCGCCGCGTCGGCGGCCCGGTGCCAGTGCCCCGATGCCGGGGCCCGCCACGGCTGCTAGGCGTCCGGGGAGAAGCGCACACCCGAATCCGGGATGACCACGCCGGGCCACACGCGCATGCCGCCGCGCAGCTCGCAGCGCGCGCCGATCTGCGCACCGTCGCCGATGACGCAGCCGCTGAGGCGGGCGTTGGCGCCGATGCGCGCGCCCGAGGCGATGATGGAGTCCTCCACCACCGCGCCCGGCTCAATGGTCGCGCCGTCGAAGACGACCGAGTCGTCGAGGCGGCAGCCCGCGCCGATCTCTGTGCCGCGACCCACCGCGGTGCCGCCGAGCAGGATCACGCCGTCGCGCACGCCGGCGGACTCGTCGACGTAGGACTCGCCGGTGCTGCCGCGCAAGAGCGGCGAGGGCGCGATGCCGCGGACCAGGTCCGAGGAGCCGCGCACGAAGTCGTCCGGGCGGCCCATGTCGCGCCAGTAGCTGGAGTCGACGTGGCCGAAGACGCTCCGGTCCTCCTCCAGCAGCTGCGGGAAGGTCTCGCGCTCGACGGAGACCACGCGCCCGGCGGGGATCTCGGCGATCACGTCGCGGCGGAAGACGTAGCAGCCGGCGTTGACCTGGTTGGTCGGCGGATCCTCGGTCTTCTCGAGGAACTCGAGCACCCGCCCGTCCGGGCCGGTGGGCACACAGCCGAAGGCGCGCGGGTCGCTCACACGCACCAGGTGCAGCGTGACGTCGGCCTCGTTGCGCTCGTGGGTGTCCAGCAGCGCGCCGAGGTCGTTGCCGGAGAGGATGTCTCCGTTGAAGACCATCACCGTGTCGTGGCGCAGCTTCTCGTAGACGTTGCGGATGCCGCCGCCGGTGCCCAGCGCCTGCTCCTCGACGACGTACTCGATCTCGAGCCCGAAGTCGGAGCCGTCGCCGAAGTAGCTCTCGAAGACCTCCGCCTTGTAGGAGGTGCCCAGCACCACGTGGGTCATGCCGGCGTCGCGGATGCGGGCCAGCAGGTGCTGCAGGAAGGGGAAGCCGGCGGTCGGCAGCATCGGCTTCGGGGTGTTGACCGTCAACGGGCGCAGACGGGTGCCCTTGCCTCCGACGAGGATGACGGCGTCCGTGTTCTCGGGATGCGGCATGAAAACAGTCTCTTTCATTTCCGTGTCGTGTCGGTCAGGCGCGCCGCGGCCGTGGCGACGCGCCGGCGCACCGCGAGCCCGGCGCGCAGGGCCAGCCGCAGCGGGGCCTGCACCGGTCCCGGGTGGCGGTCGGCCAGGTAGGCGTAGGCGCTGTGGTGGTGCGCCGCGGAGGTGACCGTGCGGTGCGCGTTGGCCGCGTGGCCCTGGTCGTGGACCACGCCCGCGTCCACGCACAGCACCGAGGTCCAGCCGGCGCGCGCCAGCCGGTCGCCGAGGTCGACGTCCTCCAGGTACATGAAGTAACGCTCGTCGAAGCCGCCGATCTGCTCGAAGGCCGTACGGCGCAACAGCAGGCAGGACCCGGAGAGCCAGCCGGCGGCCCGCTCCCGGGACATGTCGCGGCCCGCGCGGTAGGCGCGGGTGAACGGGTTGTCCGGCCAGATCCCGGCGAGCACGGCGTGCCCGGCCCCGTGGACCAGGTCCGGCAGCTCGCGGGCCGAGGGGTAGACCTCGCCCGACGGGTCGTGGATGAGCGGGCCGACCGCGCCGGCGTCCGGGTGGCGGCGGGCGCACTCGATCATCGCGTCGATCGCGCCGGACTCGAAGACGACGTCCGGGTTGACCACCACGAGGAACTCGTCGTCCACCCCGGCCTCCCCGGCCTCCCCGGCACCGTCTCCCAGGTGCCGCCAGGCGGCGTTGATCGCCGCGCCGTAGCCGATGTTTCCCCCGGTGTCGAGGAACTCGACGTCGTCGCGGGCGGCGGCCTCGGCCTGCGGGACCCCGTCGGTGCTGCCGTTGTCGGCGAGCACCGTGCGGGTGCCCCGGACCGTGGCTTCGGGCAGCGACTCGAGGAGCGCGCGCAGATGACGCCCCGGCGAGTAGGTCACGGTGATCACGGGTACCGGGGCGTGAGCGTTGTCGTTCACGGTCTTCAGAGTCTAGCGGCCACCGCCCGGGCGACCCCGGTCCGCCACTCCGGCAGCTCCAGGTCAGCGGCGAGCACCGACCAGCGCGGCCGCTTCGCCTTGGTGGGGTAACCGGCCGTGTCCACCGGCGAGACCCGCTCCGGGTCGAAGCCGGCCGCCGCAAAGACCTCGCGGGCGAGCAGGTGCCAGCTCGTCCAGCCGGCCCCCACACCGTGCAGCACGCGCCCGGCGGCGGGGCGCACGCCGGCCGTACCCGACGCGGCCCCGTCGCCGTCGAGCACGAGCCGCCACAGCGCGCGGGCCAGGTCGGGCGCGTACGTCGGGCTGCCGAACTGGTCGTCGACCACCTTCGGGTCCACTCCCCTGCGCGCCAGGCGCAGCATCGTGGAGACGAAGTCCCTGTGCTCCGGCAGCGTGTCGCCCGAGTAGACCCACGCGGTGCGTACGACCGTCGTGGCCGGGCAAGCCGCCAGCGCGGCGCGCTCCCCGGCCAGCTTCGTGCGCCCGTAGATCGTCTCCGGGCTCGTGGGGTCCCCGGGCAGCAACGGCCGGGCGCCCGCGGGCACCGCGGCGCCGGGACCGGCGACGCCGCCGGGCGCGGCGTCGTCAAGCACGGGGCGGGAAACGACCACGTCCGCATGCGCGGCGTCGTCAAGTACGGCGTCGCCGAAGACGTAGTCGGTGGACACGTGCACCAGGCGCGCGCCCACGTCGGCGCAGCGGCGGGCAATGAGCCCGGGCGCGGTGGCATTGGCGGCCTCGGCCAGCGTGCGCCCCGGCTCCTCCTCGGCGCCGTCGACGTCGGTGAACGCCGCGCAGTTGAGCACCACGTCCGCCGCCTCGAGCACGGGCGAGGCGGCGACGGCGGCGGTGTCGGTGACGTCGAGGAGCGAGCGGTCCGCCCAGACGACGTCGCCGTCGAGCCCCGGCGGACAGGTCAGCGCGAGGCTGCGGCCCAGCTGACCGCGCGCGCCGGTGACGACGACTCTCATGGGCGGAGGCCTCCTTGAAGTACGATGGGTGCACTTGAGCCCGGCGACCGCCAGGCCGCCCCCACAGTACGTCGAAGGAAAAGCACCGCAGTGAGTGAGCACTACCGCCAGGTCAGGGCCATCCAGCCGGCCCCGGACTCGGACACCCGCATCCGGCAGGCAGGCCCCGGCGGCCTCAAGGGCGTCATCGCCGTGCTCTCCGTGCTCGTGCTCGTCTTCGCCGGCATCGGCTACCTGACCGTCGGGCGGCTGGGCAACGAGGTCGCCTCCGCCGGCAACCTCTCCCTCGGCGGCGGGCAGGGCATGAAGAAGGCCCCCGACGGCGCCACCGACATCCTGCTGGTCGGCTCCGACTCGCGCACCGACGCCCAGGGCAACCCGTTGAGCCAGGAGGAGCTGGCCTCGCTCAACGCCGGCGCCGAGGAGGGCGAGCACAACACGGACACCATCATGGTCATCCGCGTGCCCAACGACGGCTCTTCCGCGACAGCCGTGTCCATCCCGCGCGACACCTACGTCAAGGACGACGAGCTGGGCAACATGAAGATCAACGGCGTCTTCGCCGCCCACGCCGCCGAGCGCCGCTCCGAGCTGGAGGCGGAGGGCGCCGACGAGCAGCGCATCGCCCGCGAGGAGCTCGCCGCCGGCCGTGAGGGCCTGGTCACCACCGTCGCCGAGCTGACCGGCATCGAGGTCGACCACTACGCGGAGATCGGCCTGCTCGGCTTCGTGCTGCTCACCGACGCCGTCGGCGGCGTGGACGTCTGCCTCAACGAGCCCGTCCAGGACGAGTTCTCCGGCGCCGACTTCCCCGCCGGCCGCCAGACCCTCGACGGCGTGGACGCCCTGAAGTTCGTCCGCCAGCGCCACGGCCTGCCCCGCGGCGACCTCGACCGCGTGACCCGTCAGCAGGCCTTCATGGCCTCGATGGTGCAGAAGCTGCTCTCCGCCGGCACCCTGACCAACCCGGGCCGCCTCAACGACCTGCGCGGCGCCGTCGAGCGCTCCGTGGTCATCGACGAGGACTGGGACGTGATGAGCTTCGCCGCCCAGCTGTCCAACCTCGCCGGCGGCAACGTCACCTTCACCACCGTCCCGGTGACCTCGCTCGACGGCGTCGGCGACTACGGCGAGTCCATCGTCACCGTCGACCCGGACCAGGTGCGCGCCTTCATGGACGACCTCCTCGGCACCCGGGAGGAGGAGCAGCCCGAGGACGGCGAGGCCCCGCCCGCCGGCGAGCCCGCGGCCGCGGCCGCTGACGCCGAGCTGCACGTGCTCAACGCCGGGTCCGTCTCCGGGCTGGCCGGCTCCGTCGGCGGCTGGCTCGAGGAGCACGGCTACCACGTAGCCGAGGTCTCCAACGCCCTGGAGGGCATCTACACCGAGTCCCAGGTCGTCGCCGGCGACGCCGACAGCGAGGCCGCCAAGGCCGTCGCCGAGGAGCTCGGCGGGCTGCCCGTGACCGTCAACGAGGGCCTGGACGCCGACACCCTGGTCGTGGTCACCCACGACGACTACGCCGGCCCCCAGGGCGACCAGATGGCCGAGGCGCCCAGCGGCGACGGCTCGGTGGGCCAGCCCGGCGCCGACTTCGGCACCGAGCCCGAGGCCTCCCCCGAGATCGACGCCGGCGGCGACGGTCCGCGCTGCGTGAACTGACCTACCATCGGGTGCATGGAACTGCTGCGCCACCTCCTCGACGCCGACCCCGCCGGCCCGCGCCTGACCGTCTACGACGAGCACACCGGCGCCCGCCTCGACTTCTCCGCGACCACCCTGGACAACTGGGCGGCCAAGGTCGCCACCATGCTGCTCGAGGAGCTCGACCTCGACGCCGACTCCCGCATCCTCATCGACCTGCCCGTCGGCTGGCAGGCCGCCGCGATCGCCCTCGGCGCGATGGCCGCCGGCGTGGACCACACCCTGGACCCCGGCGCGCCCGCGGCCGGGCCCGACGACCTGGACGTCGTCTTCACCTCCCCCGAACGCGCCGGCGACCACCCCGGCCCCGACCTGGTGCTGGTCACCGACGACCCCTTCGGCCGCGGCGTGGCCGAGACCGGCGGCACCCTGCCGCCCGGGGCGGTCGACTTCGGGCCGACCGTGCGCTTCTACCCCGACGTCTTCCCCGCCCCGACGATGAGCCTGGCCGACCTGGCCGAGAGCACCGACATCCCCGCCGGCGCCCGCGTGCTGGCCACCGGCTGGACCGACGACGCCTCCTTCACCCGCCAGGTCCTCGAGCCGCTGGCCGTCGGCGGCTCGACGGTGGTCGTCTCCGGCTTCGCCGAGGCCGCCCGCCTCGACGCGATCGCGGAGGCCGAGAAGGTCACTCTGCGCCTCTGAGGCGGCGCACGCTGCTAGCCTGAGGTGCCATGGCACCGGTCACCTACGACAACGTCACCGTCCGCTACCCCGGGGCGGACCGCCCCTCGGTCACCGACTTCGACCTGGAGATCGCCGACGGCGAGTTCCTGGTGCTCGTCGGTCCCTCCGGCTGCGGCAAGTCGACCACGCTGCGCGCCCTGGCCGGCCTCGAGCCGGTCGAGTCCGGACGCATCCTCATCGGCGACGACGACGTCACCGACTCCGACCCGGCCGCCCGCGACGTGGCCATGGTCTTCCAGAACTACGCGCTCTACCCGCACCTGTCGGTGCGCAAGAACATGTCCTTCGCCCTGGACCTGCGCAAGGTGCCCCGCGACGAGGCCGACGCCCGGGTGGCCGAGGCCGCCGAGATCCTGGGGCTGACCGACTTTCTGGACCGCAAGCCCAAGGACCTCTCCGGCGGCCAGCGCCAGCGCGTGGCCATGGGCCGGGCGATCGTGCGCAACCCGCGGGTCTTCCTCATGGACGAGCCGCTGAGCAACCTCGACGCCAAGCTGCGTGTGTCCACCCGCTCCGAGATCGCCGCCCTGCAGCGGCGGCTGGGAGTGACCACCGTCTACGTCACCCACGACCAGGTCGAGGCGATGACGATGGGCGACCGGGTGGCCGTGCTCGACCGCGGCGTGCTCCAGCAGGTCGCCCCGCCGCGCGAGCTCTACCGCGACCCGGTCAACCTCTTCGTCGCCGGCTTCATCGGCTCGCCGTCGATGAACCTCTTCCACGACGACGTCCCCGGCGCCGGCGACGTCACCTTCGGCGTGCGCCCCGAGCACATGCGCCTGCTCGGGCAGGGCGAGGCCTGCCCGGCCGGCTTCCGCGAGCTGAGCGGGCCGGTCGACATCGTCGAGGAGCTCGGCGCCGAGTCCTACGTCTACGCCCACCGCGACGGCGGGCGCCTGGTCGCCCGGCTCCTCGACGCCCCCGCCCCCGAGCGCGGCGCCGAGGTGCGCATGGCCTACGACCCGGCCGCCGCGCTGCGCTTCGGACCGGACGGGTTGCGGGCTGACGCCCGCAACTAGTTGGGTCGGCGCCCGCCACCGGGGAAAGAGCGGGCGTGCGCAACCACGCGCGGGCGGTGGGGCCGGGCGCGGCGTCGGCAAGCAAACCCTGAAAGTCGGGCCGCATAGTTCCTGAATGGGACCTGTCTTTCCCCTCTCACGGGGGTAATTTGCGCCGTAGCGTGCCGCCCGGGGTTGCCTCGCAATTAACTTGGGGTTCACCGCGCATCCACGACTGAAAGGTTCCGAAACCATGCGCTTCACCTCTCTGCGCCGCGTCGGCGCCGTCCTCGCCGCCACCGCCGTGGCCGGCGCCACCCTCACCGCGTGCGGCTCCGACGGCTCCTCCTCCGCCCCCGAGGCCGAGAACACCGACGGCCGTGGCCCCATCACCTTCGCGATGGGCAAGAACGACACCGACAAGATCATCCCGATCATCGACCGGTGGAACAAGGAGCACCCGGACGAGGAGGTCACCCTCTCCGAGCTCGCCGGCGAGGCCGACGCCCAGCGTGAGACCCTCGTGCAGTCCCTGCAGGCCGGCAACACCGACTACGACGTGATGGCCCTCGACGTCGTGTGGACCGCCCAGTTCGCCGCCAACCAGTGGCTCGCCCCGCTGACCGGCGACCTCGAGGTCGACACCTCCGAGCTGCTCGACGCCACCGTCGAGTCCGCCACCTACAACGACACCCTGTACGCGCTGCCGCAGAACACCAACGGCCAGCTACTCTTCCGCAACACCGAGATCATCCCGGAGGCGCCCACCGACTGGGCCAGCCTCAAGGAGTCCTGCAAGCAGGCCGAGGAGGCCCAGGTCGACTGCCTGACCCTGCAGCTCAAGCAGTACGAGGGCCTGACCGTCAACACCGCCGGGTTCATGGCCGGCTGGGGCGGCTCCGTGCTCGAGGACGACGGCAAGACCCCGGCCGTCGACTCCGACGCCTCGAAGGAGGGCCTGCAGGCCCTGGTCGACGGCTACGAGGACGGCACCGTGGCCAAGGACTCCACCGCCGCCACCGAGGAGGAGACCAACCTGGCCTTCACCGAGGGCAAGACCGCCTACGCGGTGAACTGGCCGTACATGTACGCCAACTCCGAGGAGGACGGCTCCGCCGTCGCCGGCAAGGTCGAGGTCCAGCCCCTGGTGGGCAAGGACGGCGTGGGTGTGTCCACCCTCGGCGGCTACAACAACGGCATCAACATCAACTCCGATTACAAGGCCACCGCCCGCGACTTCATCGAGTTCGTCGTCAGCGAGGAGAGCCAGCGCTCCTTCGCCGAGGCCTCCTTCCCGCCGGTGCTCGCCTCCATTTACGACGACCAGGAGCTCATCGCCGAGCAGCCCTACCTGCCGGCGCTCAAGGAGTCGCTGGAGAACGCCAAGCCGCGCCCGGTCAGCCCGTTCTACGACGCCATCTCGAAGGCCATCCAGGACAACGCCTACGCCGCCGTCAACGGTGACGCCGACGTGGACAAGGCCACCGCGGACATGAAGGCCGCGATCGAGAACGCCTCGGCGGAGTAACCCAGCGTGTCCGGGTCGACAGCCGTACCGCACGGTGGCGGGGACGGTGCCGGCGGGACCGCGGGTTCCGCCCGCGCCGCAGGTGGGGTGACCACCGCGGAGCGCCCCTCCCCCACCGGAACCCGTAAGTCCGGCCGGACCGGCGCGCGCCGCCAGGCGCGCGTCCAGGCGCGCAACGCCGCCTGGCTGATCGCCCCGGCCATGATCGTGCTGGCCGTGGTCATCGGCTACCCGATCGTGCGCGCGGTCTGGCTGTCGTTCCAGGCCGACAAGGGGCTCGACCCCGAGACCGGCCTGTTCACCGAGGGCGGCTTCGCCGGCCTCGACCACTACTTCTACTGGCTGACCCAGCGCTGCTCCGCCGGGGTCTGCCCGCCCGGCGTCATCGCCACCGACTTCTGGCCGGCGGTGCGCATCACTCTGTTCTTCACCGTGGTCACCGTGGCCCTCGAGACGGTCCTCGGCGTGATCATGGCGCTGGTGATGAACCGCGAGTTCCGCGGCCGCGGTCTGGTCCGCGCCGCCGTGCTCGTGCCCTGGGCGATCCCCACGGCCGTCACGGCCAAGCTCTGGCAGTTCATGTTCGCCCCCGACGGCGTGGTCAACGCGACGCTGGGCACCGACATCGCCTGGACCACCGACCCGTGGGCCGCACGCACCGCCGTGATCATCGCCGACGTCTGGAAGACCACGCCGTTCATGGCGCTGCTCATCCTCGCCGGCCTGCAGATGATCCCCAAGGAGCTCTACGAGGCCGCCCGCGTCGACGGTGCCTCGGCCTGGCAGCGCTTCACCCGCATCACCTTGCCGCTGGTGCGCCCGGCGCTGATGGTGGCCGTGCTTTTCCGCACCCTCGACGCGCTGCGCATGTACGACCTGCCGGTGATCATGATCTCCGGGTCCTCGAACTCGCCGACCGCCACGGTCTCCCAGCTGGTGGTCGAGGACATGCGCCAGGGCCACTTCAACTCGGCCTCCGCGCTGTCCACCCTGATCTTCCTGCTCATCTTCGCCGTGGCGTTCGTCATGATCCGCTTCCTCGGCGCGGACGTCTCCGGCACCCGCAACCTGCCCGGCGGCAAAAGCCGGGCCCGGGGCCTGCGCGGGCTGCGCGAGCACTTCGGCCGCGGGCGTGCGGGGTCCGCCGGGGTCGGAGCGCGCGGCGGTGACGCCACGCGCGACGGTGACGCGATGCGCGACGGCGACCCACGCGACGTCGGCAATCGAGGCGACCACGACGTGGAAGGCGGTGCGCGATGAGCAAGACGCGTTCGTTCATCGGCAACTACCTGGGCCTGATCTTCATTCTGATCTGGGGGCTCGCGCCCTTCTACTGGATGGTCGTCACCGCGCTGCGCGACCCGTCGCACACGTTCGACACCACCCCGTGGCCCACGCACGTCACGCTGGACAACTTCCGCGATGCGCTGGCCACGGACAAGGGCAACGACTTTTTGGGCGCGATCGGCAACTCGCTGCTGATCTCTGCGACGACGACCGCGCTGGCCGTGGCCGTGGGCGTGTTCACCGCCTACGCGTTGGCCCGGCTGGACTTCTCCGGCAAGGGCATCGTCACCGGCATCGTCCTGGCCGCCTCGATGTTCCCCGGCATCGCGCTGGTCACCCCGCTCTTCCAGCTCTTCGGTGACCTCGGGTGGATCGGCACCTACCAGGCGCTGATCATCCCGAACATCTCCTTCGCGCTGCCGCTGACCGTCTACACGCTGGTCTCCTTCTTCCGCACCCTGCCCTGGGAGCTCGAGGAGGCCGCGCGCGTCGACGGCGCCAGCCGCGGGCAGGCCTTCCGTAAGGTGCTGCTGCCGCTGGCCGCCCCGGCGCTGTTCACCACGGCGATCCTGGCGTTCATCGCGACCTGGAACGAGTTCATGCTCGCCCGCCAGCTGTCCACGACCGACACCGAGCCGGTGACCGTGGCGATCGCGCGCTTCTCGGGCCCGAGCGCCTTCGAGTACCCGTACACCTCGATCATGGCCGCCGGCGCGCTGGTCACGATCCCGCTGGTGATCATGGTGCTGTTCTTCCAGCGCCGGATCGTCTCCGGGCTGACCGCGGGCGGGGTCAAGGCGTGAGTTCGGAGGATCAGGCCGGGGGCGGGGATGCGTCCGGGGGCGGGCCCGGCTCCCGTCCCGGGTCGAGCGCTGGGTCTGGTCCTGGGGCGGGCCCCGGGCCTGGCCCGGGCGCGTCCGAGAGCCGGCGGCGGGCCCTGGTCTGGGACACCGCCTTGGGCTTCGTCGGGTTCCTGACCGCGCTGGCTGTCCTGCAGGCCGTGCTCAACGTCTTCCGGGCCGATCCCGCGATCTGGCCCGGGCTCTTCGCGCTGGTGATGGTGCTGGCGACCTGGCTGGTCTGGAAGGGCCGGGCGCGGTACTCCGACTGAGGGAGCGGGCGCCCGGTCGGGGCGGAATCGAGGTTGCGCTGAGGCTGGATCGGGCCCCGAACCGGGCCCAGACCGCGGCTGGGCCGGCCTGCGCGGGGGCTTTTACCGGGTCCCGGTCGGTAAAGCTGATTTGGCCTCCACAAAACCCCAGGTCGCAGGATCGGCCAAAATTGGTTACCGACCCGCGGTCGGTAAATCCGCACCGCACATGGCCGACCAGAGACCGAAAACCGGTGTCCCGGCCCCACCGCTCCCCTACCGGAGCCCGTTCATCCGACCTGCCGGGCCCGAATCCGGTCGATGTAGCCGGCCAGATCCGGCAACCACCTCTCGGGCTCATGGAGCATGCCGGCGGTGAGCACGATGACCGTCCAACCGGCGCTCTGGATCTCGTGGCGGCGGGCGAAGTCCTTGTCGCGTTGGCGGCGTTTCAGGTGGTGCTCGCCGTCGTAGAAGTTCGCGATCTTCAGCTCCGCGCAGCCGACGTCGGCGACCGAGATCAACCGGTCGCTCACCCGGATCTTCAACTGCGTCGTCCAGGTGCAGTCCTTCCCCTTGAACACGGTGACGGCCTGGAGCCTGGTCGTGGTCTCGGGCACCGACTCCGCACCGGCATCAGCCAACCGCAGCACCGAATCGAGCCTGCCGGCGGCGATGAACGGACTCGCGCACGCGCGGAACTCCTCGGGACCGATCTGCCACACATGCATGAACCGGTCCGCGACCTGCACCGCACGCACCAGGTCCGGATCCAGACCGGGTACCTCCGGCACAGGCCAGCGATGGGTTCCGAGCAGGGCTGACCGGATGCAGTGCAGGGCGGTCATCATCGGCGGCGCAACCCTGACCTGCAGGTCCCACAGCGTGGTCGACCACGTCAGCCCCGTCATGTCCCGCCGCAGGAGCGTGGGCTCGAGGCTGTGTCGGGCCACCCGCTTGTCGCCGCCCCGGTTGAAGAGGACGGTGTCGGCCGAGTCGCTGAACTCGGGTACGCCTCAGAGCATCGCGGCGCTCCACACCGCGGCGACCGCGCGCGGGCGGATGGACAGGTGGGCGTAGATCCGGTCGACGGCGGGGACCCAGTACTTGATCCGGCGCGGATGGGCCTCGCCCTGCGACATCACCAACTTGTCGTTGCGGGCGGACTCGGCCGGGACGCACAGGTCCGGGGAGGCGAGCCGGAAACGTCGGGCAAACTCCTCCGCTGGCTCCGACGGATACACCGTCGTCTGGAAGGCAGCCTCCACGACCTTGCCGCGACACGGCACAGGCGCCTGCCGGTGCAGGTCATCTCCCTGCAGGTGGTGGGACAGGCGCCTGTCAATCTCGGTGCCGCGGTAATCCACGACGACGGTCCTCTCGTTCGGCATACTCGTCTCAACCTGTTGGACCGACCGGACCGGTCAATCGGTTCCCGGAACACCCCGGACCCCACAGGAAACATCTGCCCCAGGGGTAACCACACCCCCGTTGACAGATCAGGCGCACATTCATAATCCAGCACGCTATTATCTTGCTCTAAGCCCTTTGTCGCGCCACACAACAGGATTCTGAACATGAAGTTCCGCATGAACCGCAAGTCCGCCATCGCGGTGTTCACCGCCGCCGCGACCGCCTCCACCCTGCTCACCGCCCCGCAGGCCAACGCCGCCGAGGTGACCTACCACAAGGACGCCCAGCGCTGCACGATCGTCTACGACCAGGCCGATCACGACCGCTACGCCGAGCTCGAGGGCAAGCGCTTCCAGGCCCAGGCCGACGTCTTCTACGACGCCGTTCCAGGCCTCGAGGAGATCGTCCGCCCCGCCGCCGAGCAGGGCCGTCTAACCCTCCGCGCCGGGGACTTCGGCAAGGCCAATGACCTGGTCAAGGAAAACGGCTACAGCGATCCGTGGACCATTGTGCCGACCGCCGCCCTACGCCTGCAGCGCGAGGCGAACAAGGAGCACACGTCCTCCCTGGAGAAGGGCGAGTGGGGCGTGGACAAGACCAACATCGCCCTGGAGCTGACCGGCCTCAGCGACGCCCTCAAGGGCAACATCGAGGACTTCAACGCCACGGTCAACACCACCGACAAGACGCTGCAGAACCGCCTGGTCGTCGCCTACCGCACCGCGACCGTCGAGCTCGACGGCCCGCGCAAGGACGCCCTGCGCAAGTGCGCCTCCGCCGGCGCGGACGACGACGCCATCCTCAGCGCCGCGAGCATCTCCTCCGGCGACGAAAACAGCAAGCTCAACGAGGGCCTCGAGCAGGCCAAGAAGATCGGCATCGGCGTCGGCGTCGGCGCCGCCCTCTTCGCGCTGCTGATGCTCATCGGCTCCTTCTCCCCGGTCTGGTACCCGGAGCTGCAGAAGGCCATGAACCGCTAACCGGCTCCTGAAACGTCGGCCACGGCCGGCGGCCACCGGCGGCACCCGCACCCACCCCGACCCCACCGCCGAAGCTGTGACGACGCTAACTTCGGGTCCAGTGACACGGGGTGCTTTCCCCTTAGGGGGAAGGCTGAGATGGCACCCGTCGAACCTGATCCAGTCAATACTGGCGAAGGGATGTCCGGTCCTCGCACGCGGGCGACGCGCCCACGAGCACTTCGACGCCCCGGTGACCACCGTGGTCAACGCGCTGGTCGACTTCCCCTTCGACGGCGACGCCCGCCCGAAGGCCGAGGACATCACCGCCGGGCGTTTCGACGCCCAGTTCTCCGGCGCCGTCCACGGTGCGCTCAACACCATCCAGCTGGCCGTGCCCGACTTCGAGAAGGCCGGCTTCGGCCGCGTGGTCAACATCGGTACCGACCTCTTCCAGGCCCCCTCGGTGCCCTACCACGACTACACCGCCGCCAAGGCCGCGCTGCTGTCGCTGACGCGCACCTTCTGCAAGGACCTCGGCTCGAAGCACGTGACCGTCAATATGTTCTCCGGCGGCCTGCTGCGCACCACCGATGCCTCGGCGGCCACCCTGGAGGAGGTCTTTGACATGATCGCCGCCGGCGCCCCGCTGGGCTCGACGACCACCCCCGAGGAGTTCGGCGACACCGCCGTCTTCTTCGCCTCGCCGCTATCGCGCGCGGTGACCGGCCCGAACCTGCTGGTCGACGGCGGGCTGGTGATGGGCTGACGAGCCGACGCACCGGGCCAGCGGGCGCCCCGGACCCGCTGCGCAGGTAGTGCGGCGTCACCGCCCGAGGCGGGCGAGGATACGCCGCCAGGCGATGCGCGTCGCCGAGTGCGGCAGCGCGAGCACCTCGCGCAGGTAGGTGTCCCGGCGCTGGGCCTTGGGCGTCGGTGCCGGGATCACCTCGACGGGGATGCCCAGGTGCCAGGCCCACAGGCGGGCGCGGCGGGCGTGGTAGTTGCTCGTGACCACGATGAAGCCGCCGGCGTCCGGGAAGAGCCGGCGGGCGTGCTCGAGGTTTTCGTTGGTGGAGGTCGCCAGCGGCTCGGCGACGATGCGCGCCGGATCGACCCCGGCCTGACGCAGGTCGCGGGCCATGACGTCGGACTCGCCGCGCCCGGAGACCACGACGGGCACGCCGGGGCGCTCAGCGGCGACCGCGGCGGCGGTGCGCAGGCGGGCGGCCAGCACGGGCTGGGCCCGGCCGCCGTCGGTCTTGGAGCCGAGCACCAGGATCGGCCACTGCTGCGTCGCCCGGCTCACGCGGTCCCGCTCACTCGCCGAGCAGCCGCTTCTTCAGCGCGGCGTCCTTGTCCAGCACGCCGTCGGCCATCTCCTTCTGGTAGGCCTCCATCTTCTCGGCCAGCGCGGCGTCGCCGGCGCCGAGGATGCGCACGGCCAGCAGCCCCGCGTTCTTCGCCCCGTCGACGGAGACGGTGGCCACCGGCACGCCGCCGGGCATCTGGACGATAGACAGCAGCGAGTCCAGCCCGTCGAGGTTCTTCAGCGCGCGCGGGATGCCGATCACCGGCAGCGGGGTCGCGGCGGCGACCATGCCGGGCAGGTGGGCGGCGCCCCCGGCGCAGGCGAGGATGACCTTGAGCCCGCGCTCACGGGCGGTCTTGGCGTACTCGAGCATGCGGTCCGGGGTGCGGTGGGCGGAGACGACCCCGACCTCGAATGGCACGCCGAACTGGGCGAGCACCTCGGCGGCGGGCTGGACGGTGTCCCAGTCGGAGTCCGAGCCCATGATCAGGCCGACGACGGGTTGCATGGTGAAGGTTCCTTCCTTCGGGGTTCAGCGGTCAGTTTCGGGGGCGGTCAGGTTCCGGTGGCCGGCCCCGGCGGGGCTCAGGCCTCGCTGTAGCCGTCGGCCCACACGGCGTGCACCAGGAAGTGCGCGGCCAGCTGGGCCTCGCGGCGCACGGCGCCGAGATCGGAGCCGGTGACGTTGACGTGGCCGAGCTTGCGCCCGGGCCGGTGCGACTTGCCGTAGAGGTGGATCTTGGCGTGCGGGAAGCGGCGCCACACGGCGTTGACGCGCTCGGTCAGCGGCATCTCGGGCGACTCGTCGGCACCGAGGGTGTTGACCATGACGGTGTGCGGGGTGACCAGCTCGGTCGAGCCAAGCGGCATGTTGAGCACGGCACGCAGGTGCTGCTCGAACTGGCTGGTCACGCAGCCGTCCTGGGTCCAGTGGCCGGTGTTGTGCGGGCGCATGGCCAGCTCGTTGACCACCACGCGCGGCGCCCCCTCGGGGCCCTCGGCCTCGAAGAGCTCGACGGCCAGCACGCCGGTGACGTCCAGCTCGCGGGCGATGGTCTCGGCCAGGGTGCGGGTGCCGCGCTCGATGTCGACGGGCAGCCCGGGCGCCGGGGCGACGGCCTCGTGGCAGATGCCGTCGGCCTGCACGGACTCGACGACGGGCCAAGCGACGCACTCGCCGCTGCGGTTGCGCGCGACCATCGCGGACAGCTCGCGGGTGAAGGGTACCTTCTCCTCGGCCATCAGCGGGACCTCGTCGCCCAGCAGCTTCTCCGCCAGCTTCTTCAGGTCCTCGAGGTCCCCGGGGAACCACACGCCGTGGCCGTCGTAGCCGCCGCGCGTCGCCTTCAGGCAGACGGCGCCGTCGACGCGCTCGAAGAACTCCACGGCGTCGTCAATCGACTCGATGGCCGCGAACGGCGGCACGGGCAGGCCGAGCTCGTGGAGGCGGCGGCGCTGCTCGAGCTTGTCCTGGGCAAAGATGAGCGCCTCGGGGCGCGGCTCGACGACGACGCCGCGGTCGAGCAGGGTGCGCAGGTGCCGGTTGGGCACGTGCTCGTGGTCGAAGGTGACGGCGTCAGCCCCCTCGACGGCGCGCTCGAGGTCGGCGAGCTCGTGGTAGTCGCCCTGGACGCAGTCGGCTGCGACCTGGGCGGCGGAGGCGTCGGGGGCGCCGGCGAGCAGGCGCACCGACTGGCCGAGCTCGATGGCCGCGGTCTGCATCATGCGCGCGAGCTGACCGTCGCCGATGACGGCGACGGTGGGCGTTCCGGGGGCGTGGGCGTGGGGGTTTCCGGAGTCAGTCACGGTGCTCATCCTAGTGCGCGGCCCGATTGCCGACGCCGCCCCTCCCCCACGTGGGCGGCCCTGGCGCGGCGTGGGTGCGCTGCGGCGTCGGCGCGTGCGCGCTCACGCCGCCCGCCCGGCGCGGGGTGTCAGCGCAGGCGTTCGCGGATGAGTCCGACGACCTTGCGCGTGTGCGCGACGCGCTCGAAGACGAGGGGGCGCTCGTAGCCGCGCACCATGAGCGAGACGGTGCCGCGGCGGCGCCGGTTGGCGTCGAGGACGTCCGCGAGGCGGATGCTGCCGGTGCGCGCGGTCAGCTTGGCCGGGCGCACGCGGATCCGCCGGTCGGTCAGCTGGAAGAGCTGGTGGCGGGCGCGCAACAGCGGCAGCAGCAGGCGCCAGGCCAGCAGGATCGCCCACACGCCGACGATGCCGTTGCGCACGTCGACGCTGACGGTGCCCGCACCCGGGCCGTCGAGGTAGCCGACGGCGATCCAGGCCAGGGCCGTGATCAGGACGCACTCGAGCACGGCGAAGGTCAGCGAGCCCAGCGGGGCGCTCAGGTCGACGATGAGCCGCTCGGGGCGCCGCGCCCGGGGCGCCGGCGCGGCGTGCGGGTCGCGGCCGGGCGTCACTGGCCGGGCCGCCAGGGTCGCAGGTGGGTGACGTCGCCGGCCGAGAGGGTGCGGTGGATGCCCTGGTCGTCGACGACGACGAGCTCGCCGTCCTCGGCGATGCCCTCGGCCACGCCGTAGATGGTGTCCGAGGGGGTCTCCACGCGCACGGCCTGGCCGATGGTGCCGCTGGCGGCGCGGTAGTCGGTCAGCAGCTGCGGCGAGCCGGACTCCCACTGGCGCACGCGGCGCTCGAGGGCGGTGAGCACGGCGACGGCGACGGCCTCCATGCCCTCACCCGCAAGGAGGTCGTTCTCGATGGCCAGCGAGGTCGCGGTGGGCACCGGCAGGTCCTCGGGCGCGATGGAGACGTTCAGCCCGCAGCCGAGGACGATGCGCGGGTGGTCCTCGCCCAGGCCGTCGGCCTCGGCGAGGATGCCGCAGACCTTCTTGCCGCGCACGAGCACGTCGTTGGGCCACTTCAGCTTCGAGCCGGCCACGACGTCGGAGAAGGCCAGGCCGGCGGTCAGCGGCAGCAGGCCGAGCCTGTCGAGGACCTCGGAGACGGGGCCGGCGAAGACCTCGGCGGCCGGGCGGTAGACCACGGAGAAGATCAGCTGGGTGCCGGGCGGGGCGGTGAAGCTGCGGCCCTTGCGCCCGCGGCCGGCGGACTGGTGCCCGGCCAGCAGCACGGTGCGGTCGACGGGGTCGGCGGCGTCGATGAGGTCGGCGTTGGTCGAGCCGGTCTCCTCGACGTACTCGATGGACGGGTAGAACTCCGCGAGGGCCTCGCGCACGGTGGTGATGTTCACGCCGACCAGAGTAGGTGGAGCGAATAATTTTCCGCCAACCTTCGGCACCGTAACCTGGGGTGACGCAGGTGGCGCGGCAAATCCCGATCACTTCGGTCTTGAAACATTTGCCCGGGATGGTTACTATCGCCGAACATGACTGATCCCTCATCTTCGGCGGTGCTCACCGCCCCGCCGACGACCGCCGAGCGCAACGACGACCTCCGCCGGCGGCGCGCCGAGGTCCGCCTGCCGATGGGCCAGGCCGCCGTGGACAAGGTGCACGACAAGGGGCGGCTGACCGCCCGCGAGCGCCTGGACGTCCTGCTCGACGAGGGCAGCTTCGTCGAGATCGACGAGCTGGCCCGCCACCGCACCCACGCCTTCGGGATGGACAAGCGCCGCCCGGTCACGGACGGCATCATCTGCGGCTGGGGCACCATCGACGGCCGCGAGGTCTGCGTGTTCTCCCAGGACGGCACCGTCTTCGGCGGCGCCCTCGGCGAGGTCTACGGCGAGAAGATGACCAAGCTGCAGCAGCTGGCCTGCGAGACCGGCCGCCCGCTGATCGGCCTCTACGAGGGCGCCGGCGCGCGCATCCAGGACGGCGTGGTCTCGCTCGACTTCATCGCGCAGACCTTCTACCACAACGTGCGCGCCTCGGGCGTGGTCCCGCAGATCTCCGTGATCATGGGCGCCTGCGCCGGCGGCAACGCCTACTCGCCCGCGCTGACCGACTTCGTGGTCATGGTCCGCGACTCGGCGAAGATGTTCGTCACCGGCCCGGACGTGATCACCACCGTCACCGGCGAGAAGATCACCCAGGCCGAGCTCGGCGGCGCCGAGGTGCACATGACCACCGCCGGCAACTCCCACTACACCGCCGCCGACGACACCGACGCCCTCGAGTGGGTCCAGGAGCTGGTCAGCTACCTGCCCGGCAACAACCGCGAGCTCGCCCCCGTCGAGCCCGCCGAGGTCGAGGAGGGGCAGATCGCGGACTCGCTGACCGAGACCGACCTCGCCCTCGACTCGATCATCCCGGACTCGCCGAGCACCCCCTACGACGTGCGCGACGTGGTCGCCGCCGTGGCCGACGACGGCGAGTTCCTCGAGATCCAGGCCGAGCGCGCCGAGAACGTCGTCTGCGCCTTCGGCCGCGTCGAGGGCGCCTCGGTGGGGTTCGTGGCCAACCAGCCGACCCACTTCGCCGGCTGCCTGGACATCGACGCCGCCGAGAAGGCCGCCCGCTTCGTGCGCACCTGCGACGCCTTCAACATCCCGGTGGTCATGCTCGTCGACGTGCCCGGCTTCCTGCCCGGCGCCGACCAGGAGCACCAGGGCATCCTGCGCCGCGGCGCGAAGCTGCTCTACGCCTACGCCGAGGCCACCGTCCCGAAGATCACGGTGACCATGCGCAAGGCCTACGGCGGCGCCTACTGCGTCATGGGCTCCAAGGGCCTGGGCGCGGACCTCAACCTGGCCTGGCCCACCGCGCAGATCGCGGTGATGGGCGCGGCCGGCGCGGTCGGCTTCATCCACCGCCGCACGCTCAAGGCCGCCGAGGCCGAGGCCGTGGCGAACCACTCCCCCGAGGACGCCGAGGCCGAGGTCGCCGCGCTGCGCGCCCGCCTCGAGCGCGAGTACGACGACTACATCCTCAACCCGTACCTCGCCGCCGAGCGCGGCCTGGTCGACGCGGTGATCCTGCCCAGCGAGACCCGCGGCGAGATCGCCCGCGCCCTGCGCCTGCTGGCCACCAAGCGGAAGACCCGCCCGGCGCGCAAGCACGGCAACATGCCGCTCTGATCCAGCCGCCCACCGAAGCAGCCCACCCCGCCCCCGCCCACCGAACACCCGGAAGGACAAGAAAAAGATGTCTCCCCTCTTCACCGTCACCAACGGCTCCCCGACCGCCGACGAGCTGGCCGCGCTGGCCACCGTCGTCGCCGTCGGCCGCACCACCGCCGCGGCCGCTATCGGCACCCCGGGCCGCGGGCGCGTCGCCGCCCGCCGCGGCGGGTCGTGCCCGGCGGGGCGAAACGGTTGGGCCGCCCCGGGCGATATGTTCTCGGGAATCTCCTCCGCACCGCTGCCCGGCGTCTCCTACATCTAGCCCGCCACGGACGCGCACCGCCCGCGACCGCAGGCGCTGAGCGCGTCCCGGCGCGGGTGCCACCCGCGCGTCACGGGCTCCGGGCGCACGCGGCGGGCGGAGGCGGTCCCGGCAACAGACCGCTGACGATCTAGAATCGAAGCCCATGACTGATCTTTCCACCACCGCCGGAAAGTTGGCCGGACTCCAGCAGCGCCTCGAGGAGGCCCACGCCCCGCGGGGCGAGAAGGCCGTCGAGGCGACCCACGAGGCCGGGCGGCTGACCGCCCGGGAGCGGGTCGAGCACCTGCTGGACCACGACTCCTTCGTCGAGATCGACGCCCTGGCCCGCCACCGCGTGGAGGCGCACGGCCTGGACGCCGACCGCCCCGCCACCGACGGCATCGTCGCCGGTTACGGCACCGTGGACGGCCGCAAGATCTGCGTGTTCGCCCAGGACCGCGACATCTTCGACGGCCGCCTCGGCGAGGTCCACGGCGAGAAGATCACCAAGGTCCAGAAGCTGGCCGCCACCACCGGCGTGCCGCTGGTCGCCTTCCTCGAGGGCGCCGGCGCGCGTGCCGCCGAGAACGTCGCCGCGATGGCCTTCTACTCCACGATCATCGCCGGGCAGGCCAAGGCCTCCGGCCTGATCCCGCAGATCAGCGTCGTCACCGGCGAGCTGACCGGCCCGCACGCGCTGCTGGCCTCCCTGGCCGACTTCACGGTCATGGTCGAGGGCGGCGCCGCGGTGAGCCTGACCCCGCCGGAGATCATCACCACCGTCACCGGCGCCGAGGTCGACCCGGCCGCCGACCTCGGCGCGCAGGCGCACGCGGCGACCTCCGGCACCGCGCACCTGACGGCCGCCGACGACGCCTCCGCGGTCACGGCCGTCGCCGAGCTGCTCGGCGTGCTGCCGGCCAACAACCGCGCCGAGGCCCCGCGCGACCTGGACGCGCGTGTGACCGGCCCGATCAGCGAGAACGTCACCGACCGTGACCGCGAGCTCGACGCCGTCATCCCGGACGACTCCACGGTGCCCTACGACGTCCGCGAGGTCATCGAGCGCGTCGTCGACAACGGCTGGTTCCTCGAGCTGCAGGCGGCCTACGCCGACAACGTCGTCACCGGCTTCGGTCGCATCGAGGGCCGCGCGGTGGCCGTCGTGGCCAACCAGCCGGTCGCCCTGGCCGGCTGCCTGAGCGCGGCCGCCGCCGAGAAGGCCGCCCGCTTCATCCGCGTGGCGGACTCCTTCAACATCCCGGTGGTCACCTTCGTCGACGTGCCCGGCTTCCTGCCGGACACCGGCGAGGAGCTGGCCGGCGTGGTGCGCTGCACCGGCAAGCTGGCCGCCGCCTACGCGGAGGCCGCCGTCGGCACGCTGACTGTGGTCACCCGCAAGGCGATGGGTGCGGCGGCGATGGTCATGGGCGCCAAGCACCTGGGCGCGGACCTCGTCTTCGCCTGGCCGACCGCGGAGATCGCCGCGGTGACCGCGGACGTCGCTGTCCCGGAGATCCACGCCGCGGAGCTGGCCAAGGCCGAGCGCCGCCGCAAGGACACCGCCGCGATGCGCGAGAAGTTCACCGCCGAGTACGAGGCCGAGGCGCTCACCCCGTACCTGGCCGCCGAGCGCGGCCTGGTTGACGCCGTCATCCCGCCGAACCAGACGCGCGGCCAGCTCGTCGAGGGCCTGCGCCTGTTCGACCGTAAGGTCATCTACCCGCCGGCCAAGAAGCACCCGAACACCCCGCTGTAAGGAGGAACGATGACCACTGCGCAACCGATGTTCACCGTCCTGAGCGGGCACCCGGACGACGTCGAGATCGCCGCCCTGGACAAGGTGCTCCACGACGTCGCGCGCCGCTCCTCGGGACCGCAGGAGCGCGAGCGCAACGACTGGGGCCACACCGGCGCCCGCCGCCTGCACGTCGCGGGCTTCAACCCGGCCGCCTTCCGCACGCTGACCTACCGGTGAGTACGCCCGTGCCCGAACCCGTGCGCCTGATCCTGGCCTCCCGCTCCCCCTCGCGCGCCGCGCTGCTGCACGCCGGCGGCTGCGAGCCGGAGCTCATCCCCGCCGACGTCGACGAGGACGCCATCCGTTCCTCGCTTGACGACGCCGCGCCCGCCGACGTCGTGGCCGCCCTCGCCGTGGCCAAGGCGCGCGCGGTGCGCGCGCGCCTTGACGGCGACACGCCCGCCGTCGTCATCGGCTGCGACTCGATGCTGCTGCTCGACGGCGAGCTGCAGGGTAAGCCGCACACCGCCGAGCGTGTCGTCGAGCGCTGGCGCGCCCAGGCCGGCAAGGCGGCGGACCTGCTGACCGGGCACTGCGTGATCGGCCCCGACGGCCGCGAGATCGTCGAGACGGCCGGCACACGCGTCTTCTTCGCCGACGCCCGCGAGGACGAGATCGCCGCCTACGCGGCCTCCAGCGAGCCTCTCGAGTGCGCCGGGGCCTTCACCCTGGAGGCGCTCGGCGGCTGGTTCATCGACCGCATCGAGGGCGACCCCTCCTCGGTGATCGGGCTGTCGCTGCCGCTGCTACGCCGGGCGCTCAACGCCTTCGGCTACCCGGTCAGCGCCTTCTGGGCCCGCTGAGGGGCTCTCCCCGGGTCGGCTGACCGGTTCAGCCCGGTGACCATCGGCCGGGCTCAGTAGCCGTAGCCGTAACCGCCGCCGTAGGCCGGCGGGGCGTAGCCCTGCCCCTGCTGACTGCCGTAGCCGGATCCGTCCCCGGTGCCGTAGGTGCTGCCGTAGCCGCCGGTGCCGTAGCCCGCACCCGCGGACGGCCCCGTGCCGTTGCCGTAGGTGTTCTTTTGACGGCTCGGCGCCTGCGGGGCCTGCCCCGCACCGCCCGTGCTGCCCGTGCCGCCCGCGGCACCGGCACCGCCCGCGCCGCCCGCGCCCTGGGCCGGGCTGCGCCCGGCCGTGGTCTCCGCGCCGGAGGTGCCCGCCTCGTCGGCGGACGCGGCGTCGTCAAGCAACCCGTCGGCCTCCGGCGGCAGGAGCTTGCGCAGCTGCGCCCACAGCAGGTCCTGCAGCGAGAGGGCGAAGTCGTCGGACATGTGGTTGCCGTCGCGCCACATGTAGATGTTGCCCATCTCCGCGCCGCAGAAGCCGTCCGGGCAGAACCAGCCGGAGGTGTCCACCGCGAGCATGTCGGGGCGGGCCTCCAGGTAGGGCCGCGCCGGGTCGGAGTCGGCGTAGATGTGGTCGATCGGGCGGCCGCAGTCGTGGAAGTCGTTGCCCTCCTCGAGGCACTGCGAGACCATGTCGGGCCCGCCGTCCTCGAGGAGGAACCAGGGGTTGTCGCGCAGGCCGAGGAACGGGATGCCCTCGCCGGCCAGGAAGTCCCACAGGGTGATGTAGGACTGCGGCACCGAGTCGATGGTCTCGCCGAGCTCGAGCAGCGGGCGCGTGGAGTTGGAGACCACCAGGTCCGGCTGGCGCTCCTCGATGCGCTCGATGACGCGCTGGTTGAAGATCTGGCAGCCCTCGTCGAAGACGCCGTCGAGCTCGGTGACGAAGGCCGGGCAGGACTGGCGCACCAGCGGCACGACCTTGAAGCCGTGCTTCTTGCCCAGCTCGTCCATCGGGGCCATCCACTGCTCAGCGTGCGAGCCGCCGATCAGGTAGACCTCGACCTCGGCGTCCTTGTCGCCGAAGATGCAGTGCTCGGCCTCCTCGCCGGTGTAGCGGTCGATGACCAGCTCGTCCGGGTCGTCCTCGAAGGTGGACATGCAGCCGGCGGCCCACGCCGGCGAGACGGTGTCCGCCAGCGCGTAGGGGTCCGGGCCGGGCTTGACGCCCTCCGGGGCCTTCGCGCCGGTGAGCACGCGCGCGCCCGGGTGGTCGGCCGGGTCCAGGGTGCCGTCCTCGACCTGGCTGACGCTGGACTGCCAGGCCCCGGGCACCGACAACAGGCCGGAGGCGACCAGAGCGACGGTCACGCCACCGGCGGCGCGCAGCAGCGCCGGGGTCTCGTTGACCACCTTGCGCGAGGCGTCGGCCACGCGGTTCTCCGAGCGCGTCGGGCGCTTGGCCTTCTGCTGCAGCGGGCTCTCGATGAAGCGGTGGGTCAGGTCGGCCAGCACCAGGGAGCCGGCGATGACGAGCACGCCCAGCCAGACCGGCGGGCGGGTCATGCCGAGCATCACGGTCGACAGGATGAGGATCGGCCAGTGCCACAGGTAGAGCGCGTAGGCGATGCCGCCGAGCCAGCGCGCGAAGCGGCTCGCCAGCACCGAGGCCACCCGGCCGCCGCCGAGGATGACCAGCACGGCCCCGCCCAGCGGGTAGAGCGTCCAGGGGCCCGGGAAGTAGGCGGCGCCGTCGAAGAGCAGGCCGGTGGTGACCACCATGGCCAGGCCGACGACGGTGCAGACCTCGCGGGCCCAGCGGGCCAGGTGGATGCGCGAGCCGTAGAGCAGCAGGACCGCACCGAGGGTCAGCTCCCACATGCGCGAGAACGTCGAGTAGTAGTTCAGCGCCTGGTCCACTCGGTGCAGGTGGACCGCGTAGCAGAAGGAGAGCACCGTGGCGGCGATGAGCACCGGCCCGGCGATGCGCACGGCCGGGGTGACACTCTCGCGCCCGGCGCGGCGCTGGCGGCGCAGGATCACCGCGATAATCCAGCCGAGCAGCACGGCGCACAGGTAGAACTGCCCCTGCACCGACATCGACCAGATGTGCTGCAGCGGGCTGGTCGTCGCCGAGGCCGCACCGTAGGCCTGGCCCTGGTTCGCCAGCTCCCAGTTCTGGTAGTAGAACAGGCTGGCCACGAGTTGATTGGCGACGCCGAGCTGGCGCAGCGCGGGCACGAACCAGGCCACGGCGAGCGTGGTCGCCGTGAGCACGAGGACCAGCGACGGCAGGAGCCTGCGTGCGGTGCGCCAGATCGGCCACCACATGTTCAGCGAGGCGTCGGGGCGCTCGGCGTAGCGCAGCTGGGAACCCAGGAAGAAGTAGCCCGACAGCAGCAGGAAGACGTCGACGCCGCCGGAGACCCGGCCGACGAAGACGTGGAAGATGACGACGAAGGCGATGGCGATGCCGCGCAGTCCGTCGAGGTCGTAGCGGTATTTCGCGGTGCCGAGACCACCCGGGTGCCCGGAGTTGTCCACGCTCGTAGTCACCTCAGAACCAGCGGTCCTCTTCCCCGTCCCGTCGTCGTCCTTCGCGCCGCGCGGTGGACGGACCGCGCGCGCCGTGCCCGGGCCCGGACGCGCCGCCCCACGGCGCCGGCCCCGGACCCGGGCGATAACCGCGTGGAATTGTATCAGCAGGTGACCGGGCCGCGGGCGTGCGTGGCCCGTAGCGGGTTAGTGTGGGCGCCATGGAGATCAACGACATGCTCGCCCCGCCCCCGGTCCACCTGCCCGCCGACCCGGCCGCAGAGGCGCACGACCCGCAGACCCCGGCCACGGCCATCGCCCACCCGGACAGCCCGCTGGTGTGGGCCTCCCGCGCCGAGCAGGCCCTCGACGCCCTCGAGGCGGCCGGGGAGAAGGCCGCCGACGAAGACAAGCTCGTCGCCTACGCCTTCGCGCGCACCGGCTACCACCGCAGCCTGGACCGCCTGCGCCACAACGGCTGGAAGGGCTGGGGCCCGGTGCCCTTCTCGCACGAGCCGAACCAGGGCGTGCTGCGCGCCATCGCCGCGCTGGCCCGTGCCGCGAAGCTGATCGACGAGGACGACGAGTACGACCGTTGCCGCCAGATGCTCTCCGACGCCGACCCGGACTGCGTGGCCACGCTGCTGGACCGGTAGGTCCCGCGCCGGCCCGACGCCCGCCCGACACACGCCATGCCGTGAACTGCGTCATGGCGCGTCCGTCTGCGTGACCGCGGGGCCCCACGGCGGTATCGTGGGGGTACAAATATACGTCGCCCCCACCGATCCCCGCGTGTGGGCGACGAAGCAGTCCCGGCAGCAGAAAGGTCACCATCGTGCCAGTGCCGTTTGATCCGCACCCACCCTTCCAGCAGTACGCCCAACCGGAGCGGCTGGTCACCGCCGCGTGGCTCTCCGCCCGGCTCGGCGTCAAGGGGCTGCGGGTCGTCGAGTCCGACGAGGACGCGCTCCTCTACGACATCGGGCACATCCCCGGAGCCGTGCGCATCGACTGGCAGCGCGACCTCAACGACCCGGTCACCCGCGACTTCATCGACGGCGAGGCCTTCGCCCGCCTGATGCGCGAGAAGGGCATCTCCCGCGACGACACCGTGGTCATCTACGGCGACAAGTCCAACTGGTGGGCCGCCTACACCCTGTGGGTCTTCGAGCTGTTCGGCCACGAGGACGTCCGCCTCCTCGACGGCGGCCGCGACGCCTGGATGGCCGAGGAGCGCGACACCTCCTTCGCCGTGCCCGAGTACCCGGCCACCGACTACCCCGTCGTCGAGCGCGACGACTCTTCGGCCCGCGTCTTCGTCGACGAGGTGCTCGCCGCCGCCCGCGGCGAGAACGGGCTCTCACTGATCGACGTCCGCGACATCGACGAGTACACCGGCAAGGCCTCCGACCAGAACTACGCGCCGAAGTCGGTCGAGCGCTCCGGCCACATCCCGGGTGCCGTGCACGCCCCGTGGCGCTCCGCGGTGCACTTCAACAACAACTTCCGCCCGGTCGAGGAGCTGCGCGAGAACTACTCCGCGCTCGATCCGGACGCGCCCACGGTCACCTACTGCCAGCTCGGCGACCGCTCCGCGCACGCCTGGTTCGTGCTGAAGTACCTGCTCGGCTTCGACAACGTGCGCAACTACGACGGCTCGTGGTCCGAGTGGGGCAACATGATCCGCATGCCGATCCGCACCGGCGAGGAGCCCTAGACCGCTCCCCCACCGACGGGTGCCGCGCCTTCGCGTGGCACCCGTTTTTCGCACCGGCACCGCGCGGGCACGCGCGCCGGACCGACCGCGCCGGCCCCGGCCACGCCGGGGCCGGCGCCCGGCGCAATGACCCCATTTCTACAGCCCCAGCGCAACAACAGCGCCGCCTGTCGGCGCGGCACCCCCGTAACTGTTCCCGCCGACGGTGCGATAGACGGGACGTCGAAATCGGCGCGCCGAAACATGAGGATTCGCTCAATTTTTGTCGCGTGCCCTAGACTGGCGTAAGTTACGGTGCCGAAACAAGCACCCGTCCACGCCCCAACCGAGCCCAGGAGAGTGACAGTGGCCGTCGAATCCCGGAAGATCAGCAAGGTCCTCGTGGCCAACCGCGGAGAGATCGCCGTGCGCGTCATCCGCGCCGCCAAGGACGCGGGAATCGCCTCCGTGGCCGTCTACGCCGAACCGGACGCCGGCGCCCCCTTCGTCGAGATGGCCGACGAGGCCTTCGCCCTGGGCGGCTCGACGGCCGCCGAGACCTACCTGGACATCGAGAAGATCGTCGCCGCCGCCGGCAAGTCCGGCGCCAACGCCGTGCACCCCGGCTACGGCTTCCTGGCCGAGAACGCCGACTTCGCCCGCGCCGTCATCGACGCCGGGCTGATCTGGATCGGGCCCTCGCCGGAGTCCATCGCCGCCCTCGGCGACAAGGTCACCGCCCGCCACATCGCCGAGCGCGCCGACGCCCCGATGGTGCCCGGCACCCAGGACCCGGTCGCCGACGCCGACGAGGTCGTCGCCTTCGCCGGGAAGCACGGCCTGCCCATCGCCATCAAGGCCGCCTTCGGCGGCGGCGGGCGCGGCATGAAGGTCGCCCACGAGCTCGACGAGGTCGCCGAGCTCTACGAGTCCGCCACCCGCGAGGCCACCACCGCCTTCGGCCGCGGCGAGTGCTTCGTCGAGCGCTACCTCGACCGCGCCCGCCACGTCGAGGCCCAGGTCCTCGCCGACCAGCACGACAACGTCATCGTCGTGGGCACCCGCGACTGCTCGCTGCAGCGACGCTTCCAGAAGCTCGTCGAGGAGGCCCCCGCGCCCTACCTGACCGACGAGCAGCGCGAGCTGATCCACTCCTCGGCCAAGCGCATCTGCCGCGAGGCCGGCTACTACGGCGCCGGCACCGTCGAGTACCTCGTCGGCTCCGACGGCCTGGTCTCCTTCCTGGAGGTCAACACCCGCCTGCAGGTCGAGCACCCCGTCACCGAGATGACCACCGGCATCGACCTGGTCCGCGAGCAGTTCCGCATCGCCGAGGGCGAAAAGCTGCGCTTCACCGAGGACCCGACCCCGCGCGGGCACGCCTTCGAGTTCCGCGTCAACGGCGAGGACGCCGGATCCAACTTCATGCCGACGCCCGGCACCGTCACCGGCTACCATGAGCCGTCCGGCCCGGGCGTGCGCGTCGACTCCGGCGTGCGCGAGGGCTCCGTGGTCGGCGGCCAGTTCGACTCCATGCTGGCCAAGCTGATCGTCTACGGCGAGGACCGCACCGAGGCTCTCGAGCGCTCCCGGCGCGCCCTGGACGAGTACACCGTCGAGGGCATGCCGACCGTGCTGCCCTTCCACCGCCTGATCGTCTCCGACCCGGCCTTCATCGGCGACGAGGACGGCTTCTCGGTCTACACCAAGTGGATCGAGGAGGAGTGGGACAACCCCATCGAGCCGTTCACCGACCCGACCGAGACCGCCGACGAGGACGGCACCGACCCGAACCACAAGGTCGTCGTCGAGATCAACGGCCGCCGCGTCGAGATCGCGCTGCCCTCCTCGCTCTCCCTGGGCGGGTTCACCCCGCGGCGCAAGACCCGCAAGCGCCGCGCCACCGGCAAGGCGACCGCCGCCTCCGGCGACGCCGTGCTCGCCCCGATGCAGGGCACCGTGATCAAGGTCAACGTCTCCGAGGGCGACGAGGTCGCCGAGGGTGACGTGGTGGCCGTGCTCGAGGCGATGAAGATGGAGAACCCCGTCAAGGCCCACAAGGCCGGCACGGTCACCGGGCTGACCGCCGAGGAGGGCGCCGGCGTGACCAAGGGCGAGCAGCTGCTCGAGATCAAGTAGCGCGGGGCGGCCCGGCCGGGTGTCTCGGCCGGGTGTCTCGCCCGGGCGTATCGAAGCCGTAACGATCCGGCGCGGTGTTCCCCTACCCTCCACGGGTATGTCCACCACCGCGAAAGTCATCGCTGCGGCCGTAGCTGTCGCCGTGATCGTCGCCTGCGCGCTGACCGTCACCGTCAACCGCTTCAACGCGGCGGAGATCGAGTCGCTGCGCGAGGGCGCCGACGCACGCGGGCAGAGCTACGAGCTGGAGATCCACGAACCCGTGTTCAACACCTACTCGTTCCGCGTGCTCGAGAGCTGATCTGAGAAAGACGCCGCCCGGCGGGATCATCCC
>NZ_JASODI010000017.1 GCF_030211955.1 Corynebacterium frankenforstense | reverse complement strand
TAAGCCCGCCTACGCTGATGGTACTGCACTCGGGAGGGTGTGGGAGAGTAAGTCACCGCCGACACCACAACTCAAAATAATCAAACAGTGGATGCTTAAGGCACGGGGTGAGGGAGAAGGACAGCCGAAGTCCTCTTCTTCGCTCCGTGCCTTTTGCGCACGTAGACTCCGGTTTGACCGGCCCCAGACATACGGAAGTGATGGTGCACCGATGGACGACGATCGTCACGGCAAGGACGGACGCCGAGGCGGCGGCCGTCGCGACAACGACGGGCAGCGTCGCAACTCCCGCGACGGCCGCGGCGGACACCGCGGGAACGCCGGCGGCGGACGCGGCGGGCGTCGCCGCAACGACCGCGGCGGCCGTGGCAGCCAGAACCGCCGCGGCGGCAAGGGTCATGCTCAGCGTGCCGGCCGCGAGCGCGACCGCGGCGCCGGTCTGAACCCGCAGCGCCCCGGCTTCCGCGAGGAGCGGCTCAACAACCGCATGAACGAGCCGGAGATCCCCTCCGACGTCGACATCCAGGACCTCGACCCGATGGTCTTGCAGGACCTCAAGGTGCTCGCCAAGCAGAACGCCGAGAAGGTCGCCCAGCACCTGGCCGCCGCGGCGATCCTCATGGACGAGTCTCCGCGCCGCGCCCTCGAGCACGCGCGCGCCGCCAAGGACCGTGCCGGCCGCGTGGCCGTCACCCGTGAAACCAACGGCATCGCCGCCTACCGCGCCGGTGAGTGGCACGAGGCCCTCTCGGAGCTTCGCGCCGCCCGCCGCATGAGCGGCGGCCCCGGTCTGCTGGCCGTCATGGCCGACTGCGAGCGCGGCCTCGGCCGCCCGGAGCGCGCCCTCGAGCTCGCCCGCGGCGAGGACGCCCAGAAGCTCGACGACGACTCCGCCATCGAGCTGGCCATCGTCGTCGCCGGTGCGCGCGCCGACATGGGCGACCACGACTCCGCCGTGACCACCATCGAGGCCGCCGGGCCCGACAAGAAGGCCAAGGGACCCGAGGGCGCGCGCCTCAGCTACGCCTACGCGGACGCGCTGCTCAACGTCGACCGCCGCGCCGAGGCCCGCGAGTGGTTCCTCGCCGCCCGACGCCAGGACGAGTTCGGCGTCACCGACGTCGAGGACCGCCTGGCCGAGCTCGACCGCGGCGGGGTGGAGTAGACCGCGATGACCATCGCCGAGAACTACGACGCCCTCCTGCTCGACCTCGACGGCACCGTCTGGGAGGGCGGCGACGCCATCCCCGGGGCCGTCGAGGCCATCACGGCCTCCGGGCTCACGGACGTCTACGTCACCAACAACGCCTCGCGGGCCCCCGAGACCGTCGCGGAGATGCTTAGCGCCATCGGGCTCGACGCCACCTCCGAAAAGATAGTCACCTCCGCCCAGGCCGCCGTGGAGCTCGTCCGAGCCGAACTCGAGCCGGGCACCCCGGTGCTCGTCCTCGGCGCCGACACGCTGCGCCAGCTGGCCGCCGACGCGGGCCTCAAGGTAGTCGACTCCGCGGACGAACAACCCGCCGCCGTGCTGCAGGGCCACGACCCGCGCACCGGCTGGGAGCAGCTCTCCGAGGCCGCGCTGGCGATCCACGCCGGCGCGCGCTTCATCGCCACCAACCTCGACGCCACGCTGCCCATGCAGCGCGGCCTGATGGTCGGCAACGGCTCCATGGTCGCTGCCGTCGTCTCCGCCACCGGAGTCACCCCGCTGTCGGCCGGCAAGCCCGAGGCCGCCATGTTCGACGTCGGCGCCCGCCGCTTCGGCGCCAAGCGACCCCTGGCCGTCGGCGACCGCCTCAACACCGACATCCAGGGCGGCAACGCCGCCGGCCTGGACACCCTCCAGGTGCTCACCGGCGTCTCCGGCGCCGCCGAGCTCCTGGCCGCCCCGCCCGAGCAGCGCCCGACCTACATCGCCGACGACATGTCCGGGCTCTTCGCCGAGCCCGCCGAGCTCGAGGTCGGCGCCCAGGGCGGCTTTACCGCCGACGTCGAGGACGGCACCGTCGTCCTGCGCGGCGGCAACGCCGACTCCACGCCCACCCAGGGCCTGCGCACCGTGCTCGCCGCCGCCTGGCGCGCCGCCGACGCCGGCGAGCCCGCGAGCGGAGTGCACGCCGAGGGCACCCACGCCGAGCGCGCCGCGAAGGGGTGGCGCCCGTGACACCGGCGCCCGTCCCGCACGACCCGACGGCGACACGTGTGCGCCCGGAGGAGGTGCGCGCGGGCGTCGGAAATCTCCTGCGCCGCGCCGACGCCGCAGAGAACGCTGACGCCGAGGCCGCGCACCTCGAGGAGGCGCACGCGCTGCTGCAGGCGGCGCTGAAGGACCAGCCGCACCGCGGCGCAGAGGAGGAGGCACATGCCCGCCCGTAGACGCCTCGACGCCGAACTCGTGCGCCGCAAGATCGCCCGCTCCCGCGAGCAGGCTGTCACGATGATCAAGGAGGGTCGGGTCAGCGTCAACAGCCTGCCCGCCACCAAGCCCGCCACCCAGGTCACCCCGGAGGTCTCCGTGCGCGTCACAGAGGCCGAGGAGGACCGCTGGGCCTCCCGCGGGGCCCACAAGCTGCTCGGGGCCCTGGAGGCCTTCGAACCGCAGGGGCTGAGCTTGAAGGACCGCCGCGTCCTCGACGCCGGGGCCTCCACCGGCGGCTTCACCGACGTCGCGCTGGACCGGGGCGCCCGCGAGGTCGTCGCCGTCGACGTCGGCTACGGCCAGCTGATCTGGCGCCTCCAGGACGACGAGCGCGTGCGCGTGCTCGACCGCACCAACATCCGCTTCCTCGACCTCGAGCAGACCGCCGGGCCCTGTGACGTGATGGTCGGCGACCTCTCCTTCATCTCGCTGAAGCTGACGCTGCCGGCCATCGCGAAGGTCATGGCCCCGGGCGCGGACCTGCTGCCCATGGTCAAGCCGCAGTTCGAGGTGGGCAAGGACCGCCTCGGCCACGGCGGGGTGGTGCGCTCGCCGGAGCTGCGCGCCGAGGTCACCGCCGACGTCGCCGCCGCCGCGGCCGGACTCGGCCTGAGCCTGCGCGGCGTGGTCGCCTCGCCGCTGCCCGGACCGAGCGGGAACGTAGAATACTTCCTGTGGCTGGTCAACGACGCCGGGGCGAGCGAGCCGGGCGCCGAGAGGACCGCCGAGATGATCCGCACCGCCGTCGAGGAGGGACCTCAATGACCGCACCCGCCCACGACCGCGAGGTCCTGCTCGTCCCGCACGTCGGACGGCGCAGCAACCTCAAGGCGGCCGCGCGGGTCGCCGAGCTGCTCGAGGCCGGCGGCGTGCGGGTGCGCACCCTCGAACTCGACGACGCCGAGCCCCTCGAGGAGGAGCCCGCTCTCGCGCGCCTGCCGCGCTACCCGGCCGCCGAGGCCGGCGAGGGCGTCGAGCTCGTGCTCGTGCTCGGCGGCGACGGCACCTTCCTGCGCGCGGCCGACCTGGCGCACGCCGCCGACCTGCCCGTGCTCGGCGTCAACCTCGGCCACGTCGGCTTCTTGGCCGAGTGGGACGCCGAGTCCCTCGAGCTGGCCGCCCAGCGCGTCATCGACCGCGACTACCGCGTCGAGGGCCGCATGACCGTCGACGTGCGCGTGCTCGACGAGAACCTGGAGACCATCGATACCGGCTGGGCCCTCAACGAGGTCAGCGTGGAGAACCTCAACCGCCGCGGCGTGCTCGACGCCGTCCTCGAGGTCGACGGCCGGCCCGTGAGCTCCTTCGGCTGCGACGGCGTGCTCATCTCCACGCCGACCGGGTCGACGGCCTACGCCTTCTCCGCCGGCGGCCCCGTGCTATGGCCCGAGCTCGACGCGCTGCTCGTGGTGCCCAACAACGCCCACGCCCTGTTCACCAAGCCGCTGGTGGTCAGCCCGTCCTCGACCGTCGCCGTCGAGTCCGCCCGGCACGCCACCCCGGCGCTGGCCGTCATGGACGGCTTCCGGCCCGTGGCCATGCCGCCGGGCTCGCGCGTCGAGGTCGTGCGCGGCCGCCGCCCCGTGCGCTGGGTGCGCCTCGACGACCGCCCCTTCACCGACCGGCTCGTGACCAAGCTGCATCTGCCCGTCGAGGGCTGGCGTGGTCCCAACCCGCGGCGCACGAGCCACTGAGCGCGCGGCGCTAGGGTAGGGCCCATGCTCGCCGACATCACCATCGAGAACCTGGGCGCGATCCCGCGCGCCGCCGCGGAGTTCTCGCCTGGCCTGACCGTGCTCACCGGTGAGACCGGTGCGGGCAAGACCATGGTGGTCACCGGCCTGCGCCTGCTCGCCGGCGGGCGTGCCGACGCCTCGCGCATCCGCACCGGCCAGAAGCGCGCCGGCGTCGAGGGCCGCTTCTCCCGCGAGGGCATGCCCGAGTCGGTCGCGGCCGCCGCCGACGCCGTTGTCGCCGAGGCCGGCGGGCGCGACGACGAGAACGGCGACTGGCTGGCCTCCCGCACCGTCAGTGTGACCGCCGACGGCGCCGGGCGCTCCCGGGCCCACCTGGGCGGGCGCAGCGTGCCCGCCGGCACGCTGGCAGACTTCGCCTCCGGGGTGCTGGCCATCCACGGCCAGCACGACCAGCTGCGCCTGCTCTCCGCCGACGAGCAGCTCGCCGCCCTCGACCGCTTCGACCCCGCGATCGCCCCGCTCGCGGAGGCCTACGCCCGCGCCTACCGCGAGCACCGCCGCCTGGCCAAGGACCTCGCCGAGCGCACCGGCAAGCGCCGCGAGCTGGCCCAGGAAGTCGACCGCCTGCGCTTCGCCCTCGACGAGATCGACAAAGTCGCCCCCGAGTCCGGCGAGGACGACGAGCTGATCGCGCAGATTCGCCGCCTCCAGGACGTCGACGTCCTGCGCGAGTCCGCCTCGGGCGCGCTCGGCCTCATCGACGGCGCCGAGGCTCTCGGCGGCTACGACGACTCGAGCGCCGAGCCCGCCGCCGTCGCCCTCGGCCGTGCCGCGAGCACGCTCACCGGCTCCGGCGACGAGAAACTCGTCGCCCTCGGCCGCCGGCTGGCCGCCGTGACCACGGAGCTCTCCGAGGTCAGCGCGGAACTGGGCGGCTACCTCGGCGAACTCGACGCCGACCCCGAGGCCCTCGAGCACGCCCTGCTGCGCCAGCAGGAGCTGAAGACCCTGACGCGCAAGTACGCCCCCGACGCCGCCGGCGTGCTCGCCTGGCGCGACAAGGCCGCCGCCCGCCTCGAGCGCATCGACGTCTCCTCCGACGCCGTCGAGAATCTCACCGCCGCCGTGAAGGCCGCCGGAAAAGAGCTTGACGACGCCGCGCGTGCGCTCACCGACGCGCGCACGAGCGCGGCGTCCGGCCTGGGGGAGGCCGTCTCCGCCGAGCTCGCCGGCCTGGCGATGGGGGACGCGCGACTGACCGTCGAGGTGCGCCCGGCCACGCCCGGCCCGCGCGGGGCCGACGAGGTCGAGCTCATGCTCGCCCCGGCCGCCGACGCGGCGGCCCGGCCTCTGGCCCAGTCCGCCTCCGGCGGCGAGCTCTCGCGCGTCATGCTTGCCCTCGAGGTGATCCTGGCAGGCGAGAGCGGCGGGACCACGCTCGTCTTCGACGAGGTCGACTCCGGGGTCGGCGGGCACGCCGCCGCCGAGATCGGCCGGCGCCTGGCCCGGCTGAGCCGCAGCCACCAGGTCATCGTGGTCACCCACCTGCCCCAGGTCGCCGCCTACGCGGACACCCACCTGCACGTCGAGAAGGCCACCGCGGACTCCTCCGAGGTCACCACCTTGACCGGTGAGCGCCGGGTGGCCGAGCTGGCGCGCATGCTCGCCGGCCTGGCCGACACCGACACGGGCCGGGCGCATGCCGCCGAGCTGCTCGAGCGCGCGCAGGCCGAGGTCGCCGCGATGGGAGACTGAGACCGCGGGTCGGCTGGTAGGCCGGATCGCGGGCGGGATCGCGGGCCGGAGCGCACGGCGCGCCTCCGCCACGCCGCGCGGTGGGCGCGTCAAAATATGGCCCATGAGTCTGTTCTCCCGCACCGACGACCTGCCCGGCATCCACGGCACGGTCCGTGACCTGACCGGAGCGGCCCTGGCCAAGGGGCTGAAGAAGTTCTCCGACGGCGACATCGCCGTCGTCGACGCCCCCGACATCTCCCGGCCGGCGGCCCAGCAGCTCATCGACCTGCGCCCGGCCGCCGTGGTCAACATCGCCCGGTTCAGCACCGGCGCGGTGCCGAACTTCGGCCCGCAGATGCTCATCGACGCCGAGATCCCGCTGTTCGAGGACCTCGGCGCCGAGGCGCACGCGAAGCTGCGCGGCGGCAAGAAGGGCCGGGTGACCGAGGACGGCGAGCTCTTCCTCGGCAACGACGCCGTGGGCACCGCCGCCCCCGTTGACGGCGCGGCCGCCGAGACCCGCTTCAACGAGGCCCAGCGCAACCTCGTCGAGCACATGGAGGCGTTCTTCGGCAACACCATCCAGTTCATCCACTCGGAGGCCCCGCTGCTCATCGACGGCCTCGGCATCCCGGACACCGGCGCCTCCGTCAAGGGCCGCAAGGTCGTCGTGGTCAGCCCCGGTGCGGACCACGCGGACCAGCTCAAGCGCCTGCGCAACTTCATCCGCGAGTACGACCCGGTCCTCATCGGCGTCGACTCCGCCGCCGACACCCTGGTGCGCGAGGGCTACACCCCCGACCTGATCGTGGGTAACCCCGCCGGTATCGAGTCCGAGACCCTGCGCAGCGGCGCGCGTGTCGTGCTGCCCGCCGAACCCGACGGCCACGCCGCCGGGCTGGAGCGCATCCAGGACCTCGGCATCGGCGCGATGACCTTCCCCTCGGCCACCGACTCGGCGACCGACCTGGCTCTGCTGCTGGCCGAGTACCACGGCGCGGAGCTGGTGGTCAACGCCGGCGCCCCGCTGGACCTCGACGCGATCTTCGCCGACCGCCCCGAGGCCACCCCGGCCGCGCTGCTGACCCGCTCCAAGGTCGGCGCGCGCCTCATCGACGCCGAGGCCGTCATCGACCTCTACCACGTGCCCTCGGGCCGCGGGACGGCGTGGCTGTGGGCGATCCTGGGCATCCTGGTCGCCGTCGCGGTCGTCGTGCTCGTCGCGGGCACCGCGGGTGACGGCGGGTTCACCGAGAATCTGATCGACACCTGGAACAACATCGCGTTGACCGTCCAGAGCTGGTTCAAGTAAGGAGCCGACGTAACAATGGCCAAGAACAAGCAGGGACGCACCGGCGTCCTCATCGCGGGACTCGGCTTCGGCGTGGCCGTGGGCGTCGCCCTCGGCGCGCTCGTCATCGCCCCGAACTCCCCGGACGGCGGGCACACCTCCGCGGCCGCCGACGACGGCGCCTCCGAGCAGGAGGTCGCCGTCGCCGAGGCGCAGGCCTCCTCGGCCGACGCCGTCGTCTCCGAGCTGGCGGGCAAGAGCGTCGCCGGGACACTCACCGACCGCCCGGTGCTCGTACTGCGCACCGCCGACGCCGCCGACGAGGACGTCGACGGGATCTCCCGCCTGCTGCGGGAGGCCGACGCCGTCGAGGCCGGCACCATCACGCTGACCGAGAAGTTCACCGACCAGCAGGGCGCGGACAAGCTCAAGACCATCGTGACCAACACGCTGCCGGCCGGCGCGCAGCTCTCCGAGGAGCACCTGGACCCGGGCACCCACGCCGGCCAGGCGCTCGGCTCGGCGCTGATGCTCGCTCCCGACAGCGGTGAGCCCCAGGCCGACGATGACGAGCGCGAGGCACTGCTCGGCGCACTGGCCGACGCCGGGTACCTCGAGTACGAGCGCGGCACCATCCGCCCGGCCCAGGTCGTCGTCGTGGTCACCGGCGGCGCGGACGGCGCCGGCGAGACCGGCTTCGGCGCCCAGGTCGTCTCCAACCTCGTCGAGGCCATGCAGGAGCGCGGCAACGGCGTCGTGCTCGCCGGCCGCATCGGCTCCGCCTCCGACACCGGCGCGATCGGCCTGACGCGTGCGGCCGGCCAGGGCGACGAGGGCGCGGACCGCGCGCCGTCGACCGTCGACTCCGTCGACCGCTCCTGGGGCCGCATCGCCACCGTGCTCGCCGTCGCCGAGCAGCTCGAGGGCCGCTCCGGCGCCTACGGCTCGGCCGAGTCCGCCGAGGCCGCCACCCCGCAGGTCCCGGACGCCGGGTCCGGGCAGAACTCCGGCGACGGCTCCGGGGCCCCGGCGGCGGAGGCCCCGCAGGCCTGACGCGGGCCTAGACTTGAGGACCATGAGCACCCCCGGCACCCACACCTTCACCGTCACCGACTCCGAGACCCTCGTCGACGCCCCGATCCTGGCCGTGCGCCGCGACCAGGTCGTCATGCCCGGCGGCGGGACCGCCGACCGCGAGATCGTCGAGCACTTCGGCGCCGTCGCCGTCGTCGCCTACGACGCGGAGCGCGGCGCCGTGGCCATGGTGCGCCAGTACCGCCACGCCGTGGGCACCCGGCTCCTCGAGCTGCCCGCCGGCATCCTCGACTTCGCCGGCGAGGACCCGCTGACCGCCGCCCGCCGCGAACTCGGCGAGGAGGCCGGCCTCGACGCCGGGAGCTGGGACAGCCTGGTCGACCTGGTGACCAGCCCCGGCTTCTGCGACGAGGCCGTGCGCGTCTTCCTCGCCCGCGACCTGCGCGCCGTCGAGCGCCCCGAGCCCGAGGACGAGGAGGCGGACATGTCGCTGGAGTGGATCGGCCTCGACGCCGCCCGCGACGCCGTCCACGCCGGCGAGGTCGCCAACTCCATCGCCGTGGCCGGCGTGCTCGCCGCCCACGACGTGCTGCGCCACGGCGCAGCTGTGCGCCCCGCCGACGCCGAGTTCACGCTGCGACCGCAGGCACTGGCGCGACGTCGTCAAGCGGCGGGCATTGCCCCGGACATGAAGAAGCTGTGATCCGCGTCGACCCACACGCGCTCGGGCGCGCCTGGCTGAACCACCTCGCCGTCGAGAAGGGGCTCAGCCGCAACACGCTGGCCGGCTACCGGCGCGACACCGCGCGCTACCTGGACTGGCTCACCGACGCCGGGGTCACCGACCTCGCCGCGGTCACCTCCGCCCAGATCGAGGCCTACGTCGCGGACCTGCGCCGCGGCGGGGAGGGCCGGCGCGCGCTGTCGGCCTCCTCGGCCGGGCGGGCGCTCGTGGTTGTGCGCGGGCTGCACAAGTTCGGGCTGACCGAGGGCGAGCTCGACGTCGACGTCGCCGCCGAGGTCTCGCCGCCGACGACCGGGCGCCACCTGCCGGACACGCTGAGCGTCGAGGAGGTCACCCGGCTGATCGAGGCCGCCCCCGACGGGGAGACGGCCACCCCGGTGGACCTGCGCGACCGCGCGCTGCTCGAGCTGCTCTACGCCACCGGTGCGCGCGTCTCTGAGGTCGTCGGCCTCGACGTCGACGACCTCACCGGGCCGCTGGCCGAGGCCGAGGAGGCGGGGGAGGACACCGCCTTCCTGCGCATCCTCGGCAAGGGTGGCAAGCAGCGGCTGGTGCCCGTGGGGCGCTCGGCGCGCGCGGCCGTCGAGGCCTACCTGGTGCGCGCCCGCCCGGTGCTCGCCCGCGGGCGCAGCCACCGGCTGCTGCTCAACCAGCGAGGCGGGGCGTTCTCCCGGCAGAGCGCGTGGGGCGTGCTGAAGAAACGGGCCGCGCGCGCCGGCATCGAGCGCGACATCTCGCCGCACACGCTGCGGCACAGCTTCGCCACCCACCTGCTCTCCGGCGGGGCGGACGTGCGCGTGGTCCAGGAGTTGCTCGGGCACTCCTCCGTGACCACGACGCAGATCTACACGCACGTCACCGCCGACGGGCTGCGCGAGGTCTGGCGGCTGGCGCATCCGCGCGCCTGAGCGCTTGAGCACGGCGCCTGAGTGGACGAAGTCCGCGTGCCCGCCAGCGCGGTGCCGGGGGCGCCGGGTAGAATGACACGCGTGTCATCCGACCGGAAGGCGGGTAGCCAAAAGTCAAGGGAGAGGGTTTGACCATGGGAGACGGAGGACTGTTCGACTCCGCGGACGTCGAGGTCGGCCTGACCGGCCGTCCGGTGCGCGAGCTGCCTGAGCCGGGCCCCGTCGACCGCCACGGGCCCGCGCGCATCCTCGCGATGTGCAACCAGAAGGGCGGGGTGGGCAAGACCACCTCGACGATCAACCTCGGCGCCTGCCTGGCCGACCTCGGCCGCAAGGTGCTGCTCGTCGACCTCGACCCGCAGGGCGCCCTCTCCGCCGGCCTCGGGGTCTCCCTGGCGGACCTGGACACCTCCGTCTACGACCTGCTCGTCGACAACGAGGCCTCGATCCACTCCGCGCTCATGCACACCCGCGTGCCCGGCCTGGACCTGGTGCCCGCCAACATCGACCTCTCGGCCGCCGAGATCCAGCTGGTCAACGAGGTCGGCCGCGAGCAGACCCTGGCGCGTGCCCTGCGACCGGTGATCCGCGACTACGACTTCATCATCCTCGACTGCCAGCCCTCGCTCGGCCTGCTCACGGTCAACGCCCTGGCCTGTTCCCACGGGGTGATCATCCCGATGGAGTGCGAGTACTTCTCGCTGCGCGGCCTGGCGCTGCTGACCGACACCGTCGAGAAGGTCCGCGACCGCCTCAACTTCGACCTGGACATCCTGGGCATCCTGGTGACCATGTTCGACCGGCGCACCACCCACTCGCGCGAGGTGATGTCGCGGGTGGTCGAGGTCTTCGGCGACAAGGTCTTCGACTCCGTGATCACGCGCACCGTGCGCTTCCCGGAGACCTCCGTGGCCGGCGAGCCGATCACCTCCTGGGCGCCGAAGTCCCAGGGCGCGGAGCAGTACCGCAACCTCGCCAAGGAGGTCGTGGAGCGCTGCGCCGAGCTGCCGTGAGCCGGCGCGCCGGCGCGGGCGCGGACTCCGGCGCCACCGCCGCGTCGCCCGCGGAGAAGCGGCTGCCGGACGGGTCCGTCCAGCCGGAGATCACCGGCTTCACCGTCGCGCTGCACAACTTCACCGGCCCCTTCGACCTGCTGCTGCACCTGATCCAGGTGCGCAAGCTGGACGTCACCGAGGTCGCGCTGGCCGAGGTCACCGACGAGTTCATCGCCTACACCCGCCAGCTCGGCGAGCGCGCCGAGCTCGAGGAGACGACCGGCTTCCTGCTGGTCGCCGCCACGCTGCTCGACCTCAAGGCCGCGCGCCTCATCCCGCGCGGCGACGTCGACGACGAGGCCGACCTGGAGCTGCTGAGCTCGCGCGACCTGCTCTTCGCCCGCCTGGTGCAGTACCGCGCGTACAAGAAGGTCGCCGCGCTCTTCGCAGAATGGCAGCGGGGCGCCCGGCGCCGCTACGCGCGCACCGGTGGGCTCGAGGAGCGCTTCCGCCACCTGCTGCCCCCGGTGGAGCTGGGCCACGACGCGCAGTCCTTCGCCGAGCTGGCCGCCGGTGTCTTCCGGCCGCGCCCGCCCGAGGAGGTCGGCGTGGACCACCTGCACCACGCGGAGGTCTCCGTGCCGCACGAGGCCGGGCGCGTGCTCGAGGCGCTGCACCTCGCCGGGGTGGAGCAGTGGCTGACCTTCGAGCGGCTGACCCGCTCGTGCACCTCGACCATCCAGGCCGTGGGCACTTTCCTGGCACTGCTTGAGCTCTACAAGGCGCACGCGGTCGAGGCCCGCCAGCCGGAGCCGCTCGGTGAGCTGGCCGTGGCCTGGACGGGCCTCGAAGTGGATCCGGCGGTCGTCGCCGCCGCCAACTGGGACTGAATCAGCCGGCGCTCTGCGGCGCCGGCCCCGCGGGCGTCAGCCGATGCCCATCGCGGTCAGGACGAGCAGCGCGATGTTCAGCACGATCACCAGCGCCGCGATGATGAAGGCCAGGACCTTGACTGCGGTGCCGTCGGCGTACTTGCCCATGACCCTCCTGCTGCCGGTGGCCAGGAAGAGCGGGACGATGGCGAAGGGGATGCCGACCGAGAGCAGTGCCTGGCTCCACACCAGCGCGAGCGTGGGCTCGATGCCGACGCCGACGATGATCAGCGCCGGGATCAGCGTGACCACACGGCGGGTGAGCAGCGGCACGCGCACGTGCAGCAGGCCGTCCATGATCTCGGAGCCGGCGTAGGAGCCCACCGAGGTCGAGGCCAGGCCGGAGGCCAGCAGGCCGAGGCCGAAGACGACGCCCACGGCGTCACCGAGATTGGCGACGACAGCGGCGTGGGCGCCCTCGATGGTGTCGGTGCCTTCCACGCCGTAGAGCGAGTTGGCGGCGAGGACGAGCAGGCCGATGTTGACCAGGCCGGCGATGACCAGCGCCCAGGTCACGTCGAACTTGCTGGCGCGCAGCAGCCGCGGCAGGCGGGCGTCGTCGGCGTGGCCGAAGCGGTGCTTGACCAGCGAGGAGTGCAGGTAGATCGCGTGCGGCATGACGGTCGCGCCGAGCATGGAGGCCGCCAGCAGGACGGTCTCGGCGCCGTCGAAGCGGGGGATGAGTCCCTCGGCGACCTCGGCGGGCACGGGCGGGTCGACGACGAGGCCGGTGAGGAAGCCGATCGAGATGACCAGCAGCAGGCCGATGATCACGCGCTCGAAGACGTGCTGGAGGCCGCGGGCCTGGAAGGCGAGGAGCACGATGGAGACGACGCCGGTGATCACGGCGCCGGCCAGCAGCGGCAGGTCGAAGAGCAGCTGCAGGGCGATGGCGCCGCCGACGACCTCGGCGAGGTCGGTCGCGGCGGCGACCAGCTCGGCCTGGATCCAGAAGGAGAGGCGGGCGGGCTTCTTCAACCGCGTGCCGAGCACCTCGGGCAGGCTGTGGCCGGTGACCAGGCCGAGCTTGGCGGACTGGTACTGGATGAACACGGCCATGGCGTTGGCCAGCACGAGCACCCACACCAGCAGGAAGCCGTACTTGGCGCCGGCCGTGATGTTGGCGGCCACGTTGCCGGGGTCGACGTAGGCGACGGCGGCGACGAAGGCGGGGCCGAGCAGGACCAACATGCGGTTGTGGTCCGGCGTGTAAGGGCCGGTAATTTCGTGGACCTGGCGAACAGAATTCATGGTATTGAACTCTAGTCGCGGTGTGTCCGTCAGGGAAACGGAGACCCGGGCGTCGGCCGGAAAGGCGACGAAAGGCCTCAATCCGGGGGTGGACGGGCGGCCGTATAATCCGGCCCATGGCTGCCATCATCGACGTCGACCAGTTGTCCTCGGTGCGCCGCCGCGCGGTGCTGCTCTTCGCCACGGCGGGCGGGGCGCGCCCCACCGAGGCGATCCCCGGCTCCTTCGTGGCGGACCTCGACGGCGACTTCTCAGACCCCACCCACCCGCTGCCGAACACGGTGCCGGTCGACCCCGCGCGCGTCTTCGAGGCCTACGGCGTCAGCGACACGACCCCGGTGGTGGTCTACGACGACTCCGGGACCCCGCTCGCCCCGCGTGTGTGGTGGCTCGCCCGCGTGGCCGGCCTGCGCAACGTCGCCGTCCTCGACGGCGGGCTCGAAGCCTGGCGCGCCGCCGACCGCCCGCTCGCCGAGCCGAAGTCGGTTGACGATGCCACGCCGGGCGAGATCACCGCCGCGCCCTCCTGGGAGCTGCTCACCGACGCCGACGGCGTGCGCGAGGCGCTCGCCCTGGGCGACCGCCACGTCGTCGACGTGCGCCCGGCCGCCCGCTTCGCCGGCACCGAGCCCGAGCCGCGCGAGAACGTCCGGGCAGGCCACATGCCGGGCGCGGTCAACCTGCCCTTTACCGAGTTCCGCACCGCCGACGGGCGCTACCGCGACGTCGACGAGATGCGCGATCTGCTCGAGACCGTCCTCGGCCCGGCCGGGGCGGCGACCTTCGTCTGCGGCTCCGGGGTGACCGCCTGCGTCGGTGCCCTGGCCGCCACGCTGGCCGGCTACGGCGACGTCGAGGTCTACGAGGGGTCCTGGACCGAGTGGGGCCACGTGGACAACGACCCGGCCGAGTTTCCGGCAGTGACCGGCGACGGGGGAGAGGACCTCGATGGTCGCGCCTGAGCCCGTCGGCCAGCTGCGCTCGCGCGTCGAGTCGGTGCTGCTCGTCGTCGACCAGCCGGTGACCACCGCCGCGCTGGCCTCCGCCCTGGCCGCCGAGGAGTCCGACGTCGCCGCCGCGGTGGAGGAGATGCGCGCCGAGTACGACGCCCGCGGCATGGGCTTCGAGGTGGCGAGCACGCCCGAGGGCCACCGCCTGGTCAGCCGCCGCGACAACGCCCCGGCCGTCGAGGCCTTCCTGCTCGACGGCTCGCAGACCCGGCTCTCGCGCGCCGCGCTGGAGACCCTCGCCGTGGTCGCCTACCGCCAGCCGGTGACCCGCCGCCAGGTCGCCGCCGTGCGCGGCGTCAACGTCGACGGTGTGATGCGCACCCTGGCCCTGCGTGGGCTGATCCGCGAGGTCGAGGCCGACCCGGCCACCGGCGCGCACCGCTACGCGACCACCGAGCTCTTCCTCGAGCTGCTCGGCGTCGACTCGCTCGAGGCGCTGCCGGACCTGGCCCCGCTGCTGCCGGACATCGACGACATCGACGAGCTCGAGGCCTTCGACGCCGCCTCCCGCGGCGACTGAGCCTCACGCGCGGATGGGGTTTCCGGGGCACACGCGGGGTACGATCGGGCCCGTCAGAATCCCGTATTGAATAAGGATGTTCACCCCGTGACACCACCCGCAAGCCGAGACGGCACTCCGCAGGTATCCAACGCCCGGCCCGCACGCCACCAGCACCTCAGCGACGAGGAGCTGCGCGCCGCCCTGGCCGAGGCCTCCGGGTCGCGCTCCGACGGCGAGCGCCTGCAGAAGGTGCTCGCCCGCGCCGGCGTCGCCTCGCGCCGCCACTCCGAGCAGCTCATCGACGCCGGCCGCGTCGAGGTCAACGGCGAGACCGTGACCCGCCAGGGCGTGCGCGTCAACCCCGAGACCGACGTCATCCGCGTCGACGGGGTGCGCGTGCAGACCGACCAGTCGCTGCGCTACTTCGTGCTCAACAAGCCGCGCGGCGTCCACTCCACCATGTCCGACGACATGGGCCGGCCCTGCGTGGGCGACTTCGTCGCCGAGCAGACCGCCGCCGGCCAGCGCCTCTTCCACGTCGGCCGCCTCGACGCCGACACCGAGGGCCTGATCATGCTCACCAACGACGGCGAGCTGGCCAACCGCCTGACCCACCCGCGCTACGAGGTCTCCAAGACCTACGTGGCCACTGTGCTCGGCGAGGCCGACCGCGAGCTCGTGCGCGCCCTGTGCGAGGGCGTCGAGCTCGACGACGGCCCGGTCAAGGCCGACTCCGCGCAGATCATCGACACCTACAACGGCGAGTCGCTGGTCCGCGTCGAGCTGCACGAGGGCCGCAAGCACGTCGTGCGCCGCCTGCTCAAGGCCCTGGGCTACCCGGTCCAGCGCCTCGTGCGCACCAAGATCCACACCGTGGCGCTCGGCGAGCAGCGCCCCGGCGTCCTGCGCGCGCTCAACCGCGCCGAACTGACGAGCCTCTACAAGGCGGTGGGACTGTGACCGAGCGCTACTCCAACATGCCCGACGACGGCCTGATCCTCGCCGTCGACGGCCCCTCCGGCACCGGCAAGTCGACCACCTGCCGGGCGCTCGCCGAGCGCCTCGACGCCAAGTACGTCGACACCGGTGCCATGTACCGCGTCGCCACGCTCGCCGTGCTGCGCGCCGGCATCGACCCCGCCGACACCGAGGCCGTCACCGCCGAGACCGCGCGCCTGCGCCTCGACGTCAGCGACGACCCGCAGTCGACCGCCGTGTGGCTGGCCGGCGAGGACGTCTCCGGCGAGATCCGCGGCCCCGAGGTCACCGCCCACGTCTCCGCGGTCTCCGCGATCCCCCAGGTGCGCGAGAACCTCGTCGCCCTGCAGCGCGAGCTCGCCGAGCGCGCCCACCGCGCCATCGTCGAGGGTCGCGACATCGGCACCGTCGTGCTCGCCGACGCCCCGGCGAAGGTGTACCTGACCGCCGCCCCCGAGGTGCGCGCGAAGCGACGCTTCGACCAGGACGTCGCCGCCGGCCGCGAGGCCGACTTCGACGCCGTTCTCGCCGACGTGCAGCGCCGCGACGCCGCCGACTCCTCGCGGGAGACCTCGCCGCTGCGCCCGGCCGACGACGCCGTGACCGTCGACACCTCCGAGCTGACCCCCGACGAGGTGCTCGACCGGCTCACCGAAATCGTCGCCGCCTCGGCGGGCGACGGGATTGACGACGCCGCGCAGGTCGACGCCGCCGAGACCGAGTTCATCCAGGCGGGCTTCGACGACGCCGCCGCCTACGGCGCCGACGACTTCGACCTCTCCGCCACCGACGCCGAGCAGCTCGCCGGCACCGACTGGGACGACGTCGAGGACGCCTTCGGCGTCCAGCACCACGAGGAGGAGGCCCTGTGCACCGTCGCGGTGGTGGGCCGGCCGAACGTGGGCAAGTCCTCTCTGGTCAACCGCTTCCTCGGCCGGCGTGAAGCCGTCGTCGAGGACACCCCCGGCGTCACCCGCGACCGCGTGAAGTACCTGGCCGAGTGGACCGGGCGCCGCTTCTGGGTGCAGGACACCGGCGGCTGGGACCCCAACGTCAAGGGCATCCACGCCGCCATCGCCCGCCAGGCCGAGAGTGCGATGGCCACCGCCGACGTCATCGTCGTCGTGGTCGACGCCAAGGTCGGCATCACCGAGACCGACGAGGTCATGGCCCGCAAGCTGCAGCGCTCGAAGGTGCCGGTGATCCTCGTGGCCAACAAGGTCGACTCGCCGATGCAGCTCGGCGACGTCGCCGAGCTCTACGCGCTCGGCCTCGGCGACCCGTGGCCCGTCTCCGCCCTGCACGGCCGCGGCGGCGCCGACGTCCTCGACGAGGTGCTCAAGGCCTTCCCGGAGCACCCCCGCGAGACCTCCGTGGTCTCCGGCCCGCGCCGCGTGGCCCTGGTCGGCCGGCCGAACGTGGGCAAGTCCTCGCTGCTCAACAAGATGGCCAGCGAGGAGCGCAGCGTCGTCGACAACGTCGCCGGCACCACCGTCGACCCGGTGGACTCCCTGGTGCAGCTGGACAAGAAGCTGTGGCGCTTCGTCGACACCGCCGGCCTGCGCCGCAAGGTCAAGCAGGCCCGCGGCCACGAGTACTACGCCTCGCTGCGCACGCAGAACGCGATCGAGGCCGCCGAGGTCTGCGTCATGCTCATCGACGCCTCCGAGCCGGTCACCGAGCAGGACCAGCGCATCCTGAGCGCCGTCGTCGACGCCGGCAAGGCGCTCGTGCTCGCCTTCAACAAGTGGGACCTCGTCGACGAGGACCGCCGCACCGAGCTCGAGCGGGAGATCGACCTGCAGCTCGCCCACCTGCCGTGGGTGACCCGGGTCAACATCTCCGCGAAGACCGGGCGCGCCCTGCAGAAGCTCGAGCCCGCCATGCTCGAGGCCCTGGAGAGCTGGGACCAGCGCGTCTCCACCGGCCGGCTGAACAACTGGCTGCGCGAGACCATCGCGCAAAACCCGCCGCCGATGAAGAACAACCGCCTGCCGCGCGTCCTCTTCGCCACGCAGGCCGGCACCCGCCCGCCGACGGTCGTGCTGTTCACCACCGGCTTCCTCGACGCCGGCTACCGGCGCTACCTGGAGCGCAAGTTCCGCGAGCAGTTCGGCTTCCACGGCACCCCGGTGCGCGTGGCCGTCCGCGTGCGCGAGCGTCGCCAACGCCGGTGACCGGGCGCCGCCACCGCCGGCGCGCGCCCGCGGGGCGGTAGAGTGAGTCGCCGTGACTGAGCAACCCGAACTGCCACGGTTCCTCGAGAAGCCCGACAAGGTCGACATCTGGCTCTTCGTCGGGCTCTTCGCCGTCGTCATCTACGGGTTCGCCATGATCCCGCTGCGCGCCTACCTGCTCTCGCACCCGCTGGCCTACACGCTGCTCGTCGGCGGCTACACCTCGGCCGTGGTCTCCGGGGCCAACGCCTCGGTGGGCAACGGCGTGTGGTGGGTCTACCTTTTGTGCACCGTCTTCGGCGCGGTGAAGTTCATGCCGCTCTACTGGTGCATGGGCCGGCGCTGGGGCATGGACTTCATCGAGATGTCCGTGCAGTACATGCCGCGCATGCGCAAGCTCATCCTGCGCGCCCTCGGCTCGCGCTCGCGCAAGGCCACCCTGGTCACCTGCGGGCTCGTGCCGCTCGGCTACGCGCCCGGACCGGTGCCCAACAACGTCGTCAACGCCGTGCTCGGCCTCCTCGGCGTCTCGCTGACCGCCATGCTCGCCCTCAACGCCGCCAGCGTCGTCCTCGTCAACGGTGTCATGATGTGGCTCGGGTGGACCTTCGGCGACCAGGTCCTCGACGTCGTCCAGGTGGTCAACCGCTACCTGCTCTGGGTCACCCTGGCGCTGCTGGCCGTCGTCTTCTGGCGCGCCTGGCGCCAGTCCCGCGCCCGCTCCTAGGCCCGCTCGAGGACGAACGCGTCCGTGCGGTAGGGCAGCTCCACCGCGTCCCCCGGGCTCATCCCGGTGTGCTCGAAGAGGTACCACTCCAGGTTGCCGCGCACCCGCGCGCGCACCTTTTCGCCGTTGCGCAGCCAGTAGGAGCGCGTGGCCGTCAGCGCAAAGATGCCGTCGGTGTCCAGCCGGTCGCGCCAGCGCCCCGTCCAGCGCCGCGTGATCCGCCACGGCGCGCGCACCTCGGGGGTGAAGCCCTCGGCGAGCACGTCGCCGGAGTGCATGATGCGCGCGAGCCGCAGCACCCACGGGTCCGTCACGTCCAGCGTGTTCCACGCCAGCACCGCGCGCCCGCCGGGGCGCACCACCCGGTCCAGCTCCGCGCAGGCGGCCGCCACGTCCACCCAGTGCCACGTCTGGGCGCACGCGACGGCGTCCACCGCGGCGTCGGCAAGCGCCGTCGCCTCGGCCGTGGCACGCCAGACGGGCACGTCGACGCGCTCGGCCAGGGTGCGCGCCATGTCGGCGGCGGGCTCCACCGCCCAGACCTCGCGGCCCTCCGCGATCAGCGAGGCCGTCAGCTTGCCGGTGCCGGCGCCGACGTCGACCACGCGGGCGCAACCCTCGAGAAGCGCGGCGACCTCGGGCGGGTAGCCGGGGCGGGCGTCGTCGTAGGCGCGTGCACCGGCCCTAAAGGCGCGTGCCGACGCCGCGCGGTGGCCGGCGTCGCGGAAGCGTGGCGCGTTGACCGTCGACGGCGGGCGGTAGGCGGGGTAGTGGTCTGCGGGCGGCTGGGTCATGGCGGGAGACACTCTAGCGCGCCGCCCGCCCAGGTTGTCTACGATGAATGGTCGTGACCGCCGCCGTGAACCCCGTCCCGACCGTCCCGGGACCGCGGCCGCGCCCCTCGAAGCTGCCGGCGCCCACCGACCGGCGCTGGCTGATCAAGACCGCCATCTCGCAGCGGCCCTGGTCCTTTATCTCCGCGGCCCTGATGTCCGTGGTCTTCGTCTGCAACGGGCTGACCCCCGTCATCCTCGGCCGCGCCGTCGACGCCGCCGTGGCCACCGGGTCCACCCGGGCACTTGTGACCTGGCTGGGCGTGCTCGCCGGCGTCTTCGCCCTCAACGCCGCCGCCGGCTACGTCGGCCGGTGGCTCTTGACCTACTCGCGCCTGCTCGTCGGGCACGACCTGCGCATGGCCGTCACCGACCGCATCATGGACCCGCGCGGGGTCGGCGGGCGCCGGCGCACCCCCGGCGCGCTGCTCTCGGTGGCCTCCACCGACACCCAGCGCGTGGCCGACGTGGTGATGATGACCGTCTTCCCGGTCGCCGAGGTCGTCTCCGTGCTCTACGTCGCCGTGGCCATGGCGGTGATCTCCCCGCCGCTGGGCCTGGCGATCCTCGTCGGCGGCCCGCTGATCGTCGCCGTCTCGCTGCGCGCCGCCCGCCCGCTCAAGCGTCGCTCGCGTGAGCGCCAGCGCGCTCTGGCCAAGACCGCGGGGCTGGCCGCCGACGTCGTCGAGGGCCTGCGCACGCTCAAGGGCCTGGGCGCGGTGCACGTCGTGGACAGCCGCTACGCCGGCGCCTCCGCCGAGGCCTACCGGGCGACCGTCGCCGCCGACGCGGCACGGGCCGGGCTCAACGTGCGCACCGAGGTCGTCGGCTCCTGCTACGTCATCGGCGTGGCCCTGGCCGCCGGGTGGCTCGGCGCCACCGGCCGGCTGAGTGTCGGCGAGCTGATCACCCTGATCGGCCTAACCCAGTTCATCATCCACCCGATGACCATGCTGGGGCGCAACCTCGCCTCCCACTGGGCCACCGCGCAGGCCTCCGCCCAGCGCATCGTCGAGGTGCTCACTGCCCCGCCCGCCCACGGCGAGCGGCGCACGGACCCCGTGCGCCTGCCGGAAGGGCTGACCGTCGTGCGCAGCGCCCCCGCGGCCGAGACCTTGGCGACGCTGCCCGCCGACGTCGTCGTCGCCCCGCACGACGCCCGCCTCTTCGAGGGCACCGTCGGCGAGAACGTCCACCCCGACCCGGAGCGTGCCGCCGCCGCACTCGAGGCCGCCTGCGCGACCGACATCCCCGGCGGGGCCGACCGCGAGGTCGGCGAGGGCGGGCGTGCCCTGTCCGGCGGGCAGCGCCAGCGTGTCGCACTCGCGCGCGCCCTGGCCACGGGGGCGGACCAGCTGATCCTGCAGGACCCGACCACGGCCGTGGACTCGGTGACCGAACAGCTCATCGTCGCCGCCGTCGCCCGCGCCCGGGCCGGCCGCCACACCGTCGTGGTCACCGACTCGCCGGCCTGGCGTGCCGTGGCCGACCGCACGGTCGAGGAGATCGAGCTGTGAGAGCGCCGGAGAGCACGGGCGCGCGCTTCCCGCTGGCCACCTGGGCCCAGGTGCGCGCCGAGGTCGCCGCCCGCCTGCGCGACCTCCCCGGCGCGCGCCGACGGGGGCTCATCGCCGTGCTGCTGCTCGCCGCCGGCGCCGGGGCCAACGTCATGGTCCCGCGGCTGCTCGGGGTGGTCGTCGACATCGTCACCGCCGGCGACGGCGCCGGCGGGCTCGTGCGCGTCGCGCTCTGGCTCGCCGTGGCCGCCGTGGTGGCCGCCGTGCTGCAGGCCGGCGGGTTCTTCCTGGTCTCCCGCGAGGTCGAGCGCGTCATCGCCGCGCTGCGCGGGCGCATGGTCGGCACCGCGCTCGGCCTGCCCGTCCACGAGGTCGAGGCCGCCGGCTCCGGCGACCTGGTCAGCCGCTCGACCGACGACGTCGCCGAGCTCTCCGCCGCCGTCAGCGAGACGGTGCCCATCCTCTCGCGCTCGGTGTTCATGATCGCCGCGACCGTCGTCGCCCTGGCCGGCCTGGACTGGCAGTTCCTGCTGGTGCCCCTGGTCGCGCTGCCGTTCTACTGGATCGCCGGGAAGCGTTACCTGGCCCGCGCCCCGCGCCGCTACGCCGAGGAGCGCGCGAGCATGGCCGACCGCGCCCGCCGCGTGCTCGAGGCCATCCACGGCCGCGAGACCGTGCGCGCCTACGGCACCGAGGACCGCGTCCACGGGCGCATCGGGAAGGCCAGCGCCCGCGTCGTCGAGACCGGCCTGAGCGCGCGCACCACCATGCTCACCCTGCAGACCTGGGTGACCTTCTGTGAGTTCCTGCTGCTGGCCACCGCCCTGACCGTCGGCTTCCACCTCGCGCGCACGGACGTGCTCAGCGTCGGGGCCGTCACCGCCGCGGTGCTGATGCTGGTGCGCCTGCGCGGCCCGCTGCTGATGTTCATGCGCGTGCTCGACACCGTCCAGTCGGCCTACGCGTCGCTGGCGCGCATCGTCGGCGTCGTCGTCGAGGCCCCCGAGCCCGTCGCCGACTCCTGCGCTCCCGTGCGCGGCGGCACCGCCCGCCTCGAGGACGTCACCTTCACCTACCCGGGCACCGACGGGCCCGCTGTGCGCGACGTCTCGCTGGAGCTCGCGGCGGGGGAGGCGCTCGCCGTCGTCGGCGCCTCCGGGGCCGGCAAGACCACCGTGGCCGCCTTGCTGGCGGGCCTGCGCGTGCCGGACTCGGGCCGCGCGCTCATCGACGGCGTCGACGTCGCCGGCCTCTCCGATGCCGAGCGCGTGCGCCGCCTGGCGCTGATCAGCCAGGACGTCCACGTCTTCTCCGGCACCCTGCGCGACGACCTCACCCTGGCCCGCCCCGACGCCGCCGACGGCGCCCTCGAGGACGTGCTGGCCCGCGTCGGCGCGCGCTGGTACCGCGACCTGCCCGACGGCCTGGACACCGAGGTCGGCGCCCGCGGCGAGCAGCTCGACCCGGTGGCCGCCCAGCAACTGGCCCTGGCCCGCGTGCTCCTGCTCGACCCCGAGATCGTCGTCATGGACGAGGCCACCGCCGAGGCCGGCTCCGCCGGTGCGGAGGCACTCGAGGCCGCGGCCGCCGAGGTCACCCGCGGGCGCTCGGCGGTGGTCATCGCCCACCGCCTCGACCAGGCCGCCCGCGCCGACCGCGTGCTCGTCATGGACGATGGGCGCGTCGTCGAGTCCGGCCCGCACGCCGAGCTCGTCGCCGCCGGCGGCGCCTACGCGCGCCTCTGGGACGCCTGGAGCCGGGGCCGGACATGAGGGTCATCCGCGGCATCGACCGCACGCTCGCGGTGCGCGTCGCGCTGGCCGGGCTGGCAGCGGGTGCACTGCTCACGGGCGTGCTGAGCGCGGCGTCGGAAAGCGACCACGACGACGCGCGGCAACCGCAACCGACGCACCAGGCCCAGCCGCCCGAACACGCCCGCGACTACGCGCACGGTGACCCGGACGCCTTCATCCGCGACGACGCCGTCCCGCTGACCGGCCCCGCCCCGGGCGCCACCGAGCGCGTGGAGCTTTCCGCCGCCGGCTGGGACCGCAGCGCGCTGGTCCACGTGCCGGACACCCCGGCGCCGGCGGAAGGCCTCCCGGTCGTCTTCGTCTTCCACGGCCTCGGCGAGGACGCCGAGACGGCCCGGCGCTACACCGGCTTCGACGGCACGGGCGCGATCGTCGTCTACGGCACGGGCCTGCCGTCCTCGCAGGGCCGGCCCTCCTGGCAGGGCGCGCCCTACTCGCCGGCCGGGGCCACCGACGCCGACGTCGCCTACGTGCGCCAGCTGCTCTCGCGGCTCGCGGCGACCTACCCGGTCGACCGGGACCGCGTCTACGCCGCCGGCTTCTCCAACGGCGGCGGCTTCACGGCGCTTCTGGCCTGCCGCGCCCCGGAGGTCTTCGGGCGCGTGGCCGTGGTCTCGGGCGCCTACTACGACGGCGTCTTCACCGACTGCGCCGAGCGCCCCGTCGGCCTGCTCGACATCCACGGCACCGCCGACGAGACGATCGGCTACGGCGGGGGAGAGCGCCACGGCGCGCACTACCGCTCCCCGGCCGAGGTCGTCGCCGAGCGGGCACGCATCAACGGCTGCGGCGGCCGGCCGCGCGAGGAGGAGGCCGCCCCGGGCGTCGTGTGGTCCCACCACCCGGAGTGCCCGGTGCCGGCCGAGGCCTACCGCGTCGAGGGCGGCCGCCACGCCTGGACGGGCTCGCCCGCGGACACCGGCTCGCCCGCCCCGGCCGGCTTCGCCTCCTACACGGTCCTCGAGTTCTTCGGGCTGGCCGCCAGCCACTCGGCCAGCGAGCCGTCGTAGACCGCGACGTCGTCACGCCCCAGCTGCGCCAGGCGCAGCGCGTCCATCGCGGCGGTGATCCCGCCGTGGCAGTAGGTGATCGTGCGCTTCCCCGGATCCAGCGCGCCGCAGGCCTCGGCCTCCTCGCGCGGGTAGCCGCTCATCGCCGGGAGGTTCACCGCGCCCGGGATGTGCCCGGCCCCGGCGTACTCCTGGGGGCTCAGCGCGTCGACGAGCACCACCCGGTCGTCGTCGGCGGCCGCGTCGACCTCGGGGGTCGAGGCGATCAGCTCCGGGCGACGCCGCGCGGTGAACTCGGCGGGCGCGCGGTTCTCGAAGCCGGCGGCGATCAGCCCGCCGGTCTGCTTCCAGGCGGGCAGCCCGCCGTCGAGGACGGCCACCGCGTCGTGACCCTCGAGGCGCAGGTTCCACCACAGGCGCGCGGCCCACAGCGTCGGGCCCTAGTCGTAGACGACGACGGTGTCGCCGTCGCCGATCCCCAGAGTGCCGGCCTGCACGGCGAAGTCGGCGCTGTCGAGCGCCATGAACGGCAGGTCGGTGTCGGTGCGCGAGAAGGCGCCGGCCAAGTCGGCGTGCACGGCGCCGGGGATGTGGCCCGACTCGTAGACCTCGCGGCCGGTCGGGGTGCCCCCGGGCACGGTGGTCACGTCGACGACCACCACGTCGTCGAGATGGGCGGAAAGCCACCCGGCGGCCACGACGGGCCCGGGGAGTTCGACGGTGTGCTGTGCGTTCTGCTGCTCGTTGTCGGTCATGGCAGAAGTCTACCGGCCCCACGGCACGCGAAAAGCGGGCCGACGCTCTCGCGCCGACCCGCCGGTTGGTCGGACTGACAGGATTTGAACCTGCGACCCCTACACCCCCAGTGTAGTGCGCTACCAAACTGCGCCACAGTCCGCCGCCGCGAACCCGGTCACCCGGCGTTCGCAACTGCCCCAGAATACAACACGACCCCGCACAAATGAAAACGGCTGGTGGCGAGGCGAAGTGCGGGGTGAAACCGCGGTGCGGTTAGGCTGGGCGGGAAGACGGGTCCACGACCGGGAGGTTCCACGGTGGCAGCATTCGACTGGTTCTGGCGCGCCATGGGCGCGAGTGGCAGCCGCGACCGCAAGCGCGGCCAGGCGACCGCCGGCAAGGCCGGGGAGCGCGCCCGGGAGATCGAGACGCTTGACGACGCCGCGGTGGTCGCCGCCGCGCGCGACTCGTTGCGCGAGCGCGGCGGGGAGACCGTCGTGGCCGACGAGCCGACGTTTTTGGCCGCGCTCGGCGTGGCCGCCGGGCGCACCGTGGGGCTGCGCCCGTTCCCGGTGCAGGCTCAGGCGGTGCTGCGCCTGGTCGCCGGCGACGTCATCCAGATGGCCACCGGCGAGGGCAAGACGCTCGTCGGTGCGATGGCCGCCACCGGCTTCGCCCTGACCGGCAAGCGCGTGCACGTCATCACCGTCAACGACTACCTGGCCGGCCGCGACGCGGAGTGGATGCGCCCGCTCGTCGAGTTCTTCGGGCTGACCGTCGGCTCGGTGGGGGAGGACTCCACCCCCGCCGAGCGCCGCGCGGCCTACGCCTGCGACATCGTCTACGGCCCGGTCAACGAGATCGGCTTCGACCTGCTGCGCGACCGCCAGGTCACCGACCGCGCCGAGGAGGTCCAGGCCGCCCCCGACGTCGCCCTCGTCGACGAGGCCGACTCCGTGCTCGTCGACGAGGCCCTGGTCCCGCTCGTGCTCGCGGGTGCGGCCCCGGGGACCGCCCCGGCCGGCCGGATCACCGAGGTGGTCCGCCGCCTGCGCGCCGAGCGCGACTACACCGTCGACGCCGACGGGCGCACCGCCTTCCTCACCGATGAAGGCGCCGGGCGCGTCGAGCGTGCCCTCGGCATCGACTCGCTCTACGACGACGAGCACGTGGGCACCACCTTGGTGCAGGTCAACCTGGCCCTGCACGCCGAGGCGCTGCTGCACCGCGACGTCGACTACATCGTGCGCGACGGCAAGATCCGCCTCGTCGACGCCTCCCGCGGCCGCGTGGCGGACCTGCAGCGCTGGCCCGACGGCATCCAGGCCGCCGTGGAGGCCAAGGAGGGCCTCGACGTCACCGAGGGCGGCCGGATCCTGGACACGATGACCATCCAGGCGCTCATGGGCCGCTACCCGATGGTCTGCGGCATGACCGGCACCGCCGTGGAGGCCACCGACCAGCTGCGCCAGTTCTACGGGCTGGGCGTCTCGGTCATCCCGCGCAACCGGGAGCTGACCCGCTTCGACGAGGCCGACCGCATCTATGCCACGGCCGCGGAGAAGAACCGCGCCATCGTCGAGGAGATCGCCCTGCTGCACGCGGAGGGCCGCCCGGTGCTCGTGGGCACCCACGACGTCGCCGAGTCCGAGCAGCTCGCCGAGGTGCTGCGCGAGCGCGGCGTCGACGTCAACGTGCTCAACGCCAAGAACGACGCCGAGGAGGCCGGCATCATCGCCGAGGCCGGCGACCTGGGCCGGGTGACCGTCTCCACCCAGATGGCCGGCCGTGGCACGGACATTCGCCTCGGCGGCGCCGACGAGACGGACCACGACGCCGTGGTCGCCCGCGGCGGCCTGGCCGTTTTGGGCACCTCCCGGCACAAGACCGCCCGCCTGGACAACCAGCTGCGCGGCCGCGCCGGCCGCCAGGGCGACCCGGGCCTGACGCTCTTCTTCGTCGCCCTCGACGATGACGTGGTCGCCGCGGGCGGCGCCGACGAGAAGGTCGTGGCCCACCCGGCCGCGGACGGCCGGATCGAGGAGAAGCGCATCCAGGAGTTCGTGGACCACTGCCAGCGCGTCACGGAGGGCCAGCTGCTCGAGATCCACGCGCAGACCTGGCGCTACAACAAGCTGCTGACCGACCAGCGCGAGATCATCGACGGCCGCCGCGACCGCCTGCTCGACACCGACCAGGCCTGGCGGGAGCTCTCCGAGCGCGCTCCCGAGCGCGCCGCGGAGCTCTCTGAGCTGGACGAGGCGACGCTGGTGGCCGCCGCCCGGGAGATCATGCTCTACCACCTCGACGACGCCTGGGCCGAGCACCTGGCGCTCATGGACGACGTACGCGAGTCGATCCACCTGCGCGCGATCGCCCGCGAGACGCCCCTGGACGAGTACCACCGCATCGCGGTGCGTGAGTTCAAGGACCTGGCCCAGCGCGCTGTCGACGAGGCGGTGGCGACCTTCCGCGAGGTCATCATCGACGCCGAGGGCGCGCACCTGGCCGACGGCGGCCTCGTCCGGCCGTCGGCGACGTGGACGTATATGGTCTCTGATAACCCGTTGTCCTCGCACGGCTCGGTGATCAGCTCGATCGGCAACATCTTCCGCTGATCAGGTTTATTGCGCCGCGCTGAGCTGGGCGGACGGCGGGGAATGCCCCCAGGGCGGCCCACACCGCCTCCGGTGAGTGCGACAGACCGCTATCATGTAGTCAGTATTTCTTCGTCGATGTGGAGGTTTGAGAGACATGAGCGAGAACTCCGGCAACACGGGGTCCCTGGACCCGCAGGTGGAGACCACGTCGGTCTTCCGTGCGGACCTGCTCAAGGAGATGGAGTCGTCGGCCGGTTCCGACGCCTCCGCCACGAGCGCGGACAACCTTCCCGCCGGCGCCGGGCTCCTCGTGGTCAAGCGTGGCCCGAACGCGGGCGCCCGGTTCCTTCTCGACCAGGAGACCACCAGCGCCGGCCGCCACCCGGAGTCGGACATCTTCCTCGACGACGTGACCGTCTCGCGTCGCCACGCGGAGTTCCGTCGCACCGAGGACGGCGGCTACGAGGTCGTCGACGTGGGAAGCCTCAACGGCACCTACGTCAACCGCGAGCCGCGCAACTCCCAGGTGCTCGCCACCGGCGACGAGATCCAGATCGGCAAGTTCCGTCTGGTCTTCCTCGCCTCGCCGAACAACTGACGGCGCCGCGGCGCTTGAGCGCGCCGCACCCGCCGGGCCGCCCCGTGGGCGGTCCGGGCCCCTGGAAACCCCCGAGTTAGAGATGTGACCGACGAAGTGAGTGCAGCACCCAAGTCCGCCGCAGTGCGCAAGAAGACCACCGGTACCGGCTCGTCGAAGACGATGTCGATCGGCGTGGTGCTGGAGAAGCTGCGCGCCGAGTTCCCGGACGTGACGGTCTCCAAGATCCGGTTCCTCGAGTCTGAGGGCCTGGTCACCCCGCAGCGCACCGCCTCGGGCTACCGGCGCTTCACCGCCGAGGACGTGCAGCGCCTGCGCTACATCCTGGTCACCCAGCGCGACAACTACCTGCCGCTGAAGGTCATCCGCGAGCAGCTGGAGGCCATGGACTCCGGTCAGGTCACCGCGATCCTGACGGCGGGGGAGACGGCCACCATCGTCGACCCGGAGAGCTTCCGGGCCCCGGTGGCCACCCGGCTGACCGACTCGGACGTCGCCGAGCAGGCCGGCGTCGCGGAGGAGACCGTCGCCGCGCTGATCGACGCGGGCCTGATCACCCCGGACGCCGCCGGCTTCTTCACCGCCAACGACGTCTCCGTGGTCACCACCGCCGACGCCCTGCACGGCTTCGGCATCGACGTGCGCCACCTGCGCAGCGTGCGCAACCAGGCCCGCCGCCAGGCCGACCTGATCGTGCGCGCCGCCGGCCCGCTGGCCAACAGCTCCTCGGCCGGTGCGCGCCAGCGCGCGGAGGAGACCGCGCAGCAGCTCAGCGCCCTGCTGATCTCGCTCGACGCGGCGCTGATCAAGAACGCGCTGCGCGAAGAGCTCTGAGCGGCATGGCCGACGACCTGCGCGACATCACCTTCGAGGGCGTCTTCTCCGTGGGGCCCGAGGGCTTCTGCTGCGCCGTGCTGCGCGACCCGGAGACCAACCGGATCATGCCGGTGTGGATCTCCACCGTCGCCGCCGCTGCCCTCGAGGCCCGCGCGGCCGGCTACTCGCCGCGCCGCCCCGGCACCCACGAGCTGCTCGCCGACGCCCTGGCCGAGCCCGGCCCCGGGGTCACCGACATCGTGGTCAACGCCGCCAGCGAGGGCGTGTTCATGGCGACGATCGTGCTCAACGGCGGTGAGCGTCTCGACGCCCGCGTCTCCGACGCTCTGGTGCTCTCCCTGCTGGTGGACGCCCGGCTGACCGCCGAGGCCGAGGTGCTCGACCAGTACGCCTTCTTCCTGCCGCCCGAGCAGGCCCGCGAGTACTTCCACGCGGACTTCGGCCCCGAGGCCGCCGGCGACGACGAGGTCAGCCCCGACTCCGCCTCCGGCGACGCGCAGGCCGACGCCGACTTCGCCGAGATGATGCGCGAGCTCGGCGTCGACGAGTCCGAGTTCGGCGCGGCCGGCCCCGACACGGGCGCCGGCCCTGACTCCGCCGACGACTGCGACTCCGACGACTGAGCGGCCTCGGCCGGGTCGGTCCCCGGGGTTCACCGCGGGGGAGTGAAAAACTTTCATCCCCGCCGCTCTCAATGTGGCACACATCACGTAAACGCGGTTAAAGCTGTTACTGCTGTTAAACGTGATGACAACCGTGGCATTCCGGTCTAAGCTTCAAGTAAAGGTTGAAGGTTTGGGCGTGTCGCCACGTCCGCGCTTGACGGCCCTCTAATCTTGGCCTTGAATGAAAGAGCACGGACACGCGCCGTGAATCGAACGCCATGGGAGTAATTACGTGACCACCAACGAGCACCCCGTCCAGGAGTCGCTGTTCGACGTCGGAACGAGCGACGAGGTCGGCTACCGGGTGCCGATCGCCTGCCAGGTCGCCGGCATCACCTACCGCCAGCTGGACTACTGGGCACGCACCGACCTGGTCAAGCCGTCGATCCGCGGGGCCCGCGGCTCCGGATCGCAGCGCCTGTACTCCTTCCGCGACATCCTCGTCCTCAAGATCGTCAAGCGGCTGCTCGACACCGGGATCTCGCTGCAGAACATCCGCCTGGCTGTGGCCAGCCTGCGCGACCGCGGCGTCGACGACATCGCCGAGATCACCCTGGTCTCCGACGGCACCACCGTCTACGAGTGCCGCTCGGCCGACGAGGTCGTCGACCTCCTCGGCGGCGGCCAGGGCGTGTTCGGCATCGCCGTGCCCGGCATCGTCCGCGAGCTCAGCGGCACCATCCAGGCGTTCCCCTCCGAGCGCGTGGCCGACGACGAGGCCACCGTCATCGGCGTCGACGAGCTCGCCGCCCGCCGGCGCGCCCGCCAGAGCTCCTAGCTCTCCACTCCCGCGAGGCGGGCGACCGCCTCATCGAGAGCCCTGCCACCGTCAGCCTTGGCGGTGGCTTTCGCGTTCTCGGACAGGACCTTGTCGGTCTCGCCGTCGCCGACGTGCACGACAGCGAGTTCGACGTTCTCGCCCAGCGCGTCCTTCAGCGCGGAGCGGAAGGACTCGTCGTCCATGTCGCCGGGCGCGGTGCCCGTGGTGACCACGACGAGGCCCACGGGCTTTCCGGTCTGCGCGGCCTGCGACTGCACGCTGCCCAGTGCCGCGAGCACGGAGGTGCGCGTCATCGGCACGCCGCCGGTGCCCAGCGCGTCGACCACGCCCTCGACCTGGGAGCCGTCGCCGAAGCCCAGGTTGGTGCGGTAGGGGACGGTCACCCCGGGGTTCAGCGGCGAGGAGTAGTTCCACAGCGCCACCGCGTGCCCGTCGGAGGCGAGCTCCGCGGCGGGCTTGCCCACCGCCGCGCCCAGGTGGTCGGCCTGCGGCTCCATGGCCGCGGAGGTGTCCACGAGGAAGAGCGTGTCGTGCGCGGCGCCGTCAGCCGACTCCGAGGCCCGTTCACCGCCGGCAACTGCGCCATTACCCGCCGCCGCGTAGAGCGCGTCGTCCGGGCGTTCGGTCTCAGCTTCGGCCCCCTCCTGCTTACCGGCGAACTCGGTGAAGTCGGCCGCCGCGCGGGTGACCTCCTCGTCCGCCTCGGCGCCGGCGGCGTCGAGCGGGATGGCCGCAAGACTCAGCTCCGCGCCCTCGATCGGCGTGAACGTCGTGCCCTCCGGCGCGGTGGCCTCGGTCGCGACGACCGGGCGGGAGCCGTCGGCGTCCGCGAGCTTCTCGCCGCGGTCGCGCGTGAGCAGCTCGGCGGCGTTGTCGCCGGCCAGCTTCGCCGCCGCGGTGACGGCGATGTCGGTCTGGTCCCCGGCGGGGTAGACCACCTGGTCGGCGGCCGTGTCCTTGGGATCCGCGGCCTCGCGGGCGGCCAGGCCCACGGCCTTCGTGCCCGCCGGCTGCGGCGAGGCGGTGCCGCGCGAGCGGTCGGCGGCCTTGAGCGCGGCGTCCGCGGCCGGCGAGTCCACGCCCACGAACACCGCGGCGTCGGCCACCGGGGCCGTCTCGGGCACGATGCAGTGGTCGCGCACCACCGGCGCGGAGTCGCGGTAGGCGTTCATCAGCTCCTCGGCGGCGCCGGGGAAGGCCTCGGCGACCGGCAGCGTCAGCTCGCCCTCGATGCAGTCACTCTCGGCCTCGCTGCGCGCGTCGCGTTCGCTGTCGCGCAGCGCGAACCACGCGACGAGCGCGGCGATCAGCGCGATGACGAGGATCACCGCGACGATCAGCCAGCCCGCGACCTTGGGGGAGTCCGTGTCCGTCCTGTGCCGGCCTGCCACTGTTGGGTTTCCTTCCGTCAACTTTCCCGTGTGGTGGGCCAGTCTATCGCGCCCCGGCCGCGTCCAGGACCGCGACAAGCCGGGAGCGCAGCGCACGGCCGGCCTCGGCCAGCTCCCGCTGGCGGGCGACGTACTCGGCCTTGCCCTCGGTGGTCTCCACGGCCACCACGCCGAAGCCGAGGCCGCGGCAGTCGTACGGGCTGGCCTCCATGTCCAGCACGCGCGCCTTCCACGCCAGGGCCAACGTGTCCAGCCACAGCTCGCCGGGCACCAGCGGGCCCATCTTCCAGGCCCACTTGTAGAGGTCCATCGTCGCGTGCAGGCAGCCGCACTGCTCGCGCTCGGGCTGGTCCGCCCGGGTCAGCGGCGTGATGTTCAGCGGTCGGGCCGGCTCGGTGAAGAAGCGGAAGGCGTCGAAGTGGGTGCAGCGCAGCTGGTGCGACTCGACCACCTCGTTCGTGCCCCGCGCCCCCCAGGCGCAGCGGCAGGTCGTGGCGGGGCCGGTCGGTGCGGTAGACCATCGCCCACTCGTGCAGCCCGAAGCAGTCGAAGTGCGCCGGTCGCGCCGCCGTGGCCTCCAGCAGCCGCCGGATGTGCGAGAGTGCGCGCCCGTGACGGGCGAGGAACCCGCCCACGTCGGCCGCCACGCTGCCGTCGTCAAGCTCCGTGTAGTCGCGCCAGCCGCGCTGCGGGGCGTCCCCGGCCAACGCGACGCCGACACCCGGGTGCCACCGGTGCAGGTGGGAGGGGCGCACGGGGTAGTAGTCGAAGAGGAAGTCGAAGACCGGGTGCTTCTCGCCGCGGGCGCGCCGCGCCAGGTGGTCGCGGGTGAACTCCTCGGCGCGCGCGTCGTGGGCCGCCGCGCGCTCGCGCCAGGTCGACTCGTCGAGGACGAGCACGGCTCAGGCCTCCTCGTGGGTCCAGTCGGAGACGGTGCCGACGTACTCCTCGATGAGGTCCTCGAGGGTGACCACGCCGGTCAGCCGCCCCAGCTTGCGCACCTGGGCCATGTGGGCGTTGCGCACGTGCAGGGTGTGCAGCGCCTCGTCGAGCGGCTGGTCGGCGTCGACTGTGATCAGGGTGCGCAGGCGGTCGTGCGGGATGGTCTCGGAGGGGTCGCCGTCGGTCAGTCGGTCCAGGACGTCCTTGACGTGGACGTAGCCGAGGAAGGAGCCGTCGCGGCCGGTGACCGGGAAGCGGGAGAAGCCGGTCTCGACCAGCAGGTCCTCGAGCTCGCCCAAGGTGGGACCGTCGGCGCCGAAGTCGAGGGTGCGCACCTTCTCCAGCGGGATGACGACCTCGCCGAGGCTGCGGTTCTCCGTGCGCAGCGCCTTGTTCAGGCGCGCGTGCTCCTCGGCGTCGAGGTAGCCCTCGGCGCGCGACTCCGCGAGCATCGTGGCCAGCTGCTCCTGGTCGACGGTCGAGTTGAGCTCGTCCTTCTGCTCGATGCCCACCGCGTGCAGGGTGACGCGGGCCAGCCAGTTGAGGAACTCGATGAACGGGCGGGTGATCTTGACCCAGCCGATGATCGCCGGGGCCAGCCATATGGCCAGGCGCTCCGGGCCGGCGATGGCGATGTTCTTGGGCACCATCTCGCCGAAGAGGATGTGCAGGAAGGTGATCACGGCCAGGGCGACGGCGAAGGAGATCGGGTGCAGCAGGCCCTCGGGAAGGCCCAGCGCCAAAAAGGGTTCTTCGATGAAGTGGGCGACGGCGGGCTCGGCGACCTTGCCGAGCACCAGCGAGCAGATCGTGATGCCGAACTGGGAGCCGGCCAGCATGATGGAGAGGTGCTCGGTGGCGTGCAGGACCTTCTTGGCCGCGGGCTTGCCCTGGGCGATCAGGGACTCGATGCGGTCGCGGCGCGAGGAGATCAGGCAGAACTCGCTGGCGACGAAGAACGCGTTGGCCAAAAGCAGGCCCGCGATCATGGCGACGGTGGTGACGATGTTCACAGGTACTCCTCCGCTTCCTCGTCGGAGACCGGCGTGAGCACGGCGCGGTCGATGCGGCGGGCGTCCATCGCGGAGACGCGCGCGAGCCAGCGCCCGCCGGCGTCCGGGTGCATCTCGTCGAGCAGGTGGCGCGGGCCCTGGGGCAGCACCACCACGTCGCCGACGGCGGGGATGCGGCCCATGGCGGCCATGATCAGCCCGCCGAGGGTCTCGTAGGGGCCGTCCTCGGGGGCGGGGTAGCCGACCTCCTCCTCGAGGTCCTCGGCGCGTACCAGCCCGGAGACCTCCCAGCTGGTGCCGAACTGCTGGATCTCGCGCTCGGCGGCGGCGTCGTCGTGCTCGTCGTAGACCTCGCCGAGGATCTCCTCGACGACGTCCTCGATGGTGATGATGCCGGAGGTGCCGCCGTACTCGTCGGCGACGAGCACCATCTGCGAGCCCGCCGAGCGCACGGCCTTGAGCACCGCGTCGCCGTCGAGCGACTCGGGCACCGTGGGGATCTTGCGTGCGAGCGGGCCCACGGGCGTGGACGCGCGCTTGTCGCGCGGGACGTCGAAGGCGTCCTTGACGTGCACCACGCCGATCGTCTCGTCCAGGTCGCCGACGACGACGGGGAAGCGCGAGTGCCCGGAGGTCCGGGCCAGCTCCACCAGGTCGGCCACCGTGTCGTCGTCGCGCAGCAGGTCGACGGTCGAGCGCGGGGTCATCAGCTCGTCGGCGGCGGTCTCGCCGAACTCCAGCGAGTTCTCGAGCACCTCCGCCATCGTCTCGTCGAGGCCCTCCTCGCCGACGGAGTGGCGCACCAGGGCGGAGAGCTCCTCGGGGGAGCGGGCGCTGGCCAGCTCGTCGGCCGGCTCGATGCCCAGGCGGCGGACCACCCAGTTGGCCGAGACGTTGAGCCAGTTGATGAACCACTTGAACACGACGTTGAACGCGTTGACCGGGTGCACCACGAAGCGGGCGACCGGCAGCGGCGAGGTGATCGCCCAGTTCTTGGGCACCAGCTCGCCGAAGACCATGGACAGCACGGTCGCGACGACCAGCGCGAGGATCAACGCCACGACCGACGAGGAGCTCTCCGAGAGCCCCACCAGCTCGAGCAGCGGGGTGAAGAACTTCGCCAGGATCGGCTCCGCGAGGAAGCCCGTGGCCAGGGTGGTCACGGTGATGCCGAGCTGGGCGCCGGAGAGGACGAACGAGAGGTTCTCGAAGTCCCGTTTGACGGCCTTGGCCGACGTGTCACCGGTGTGCCGGACGTGGTTGTCCACCGTCGAGCGCTCCAGCCCGGTCAGCGCGAACTCGATCGCGACGAACAGGCCGGTGCTCGCGGTCAGGGCGACGAAGCCCAGCAGGGCGAGGATGCTGATCAGTATGTCCATGGTGCGCGGCCGTCAGGGCCTAGGAACCACCTTGTCTCTTCCTTCGATTTCCGACGTCCCGCCGACCGCGCCCGCCGTGCTGGTTGCGCGGGTTTCGACGCCCGCGGTGGTTGCGGCGGGCGCCCCCCTTGCCGCCGCCGTGGGCGCCGTGGGCGCCCCGGGCGTGCGTGTCGCGGGCCGGCGGCTGCTGCCCGAACGGGGGCAGGGCCGGGCCGGACGGTTGACGTGCACCCGTGATTCTAACCAGCTCGGGGGAGTCGGGGGTGACCGCCACGTCGCTGGCCGCCACCCCGGCCTTGCGCAGCAGACCGGCGACCTCGTCGCGCTGGTCGGGGGTGACCAGGGTGACCACCGTGCCGCCGGTGCCGGCGCGCGCGGTGCGCCCGGCGCGGTGCAGGTAGGCCTTGTGCTCGGCCGGCGGGTCGACGTGGACGACCAGGGAGACGTCCTTGACGTCGATGCCGCGGGCGGCGATGTCGGTGGCCACGAGGACGGGCACCGAGCCGTCGGCGAAGCCGGCCAGCGCGCGGGTGCGGGTGGACTGCGCCTTGTCGCCGTGCAGCCCGGCGGCGTTGACGCCGGCCTTGCGCAGACGCTTGACGTGGCGGTCCACCCCGCGGCGGGTACGGGCGAACATGATGGTCCGGCCCGCGCGCGCGGCGATGCGCACGGCCACGGCGTTGCGCTCCTGGGGGCCCTCGACGAGCAGGCGGTAGTGGACCATGGTGTCCACGGCGGCCTCGGCCGGGGCGGTGGAGTGGGTGACCGGGTCGGTCAGGTAGCCGCGCACCAGCGAGTCGACCTGCCCGTCGAGGGTGGCCGAGAAGAGCAGGCGCTGCCCGTCGGACGGCGTGCGGTCGAGCAGGCGGCGGACCTGGGGTAGAAAGCCCATGTCGGACATCTGGTCGGCCTCGTCGACGGCGGTGACCTCGACGTGGTCGAGGTGCAGCACGCCCTGGTCGATGAGGTCCTGGGCGCGCCCCGGGGTGGCCACCAGCAGGTCGACGGGGGCGGCCAGCGCGGTGATGTGTCGCTTGACGGGCACGCCGCCGACGACCTCGAGGACGCGCAGGCCCAGCGCGGCGGCGGGGCCGGTGAGGCGCTCGTGGGTCTGGGCGGCCAGCTCGCGCGTCGGCGCGAGGATGAGGCCGCGGGGGTAGCCGGGGCGTGAGGGCGCGCCCTCGAGACGGGCGAGCATCGGCAGACCGAAGGTGAAGGTCTTGCCGGAGCCCGTGGGGCCGCGGCCGAGCACGTCGCGCCCGGCGAGTGCGTCGGGGATCGCGGCGGCCTGGATGGGGAAGGGCTCGGTGATGCCCTGTCGGCCCAGTTCCCGCACCACGGGTGCGGGCAGGCCGAGATCGGAGAATGAGGTCACCGCGGAGAGTCTAGCGCTCCCCGCGGTGCGGCCCGAGGGCGGTCCCTCGGGCTCACAGGTTCAGGCCGGCTCAGGCCTCGACCTCGCTGCGGTCGCCGGACCACAGCGTGTGGAAGGTGCCCTCCTTGTCGACGCGCTTGTAGGTGTGGGCGCCGAAGAAGTCGCGCTGGCCCTGGATGACGGCCGCGGGCAGCCGCTCGGCGCGCAGCGAGTCGTAGTAGGACAGCGAGGAGGTGAACACCGGGGCGGGCAGGCCCAGGCGGGTGGCGTAGACGACGACGTCGCGCCAGGCGTCGACCAGGTCGGTCAGCTCGCTGTTGAAGTACGGGTCGAGCAGCAGGCTGGTCAGCTCCGGGTTGTTGTCGTAGGCCTCCTTGATGCGCTCGAGGAAGACCGCGCGGATGATGCAGCCGGCGCGCCAGATCATGGCCATGTCGCCGGGGTTGACGCCCCAGCCGTACTCGGCGGAGCCGGCCTTGATCTCGTCGAAGCCCTGCGCGTAGGCGACCAGCTTGGAGGCGTAGAGGGCCTTGCGGACCTTCTCGACGAACTCGTCGCGGTCGACGCCCAGGTCCTCGAAGGTCTTCAGGGTGCCGGCGGGCAGGTTGCCCTGGGCGGCGGCGCGCTGGTCCAGCGAGGAGGACAGGGCGCGGGCGAAGACGGCCTCGCCGATGCCGGTGGTCGGGATGCCCAGGTCCAGGGCCTCCTTGACGGTCCAGCGGCCGGTGCCCTTCTGGCCGGCGGCGTCGAGGATGACGTCGACGAGCGGCTTGCCGGTCTCGGCGTCGACCTGGCGGAGCACCTCGGCGGTGATCTCGATGAGGTAGGAGCCGAGCTTGCCGGAGTTCCACTCGGTGAAGATGTCGGCGATCTCGGCCGGCTCCAGGCCCGCGCCGAAGCGCAGCAGCTGGTAGGCCTCGCCGATGACCTGCATGTCGGCGTACTCGATGCCGTTGTGGACCATCTTGACGAAGTGCCCGGCGCCGTCGGGACCGACGTGGGTCACGCACGGGGTGCCGTCCTCGGCGCGCGCGGCGATGGACTCGAGCAGCGGCCCGAGGGACTCCCAGGACTCCCTGGGCCCACCCGGCATGATCGACGGGCCGTTGAGCGCGCCCTCCTCGCCGCCGGAGATGCCGGCGCCGACGAAGTGGCGGTTGCGGGCGGCCATCTCGCGCTCGCGGCGGATGGTGTCGGTGAACAGGGCGTTGCCGCCGTCGATGATGACGTCGCCGTCCTCCATGGCGTCGGCCAGCTGGCCGATGACCGCGTCGGTGGCCTTGCCTGCCTGGACCATGATGATCGCGCGGCGCGGCTTCTCCAGCGAGGCGACGAACTTCTCGATCGTCTCGGACGGCACGAACTCGCCCTCGTCACCGTGCTCGGCGATGAACTTCTCGGTCTTGGCCGTGGTGCGGTTGAACACGGCGACGGTGTGCCCGTGGTAGGCGAAGTTGCGGGCGAGGTTGGAGCCCATGACTGCCAGGCCGACGACACCGATTTGGGCCGTGCCCTCGGCGGCCTGCGGGAAGGTCTCTTCTGCGTTGGTCATGGCCCCGACAATACCGGCGCGCCTGCGTGGCGGTCGCGCGGTTGCCAGGAGTTGCGGGGTGTGGTGCGCGCCTTTCCGCGGCGGGTGTGGTTGAGTGGTTTCCCATGAGAATCATCGAGCTCTTCCAGAAGGCGCACGACACGGCGCTCACCGAGTCCGAGATCGGCGAGGTCAACGACTACCTCCACGGTCTCGAGCGGACCCTGGGCATCCGCTACGAGGCCATCGGCCCGGACCGCGTGGTCGCCGCCCTCGAGGTCACCGACGCCCACCGCCAGCCGGTGGGCCTGGTCCACGGCGGCGTCTACGCCAGCCTCGTCGAGTCCGCCGGCTCCACGGCGGCCTTCGTCTTCACCGGGAAGCTCGTCGTCGGCGTGCACAACTCGACCGATTTCATCAGCACGGTGAAGAACGGCGTGATCCGCGCCGAGGTCACCCCGGTCCAGCAGGGCTCCCGCACCCAGCTGTGGGACGTCGCCTGCACCGAGGGCGACCGGCTCGTCGCCCGCGGCACGCTGCGCACGATGGTGCAGCACTAGTCTCCCCCGGGGCCCACCTCAGCCGCGCTCAGCAGCGCCGCGTGTAGGCGCGCAGGCCGCGCCCGCGCAGGCGCTCCAGGTAGCCCAGCCCCAGTCCCGTCGCCGGGGTGAGCACACCGCCCTCGCCGGGGTTCTCCCGCAGGTGCAGCGCCGCCTCGGCGAGCATCGTGACGGTCACCTCGTAGCCCGGGTCGCCCTCGGCGGCCACCGTGGTCTGGTAGACCGCCCCCGAGGCCGTGCGCCCCGAGTGCACCACGGCGAAGCCGCCGGCCACCCGCTCCCCGGCGTCCGGGCCCTCGCCCGGGCCGGGCAGCACCCGGTCGAGCAGGGGAGCGGCGCTCTCGCTGGCCGCCAGCGCGAAGGCCGCCCCGGTCACCGCGCGCAGCGCCTCGGCGAGCACGCGGCCGCGCCGCCCGCGCCCGGTCAGGATGTACTCGTGGTAGTCGAGTGCGGCGCCGTAGGCGTGGCCCAGCAGCGCGTTCGAGCGGTGCACCACCCGGGTGTTGTAGGAGGCCATGAAGAACGGCCCCGCCCACGCCCGCGCCAGCCCGGGCACGCCCTTCGCACCCAGGTCGGCCACGCGGGAGTCGTCGTCAAGCCCCGGCACCTCGGCCTCCGCCTCAGGGTCCGGGCACAGCCCGTGGGCGTCGCCGACGACGCGTGCGACCCGCGCGTCGTCGCGGGCGGCATTGACGACGCCGCGCATGGAGGCCAGGGTGCCTCCCGACAGCCCGCCGCGCAGGTCGTGGACGACCATGACGGCCTCCTCGAAGGGGCCGTCCGCCGCGTGGTGGTTCGCGAGCATGCCCAGGTCGCTGGGCACCGAGTCGAAGCCGCAGGAGTGCACGACGCGCGCCCCGCTCGCGGCGGCCCCGACGTGGTGGGCGTCGATCATCCGGCGCACGAAGGGGGACTCGCCGCACAGGTCCACATAGTCGCGGCCGGCGGCCGCGCAGGCGGCCACCAGGTCGGCGCCGAAGCGCAGGTAGGGCCCGACCGTGCTGATGACCACGCCGGTTCCGGCAACCATGCGGTCGAGCGCGGCGCGGTCGAAGGCGTCGGCCACGGCGATCTCCGCCTCGACGCCCAGCTCGGCGGCGACGGCCTCGAGGCGGGCCCGGTCGCGGCCGGCCAGCGTCAGGGAGACGTCGGGGTGGTTCTCGGTCAGGTACGCGGCGACCAGCCGGCCGACGAAGCCGGTGGCGCCGTAGACGGTCACGTCGCTCATGCCCGCACCCTATCGGCCCGGCGCCCGGCGCGCGGGACTTTCGGATGCGCGCGTTCTGTTGCGGGTGCTTTTCCGAAAGGTTACGCTCGGAATCGGAACCAAGTGAAACCGACAAACGGAAGCATGCGGAGGAGCGCGATGCAGGCGACGAAGAGGATCACGGCCCTGGCCGACTACCGGATCGAGGGCACCGGCGAGCCCGCCCTCGTCCTCGACGGAGCCGCCGGCCCGCCCGGGCGCCGCAGCGTCATCCTCGAGCCCGGGGCCCGCGCCGAGGCTGCGCTCGAGGTGCGCGACGAGCTGGTCGCCTTCGGCGTGCTGCCCGCCGTGCGCGTCGACGTGGTCGGGGACCGCGAGGCCCTGCGCCTGGCCGGGATGGTGCCCGAGCGCGTCCGCGTGCTCACCGTCCGCCTGCCCGCGCCCGAGGGACCCTGGACCTCGCCGGTAGGAGACCCGCGCCGGGCGCTCGCCGCCCTCTGGGCGGCCGTGCGCGCCGGCCGGGCGCCGACGGAGGCGCTGGACACCGCCGACGGTGACGTCGTCCGCCGCCTGACGGGGCGCGACGTCGGCAAGCGGCTGTGCGCCGCCGCACGGGTGCCCGCACGCGTCGAGGGCACGGGCGTGGCCGCCGACACCGTGCGCCGCTGGCTTCCGAATGTGATCGAGTAGTATCGGTGTCCGTGACCGAGAACCGCCCCGAATTCGCCGAAGAACGCCGCAGCCGCATCGCCGAGCTCGTGCGCCGCCGCGGCAGCGTGCGCATCGTCGACCTCGTCGAGCCCATGGGGGTCTCGGAGCCGACGCTGCGCAAGGACCTCAGCTACCTCGAGGAGCGCAAGGTGCTCAAGCGCACCCACGGCGGCGCCATCGCCGTCGAGCCGCGCCCCGACCGCGCCCCGGGCCACCGCGAGACCGTCAACGTCGAGGCCAAGCACGCCATCGCGAAGGCCTGCGCGACGCTGGTGGGCGAGGGCCAGTCCGTCTACGTCGACGCCGGCACCACCACGACGATGGTCGCCGAGGAGCTGCCGGACACCTACCTCAACGTGGTGACCAACTCCGTGCCCGTCGCCCAGATCCTCGGCCCGCGCGGCCAGATCCGGCACACGCTGCTCGGCGGGCGCTACCACAGCGTCGGCGAGTCCGTGGTCGGGCCGATCGCGCTGGAGAACCTCGAGCGTTTCACCGTGGACGTCGCCTTCGTCGGGATCTCCGGGATCACCGCCGAGGGCATCACCGTCAGCGACGTCAACGAGGGTGAGCTGAAGAAGCAGGTCATCGGCTCGGCGCGGCGCGTCGTCGTCGCCTGCGACTCGAGCAAGGTCGGCCAGGTGGACTTCTCGTTCCTGGTCCCGCTCGGCGTGGTCGACGACATCGTCACCGAGGCCGCCGACCCCGAGCTAGTCTCCTGGTGCGAGGGCGCGGGCGTGCGCCTGCACGTCGCCGGGTAGTTCTCAGAGCCAGCCGGAGCGCTTGCAGTACCAGTAGATGACGGCGACCGACAACGCCATCAGGCCCAGGGCCAGCGGGTAGCCGAAGGTCCAGTGCAGCTCCGGCATGTCGTCGAAGTTCATGCCGTAGATGCCCGCGATCAGGGTCGGCACCGTGACCATGCCGACCAGCGCGGAGAGCCGGCGCATGTCCTGGTTCTGCTGCATGCTCACCTTCGCCGTGCCCGCGTCGATGAGCGCGGAGAGGCGCTCGTCGAGCGCCATCGTGGAATCGGCGGCGATCTGCGTGTTGTCGAGCACGTCGCGGAAGTAGGAGCGCTGCTGCTTGTCCATCAGGTCACGGTTGTTCTGGATGAGCAGTTTGAGTGCCGAGGTGAAGGGGGTGACCGCGTGGCGGGCCTCGAGGACCTCTCGTTTGAACTGGTAGACCGGCTCGATCGTGGTGCTGCGCACCGGGGCGAAGACCTCCTCCTCGAGGCGGTCGACGGCGTCCTCGAGGCGGCCCATGATCTGCCGGTCGAGCTCGACGACGTGGTCGGTCAGCGCCCACACCAGCGACAGCGGCGAGGGGTCGTTGAGCTCGAGGTCCCCGTCGAGGCGGCGCGACAGGCCCGGCACCTCGGGGCCGTGGTGGACGGTGAGCACGAAGTCGCGGCCGATGACCGTCTGGATCTCGGCGGTGGAGATTATGTCGCGGGAGTCGGAGACGTCCTCGGCGCGGGCGTAGACCACCGGCCGCACGACCAGGAAGAGCTGGTCGTCGTAGCGCTCCGCCTTCGGCCGCTGGTGGGCGGCCACGGCGTCCTCGACGATCAGCTCGTCGATGCCGAACTCGGAGGCGACCTGCTGCATCTGCGTCTCGTCCGGCTCCTGGAGGGCCAGCCAGACGAAGCCGCCGTGCGCGGCGACCTCCGCACGCGCCCGGGCCGGGGTGAACTCGCCGGCCACCCGCTTTCCGTCGCGGAAGACGCGGCAGTGGGACACGGCGCGTTGGGCGGGCACCGGAGGGCCGGCCGGCCGGGGGCTCCGGGTGGTGAACCGGGGCAGGCGGGCGGGGCGGCGGTCGTTCGGCACGGGCACCTCCTGGGCGGGGCGGACAGGACAGCACTAAACTTAGCGCCCATGGCTACCTGGAAGCAGATCACCGAGGCCAACCCGATGCACTCGGAGAACTACGCGGCCCGCTGGCGCAACTTCGTCGCCGAGGGCCGGGACATCGACGGGGAGGCGCGACTGGTCGACGCCGTGGCCGACCGCGGCGCGCGCATCCTCGACGCCGGCTGCGGCACGGGGCGCGTGGCCGGCTACCTGGCCGCCCGGGGCCACCACGTGGTGGGCACGGACGTCGACCCGGTGCTCATCGGCTACGCGCGCAAGGACTTCCCGGACGTGCGCTTCGAGGTCGGCGACCTCGAGACCGACGAGATCCCCGAGGGGAACTTCGACGTGGCGGTCTCCGCCGGCAACGTGATGGGCTTCCTCTCCGAGGAGGGCCGCGAGCCGGCGCTGGCCAACATCGCCCGTTCCCTGCGCCCCGGCGGGCGCTTCCTCGTCGGCTTCGGGCTCAACCGCGGCTGGGCGGCGCCGGACTTCCTGGACACCGCCGCGCGCGCGGGCTTCGAGCTGCAGAACGCCTACGAGTCCTGGCAGCTCGACCCGTACACCCCGATGTCGGGGTTCCTGGTCGCGATACTCGCGCGCCGCTAGAAGACCGTCAGGCCCCGGGAGCGGAAGATCTCCCGGGTCGCCGCCAGCGACTCCTCGCTCGGCGGGCTGACGCCGTCGAGGGTGTAGTGCAGGTCGAGCTCGTGCCACTTGTCCGCGCCCATGTTGTGGAAGGGCAGGACCTCGACGCGCTCGACGTTGTCCCAGCGGGCGACGATGTCGGCCGCCTCGGCGACGTTGTCGGGGTCGTCGGTCAGCCCCGGCACGAGCACGAAGCGCACCCAGACCGTCGTGCCCAGCCGCGCCAGCCGGTCGCCGAAGGCGATGGTGGGGGCCAGGTCGCGGCCGGTGACCTTGCGGTAGGTCTCCGGGTCGCCGGACTTCACGTCGAGCAGCACGTGGTCGACGTTGGCGAGGTCCTCGTCGCGCAGGCGCGCGCCGAGGAAACCGGAGGTGTCCACGCAGGTGTGCACCCCGGCGGCGTGCACCTCGGCGAGCAGCCGGCGGGTGAAGGCGATCTGGAAGAGCGGCTCGCCGCCCGAGATCGTCAGCCCGCCGCCGGAGGCGCGGAAGACCGCCTTGTAACGCAGCACCTTGCGCACCATGTCGTCGATCGACTCCAGGGTGCCCGTGCGCATCTGCATCGTGTCCGGGTTGTGGCAGTACAGGCAGCGCAGCGGGCAGCCGGAGAGGAAGACGGTCAGGCGGGTGCCCGGCCCATCGACGGCCGTGACCAGCTCCCAGGAGTGGACCAGCGCGACCTCGCCGGTGCGCCGGGCCTCCAGGAGCTGGGCGCGGTCCATCTCGCTCTCGGGCAGTTCGAGGCCCACGCCGAGCCCGGCGGCCGCGCCGCGGACCCGCTCGCCCGCCTCGGGTTCGAGGGAGACGACTCCGGAGATGCCGTCGTTGGCCACGGGAAGGCCTTTCTAGCTGGGCTGCTGCCAGCGGTGCTGTCTAGCTGGAGTGGTGGAAGGTGCGCGAGATGACGTCGCGCTGCTGTTCCTCGGTGAGCTTGACGAAGTTGACGGCGTAGCCGGAGACACGCACCGTCAGGTTCGGGTAGTTCTCCGGGTGCTCCATCGCGTCGGTCAGGGTCGACTCGTCGAGGACGTTGATGTTGGCGTGGTAGAGGCCGGCGCCCTGGTTGGCCTCGGTGCGGGCGGCCTTCATCGCGGCCTGGCGCTCGTCGAAGGTGAGGGTGGTCATGGTTGGCTCCTTCAGGGATGCGGGGTGGTTGAGGGGATCGGGGGACGGGGAAGTCAGTTCGCGCACTGCTCGGGGTTCATCACGAAGCCCGCGTCGAGCACGCCGACCAGGTTGTTGACCTGCTCCTCGCGGTTGCGGCCGAGGCCGGCGGGGGTGATGGTGTTGGTCAGCGAGATGCCGTCGAGGGCGTCCTCGTAGTTGAGCTTGCCCACCGACAGCATCGAGGCGACCATGCCGTGGTTGTCGGCGCCGTTCTCCGGGTTCGCGCCCGGCGCGAACGGGGCGCCGGCCTCGTGGCCGGACGGGAAGGCGCCGGTGGCCTTGCCGTAGACGACGTTCGAGGTGATCGTCAGCACCGACTGGGTCGGGATCGCGTCGCGGTAGAGCGGGATCTGGCGGATCTTCTCCATGACGGTGTAGACCACGGTCGCGGCGATGTCGTCGGCGCGGTCGTCGTCGTTGCCGTAGACGGGGAAGTCGCCCTCGGTGACGTAGTCGACGATCAGGCCGGTCTCGTCACGCACCGGGGTGACCTTCGCGTACCTGATGGCGGACAGCGAGTCGGCGACGATCGACAGGCCCGCGATGCCGCAGCCCATCGTGCGCACGATGTCGGAGTCGTGCAGCGCCATCTCGACGGCCTCGTAGGCGTAGCGGTCGTGGCAGTAGTGGATGATGTTGAGCGCCTCGACGTAGGTGCCCACCACCCAGTCGAGCATCTCCTCGTACTTCTGCCAGACCTCGTCGAAGTCGAGCGGGCCCTCGGTGGTGATGGGGGAGAAGAGGCCCTCCTCGGTGACCTGCTTGCCGGTGACCTCGTCGCGGCCGCCGTTCATCGCGTAGAGCAGCGCCTTGGCGGCGTTGACGCGGGCGCCGAAGAACTGCATCTGCTTGCCCACCCGCATAGGCGAGACGCAGCAGGCGATGGCGGCGTCGTCGCCCCACTGCTTGCGGATCTGCCTGTCGGACTCGTACTGGATCGCGGAGGTCTCGATGGAGATCGCCGCGCAGAACTCCTTGTAGCCCTCCGGCAGCTCCGGGTCCCAGAAGACGGTGATGTTCGGCTCCGGGGCGGGGCCCAGGTTGCGCAGGGTCTGCAGCAGGCGGAAGGAGGTCTTGGTGACCTGGTTGCGGCCGTCCTCGGTGAAGCCGGCGTCGGACCAGGTGGCCCAGTACGGGTCGCCGGAGAAGATCTGGTCGTAGTCCTCGGTGCGCAGGAAGCGCACGATGCGCAGCTTGATCACCAGCGCGTCGATGATCTCCTGGGCGTCCTCCTCGGTGATCCGGCCGGCGGTCAGGTCACGCTCGAAGTAGATGTCGAAGAAGGCGGACAGGCGGCCGATCGACATGGCGGCGCCGTCCTGGGACTTCACGGCGCCGAGGTAGGCGAAGTAGGTCCACTGCACGGCCTCCTGGGCGGTGGTCGCCGGCCCGGAGATGTCGAAGCCGTAGAGCTCCGCCATGTGCTTGAGCTTCTTGAGCGCCTTGATCTGCTCCGCGTGCTCCTCGCGGTAGCGCGCCCAGTGCTCGGAGAAGGGCTTGTCGGCCACGGAGTCCTTGTCGCGCTGCTTCTCCTCGATGAGCCGGTCCACGCCGTAGAGCGCGACGCGGCGGTAGTCGCCGATGATGCGGCCGCGGCCGTAGGCGTCCGGCAGGCCGGTGACGATGTGTGAGGAGCGCGCGGCGCGGATGCGCGGGGTGTAGATGTCGAAGACCGCGTCGTTGTGGGTCTTGCGGTAGCGGGTGAAGATCTCCCGGACGTCCGGGTCGACCTCCTTGCCGGCCTCCTTGATCGCCGTCTGCACCATGCGCCAGCCGCCGAAGGGCATCATGGCGCGCTTGAGCGGGACGTCGGTCTGCAGGCCGACGACCACGTCGTCGTCCTCGGAGATGTAGCCGGCGGGGAAGGCGTCGATGTCCGCCGGGGTCTTCGTGTCGACGTCGTAGACGCGGCGCTCACGCTCGACGGAGAGGTACTTCTCCTCGAGGTGGTCCCACACCCTGCGGGTCTTGTCGGTGGGCCCGGCCAGGAAACCGGCGTCACCGTCGTAGGGGGTGTAGTTGCGCTGGATGAAGTCCCGGACGTCGATCTCGTCCTGCCAGTCGCCGGCGGTGAAGCCGGCCCAGGCGGAGGACGTCTCGTCCGGGGCGGTCGTGGTGGTCACGTGGGCACACATCCTTCCGGGCGAGGGCGTGGGCCGGGTGTGACGGTGGCCAGACGGGGTGTTCACGCTCCCGCGCGTGTCAATCAGATTGCCTATGCAGTCTCTTCCGCGGGACTCTGACCCGCGGGCTCACGGCCGCACTGGCGGTGCGGGTGATTACCACAGCTCAGTGTACACCGCAATGGTCGGACCTTAAGGCGCGACGCGTCATTTTGTCTGCGGTGACTTTCCCACCTCACACCGCCGTGCGTCGCCGCAGGTCAGGCTCGGGACGCCTGGTCGAAGAACTCCCGCTCCCAGTGGCAGGAGTTCAGGAAGGCGCGCACGGCCCGCGCGCGCCCGCGCGGGGAGCCCGCGGCTAGGGCGCGTTCGACGCGGGCCATGGCGGCCTTCGTCTGCGTGATGAAGCCCTCGTCGGAGTAGGTCTCCAGCCAGGCGCGGTAGGGGTGGTCGGCGCGGATGTGGTCGGCCATGCGCAGCCCGATCTCCGAGTAGAGCCAGTAGCAGGGCAGCACGGCGGCGGCGCCGACGCACGGCTCCTCGGAGCGCACGGTGGCGCGCAGGAAGCTGGTGTAGCCGAGCGTGACGGGGGAGGGGTCCTCGGCGTCGGCGCCGCCCTCGGGGAACCAGGCGCGGTGCAGCGCGGCCTCGGTCTCGATGGTCTCCGCGGCGTCGTGGAACCAGGCCAGCCGGTCCTCGCCCGTGGGGGTGCGCGTGCCCACCTCGGCCAGCGCCTCGGAGTAGTCGTCCAGGTAGAGCTTGTCCTGGTGCAGGTAGAAGTCGAATTGGGCCTCGGCCAGCGAGCCGCCCGTGAGCCGGCGCACGAACTCGCCGGTGGTCGCGGCCTCGGCCACCCCGGCGGCGGCCCGCCACAGCGCGGCGGTCCAGGGACCGACGGCGGCGATGCGCGCCTCGAGTCCCTCTGCGGCCAGCGCGTCGAGGTCCTCCGGGGTCTCGAGCACCTCCGGGACGGCGGCTGGCTCCGGCCACGGCGTGGTCGACGCCGCGGCGGCCAGGCGCCGCGAGCGGTGCGTGTGGTCGACGGGCCCGTTGCCGGTGCCGATGCCGAGTGCGTCGGCGTAGCCGATGGCCTCGGCCAGCCAGCCGGTCGCCCAGGCCAGGGCGGCCGCGGGCTCGTCGCCGGCGGCCAGGCGCCCGGCCAGCGCGGAGGACAGCGAGCAGCCGGTGCCGTGCGTGTTGCGCGTGGCCACCCGCGCCGTGGGCGCGGGGTGGGTGGCGCCGTCGGGGGAGACCCAGACGTTGTCGGCGCGCTCCTCACTGAGGTGCCCGCCCTTGACGACGACCGCGCAGCCCAGCTCGGCGGCCAACCTCGCCCCCTGCGCGGCGGCGGCGTCGAGGTCCTGCGCCTCGGGCTCCCCGGCCAGGACGGCCAGCTCGGGCAGGTTGGGGGTGATCACGGTGGCGCGGCGGCACAGCTCGCGCAGTGCGGCCTCGGCCGCGGAGTCGAGCAGGCGGTCGCCGCTGGTGGCCACCATGACGGGGTCGAGCACCAGCGTCTTGACCGGGTGGGCGTCCAGGTACTCCGTCACGGCCTCGGTGACCTCGGCGGTGCCGAGCATGCCGATCTTGACGGCGTCGACGCGCACGTCGTCGAAGACGGCGTCGAGCTGGGCGAGGAGAAACTCGACCGGCGGGGTGTGCACCTCGCGCACGCCGCAGGTGTTCTGGGCGACCAGCGAGGTCACCACGCTCAGCGGGAAACCCCCGGTCTCGCTGATCGCCTTGATGTCGGCCTGGAGTCCCGCGCCCCCGGTGGGGTCCGTCCCCGCGATCGCGAGGACGGTGGGGATCTGTGTGCTGGCCATGGGCGGTGTCCTTCCGTATCGAAGGCCCCGGCCCGCGCGCGTCGAGGAGACAATCCCTCCGCTAGTGCGAGCTAGAGCAGGTTCCACGGGTGTGTTCTCAGCCCCTGGCGGGGCACCCCGTTGTCTTGGACGCCACCCTAGCAGCGCACAACGTCCCTCCGGGTCAGAGGTTCGGGTACTGCGCGGAGTCGCGCACCTCGATGGGGCTGTCCGCGTCCTTCGGGTCGAACAGCTCGGTCAGCTTTCGCAGGGCGGTGCGCCCGTGCATCTGCTGCGAGGTGGTCGCCAGGTTCCAGCGGTGCCGCGAGATCGCGTTGAGGCCCCAGGAGAAGGCCGCGACGAAGCGGTTGCGGAAGCCGACGAGGTACATCACGTGCACCGCCAGCCACAGGACCCAGCCGATGAAGCCGGCGACCTCGACGTTGCCCATCTTCACCACGGCGGAGAAGCGGGAGACGGTGGCCATCGAGCCCTTGTCGAAGTACTCGAAGGGCTCGCGGGCGGACTTGTCGCGGCCCGCGGCCTCGGCGGCGATCTGCTCGGCGGCGTACTCGCCGCCCTGCATGGCCACCTGGGCCACGCCCGGCAGGCGGTCCTTGCCCATCATGTCGCCGACGACGAAGACGTTGTCCAGGTCGCCCACAGTCAGGTCGTCGTTGACCTGCACGCGACCGTCGCGGTCGACGTCGGCGCCCGCCTGGTCCGCGATGAGCTTGCCCAGCGGGGAGGCGGCCACGCCGGCGGACCAGATCTTGGTGTAGGTCTCGATGGTGTGGTCGGCGTCGCCGGAGTGGTAGGTCACCGAGTTCTCGTCGACGTTGTTGACCATGGCGTTGAGCTTGACCTCGACGCCGAGGCGCTCGAGCTGGCGCTGGGCCTTGCGGCCGAGGCGCTTGCCGAAGGGCGGCAGCACCTGGGGCGCGCCGTCGAGCAGCACGATCTTCGCGGAGTTCGGCGAGAAGTTGCGGTAGGCGCCCGCCAGGGTGCGGTGGGCCATCTCGGCGAGCTGGCCGGCCAGCTCCACGCCGGTCGGGCCCGCGCCGACGACGACGAAGGTCAGCAGGCGTTCGCGCTCGGCCGGGTCGTCGGTCTGCTCGGCGCGCTCGAAGGCACCGGCCACGCGGGCGCGGATCTCGAGGGCGTCGTCGATGGTCTTCATACCCGGGGCGAACTCGGCGAAGTGGTCGTTGCCGAAGTAGGACTGACCGGCGCCGGCGGCGACGATCAGGGAGTCGTACTCGTAGGTGCGGCGGTAGTCGCCGAGCACGGTGGTCACGGTCTGCTTCTCGGTGTCGATGTCGACGACCTCGCCCTCGACCACCGAGGCGTTGTCCTGCTTCGCCAGGATCTGGCGGGTCTGCGGCGCGATCTCGCCGGAGGCCAGGATGCCCGTGGCCACCTGGTAGAGCAGCGGCTGGAACAGGTGGTGGTTGTTCCGGTCGATCAAGGTCACGTCCACGTTCGCCCCATCGAGCTCGCGGGTGGCGAACAGGCCGCCGAAGCCCGATCCGATGATGACGACGTGGTGGCGGCCGCCGGCCGGGCGGTACGGCTGTTCAGTCATGCGGCAATGCTCCTCTGGTTCAGCTTTCATGCACGGCGTAATGATAGACCCACCTCACTCCCGCGACACCCCGGTGGGGTCACACGCGCGCGCCGGACGCGTGGCGGGCCTCTCGCCGGGTAACCTCTGACACGTCATGACGAGCGAGCATTTCGAGAGCATCGACCCCGGCCGCTGGCCCGGGGTCGCCCGCGTCCCCCTCGGCACCGCCGCCCGCATCCGGGCCCGCCGCGCGGAGGCGCGCTTCGCCGACGCCTGCGCGAAGGCCGGCCTCTCCCTCGACCCCGCCGGCTCCCCGGACCTCGTCGTCGAGCACGAGGAGCTCTTCGCCCGCCTGGGCGCCTCCGGCTGGCTGGGGCTGGCCGAGTCCTTTATGGCGGGGGAGTGGCGCGCCGACGACCTCTCGTCCGTCCTGCGCGCCCTGGTCTCGGCCGGCTACCGCCCGGCCGTTGGCGCGCGCCCCCGCGTCGAGCCCGGCGACTACCAGGGCGCCGAGCTGCCTGCCGAGCTGGTCAAGTTCAGCTCCGGCGACCAGGTCACCTTCGCCGCGGGCGCCTTCAGCTCCGGGGTGCCGACGACCGTGCGCACCGCCGTGGAGTCCTTCGTGCGCGGCGCCGGGCACGGCGACGAGCCCGCCCGCCACTTCGTCGACGTCACCGAGCACTCCGCGCCCGTCGACGTCGCCCGCCCGGACCTCGGCCCCGCCCAGCGCGGCGCGCTCGAGCTCCTGCTCGACGCCGTGGACTGCCACCCCGGCACCCATCTGCTGGAGTACCCGGGCACCGGCTCGACGCTCGCCGTCGCCGCCGCCGAGCGCCGCGCGACCGTCGACACGCTCACCGCCGACCGCGCCCACCTCGAGGCCACCGTCGAGCAGCTCACCCTGGCCGGCGTGCGTGACTCCGTGGCCACCGAGCTCATCGACTCCGCCGTGCCCGTCGGCTGGCGCGGCCGCTACGACGCCGTCGTCTCCGTCGAGCGCTACGAGCAGCTCTCCGCCAGGGACCGCCCGCCCTTCCTCACCGCCGTCGACCACCTGCTCGCCCCCGGCGGGCGCCTGGCCATGCAGACCGTGGTGGCCACCGACAAGACCACGGCGACGGCCCGCCGCGCGCTCGACCCGCTGCGCGCCTACCTGTGGCCCGCGCTCGATTACCCGCTGCTGACCGACCTCTACCGACGCTTCGATCGCGGCTCGGCGCTGCGCGTCCTCGCCGAGCGTCACCTCGGTTCGCACCTCGGCGAGACCCTGCGCCTGCAGGAGGAGACCTTCGCCGCGCACCACCGCGAGGCCGCCGCCGAGGGCTTCGACGCCGTCTTCCGGCGTCTGTGGCGCTACCAGTTCGCGCTGCGCCGCGCGCTCGTCGACCTCGGCATGCTCGACCTGGTGCAGCTGACCGCCGTGCACCGCCACCGCCGCGGCCGGCGCTGAGGTGCGCCTACACTCGGTCCCATGACCGATGTCTCACAGCTGAAGGACTCCTACCCGCACGTCATCGTCGGCGGGGGCGAGGCAGCCGACGCCGCCGTCCGCGCCATCCTCGACGCCGCCCCCGAAACCGAGGTGCTCGTCGTCAACGGCTCGCAGCACCCGCCGGTGGGCCGCCCGGCGCTCTCGAAGACGCTCTGGATGAACCCCGACAAGGAACTCGCCGACGTCTACCTGGGCACCGAGCGCACGGGCGCGACCGTCGTCAATGACGCGCGCGCAACCGCGCTGGACCCGCAGCGCCACACCGTCACCGTCGAGGGGCGCGAGATCTCCTACGGCCGGCTCCTGCTGGCCACCGGCTCCCGGGCGCGGCGCCTGCCGGGACAGCCGGAGAGCCCGCGCGTGCTCACGCTGCGCGAGACCGAGGACTTTGTCGCCCTGCGCTCGCTGGTCAGCGAGGGCACCGAGGTCGCCGTCGTCGGCGGCGGCTACATCGGCTCCGAGCTCGCGGCGGGGCTGTGCGCCGTCGGCGCCGAGGTCACGCTCTGCTTCCCGGACGATAAGCTGCTCGCCCACATGCTGCCCGACTCGATCGCCACGCACGTCTCCGAGGTCTACGGCGGCAAGGGGATCACCCTCGAGTCCGGCTTCCGCGCGGAGAAGATTGACGTCGCCGACCCCGAGCGCCCGACCGTCCTCGCCGAGGACGGACGCACGGTGATTGCCGACGTCGTGGTGCTCGCCCTGGGCGCGGAACCCGCCGTCGAGCTGGCGGCCGACGCGGGCCTGGAGACCGCCGCGGGCGGGGTGCGCGTGGACGCGACCATGGCGACCAGCGCCGTCGACGTCTGGGCGGCCGGCGACATCGCCGCCTTCCCGGACGGGCTCTTCGGGCGCCGCCGCGTGGAGCACGTGGTGGGCGCCGGCGGCACCGGCAAGACGGCCGGGGCGAACATGGCCGGAACGCACACCGAGTACACGGACACCCCAATGTTCTTCTCGGACCTCTTCGACGACGGCTACGAGGCCGTCGGCCTGCTGGACACGCAGCTTCAGACCCGGGAGTTCTGGAACGACGCCCACACCGCCGCCGTGGTCTACTACCTCGACGGCCACGAGGTGCGCGGCGTGCTCAACTGGAACACCTGGGACTCCGTGGGCATGGCGCTCGAGACCATCGCCGACTCGCAGGCCGGCAAGATCGGCCCGGCGGACCTCGAGGACCGGATCACGCCGGGCGCTTGAGGCGCTACGGCTTCTCGACGTCCGAGGTGACCGGGGGCAGGACCGACCAGGGGAAGTTGATCCACTGGTCGGTCTCCTTCCACACGAAGTCCGGCTCGATGACCGAGTGGGGCTTCTTGTAGATGACCGCGGTGCGCGACTCGGCGACGGTGGCCGCGCAGAAGTCCTGGACCAGGCGCAGCGTCTCGCCGGTGTCGGCGACGTCGTCGGCGATGAGGACCTTCATACCGGTCAGGTCGACGGCCTTCGGGGTCGGGGGGAGCATCACGGGCTGCTCGAGGCGCTCGTTGACGCCGGTGTAGAACTCGACGTTGATCACCGAGACGTTCTTGATGTCCATCGCGTAGCCGAGGGCGCCGCCGATGAGCAGGCCACCGCGGGCGATGGAGAGGATGACGTCGGGTTGGTACTCCTCGAGCACCTGGCGGGCGAGTTCGCGCACCGCGGTCCCGAATCGTTCGTAGGTCAGATTCTCGCGCTCTTCAGCCATGCAGTCAGTTTAGCGGTCGGCACCGGAATGTGACCGCTCGGCTCGGCGGACACCGGGGGAGAGTCAGGGGAGAGGTCAGGGAGAGGCGCCCGGGTCCTCCCGCGGGTCGCGGGTCTCGCGCCGGCGCCGCGGTGCTAGTGTGACGCCCGTCCCATATTCCCGGCAAAGGGAGGGTCGCAGCGTGGCCCCGAACCGCACACCGCCTCAGGCGGCCTGGATCCTGCTCCTGGTCGTCATGGTCCCGCAGCTCGGGCTGACGCTGGCCAACCCGTCGAACACGGCGATCGCGGGGGAGTTGGGCACCTCGGTCGCCGCCGTCGAGGCCACGCTGACCGTCTACATGGTCGGTTACGCGGTGAGCATGTTCGTCTCGGGCACGCTCGCGGACCGCTTCGACGCGACCCGCCTGCAGGCCGTCGGCCTCGGGCTCTTCGCCGCCGGCTTCGTGCTCGCCGCACTCGCGCCGACGGTCGCATTCCTCGGTTTCAGCCGCTTCCTGCAGGCCCTGGGCGGGACGTCGACGACGGTGCTGTGCCGGATCATCGTGCAGCGCCGCTACCCGGCCAACCGCCGGATCAGCCTGCTGACCTCGATGTCCATGGTCATCTCGCTCACGCCGTCGCTGTCGCCGCTGGTCGGGGGACTGGCGGCCCAGGTGCTCGACTGGCGGGCGCTCTTCCTGGTGCTGGCCGTCTTCGCCGTGGCTCTCGTCCCCGCTGATGCTCATGCTCGGCGGGGCAGGGGCGGACAACCCGCGCCTGCCCTCGCCGCGTCAGTTCTCCGCGGCCATCGGCCAGGCGCTCACGAACGGGAGTTTCCGCTGGTACGCGGGCGCGACATCGCTGGTGTGGATGACCTACTTCGGGTTCGTCAGCTCCTCGACGACGATCCTGCAGGACCTGATGGGGCAGTCGCCGGTGGCCTACGGGGCGCTGATGGCCGTGCCGGCGCTCGGGTATCTCTCGGGCAGCATGCTGGTTAAGCGTTCCTCCGACGCCTCCCGGGCGGTCGTCCGCGGGCTGGGCCCCGGCGCGGTGGGCGTCGCCGGCGCGCTCGTGCTCGCGGCGCTCGGTGTCACGCAGCGCCCCGTGCCCGTCGTCGTGGCGATGGCGGTCACCTTCATCGGCGTCGGGGCGACGATCCCGTTCACCCAGGCGGGCCTGTTGGGCCTCGAGCTCGACTACCCGGGCGTGGCCGCGGGACTGTTCTTCTTCATCCAGATGGCCGGCGGGGCCGCGTTCTCGGCTCTGGTGCGGATGCTGGGCCTTGCGACGGTCCCGGCGTATCTGGCCGTCACCGTCATCCCGCAGATCGTGGTGACGGTCATGGTGCTGGGCGGAGAGCGGCCACCAAGCCGAAATGACATAATGTACATTATCGGACCATTATGGAGAGTGGGTCTTCTACGTGCGGTGATTGGCGCCTGCCGGCATTCCGGGCACTGAACGCCGGCACTCAACGCGCTCCCGCCCGCCTCAGTCGCGCCTCGCTCCATCCCATCCGCCCCGAGACCTCACCGCAATCCCTCGAGCCCGCCGACCCGACACGGGACCGCCCGCGCCGGCCACCGAGACGTCGTCAATCTCCCGGATGCCCCGAAAACCGCCCCTTACGCCCCACTTTCCCATGACCGGGAACTCAACCATAATACGTCACTGTGACAATAATGAACAAAATCTCCGGACACGGACGCCGCCGAACGCCACCGCGCCGGAGTGCCGTTACGGAGCTTGGCGGAACTAAGGTTACACTGATTTCCGTGCACGACATTCCTACTTTCGGATGGCTCCTCGCCGGAGTCATCACTGCGCGCATCACCGCGCTCGGCGGCGTCATCCTCACCGGCGCGTCGATAATCGACCACGGTGCCGACCCGACCCGCGTGGCCGTCGCGGTCTTCGTCCTGGCGCTTGGCGTGGTGATGGCCGCGCTCGAACAGGTCCTGCCGGACCGCCTGCGCGCCGCCCAGGAACGACGCTGGCGCACCGAGCTCGCCGCCGCGAACCTCGAGCTGGACCGCGACGACGACGCCGATCTCATCCAGGCCGCGACCGAGGCCGCCGAGAAGTCCTCCGTCTACACGGTCACCTTCCTCGGGCCCCTCGTCGCCGCCGCCGTCGCCCCGCTGTGCGTCCTCCTCCTGATCGGGCTGGGACTCTCGTGGCCCGTGGCCGATTTGTTGCTCCTCACTACATTGATGGTGCCGCTCCTGGTCGCCTGGGCCGTGCGCGGTCTCAAGGGCGCCGGCGCCGCCTACGGGCGGTCCTCGGGCATGCTGGCCGGGGCGTTCCTCGCGGGCGTGCGCAGCCTGCGCAGCGCGCTGATCCTGAATGCGACCGCGCAGCGCCGCGCCCAGATCGCCGGGCTCGCCGAGCACATGCGCAGCAAGGTCATGGGGCTGCTCTACCGCAACCAGGTCATGATCCTGGTCACCGACGGCGCGTTCGGCCTGGCCACGATGACCGTCGCCGCCGCCTCGGGGCTCTTCCTCCTGCGCTCGGGGGCCTTCTCCCCCGCCCAGGCGCTGGCCTGCGTTCTGCTCGCGCGCCTGGTCATCGTGCCGGTCAACGACATGGGCCGCACGTTCTACACGGGTGCGTCCGGCAAGGCCTCGCTGCGCAAGATCCGCGCGCTGCTCGGCAGCGCTCCGCAGCCCGAGATTGTCGACGTCCCGCAGCTCGCCGCCGCGCCCTCCGTCACCGTGGGTGACCTGTGCGTCGTCCGCGGCGACCGGACCGTGCTCGGGGTCTCTGACCTGCACGTTCCCGCCGGTTCGCACCTCGCCGTGGTGGGGCCGAGCGGGTCGGGCAAGTCGACTCTGCTGCTCGCTCTCGGGGGCCTGCTGTCCGTCGAGGGCGAGGTCCTCGTCGGCGGCCGGGCGGTCTCCCGCGAGGAGCTCGCCGCCGTGTGCTGCTACGTCCCGCAGCGGCCGGTGCTCTTCACCGGGACGCTCGCGGAGAACCTCGATCTTTCAGGTCACGGGTACCCTCCGGCCCGTCTTCGCGAGGTCGCCGAGGCCGTCGGGCTCGACTTCGACCTCGACCAGCCGATCTCCGAGCGCCGCGCACTCTCGGGCGGCGAGACCGTCCGAGTGGCCATCGCCCGCGGCCTGCTGCAGGGCGCCGGCGTGCTGCTCCTCGATGAGCCGACCGCGAACCTCGACTGGGACACCGCCGCCGCGGTGCGCGCGACGGCGAAGTCGACGGGGGCCACGATCATCGAGGTCACCCACCGGGTCAGCGAGACCGCGGACGCCGACGCCGTGGTCGCCGTCGTCGACGGCGAGCTGACCGACCCCGCCGCGTTCCTGGACGCGGCCCGTTCCAGCGAGGAGGCCCACTGATGATCGCCCGACTTCTCCGTCTGGCCACCCGCGCCGGCGGGCGGCTGTCCGCCTGCTCCGTCTTCCGTGTCCTCTCCCAGTCCGGCACCGCGGGGCTGATCATCTTCCCGGCGTGGGTTTACTCGACGCGCCCGGACTTCGGCCTCGGCGGCTTCATCCTCGGCATGGTCTTCTTCGCCCTGGTGGGCGCCGGCTGCCGCTGGGCCGAGCAGGTCTGCGGCCACTCGGCGGCGTTCCGCCTGCTCGCGGACATGCGCGTCGGCCTCTACGACGCGCTGGTCGCCCGCGGTGCCGCGCCCGGCGGGGCCGCCGGCGGGCGGGTGATGGCGGTCGCCACCCGCGACATCGGCGTCATCGAGGTCTTCTTCGCCCACACGATCTCGCCGACCATCTGTGCGGCCATCGCCACCGTCGCCGCGCTCATCTGGGCCGTCGTCGACCCGGCGGCGGGTGCGGGTGCCGTCGTGGTGCTCGTCGCCTGCCTCGCGCTCGGTTGGGCGTTGCCGTTCATCCGCCGCCGCGGCGCGGAGTCCGCGCTGCGCGGTGAGATCGCCCAGCGCATGAGCGAGGACGCCCGCGGCCGCGAGGAGATCGCCTCGCTGGGCGCCGGGCCGGCCCGCCTGCGCGGCCTCGCCGAGGTCGAGGACCGGCTGTCCCGCGACGTCACCGCGACGGGCGTGGTCAACGGCCTGCGCCGTGGTCTGGCGACCATCTGGCCCTGGCTCGGCGCCGGGCTGATGTGGTGGGCGACCGGCAGCCTGACCGCGGCCGCCGTCGTGCTCGCGCTCGGTCCCGTCTTCGACGGTGTCGAGGGCTTCGCGCGCATCCTGCCGATCACCCTCGGCTCCGCGCGCCGTTACTTTGACGAGCTCGACCGACCCGTCGAGATCCCCGAGCCCGAGGATCCCCGCCCGCTTCCCGCCGGACCCCTCGGCCTGCGCCTCGAGTCGGTCTCGCTGGGCTATGGACACGGCCCGATCGTCGCGGATCTCTCGTTGGAGGTGCCCGCCGGCGGCAGCCTCGGCGTCGTCGGCCCCTCGGGCGGCGGCAAGTCTACACTGGTCTCGGCCCTCGTGCGTCAGCTGGACCCGCAGGCTGGCCGCGTGGTGCTCACGGGCGCCGACGGCGAGGTCGACGTCCGGCAGGTCGCCACCCGCCAGCTGCGTTCCGCGGTCGGGCTCGTCGAGCAGTCGCCGGCGATCCTGCGCGGCAGCGTGCTCGAGAACCTGCGCATGGGTCAGCCCGACCTTGGCGAGGAGGACGCCCGCCGTGCCCTCGTCGCCGCGCACGCCCGCGAGATCGCCCTCGACGCCCAGGCCGAGGAACTCTCCGGCGGCCAGCAGCAGCGCGTCGGCCTCGCCCGGGTGCTCGCGCGTTCGCCGCGGATCCTGATCCTCGACGAGGCCACGAGCCACCAGGACGCGCTCGGCCAGAAGGAGCTGACGGATATGCTCGCGCGCCTGAAGAACGTCACCGTTATCGTCGTCGCGCACCGCCGCAGCGCCCTCGTCCACGTCGACGACGTGCTCGAGATCGCCGGCCGCCCCAAGGCGACTCCTCATCGTCCGGGTCACTGACCGCTCCCCTCCTCTCCTTCAATTTCCGACGTCCCGTCGGTCGCCGTCGGCGACCGACCCCACGGTTGCGCGGTGCTTCCCCTCAGCCGGCCGCAGACGTCGCCGGGCAGGGGCCATTGGAACGGGATCGGCTCAGAACGGCACAGGTGCTTCCGGGTCGTAACCGATCTCCTCGTTATAGGCCGCCCGATTCGCCTCACCACGCACCCTCGCCCGCTCCTCGGCCTCCCGGCGATGCTCCGCGACCGTCATCGCAAGACGCGCACCACCCGGAGTCAGAGGACCGTCCGGGACGCTTACCTGGAAGATGTTGTTCGGCAGCAACCAGATCGTCATGCCCGACACCGGGTCATGGAGGTATTTCACCTGCCCGTCGGTCTTCAGGTTGTGCCAGTACTGGGAGAGCCTCGAGGCGTTATCCAACGCGGTGGGCCCACCCTGCCCATGGGGGATGCGGTGCTCGAACTGGGTGGCAGGCGTCTTCGTCGTCGACGACGGACCCGAACAATCCGCGTGCACACCGGTCAGCCAGGCATTAAGACCCATCGTCGGATC
>NZ_JASODI010000016.1 GCF_030211955.1 Corynebacterium frankenforstense | reverse complement strand
GCTCCGCTCAGCAGGTCACTGCCGCGGAGCCTGATCCTCTCCACGCAGGATAGCACTGATCTCCGCGAAAGCCCGCTCCACGTCGTCGTTGACCACGACGCGGTCGAACTCGTCGCGCGCGGCCAGCTCGGTGCGCGCGGTCTCGAGGCGGCGGGCGACGACGTCCTCCGGCTCGGTACCGCGGCCGGTCAGCCGCTTGACGAGCTCGTCCCAGCTCGGCGGGGCCAGGAACACCGTGACCGCCTCCGGCATCAGGGACTTGATGCTGCGCGCGCCGGCCAGGTCGACCTCGACCAGGACCGGACGGCCCTGCGCCAGGGACTCGCGCACCGGCGACGCGGGGGTGCCGGAACGCTGCAGGCCGCCGTGGATCTCGGCCCACTCCAGCATCTCGCCGGAGTCGATGTGTCCCTGGAAGTCCTCCGGGGTGACGAAGAAGTAGTCCTCGCCGTCGACCTCGCCCGGACGCGGTGCGCGGGTGGTCATCGAGACGCTGAAGTACAGGTCCGCGATGCGCTCCCGCAGGAGGTGGACCAGCGTGGACTTGCCCACGGCCGAGGGGCCGGCCAGCACGACGAGCCGGCCGCCGGTTTCACCTGTCATGATCTACTCGGCGAAGCCGAAGCGCTCGAGCAGCGCACGACGCTGACGCTCACCCAGGCCGCGCAGACGGCGGGTCGGGGCGATCTCGAGCTCCTCCATGATCTCCTTGGCCTTGACCTTGCCGACCTTCGGCAGAGCCTCGAGCAGGGCGGAGACCTTCGTCTTGCCGACGATCTCGTCGTCCTGGGCCTGGTCCAGGACCTCCTTGAGCGTGATGTCGCCGCGCTTGAGCTTCTCCTTGAGCTCGGCACGGGCCTTGCGGGCCTCAGCGGCCTTGGCGAGAGCCGCCTTACGCTGCTCGTCGGTCAACTTCGGAAGGGCCACGGGGTTCCTCCAGTTTCATAGTCGGATGGTTATGCGGCGTTCCGGATCTCTCCGTCACAACCGTCTTACACCGGCACCTCCGCGGGGAGGCTCAGGCCTTCCCGCGCCGCGGAATTGCACCGCTATGGTCCGATGACGTGCGGTAAGTCTAGCACCGACTGTCTCGGTGTCGATCTTGACCGGCCGTTCGCGTCGCTCCCGGCCGATGGACGTCGCGACCGGTGCTCTCGCACCGGCCGCGGCGGGCGGTACCCAAAAGTACCAGGTGGGTCGCGCTACGTGTCCAGCGACGCGGGGGAAAACTCCGCGACGGCCGCGCGCAGCGCCTCCACCGAGGGGCCCGCGGACAGGATCGCCCGCGAGACGTTCGGCCAGGCGCGCGACGCCGCGACACCGGCGACGCGCTCGGCGGCGGCGATGCTCGCGCCCTGCGCGCCCACACCGGGCAGCAGCACCGGGCCGCTGAATCCGGCCAGGTCAGGACCCTCGGCGAGCGTGGCGCCGACCACGACGCCGCAGGTGGCGCCGGGGTGCTCGGCGGCCAGCCTCTCGGTGGCGTTGACTACACGCTGGGCCAGGGTCAGCCCGTCCTGGTCGACGGTGCGCTGCACCTCGGCGGCCTCCGGGTTGGAGGTCGCCGCGAGGATGAACACACCGGCGTGGTGCTCGGCGGCGGCCTCGGCGGCCGGCGCCAGGGAGCCCACACCCAGGTACGGCGAGACGGTCACGGCGTCGACACGCAGGGCCGAGCCCTCACCGAGCCACGCGTCGGCGTAACCGGCCATCGTCGAGCCGATGTCGCCGCGCTTGGCGTCGGCCAGGGTGAGCGTGCCGGCCTCGCGGAAGCCCGCCAGGGTCTCCTCGAGGACGCGCAGGCCCGCCGAGCCGTGGCGCTCGTAGAACGCCACCTGGGGCTTGACCAGGCCGACGCGGCCCGCGAAGGCCTCCACGCAGCGCGCGGAGAACGCGGCCAGACCGTCGACGTCGTCGTCGAGGCCCCAGTCGTGCAGCAGGCGCGCGTGCGGGTCCACGCCCACGCACAGCCGCCCGAAGCGCTCCCCCGCCGCGGCCAGGCGCGCGCCGAAGGTGGCGTGCGTACCTGCGGCCGGGGCGGCCGGAGAGGTCCCGGAATCGACGGTCACAGCTTCTCACCGCCCTCGGCGACGAACTTCGCCACCGGGGTGTGCTCGAGCTGCTGCAGCGGGCGCACGGTCAGCCCGCCGGCGCGCAGGGCTTCGATGCCCTGCACGGCCGCGACGGTGCCCTGCACCGTGGTCACCAGCGGCACGCCGGAGTGCACGGCCGCGGCGCGGATGTCGTAGCCGTCGTGGCGCGCGCCGGCGGAGCCGGCCGGGGTGTTGAGGATCAGGTCCACCTCGCCGTCGATGATGCGGTCGACGATGGAGCGGCCCTCGGCGCCCTCGCGCACCTCGGAGGCCTTGAGCACGGTCTCGCAGTCCACGCCGTTGCGGCGCAGCATCTGCGCGGTGCCGTGCGTGGCCATGATGGTGAAGTCCAGGCCGGCCAGGCGCTGGATCGGGAGGATCAGGGTCCGCTTGTCCTGGTTGGCCACGGAGACGAACACCGTGCCCTCCACGGGCAGCTCGCCGAAGGCGGCGTCCTCGGCCTTGGCGTAGGCGGTTCCGAAGTCGCCGGCCAGGCCCATGACCTCACCGGTGGACTTCATCTCCGGGCTGAGTAGGGTGTCCAGCATCTCGCCCTCGGGGGTGCGGAAGCGGTTGAACGGCAGGACCGCCTCCTTGACCGCGATCGGGGCGGCCAGCGGCAGCGAGCCACCGTCGTAGGACTCCGGGATCATGCCCTCGCCGCGCAGGTCGGCCAGGGTCGCGCCCATCATGATGCGGGCGGCGGCCTTGGCCAGGTGCACGCCGGTGGCCTTCGAGACGAAGGGCACCGTGCGCGAGGCGCGCGGGTTGGCCTCGATGACGTAGAGGGTGTTGTCCTTGAGCGCGAACTGGACGTTCATCAGGCCCTTGACGCCGATGCCGTGGGCCAGCGCGGCCGTCGAGCGGCGCACGTTGTCGATGTCCTGCGGTCCCAGGGTCATCGGCGGCAGCGCACAGGCCGAGTCGCCGGAGTGGATGCCGGCCTCCTCGATGTGCTCCATGACGCCGGCCAGGTAGACCTCCTCGCCGTCGCACAGGGCGTCGACGTCAATCTCGATGGCGTTGTCCAGGAAGCGGTCGACGAGCACCGGGTGGTCCGAGCTGAGCTCGGTGGCGCGCTCGATGTAGCCCTCGAGGCTCTGCTCGTCGTAGACGATCTCCATGCCGCGCCCGCCCAGCACGTAGCTGGGGCGCACGAGCACCGGGTAGCCGATGCCGGCGGCGACGTCGCGGGCCTCCTCGAAGGTGGTCGCGGTGCCGTACTCCGGGGCCGGCAGCTGTGCCTCGGCGAGCACGCGGCCGAACTCGCCGCGGTCCTCGGCGTTGTTGATCGACTCCGGGGTGGTGCCCACCACGGGCAGGCCCTCGGCCTTGAGCGCCTCGGCGAGGCCCAGCGGGGTCTGCCCGCCGAGCTGGACGATCACGCCGGCGACGGTGCCGGAGGCGGCCTCGGCGTGGTAGACCTCGAGGACGTCCTCGAGGGTCAGCGGCTCGAAGTAGAGGCGGTCGGCGGTGTCGTAGTCGGTGGAGACGGTCTCCGGGTTGCAGTTGACCATCACCGTCTCGTAGCCGACGCGGGAGAGCTCGAGGGCGGCGTGGACGCAGGAGTAGTCGAACTCGATGCCCTGGCCGATGCGGTTCGGGCCCGAGCCGAGGATGATGACCTTCTTCTTCTCGGTCTGCGGGCGGACCTCGCTCTCGGCCTCGGGGTCGAGCTCGTAGGCCGAGTAGTGGTACGGGGTGCGCGCCTCGAACTCGGCGGCGCAGGTGTCCACGGTCTTGTAGACCGGGCGGATGCCCAGCGAGTGGCGCAGGCGGCGCACTCCGGTCTCGCCGGCGAACTCCGGGCGCAGCGCGGCGATCTGGGCGTCGGACAGGCCGAAGACCTTCGCGCGGCGCAGCAGGACGGAGTCGAGCACCGGCGCCTCGAGGACCTCGGTGCGGAAGGCGACGAGCTGCTCGAGCTCGGCGAGGAACCAGGGGTCGATGCCGCTGGCCTCGTGGACCTCGGCGACGCTCGCACCCAGGCGCAGGGCCAGCTCGGCGTCGTACATGCGGCCCTCGGTGGGACGCTTGAGGTCCTCGAGCACGGCCTTGACGTCGTGGGCGCGCTCGCCGGCGAAGGACTCGTCGGGGGCGGTCCAGAAGCCGGCCGGCTTCTGCTCGAGCGAGCGCATGACCTTGTTCAGGCCGCTGATGTAGTTGCGGCCGATGCCCATGGCCTCGCCGACGGACTTCATCGTGGTCGTCAGGGTGTCGTCGGCGCCGGGGAACTTCGCGAAGGCGAAGCGCGGGGCCTTGACGATGACGTAGTCCAGGGTCGGCTCGAAGGCCGCCGGGGTAACGCCGGTGATGTCGTTGGTGATCTCGTCGAGGGTGTAGCCGATGGCCAGCTTCGCGGCGATCTTGGCGATCGGGAAGCCGGTGGCCTTCGACGCCAGCGCCGAGGAGCGCGACACACGCGGGTTCATCTCGATGGTGATCAGGCGGCCGTCCTCGGGGTTGAGGGCGAACTGGATGTTGCAGCCGCCGGTGTCCACGCCGACGGCGCGGATGATGGCGATGCCCTGGTCACGCATCTTCTGGTACTCGCGGTCCGTCAGCGTCATCGCCGGGGCCACGGTCACGGAGTCGCCGGTGTGCACGCCGAGGGCGTCGACGTTCTCGATGGAGGCGATGACCACGACGTTGTCGTCGCCGTCGCGCATCAGCTCCAGCTCGTACTCCTTCCAGCCGAGGATGGACTCCTCGATGAGCACGTTGGCCTCGGGGCTGGCGGCCAGGCCGTCGCCGGCGATGCGCTCGAGGTCCTCGTGGGTGTAGGCCAGGCCGGAGCCCAGCCCGCCCATGGTGAAGGAGGGGCGCACGACCACGGGCAGGCCGAGGTCCTCGACGACCTCGTAGACCTCGTCCATGGTGTGGCAGACCGCGGAGCGGGCGGACTCGCCGCCGATGGAGGCGACGATGTCCTTGAACTTCTGGCGGTCCTCGCCGCGCTCGATGGCGTCGATGTCGGCGCCGATCAGCTCGGCGCCGTACTTCTCCAGGATGCCGAGGCGGTCGAGCTGGATCGCGGCGTTCAGGGCGGTCTGGCCGCCCAGCGTGGCCAACACCGCGTCGATCGGGTGGCCCTCCTCGGCCTCCTTGGCGAAGACCTTCTCGATGTACTCGGGCTTGATCGGCTCGACGTAGGTGTGGTCGGCGAACTCCGGGTCGGTCATGATCGTCGCCGGGTTCGAGTTGACCAGGGTGACCCGCAGGCCCTCCTGCCGCAGTACGCGGCAGGCCTGGGTGCCGGAGTAGTCGAACTCGCAGGCCTGGCCGATGACGATCGGCCCGGAGCCGATGACCAGGACATGGCTGATGTCGTTGCGCTTGGGCATTACTTGGTGTCCTCCCGGTCGTTGTCGCCGCGGTTGGGCGAGTGCTTCTCCATCAGTTCGACGAAGCGGTCGAACATCTCGCCGGCGTCGTGCGGGCCGGCGGCGGCCTCCGGGTGGTACTGCACGGAGAAGGCCATGCCGTCGGCGAGGGCGACACCCTCGACGCAGTCGTCGTTGAGGCAGGTGTGGGTCACCCGCGCCGGCCCGAACTCGGAGTCGAACTCCTGGCCCGGCTCGCCCTTGAGGGCGAAGCCGTGGTTCTGCGAGGTGATGTGGATGCGCCCGGTGTCGTGGTTGATCACCGGCACATTCAGGCCGCGGTGGCCGAACTTCAGCTTGTAGGTCTCCAGGCCGAGCGCGCGGCCCAGGATCTGGTTGCCGAAGCAGATGCCGAACAGCGGAACGTGCGCGCGGATGACGTCGCGGGTGACCTCGACCATCTCGTCGGCGGTCGCCGGGTCGCCCGGGCCGTTCGAGATGAACACGCCGTCGGCGTGGTACTTCTCGATGTCCTTATAGGGGGTGTTGGCCGGCACGACGACGGTGTGCACGCCGCGGCGTGCCAGGTGGCGCGGGGTGTTGGACTTGATGCCCATGTCATAGGCGACGACGGTGAAGCGCTCCTCGCCCTCGGCGGGCACCTCGTAGACCTCGTCGGTGGAGACCTCGCGGGCCAGGTCCGCGCCGGCCATCGCCGGCTGGGAGCGGACCTTGTCCACGAGCTCCTCGCGCGGGGCCTCGGCGTCGGCGCCGGAGAAGATGCCGGCGGCGATCGAGCCGTGGTTGCGCAGGTGGCGCACCAGCGAACGGGTGTCCACACCGCGGATGCCGACCACGCCCTGCTCGACCATCGCCTCCTCAAGGGTGCCGGAGGAGCGCCAGCTCGACACGGTGGCCGAGAGGTCGCGAATGACCAGGCCGGCGACCCAGATGCGGTCGCCGCGGGACTCGTCGTCCTCGTCGTTCCAGCCGGTATTACCGATCTGCGGGGCCGTCGTCGCCACGATCTGGCGGTGGTAGGACGGGTCGGTCATGGTCTCCTGGTAGCCGGTCATGCCGGTGGTGAAGACCGCCTCGCCGAGGGTGGTGCCGGTGGCCCCGAAGGGCACGCCGGTGAACACCCGGCCGTCGGCGAGGACGAGCACGGCCCTGCCGGGTCGCGCGGTGGTGTGCGGTTGCGTCACGGTGTCGCCTTTCAGTTGGTTCGTCTCGGTCGGCCGGCTCAACCCGGCCGGCGTCAATTCAGTGTCGGAGTCTGCGTCCGTCGCCGGTTCAGGCATCGGCCTCGGCCGCCAGCGAGTGGGTGACCTTGCCGCGCAGGACGGTGGCGGTCACCCGGGCGTCGAACTCGAGGCCCTCGTACGGGGTGTTCTCGGACTTGGCGGCCAGGTCCTCGCCGCGCACCGTCCAGGGGCGGTGCGGGTCGACGACGGTCAGGTTCGCCGGCTCGCCGACGGCCACGGGGCGGCCGTGGCCGGGAAGGCGCACGATCTCGGCGGGCCGCTCGCTCATCACACGGGCGACGAAGCGCCAGTCGGCCCGGCCGGTGGCCACGAAGAGCTTGGCCACCACGGCCAGCGAGGTCTCCAGGCCGAGCATGCCGGGCAGGGCGTGCTCGAAGTCGCAGCACTTCTCCTCGGAGCCGTGCGGGGCGTGGTCGGTGGCCACGCAGTCGACGGTGCCGTCGAGCAGCGCCTCGCGCAGGACCTCGGTGTCGTCCTTCTCGCGCAGCGGCGGGTTGACGCGGTAGCGGCCGTCGTAGCCGGTGATCAGCTCGTCGGTGAGCATCAGGTGGTGCGGGGTGACCTCGGCGGTGACCGCGATGTCGTGGTCCTTGGCCCAGCGCAGCAGCTCGACGGTGCCGCGCGTGGAGGCGTGGCAGACGTGCAGGCGGTTGCCGTAGTCGCGCGCCAGCAGGGCGTCGCGGATGACCACGGACTCCTCGGCGGTGCGCGGCCGGCCGACCAGGCCGAGGCGTCCGGAGACCTCGCCCTCGTTGGCGGTGCCGTCCTCGACCAGGCGCGGGTCCTCGGCGTGCTGGGCCAGCAGCACGTCCAGGCCGCGGGCGTACTCGAGGGCGCGGCGCATGATCAGCGGGTTGTCCACGCACACGCCGTCGTCGGAGAACATGCGGACCTTGGCGTCCGAGCGGGCCATCATGCCGTACTCGGTGATCTTCTCGCCCTTGAGGCCCTGGGTGATCGAGCCGACCGGGTGGACGTCGCACAGGCCCACGGCCTGGCCCTTGGCCCACACGCTCTCGGCGATGGTCGGCTGGTCGGTCACCGGCTTCGTGTTCGCCATGGTGAACACGGCGGTGAAGCCGCCGCGGGCGGCGGCCCGCGAGCCGGTCTCGATGGTCTCGGTGTCCTCGCGGCCGGGCTCGCGCAGGTGGACGTGCATGTCCACCAGGCCGGGCAGCAGCACTCCCCCGTCGCCCTCGAGCACCTCGTCGGCGGTCTGGTCGGCCGGCGCGTCGAGGGAGGCGATCACGGCGTCCTCGACGAGCACATTGACCGGCTCGCCCTCGCCGTAGGGGCGCACGTCGCGGATCAGCAGGCTGCCGGCGGGGTGGGTCGCCAGCCGGCCCGTGGCCGGCCAGTCAGCCGGCGCACCCGCGCCGGCCTGCGCGACGTCGTCAATCTTGTTCGCGGTGTTCTCACTCATCTCAGGCCTCGGCGCTTTCGGTGGTGGACGGACCGGCGGTGGCCGCGGCAACGTCGCCGCCGTGGGAAAGAAGGGTGTGCAGGACGGCCATGCGCACGTGCACGCCGTTGTGGACCTGCTGCAGGACCGCGGTGTGCGGGGCGTCGGCCACGGCGTAGTTGATCTCCATACCGCGCAGCATCGGGCCGGGGTGCATGACGATCGCGGTGTCCTTCATGCGCGCGGCGCGCTCCTTGGACAGGCCGTAGAGGGCCGCGTACTCGCGGTGCGAGGGGAAGAAGCCGCCGTGCATGCGCTCGGCCTGCACGCGCAGCATCATCACCACGTCGGCCTTGGCCACCTCGGCGTCGAAGTCGTAAGAGACCTCGACCGGCCAGTTCTCCACCGCCACGGGCAGCAGGGTCGGCGGGGCGACCAGGACGACCTGGGCGCCGAGCTTCGTCAGCAGGTCCACGTTGGAGCGGACCACGCGCGAGTGCAGGCAGTCGCCGACGATGGCGACGCGCAGGCCCTCGACGTGGCCGAGGCGCTGGCGCATGGTCACCGCGTCCAGCAGCGCCTGGGTGGGGTGCTGGTGGCGGCCGTCGCCGGCGTTGATGACGTGGGTGGCGCGCCCCTCGGCGTCGAGCTGGTCGGCCAGGTGGCGGGCCGCGCCCGAGGAGGGGTGGCGGATGATGATCGCGTCGGCGCCGACGGCGGTGATCGTCTCACCGGTGTCCTTGAGCGACTCGCCCTTGGCCACCGACGAGGAACTCGCCGAGATGTTGATGACGTCGGCGCTCATCCACTTGCCCGCGGTCTCGAAGGAGGACCGGGTGCGCGTGGAGTTCTCGTAGAACAGGGTGAACACGGTGCTCCCGCGCAGGGTGGGCAGCTTCTTGATCTCGCGGCCCTCGAGCGCGCGGCGGAAGTTGTCCGCCTCGTCCATCAGGCCGATGATCTCCTCGCGGCTCAGGTCCGCGATGTCCAGCAGGTGCTTCATGCGTTTTCGCCTCCCCGGCGAATCAGGTGGACCGCGTCGGTGCCGTCGATCTCGGCGAGGGTGACGGTGACGTCCTCCTCGCGGGCGGTGGGCAGGTTCTTGCCCACGTAGTCGGCCCGGATGGGCAGTTCGCGGTGGCCGCGGTCAACCAGCACGGCCAGCTGGATCCGGCTCGGGCGGCCCTCGTCGCGCAACGCGTCGAGCGCGGCGCGGACGGTGCGCCCGGAGAACAGGACGTCGTCGACGAGCACCACGGTGGTGCCGTCCACGCCCTCCTTGGGCAGCGTCGTGGGCTTGAGCGCGCGGTGCGGGCGACGGTAGATGTCGTCGCGGTAGAGCGTGGTGTCGAGGGCGCCGGCGAAGACCTCCACCCCCGAGAACTCGTGGATCGCGGCGGCCAGTCGCTTGGCCAGCGGCACCCCTCCCGAGGGGATACCGAGCAGGATCACCCTGCCGGTGTCGTCCGCGTCCAGTGCTGTCTTCTCGATGATCTGGTGCGCGATGCGCGCGACGGTGCGGCCGACCTGGTCTGCGTCGAGAATTTCGACGGACTCGTCGGCGCGCTGCGGCCTCTCGCTCATCGTGACCTCCTTCCCCGCCTCTCGGTGCGGTCCTTAAAGGATGTCCCCCGGCTCGGATAGACTCGCGGACCGGAGATGGAATTTGCCTACAGGCGGCCCTCACTTTACACCAGCCGCCGCGGCGGACCGTCCCCGGTGACCTTGTCCGCTCCCCCGAAAGTCGTGCGCCGTGAGCCTGACCACCAGACATCTCGTCCCCGCCGACCGTGCGGCCGTGTGGCGCTGGCACACCCGTTCGGGTGCGGTCGAACGCCTCACCCCGCCGTTCCTGCCGATGACGCCGCTGACCCAGGCCTCCTCGCTCGCGGACGGCACCACGGTCTTCGGCCTGCCGGCGGGCCTGCGCTGGGAGGCACGCCACGACCTGGCGGGCTTTCAGACGGGCCGCAGCTTCGTCGACGTCTGCGTCTCCGCGCCCGTGCGCGCGCTCACCCAGTGGCGCCACGTGCACCGCTTCGCCGACGCGCCCGAGGGCAACACCCGCATCACCGACGAGGTCACCACCCGCGTGCCCGCGCGCAGCCTCGCGCCGGCCTTCGCCTACCGCCAGCACCAGCTCGTCGCCGACCTGCAGGCGCTGCGCCGCCTCGCCGCCGTCGCGCATGGCGGGGCTTCCGGCGAGACTGCCAGAGAGATTGACGACGCCGCGCCGGCCGGCGTCGCCGGTTCCCGCGCCGTGGGCGCGGGTGCGGGCGCAGGGCGCCCGCTGGACCTGCCGGAGATCACGGTCGCGGTCACCGGCGCCAGCGGCACCGTCGGCCGGGCGCTCACCGCCCAGCTGGGCACCGGCGGGGTGCGCGTGGTCCGGCTGGTGCGCGGCGAGGCCGGCGACGGCGAGCGCCACTGGGACCCCACCGACCCGGACGCCCACCTGCTCGACGACGTCGACGCCCTGGTCCACCTGGCCGGCGAGCCGATCATGGGCCGCTTCACCGACGCCCACAAGGCCAAGCTGCGCGACTCGCGCATCGCGCCGACCCGCAGGCTCGCCGAGCTGGTCGCGGACTCCGGGCGCTGCACGGTGATGGTCTGCGCCTCCGCGGTCGGCTGGTACGGCGCCGACCGCGGCGACGAGATCCTCGGCGAGGACGCCGAACCCGGCGACGGGTTCCTGGCCGGCCTGTGCGCCGAGTGGGAGGAGGCCTGCGCCCCGGCGCGGGAGGCCGGAAAGCGCGTGGTCAACGTGCGCACCGGCCTGGTGCTCTCGGGCGGGGCGGGTATCCTGCCGCTCTACCGGACACTCTTCAACACCGGGCTGGGCGGCGCGCTCGGCGACGGCACCGCCTGGCTGCCGTGGATCGCGCTCGACGACCTCAGCGACATCTACGTGCGCGCGATCGTCGACGCCGCGCTGGCCGGCCCCGTCAACGCCGGCGCGCCCTCGCCGGTGCGCGCCGCCGACTTCGCCAAGGCGCTCGGCCGCGAGATGCACCGGCCGTCGGCCTTCCCGGTGCCCGGCTTCGGCCCGGCGCTGCTGCTCGGGCGCGAGGGCGCCGAGGAGCTCGCCCTGGCCGACCAGCGCGTGGTGCCCGCCCGCCTCGAAGCCGCCGGCCACACCTTCCGTTACACCGGGCTGGCCGAGGCGCTGGCCCACGAGCTCGGCGGCGAGGAGCTGGCGGACGCTTAAGTCCCCTCCGCCCTCGGCGCTCGAGCCCTCGCGTACCCTGGGGCGGCGTGAGCGAACAAGTAACTGAGACCCCCACCCCGGTCGGGCCCGACCGCATCGAGGCCGCGCTCCAGGCGATCGGCCTCGAGTACGAGGTCCGCGACCACACCTCGGACCCGGAGAAGAGCCGCATCGTCACCGGCTTCGTCGACACGGCCGTCGCCTTCGTCGTCGACGGCGGCGAGCTGCGCGCCGAGGGCTACTGGCGCGGCGAGGTGCCCGCCGCCCGCGCCGGCTCCATCCTCGAGGTCACCCGCACGATGAACGAGCGCAACTTCGTGCCCGTCCTCTTCGTCACCGAGGGCTCCGAGGACGACCGCCTGGCCGTGTGCGCCCGCGCCCGCCAGACCGTCGGTGAGGGCCTGACCGACGAGCAGATCCGCGACTTCCTCGTCTACTACCTGCGCCAGACCATCGACACCTTCGCCAAGCTGGCCCAGGCCTTCCCCGAGGTCGTCGACTGGGAGGACCCGCACCTCGCGCACGTCGAGGCCGAGGCCGCCGCGGCCGCCGGGCAGCCGGCGGGCGAGAACGAGGAGGACCCCAAGTGAGCTTCGACAACACCACCCTGAACCCGGTCGACCGCCAGCGCATCGCGGAGACGCTGCTCTCCCTCGGCGAGGCGCCTGCCCCGGAGGGCGACAAGGGTGTGACCCTGATCCACGACGCCCAGCGCATCCACGTCCTCGTGCTCGAGACCGTGGTCATCGTCGCCTGCGAGCACGCCGCGGAGGACCTCGAGGTCTCCGAGGCCGAGCCGCTGGCGCTGGCCGCCAACCGCTTCATCTCCGGGACGTTCTCGGCGAAGGCCGTGGTGCGCCGCACGCCGCCGGACGCGCAGAACCCGGAGGCCGGTCCGGTGACCACGCTGCGCACTGAGGCGATGCTCATCGCCTCTCCCGGCGTCACCGACGCCCAGCTGGCCGACGCGCTGCCGAGGATGATTGCCGAGGTCACCGCCGCCCAGGACGAGGTGGTCAAGGACGCCGGCGCGATCATGCGCGCCACGAGCTAGGAGACCCCGGGCCCGGAATGAGAAAGACCCCGTCGCGGCGGGGTCTTTTCACGTCTTCGGAAGGCGCTCGGCGTCAGTGCGCGGTGCCGGGCTCGTGCTCCTCGCCGGCGGGCGCGGCGGCGTTGACGCCGGTGGCCTGGCCGGAGCACGGATAGGCGGAGCCGGCGTGGTGGGGTTCGACGCCCTCGACGCCGACGGCCTCGATGCCGGTGTCCATGCGGACCTCGCCGAAGGGGCCGGTGGTCTCGCCGGTCTTGGCATCGCCCGCCCCGCCGACGGTCTCGCCGTCGGCGGTCTCGTCCGCGACGTCCGGATCCCCGGCGGCGTCGGCGTCAGCCGGCGCCGCATCCTCGTCGGCCGCCTCATCAGCTGCGGCGGCGTCAGCCGGCGCAGTGCCGGCCGCCGCGGCGGCACGCAGCTCCTCGCGGTTGTGCGCGACGTCGTCAAGCAGTGCGTTGATGTACGGGCCGGCGGCGTCGGTGGAGTACTCGCTGGCCAGCTCGACGCCCTGGGCGACGGCGGCCGGCACGGGCACGTCCTCGTTGAACAGCAGCTCCCAGACGGCCATGCGCAGGATCGCGCGGTCGACCGCGGGGATGCGCTCGAAGTCCCAGTCCTCGACGAGGTAACGCTCGATGGCGTCGTCCACGCCGTCGAGCTCCTCGGCCACGCCGGCGACGATCTGCCGGGTGTATTCGGAGACGGGGGCGACCTGGTTCTCCCGGTCGCGCGCCAGCTCGACCCGGTCCTCGACCACCGCCACGGGGTCGAGGTCGCGGGCCTCCGCCTCGAAGAGGATGTCCACGGCGCGGCGGCGGGCCTTGTACCGGCTGCCCCGACGGCGGAACTTGTCTACGCGTTCGCTGCTCACTGTGCTCTCGCCCGGACTAGTTGTTGACGCGGGAGAGGTACTCGCCGGAGCGGGTGTCCACCTTGAGCACGTTGCCGGTCTCGATGAACAGCGGCACCTGGATCTCGGCGCCGGTCTCGAGGGTGGCGGGCTTGGTGCCGCCGGTGGAGCGGTCGCCCTGCAGGCCCGGGTCGGTGTGCTCGACCTTGAGGTCGACGGAGACGGGCAGCTCGGCGAAGAGGGCCTCGCCATCGTGGAAGGAGACCTGGACGCGCATGTTCTCCAGCAGGAAGCGGGCGGCGTCGCCGAACTTGTCCGGGGTCAGCTCGTACTGCTCGTAGGTCTTGTCGTCCATGACGACGTAGGCGGAGCCGTCGAAGTACAGGTAGGTCATGTCGCGGCGGTCCACGGTGGCCGTCTCGACCTTCACACCGGCGTTCCACGTCTTGTCGATGGTCTTGCCGGAGACGACGTCCTTGAGCTTGGTGCGCACGAAGGCCGGGCCCTTGCCGGGCTTGACGTGCTGGAACTCGATGATCTGCTGCAGCTTGCCATCGACCTTGAGGACAAGGCCGTTCTTGAAGTCGGCGGTGGTTGCCACTGAGGGACTCTCCTGACGTGACGGTGTGATATCGGTTTTCGGACTCGAGACAGCTTACACCACGGCCTCCGGACCGGGTCCCGGCCGGGGCGGTGGGCGCGGCACCGCGCGTTCGTGGGCGCGGGCGCGGGCGGCGGCGGCGCGGCCGCGGCCGCGGGCGGCGTCAGTCGATGACGGTGAGCTCGCGCGGGAACTCGGTGATGATCTCCGGGCGGCCCGGGGTGATGATCAGCGTGTCCTCGATGCGCACACCGCCGCGGCCCGGCACGTAGATGCCCGGCTCGATGGTCAGCGTCATGTTCTCGGCCAGGGTCTCCTGCCCGCGCTGGGAGGCGAAGGGTGCCTCGTGGACCTGCCGGCCGACCCCGTGGCCGGTGGAGTGCACGAAGTACTCGCCGTAGCCGGCCTCGGAGATCACGGCGCGCGCGGCGGCGTCGACCTCGGCGACGGGCCGGCCCACGGTGGCGGCCTCGATGCCAGCCTGCTGGGCCTTACGCACGACCTCGTAGATCTCGCGGGAGAACTCGTCGGGCTCGCCCATGACCAGGGTGCGGGTCATGTCGGAGTTGTAGCCGAGGCGCAGCGCGCCGAAGTCGATGGTGACCAGGTCGCCCTTCTCGATGATCCGCTCGCCGGCGCCGTGGTGCGGCTTGGCGGAGTTCGGGCCAGAGGCGACGATCGTGGGGAAGCTGGTGGACTCCCCGCCGTTGAGCCGCATGCGGTGCTCCAGGTCGGCGGCGACCTCGCGCTCGGCGCGGCCCACGGCCAGCTCACCGCTGTCGATGAGCCCCTTGAAGGCCTCGTTGGCCAGGGCGGCGACCTCACGCAGACGGGTCAGCTCGAGGCTGTCCTTGAGCAGGCGGATCTCCTCGATGACCCCGGAGACGGGCACCAGGGTGATGTCCTCGCCGGCGGACTCGCGCAGCTTCTCCAGCTCCGAGACGCTCAGGTAGTCGGCCTCGAAGCCGACGCGGCGCGGCCGGTCCAGCCCCTCGAGCAGGGTGGCCGCGTAGGCGCGGTCGATGACGGCCTCGATGTCCGGGACCTCCTCGGCGACCTGCGTGGCGTAGCGGCCGTCGGTGCAGATCGTCGCCGAGAGGTCCTTGGACAGCACCAGCGCGCCGTCGTCACCGGTGAACCCGGAGAGGTAACGCACGTGCAGCGGGCTGGTGACCAGCATCGAGTCGATGCGCTGGGCGGCCAGCCGCGCGGCGAGGGTGCGCCGCCGGGTGAGGAAGCGGGTGTCGGCGAGAGCCATGGGTTCAACCTCCGGGTTCGTTCTGTCGGACTGAACTCACTCTAGTTCCCCGCCCGGCCCCGGCGACAGACCCTTTATTCAGTTGCTTTCCGACGCCCGCGCCAGCGCACCCAGTGCGGCCAGGTAGCCATAGGTGCCCAGCCCGGCGACGACCCCGCGCGCGATCGGCGAGAGGTAGGAGTGGTGCCGGAACGGCTCGCGGGCGTGCACGTTGGAGATGTGCACCTCGTAGAAGCCCGCGCCGTCGGCGATCTCGGCCAGGGCGTCGCGCAGCGCCACCGAGGTGTGGGTGAAGCCGCCGGGGTTGATGATCACCGGCAGGCCGCGCTCGGCGGCGTCGTGGACGCGGTCGATCAGCTCGCCCTCGTGGTTGGACTGCGCGAACTCGGCGCGCCAGCCCAGCCGCTCGGCCTCGGCGGCGATCTGCGCCTCGACGTCGGCCAGGGTGGTCGTGCCGTAGATCTCCGGCTGGCGCTTGCCCAGGCGGTCCAGGTTGGGCCCGTTGAGGACGAGCACCACGGGGGTCTCGGTGCCGGGGGTCTCGCTCATCTGGTGTTCCTCTCTCTGCGTTGGTGCCTGGTCGGTGCCTGGCCGGACCTAGTCCGTGCCGCCGACCGCGGCGTAGGCCGCGCGCAGCTCCTCCTCGGAGGGGCCCTCGATGCGCGTGGTGCGGCCGACCTTGCCGTCCAGGGCGACGAAGCGCAGGCGGCCGTCGCGGTTCTTCTTGTCGTGGCTCATCGCCTCGCGCAGCTCCTCCCAGCGGCCGTCCCGGTAGACGGTGGGCAGTCCCACGGACTCGAGGATGTCACGGTGGCGCTGGACCAGGGCGGCGTCGATGAGGTCGCGGGCGTGGGCCAGCTCGGCGACGAAGACCATGCCCACGGCGACCGCGTCGCCGTGGCGCCAGCGGTAGTTCTCGCGGCGCTCCACGGCGTGGCCGAAGGTGTGGCCGTAGTTGAGGATCTCGCGCAGGCCGACCTCCTTGAGGTCCTTGCCCACCACGCCGGCCTTGACCGTGACGGAGCGGCGCACCAGCTCCGGCAGGAAGCCGTCGGCGCGCAGGGCGGCGGCGGGGTCCTCCTCGTAGCGGCGCAGGATCACCGGGTCGGCGATGAAGCCGGTCTTGACGATCTCGGCCGAGCCCGCGACGAGCTCGCGCTTCGGCAGGTCGACCAGGTGGTCGAGGTCGCAGAAGACGGCCGAGGGCTCGTGGAAAGCGCCCACGAGGTTCTTGCCGGCCTCGGTGTTGATGCCGGTCTTGCCGCCGACGGCCGCGTCGACCATCGCCAGCACCGTGGTGGGCACCTGGACGACGCGGATGCCGCGCATCCAGCAGGCGGCGGCGAAGCCGGCCAGGTCGGTGGCCGCTCCCCCTCCGAGGCCCACCAGGGCGTCGGTGCGGGTGAAGCCGAGCCGACCCAGCTCGGCCCACAGCCGTCCGATGCTCTCGAGGGTCTTGCCGTCCTCGGCGTCGGCGACGGGCAGGGCGTGGGCGTCGAGGCCGGCGGCGCGCAGGGACTCGACGAGCTTGTTGGCGCGGGCGGCCAGCGGCGGCTGGTGGACCACGCCGACGTGGTGCACGCCGGTGTCGACCAGGTGGGCGGCCACGGCGTCGGTCAGCCCGTGGCCGATGGTCACGGTGTAGGGCGACGGCCCGCGCACGGCGACGCGCTCGAGGTCGCAGTCCGGCGTGGTGCGCGGGGCGAGGTTCTCCAGGCCGGCGAGCACCTCGGTGACCACCTGGGCCGGGGTGCGCCCGTCGGTGCGCACGTGCAGGTCGGAGACCTCGCGGTAGAACTCCTCGCGGGAGTCCAGCAGGTCGTGGTAGTGCGCCAGGGGGTCCGCGGCGGCGAGGATCGGGCGGGTGGCCTCGTCGGCGGTGCGGCGCACGCCCTCCTCGGCGGAGACGTCGATCCAGACGACGTCGTGGTTGGCCAGCATCTCGCGGACCTTCGGGGTGGTCACCGCACCGCCACCGAGGCTGACCACGCCCTCGCGGGTCAGGGTCTCGGCGACCACACGGGCCTCGAGCTCGCGGAAGGCGGGCTCACCGACCTCGGAGAAGACGTCGCCGCAGCTGCGGCCGCGAGCCTGCTCGATCATGGTGTCGGTGTCCGTGTGCACGGTGCCCAGGGCGCGCGCCAGGCGGCGGGCGACGGTGGACTTCCCGGCGCCGGGCGGGCCGACCAGGATGACGGTGTTCGGGGCGCTCATCGGACGGCCTCCTCGTCCGTGTCGGCGGCGTCGGCGTCGGCCGCGGCGTCCGCGCCGAAGGCGAGGCGCTCGTCGACGGCCGCGAGGTAGGCGGCGACGTTGCGGCGGGTCTCGTTGAGCGAGTCGCCGCCGAACTTCTCGGTGACGGCCGTGGCCAGGGTCAGGGCCACCATGGCCTCGGCGACCACGCCGCCGGCGGGCACGGCGCAGACGTCGGAGCGCTGGTGGATGGCCTTGGCCGGCGAGCCGTCGGCCATGTCGATGGTGCGCAGGGCGCGCGGGACCGTCGAGATCGGCTTGAACGCCAGGCGGGTGATCAGCGGCTGGCCGTTGGTCATGCCGCCCTCCAGGCCGCCGGCGCGGTTGCTCAGGCGGTGGACCTCGTGGTCGCCGTCCTCACGGACCATCTCGTCGTGGGCCTCGGAGCCGCGGCGGCGCGCCTCGGCGAACCCGTCGCCGATCTCGACGCCTTTGACGGACTGGATCGACATCAGCGCCTGTGCGAGCCGGCCGTCGAGGCGGTCGCGCCAGGTGGTGTGGGTGCCCAGGCCGACGGGCAGGCCGGTGACGGCGACCTCGACGACACCGCCGAGGGTGTCGCCGGACTTCTTGGCGGAGTCGATCTCGGCGACCATGGACTCCTCGGCGGCCGTGTCGGCGGCGCGCACCGGCGAGGCGTCGATGCGCTCGAGGTCGCCGGCGCCCGGGGTGGGCCCGGCGTAGGGCTCGGAGGCGCCGATGGAGACGACGTGGGAGACGACCTCGACGCCGAGGGTCTCGCGCAGGAAGGCCTTGGCCACGGCGCCGGCGGCCACGCGCGCGGCGGTCTCGCGCGCCGAGGAGCGCTCGAGGACCGGGCGGGCCTCGTCGAAGCCGTACTTGACCATGCCGGCGAAGTCGGCGTGGCCGGGGCGCGGGCGGGTCAGCTTCGCCCCGCGGCCGGACTCCATGGCCTTGGCGGTCTCCGGGTCCTCCATGTCGAGGGCGTCCGGGGACATCACGGTGGTCCACTTCGGCCACTCGGAGTTGCCGATCATGATCGCCAGCGGGCCGCCGATGGTCTTGCCGTGCCGGGCGCCGCCGAGGACGGTCAGCTCGTCGGCCTCGAACTTCATCCGCGCCCCGCGCCCGTAGCCGAGGCGGCGGCGGGCCAGTTCACGGCCGATCTCGGCGCGGTCCACGGGCGTGCCCGCGGGCAGGCCCGCGAGCAGCGCGATGAGCGCCTGCCCGTGGGATTCTCCAGCTGTGGTCCATCGAAGCATGGGCATATTGTGTCACAACACCTGTGCGACCAAACACACCAGGACTGTGGCCGAGACCATGCCCGGCCCGTGCGGCAGCGCACGACGGCGGGTCAGCGCCATCACCGTGATCGTCAGCGCGCTCGAGCCGATGACGGCGGCGGCCAGACCGGCCGCGCCCGCGGCGATCGCGGCCGCCGTGCCCAGCGCCAGGGCGAGCTTGACGTCTCCCCCGCCGACCCCGCCGATCAGCAGCCCGACACCCAGGTAGAGCAGCGCCCAGGCCACTCCCCCGGCCATCGCCCAGGGTTCTCCGGCCGCCACGGCGACGAGCGCCACGACGGCCGCGCCGGGCAGGGTCAGCGCGTCCGGGAGCAGACACCGGCGCAGGTCGATGACGACGAGCGCGAGCGCCCACGCGCTACCGCAGGCCAGTGCGAGCACGCACGCGACGCCGGAGGCGGCGCCGCTGAACAGTACGATCTTTCCCACGACATCCCCCCGATGTCTCCCCTTGAATCCCCCTCCTGGATATCAGACCGCGGCGTCGATCGCCGCGCGCATCTCCTTACGCGGGGCGTCCATCCCGGTGAACTGCTCGAACTGGCCGAAGGCCTGGTGGGCCAGCATGACGTGGCCGGCGGCGGTGAGGAAGCCGTTGGCGGAGGCGGCCACGCACAGCTTCGTCGGGCGCGGGTCGTAGACGACGTCGAGCACCGGGGCGTGGCCCAGGTCCTCGGCGTAGGGGTCGGCGATGCTGGCCGGCACGGTGGAGACTACCGCGTCGGCGGCCACCGACAGCGCGCGCAGGTCCTCGTCCCAGCGGCGGAAGACCATCTCGGTGCCGGAGCCCTCGACCAGGCCCGCCAGCTCGTCGTACCGGTCGGAGCGGTTGACCACGTCGACGCGCTCCACCCCGCGCTCGACGAGCGCAAAAAGCACCGCGTGGGCGGTGCCGCCGGCGCCGAGCAGCACGGCGCGGCGAATCCGCGCGGCCGGGCCCTCGGGGTTGCGCCCGGTCAGCTCGTCGAGCGCGCCGTGCACGCCGTCGACGTCGGTGTTGTCGGCGCGCCAGCCGCCTTCCGGCCGGCGCACCAGCGTGTTGGCGGAGCCCACGGCGCTTGCCCGGTCGGTGACCTCGTCGGCGAACTCGAGCGCCTCGAACTTGCCCGGCATGGTCACCGAGAACCCGGCGTACTCAGGCCCCGACCCGCCGACGATGCCGGCGAGCTGGCCGCGCGGGCAGCGCCGGCGCGTGTACTCCCAGTCGTCCAGGCCGGCGGCGCGGTAGCCGGCGTTGTGCAGCAGCGGCGAGAGCGAGTGCTCGACCGGGTCGCCGAGCACCGCCGCGCGGTGGCGGATCTCGCGCTCCTCGGTCACGGCTGGATCACCTCGCCGCCGCGCTCGGCGGCACCCTGGCCCTCGGCCGGAGCGTCGGACGGACCCTCGGCCGGGGCATCCCCGCCCTCAGCGCGCTCGACGTCCTCAGCGCCGCCGGGGCCGGTGTGGGCCTCGCCGCGGTTGGAGTCCAGCACGCCGGACTCGATGGCGCGGTTGACGTCGGCCAGGTGCGAGTCGTAGTCGTCGTTGAAGACCGTGGTGCCGTCGGAGTCGACGGTGACGAAGAACTTCCAGTTGCCCTCCGCCGGGTGCTCCATGGCCTCGACCGCCTCGGCCGAGGGGCTGGCGATCGGGGTGTCGGGCAGGCCGTCCTTGGCGTAGGTGTTCCACGGCGTCTCGCGGGCGCGGTCCTCGTCGGTGGTGGCGACCTCCTGCTCGGCGACGTCGTAGTTGACGGTGGAGTCGAACTCGAGGCGCATCGGCTCGGCCAGGCGGTTGAGGATCACGCGGGCGACCTTGTCGAACTCCCCGGCCGGCGACTCGCGCTCAACCAGGGAGGCGGCCGTCAGCAGCTCGTAGGGGCTCAGGCCCACGGCCTGGGCGCGCTCGACGATGCCGGTCTCGTTGTACTGGTCGGCCGAGCGCTTGATCAGGTCGGCGAGGATCTCCTCGGCGCTCATGGTCGGGTTGAGCACGTACTGGCCCGGCATGATCAGGCCCTCGAGGCGGCGCGGGTCGTCTCCGCGCGCCTCGATCGGCTCGCGCGCCCAGTCCGGGACGTTGAGCGCGGCCAGGTCGGCGGTCGCGCCGGCGTGGGCGATCTCCTCCGGGCTCAGGCAGCCCTCGGCGTCATCGTGCGCACCGCACAGCGACTGGGAGATCAGGGAGTAGATGCCGTAGCGGGTGTCCCCGCCGAGAACGGTGACGTCCATCAGCGTCGCCCCGCCCTGCACGTCAAGCAGCTCGACGCGGTTGTCCGGGTCCAGCAGCGCGTCGACGGCGGCCTGCGCGCTCATCTCGCCCTGCATCCGGTAGAAGCCGGGCTCGATGGCGCTGGCGCCCTGGGTGGACATGGCGGCGGACTGGAAGGCGGCGTCGGTCTTGACGATGCCGCGCTCCTCCAGTTCGGGGCCGAGCTCGGAGAGCGAGGAGCCCTCGGCGACCTCGACGAGCTCGATCTGGCCGTTGCCGTCTCCCTGGTAGTCTGTGCCGGAGCTCGAGGAGACGCGCACGCCGATGTAGACCACGGCGCCGATCATCAGCACGATCGCGGCGATGAGCACGGCGAGACCGCGCTGCCGCCGCTTGACGTAGCGCGGCTCCATGCGCCGGCCGACGCGACGCCCCGTCCGGGTCCGGCGGGTGGTGCGGGAGGTTCGGGACATGCTGGTCTTACTCCTCTGTCGTCTTTCGGTTGCGCCGCGCGAGGTCGGCGGGGCTCGGCGCGGGACGCGCCGGACGTTCTGCGTCGCTTTCCGACGCCGCGGTGGTCGCCCGTGCCAGGTACGCGCGGCGTCCGTCGAGCCAGGTCTGCAGGATCTCGACGGCCGCCGCCTGGTCGATCACGCCGCGCGAGCGGCGTGCGCTCACGCCGGAGGAACGCAGGGCGGTGGTCGCCGCGACCGTCGTCAATCTCTCGTCGGCGAGCCGCACGGGGACACCGGGCAGCAGGGCGGCGAGGACGGCCGCGAAGGCGCGGGCGTGGTGCACGCTGGTCGAGCCGTGGCCGGAGAGGTTGCGCGGCAGGCCGACGATGATCTCGACGGCGCGGTACTCGCGCGCGATATCGGCGACGCGGGCCGCGTCCGGGAAGTCGGCGGCCGCAGGAGCCTGGCCGGACGCGCGCAGGTCCGCCAGCTCGCTGACGCGGGCGACGGTCTCCACGGGAGTGGCCAGGCTGCCGTCGGAGTCGCTGGCGGCGACGCCGATGCGCACGGTGCCGACGTCGACGCCGATGCGGCGACCCCTACCGGGGTCGTCCACCCCGGGGGTGTCGACACTCTCCTTCATCAGCGGGGGCCTTCCTAGGGCGCGGACTCGTGCCCGCGCCCGTTCCTCGACTCGGCGGTACGCCCCGGAAGGCGGGAGGCACGCGGAAGGCGCACCCGGCCGCACGCAGACGGGGCTCACCGATGAATGTACTTGATGGCTCCCCTAATACGCCGGTGGCCGCCCCGGGCGTGGCGGGGACGGCCGGCGGAGGGGTGCGCGTGCCCACCGGGCCTAGCGGCCGGCGAGCTCCTCGCGGGCGGCCTTGAGACCGGCGGCGAAGCCCTCGGGCTTGGCGCCGGAGCCCTGGGCCATGTCGGCCTTGCCGCCGCCGCGGCCATCGACGTACCCGCCGATCAGCTTGACCAGGTCGCCGGCCTTCGCGCCCGCTTCGACGGCGGCCGGGTTGGCGGCGACGATGAAGGGCATCGAGCCCTTCTCCGGGTCCGTGGAGGCGAAGACCACGACGCCGGGCTCGGAGCCGAGGCGGTCGCGGGCGGCGCCGGCGACGGTGCGCAGCTCCTTGCCGGTCACGCCGTCGTCGAGCCGGGCGCCGACGACGCGGAACTTCCCGGCCTGCTCGGCGCCGGCGACGAGGTCGGCGGTCTGGGCGGTCAGCTGACGGGCCTTGAGCTCGGCGACGCGCTTCTCGGCGGCCTTGAGGCGCTCGGCCAGGGCGCGCACGCGGTCCGGCACGTCGGCGCTCTGCGCCTTGAGCTCGGCGGCCACGCCGGAGACCAGCGCGGTCTCCTTGGACATGAAGCGGAAGGCGTCCAGGCCCGAGTAGGCCTCGATGCGGCGCGCACCGGAGCCGACCGACGACTCGCCGAGCACGGAGACCGGGCCGATCTGCGAGGAGTGCGAGACGTGGGTGCCGCCGCACAGCTCGCGGGAGAACGGCCCGCCGATCTCGACCATGCGCACGTTGTCGCCGTAGGCCTCGCCGAAGAGCGCCATCGCGCCCATGTCCAGGGCGTTGTCCAAGGTGGTCTCGATGGTGTTGACCTCGTAGTCGGCGTCGACGGCGCGGTTGGTCACCAGCTCGATCTGCCGGAGCTGATCCGGGGTGAGCTGGTGGGTGTAGGCGAAGTCGAAGCGCAGGTAGCCGGGGCGGTTGAGCGAGCCGGCCTGGACGGCGTCGGGCCCGAGGATCTCGCGCAGCGCGGCGTGGATGAGGTGGGTCGCCGAGTGCGCCTGGCGGGCGCCGTGGCGCCACGCGGCGTCGACCTCGGCGGTGACCTCGTCGCCGACGGCCAGACCGCCGGCGGCCACGGTGGACTTGTGCAGCCAGACCTTCTTGCCCACCTTCTGCACGTCGTTGACGTCGAGGGTGGTCGCGCCGACGGAGATGGTGCCGCGGTCGGCCATCTGGCCGCCGGACTCGGCGTACATCGGGGTCGCGTCGAGGATGACCTCGACCTCGTCGCCCTCGTGGGCCTCGTTGACCAGTTTGCCGCCGGCGACCAGGCCGAGGACCCTGGCGGAGCCGGTGAGGTCCTCGTAGCCGTGGAAGACGGTCGGGTGCTCGTCGACGAACTCGCGGTAGACGGAGAGGTCGGTGTGGCCGTGCTTCTTGGCGCGGTTGTCGGCCTTGGCGCGGGCCTTCTGCTCGGCCATGGCGGACTCGAAGCCGTCCATGTCGACCTCGAGGCCGGCCTCGTGGGCCATCTCGAGGGTCAGGTCGATCGGGAAGCCGTAGGTGTCGTGCAGCTCGAAGGCGCGCGCACCGGGCACGGTGGCCGCGCCCTTGCCCTTGAGGCTCTCGGCGGTCTGCTCGAACAGACGCGTGCCGGAGGCCAGGGTGCGCAGGAAGGTGTCCTCCTCGCCGACGGCGACGTGCAGGATGCGCTCGCGGTTGCGGGCGATCTCCGGGAAGGACGGCTCCATGGTGTCCATGATCGTGGTCATGAACTTCTCCATGGTCGCGCCCGTCGCGCCCAGCAGGCGGGCGGAGCGGATGATGCGGCGCAGCAGGCGGCGCAGGATGTAGCCGCGACCCTCGTTGGAGGGGCTGACCCCATCGAGGATCAGCATCATGGCCGTACGCGAGTGGTCGGCGATGACGCGGAAGCGGATGTCGTCGGCGCGGTCCGCGGCCGGGTCCTCGTAGGTGGAGCCGGTGACGGTCTCGGCGACGTCGATGACCGGGCGCAGCAGGTCGGTCTCGTAGACGTTGTCCACGCCCTGCAGGATGCAGGCGACACGCTCGACGCCGAGGCCGGTGTCGATGTTCTTCTTGGGCAGGTCGCCGAGGATCTCGAAGTCGTCCTTGCCGATGCCCTCGCCGCGCTCCTTCTCCATGAAGACCAGGTTCCAGATCTCCATGTAGCGGTTGTCGTCGGCGATGGGGCCGCCCTCACTGCCGTACTCGGGGCCGCGGTCGTAGTAGATCTCGGAGCACGGACCGCAGGGGCCGGGCACGCCCATGGACCAGTAGTTGTCCGCCATGCCGAGGCGCTGGATGCGCTCGTGGGGCACGCCCATCTTCTCGTGCCAGATGTCGGCGGCCTCGTCGTCGTTCTCGTAGACGGTCACCCACAGCCGCTCGGGGTCCAGGCCGAAGCCGCCCTCCTCCAGGGAGTCGGTCAGCAGGGTCCAGGCGTGGGTGATGGCACCCTCCTTGAAGTACTGGCCGAAGGAGAAGTTGCCCGCCATCTGGAAGAAGGTGTTGTGACGGGTGGTGATGCCGACCTCGTCGATGTCGAGGGTGCGCACGCACTTCTGGATCGAGGTCGCGGTCCCGCTCGGGAAGGGCGGGGTCTGCTGGCCGAGGAAGAAGGGCTTGAACGGCACCATGCCGGCGTTGACGAACAGCAGATTCGGGTCGTCGAGGATCAGTGAGGCGCTGGGCACGGGCGTGTGGCCGGCCTTCACGAAGTGGTTGGTGAACCGCTCCCGGATCTCATGTGTCTGCACGACGGGGTCTTCCTTGCATCTGTCGGGTGTGCGGGGCGCCCGAGTTGCCTCGGCGCCGCCCGCGGGTCGGATGCACACTTTACCCCGTCGACCGCGCGCGTCAGTTCCCCACCCGGGCAAGGCTTCCGCGGCGGGCCCCGCCCGCCGCTGCGCCGCCTGGCGGTGCGGGTGGCGCGCCCGGGCGTGCGGCGGGGCGTCGGAAATTAACGACGCCCGCGCACGATGCGGCGCAGCGAGGCGACGAGCGCGCTGACCCGCTTCTCCGCGCCGTGGTCGGTGGGCGCGTAGTAGACGGCCTCGTCGAGCTCCTCCGGGATGTAGCGCTGCTTGACGACGCCGCGCGCGTCGTCGTGCGGGTAGACGTAGCCCACGGCATTGCCCAGGTTCTTCGCACCCGAGTAGTGGCCGTCACGCAGGTGCGGCGGCACGGGGCCGACCTTGCCGGCGCGCACGTCCGCCAGGGCGGCGTCGATCGCGCGGATCACCCCGTTGGACTTCGGCGCGGTGGCCAGGTGGATGGTGGCCTGGGCCAGGGCGAGGCGGCCCTCGGGCATGCCGATGAACTGCACGGCGTCGGCGGCGGCGACGGCCGTCTGCAGGGCCGTCGGGTCCGCCATGCCGATGTCCTCGCTGGCGTGGACCACCAGGCGGCGGGCGATGAAGCGGGGGTCCTCGCCGCCCTCGATCATGCGGGCCAGGTAGTGCAGGGCGGCGTCGACGTCGGAGCCGCGGATGGACTTGATGAAGGCGCTGGTGATGTCGTAGTGCTGGTCGCCGTCGCGGTCGTAGCGCACCACGGCGCGGTTGACGTTCTCGCGGATGGTCTCCACGTCGAGCTCGCCGCCGTCGGCGACGGCCTCGGCGGAGGCCTCGAGGTAGGTCAGCACGCGGCGCGCGTCGCCGGCGGCCAGGCGCACCAGCTGGGCGACGGCGTCGTCGGAGAGCGTGATGCGGCCCGCCAGGCCGCGCTCGTCGGCGGCGGCGCGGCGGACCAGCTCGGCGAGGTCGTCGTCGCCCAAGGGTTTCAGCTGCAGCAGCAGCGAGCGCGAGAGCAGCGGGGAGACGACGGAGAAGGACGGGTTCTCGGTGGTGGCGGCCACGAGCAGCACGGTGCGGTTCTCCACGGCGGCGAGCAGGGCGTCCTGCTGGGTGCGGGAGAAGCGGTGGACCTCGTCGATGAACAGCACGGTGCGCCGGCCGGCGATCAGCTCGCGGCGGGCCCGGTCGATGACCTCGCGGATCTGCTTGACCCCGGAGTTCAGGGCCGACAGGGCGATGAAGTCGCGGCCGGTGGAGGTGCTGATCAGCGAGGCGATCGTGGTCTTGCCGGTACCGGGCGGGCCGTAGAGGATCACCGAGGAATCGCCCTGGCCCTCGATCAGGCGGCGCAGCGGGGTGCCCTCGCCGAGCAGGTGGCGCTGGCCGAGGACCTCGTCGAGGGTGCGCGGGCGCATCCGGGCGGCCAGCGGGGCGTTCGAGTCGACGGCGAAGTACTCCGCGCCGCTGCGCCCGGGGCCGCCGGCGCCCGGGCCGCCGGGGCCGTCGGCCCCCGGGTCCGCGGAGCCGAAGAGTGCGTCCTGTGCCAAGGAGCCGGTCACCTGGCCTCGGGTTCGGATTCGTCGGCGCCCGAGTCGTCGAGCAGTTCGGCCAGCGCCTCGGCGAAGCCGGTGACCACGCGGGTGCGCGGGTCGGCCTGGCGGCAAGTCGCCTCGCGACCGGCGAAGCGGGCCAGGGCCTCGAACGTCTCGAAGAGGTCGCGGCGCAGCATCAGCTCGCCGTCGGTGAAGTCGAGGCTGCCCGGGGCGGCCAGCAGGCGCTCGGCCGGGGTGACGTCCTCGGGGTAGCGCCCGATGGAGGGGTCGCCGGCGGCCGCGGCGACGGCGTCGACGACGTTGTGGGAGGATCCGTAGTGCAGATTGGCCACCTCGGCCAGGGCCACACCCAGCAGCGCGGTGACGAGTCGGCCGTGCAGGGCGTGGTCGTCGCGCACCGTCGGCCAGATCTGGTCGACCTCGTGGGTCCAGGCGTCGACGAAGACGTCGGCCTCGTCGTCGTTGATGGGGCGCGTGGTCAGGAACCCCGGGAAGCCGGAGATGACCGAGGCCAGGTCGAAGCCGACGTCGCGGAAGGCGGCCCACTCGTAGTCGAGGAACTGGGTGCGCCCGGCGACGATGATGTTGTCGGGCGACAGGTCGATCGGGGTGAAGGCGCGGCGCCCGCCCTGCAGGCGCTTGGCGGCCTCGCGGCCGAGTTCTTCGACGGGGGCCGGCACAGTCACGCCGACGGAGCGGATGAGCTCCATGCCGCGGTCGATGACGAACCGGTGGGCCGTGGAGCGGTAGCGGTTGACGGAGGCGGCGTCCGGATAGGTGCGCGCCAGCCGGGTACGCAGGGTCTCGAAGTCCTGCTCGCGCTCGGCGGTGGCCGCGTGCATGCGGCCGAGGGCCTGGCCGAGGTTGCGCAGGATCTGGAGGCGCTCCTCGGCGTCGCCGGTGTCCAGCAGGTCGGCGAAGGTGTCGCCGTCGCCGGAGTCGGAGATGACGATGGTGCGCTCGTCGATGTCGTAGGCCAGCAGCACCGGGCCGGGGCGGGCCTCCTCGGGCAGCGAGGTGGTGAACTGGTAGGCCACGATCTCGCGCACGAGCGCCGCGTCGTCCAGCTCGTCGTCGGTGCCCGGGATGTACTTGACCACCAGGCTGCGTTCCTGGAGGAAGGGGTTGGCCGCCAGCCGCACGCGCAGCACGACCGAGTTGCCCGTGCCGTGCAGCTCCTCGGCGCCGGTGATCCTCTGGGTGCCGCCGAAGCGCCGCGCGAGCTGGTGCTCCGCGGATCTGCAGATCTCCTCGTTGTCCGGGACTGCGGGGGTTCTCGGTTCGGTGGGCACGGGCGGACTTCTCCTTGTGTTGCACACGTCCCGCGCGCGAGAACGCGGCGGGGGGACTCCATTGTCCTCCCGCCGCGCGCTGCGGGCAACGGTTCGCCGGCTGCCCTGGGGCGGCCGGCGGCGCGTCGATGTGGGGACCGGCTCCGCTGTCAGCGGGCCGGCCCGCGGTGTACTGCTACTTCTCGGGCTGGGCCTTCTTCTCGGCCGCGGCGGCCTTGTCGTCCTGGCCGCCCTTCTTCTTCGGCTTGGCGTCGATGCCGGACTCGCGGCGCTGTTCCGCGGTGATCGGCGCCGGGGCGTCGGTCAGCGGGTCCACGCCGCCGCCGGACTTCGGGAAGGCGATGACGTCGCGGATGGAGTCGAAGCCGCCGAGCAGACTGACGATGCGGTCCCAGCCGAAGGCGATGCCGCCGTGCGGCGGGGCGCCGAAGGCGAAGGCGTCGAGCAGGAAGCCGAACTTCGCGCGGGCCTCCTCCTCGGTGATGCCCATGACCTGGAAGGCGCGCTCCTGGACGTCACGCTGGTGGATACGGATGGAGCCGCCGCCGATCTCGTTGCCGTTGCAGACGATGTCGTAGGCGTAGGCCAGCGCGCTGCCCGGGTCCTTGTCGAAGGTGTCCAGGTACTCCGGCTTCGGCGAGGTGAAGGCGTGGTGCACGGCGGTCCAGGCGGAGTGGCCCAGGGCGACGTCGCCGGAGGCGGTCGCTTCGGCCGAGGGCTCGAACATCGGGGCGTCGACGACCCAGGTGAAGGCCCAGTCGCCCTCCTTGATCAGGCCGAGCTTCTCTGCGATCGCGCCGCGGGCGGCACCCAGCAGGGCGCGCGAGGACTTGGTCTCGCCGGCGGCGAAGAAGATACAGTCGCCCGGCTTGGCGCCGACGTGCTCGGCGATGCCGGCGCGCTCGGCGTCGGTGATGTTCTTGGCCACCGGGCCGGAGAGCTCGCCGTCCTCGCCGACGAGGATGTACGCCAGGCCCTTGGCGCCGCGCTGGCGGGCCCAGTCCTGCCAGGCGTCGAGCTGACGGCGCGGCTGCGAGGCGCCGCCGTCCATGACCACTGCACCGACGTACTCGTTCTGGAACACGCGGAAGGTGGTGTCCTTGAAGAAGTCGGTGCACTCGGTGATCTCGATGTCGAAGCGCAGGTCCGGCTTGTCGGAGCCGTAGCGGCGCATGGCCTCCTCGTAGGTCATGCGCGGGATCGGGGTCTTGACCTCGTAGCCGATGAGCTTCCACAGCGCCGTGACGATCTCCTCGGCCAGGGCGATGATGTCCTCCTGGTCGACGAAGCTCATCTCGATGTCGAGCTGGGTGAACTCGGGCTGGCGGTCGGCGCGGAAGTCCTCGTCGCGGTAGCAGCGGGCGATCTGGTAGTAGCGCTCCATGCCGGCGACCATCAGCAGCTGCTTGAACAGCTGCGGGGACTGCGGCAGGGCGTACCAGCTGCCCGGCTTCAGGCGGGCGGGCACGAGGAAGTCGCGGGCTCCCTCCGGGGTGGAGCGCGTCAGCGTCGGGGTCTCGACCTCGGTGAAGTCGTGGGCGTCGAGGACGGCGCGGGCGGCGTGGTTGGCCTTGGAGCGCAGGCGCAGCGCCTCGTGCTGGTCGTGGCGGCGCAGGTCGAGGTAGCGGTACTTCAGGCGCGTCTCCTCACCGACCTCGCCGGAGGCCGACGGGTCGTCGATCTGGAACGGCAGGGCCGCCGACGGATTGAGGATCTCCAGCTCGGAGACGTTGACCTCGATCGCGCCGGAGGGCAGGTTCGGGTTCTCCGAGCCCTCGGGGCGGGCCTCGACCACACCGGTGACCTTGATGCAGTACTCACTGCGCAGGTCGTGGGCGCGCTCGGCGACCTCCGACTCACGGAAGACGACCTGGGCGACACCGGAGCGGTCGCGCAGGTCGATGAAGATGACGCCGCCGTGGTCACGACGACGGGCCACCCAACCGGTCAGGGTGACCGTCCCACCGGCGTGGTCTTTGCGGAGTTCCCCCGCGAGATGAGTGCGCAGCACGAGGTCACACGTCCTTTCCTCGTAAGATACCAGAATACGTCCGCACACTTTACCCTCCCGCCGGCTGCGCCCGCGCAGCGGGCGTGTGGCATGATCGGTCCATGACTTTCCGTGGTGACCTCCAGCGCAGCACCGACCGAGTGAGCACCTCCTCCGGGGGTCGCCGCGGCGGCATCGCCGTGGGCGGCGGGCTCGGCGGCCTGGTGCTCGTCGGCCTCTTCCTCCTCCTCGGCGGCAACCCCGCCGACATCGGCCTCGGCGGCGGGGGCGCCGACCAGGGCCAGGCGGAGCAGGGCGCGCAGGCCTACAACCTCGACCACTGCGAGACGGGCGCGGACGCCAACGAGCACGACGACTGCCGCGTGCTCTACACCGCCTACTCCGTCGACGAGGTCTGGGACAAGGTGCTGCCCGAGCAGGCCGGCATCACCTACGAGAAGCCGGGCGTGGAGATCTTCCGCGACTCGGTGCAGACCGGCTGCGGCTTCGCCTCGGCGCAGACCGGCCCCTTCTACTGCCCGGCCGACCAGACGCTGTACCTGGACGTCTCCTTCTTCGAGCAGCTCGGCCAGCTCGGCGGCGAAAACGCCCCGCTGGCGCAGGAGTACATCGTCGCCCACGAGTTCGGCCACCACATCCAGAACCTCGAGGGCACCCTGGGGCTGTCGGACTACCAGAACCCCGGCGAGGACTCGAACGCGGTGAAGATCGAGCTGCAGGCCGACTGCTACGGCGGCATCTGGGCCCACTACGCGGACTCCGAGAACGGCGGCGACCTCGAGCCGATCTCGAAGGAGCAGCTCGCCTCCGCCGTCGAGACGGCAGGCGCCGTCGGCGACGACAACATACAGCGCCGCAGCGGCGGCGAGGTCAACCCCGAGGCCTTCACCCACGGTTCCTCGCAGCAGCGCCAGGAGGCCTTCCTCGCCGGCTACAACTCCGGCGAGATGGCCCAGTGCGACACGCTGGACCGCGGCGCGTACAAGAGCTAGGCGCGCACTGAACTACCAGGGTGATGCGCTCATTGACGTGGGCGGCGTCGCCCTCCGCCTCGGCCTCGTCGACGAGGCCGACTGCGTAGTCGGCGTACGAGATCGCCGAGACACCCTCGGCGTCGGTGGTGAACTCCTCGCCCGCCTGGACATACGATCCGGTGCGCTCGCCGTCGGCGCGGAAGTCCGCGGCCGGGCTGATGAAGGTCCAGCGCACGTCCTCGCGCCCGCGCAGCGTCTCGAGCTGGCGGATCTGGCCGCGGGCGACCGGGAGGAAGGCCTCGGGAAAGTCCGGGGTCTCGGCGAGCATCGTCGAGTGGGCCTCGTCGATGAAGAGGCTGCCGGCGCAGCCGACGACGATGAGCCGGGCGTCGGTGCCGGCCAGGGCGTCGGCGATGGTGGTCACGGCGGTCACGTCGTGCCCGCGGGAGGTCGCCTCGGCGGCGATACGGCTACCGGCCTTGCCGTTGGCTCCGATGACTGCGAACTTCATGGGTTGACTCCTTTTCTCTCGCGCGGCTCGCTGCGCACGTCGTCTGTGTACCGGCGGAGGTGGGGCACCCGGGCCGTCGTCAAGCGACTGTCGTAACTTCTAGTAACTAGGCAGCAAATGGAAACCGAGGCACCCGGAGGTAACTCATGGCTTCAACGGGCACGAAGACGACGCGCATCGCCGCCGCGGGACTACCGGCGTGCCCGGTCGAGACGTCGCTGGCGGTCATCGGCAAGAAGTGGAAGGTGCTCATCCTGCGCGAGCTGCGGCGCGGGCCGCTGCACTTCGGTGAACTCAAAGCGAACATCGACGGGGTGAGCTAGAAGATGCTCACCGCTAACCTGCGGGAGATGGCCGACGACGGCCTTGTGACCCGCACCGCCTACCCCGAGGTGCCGCCGCGCGTGATCTATGAGCTGACCGGGCTGGGCGAGAGCCTCTCCCCCGTCCTCGACGCGCTCGCGGAGTGGGGCGAGGGCTATCAGGCGCTGCGCGCGGGGCGGGGCTAACGCTCGGCGCGGGGCTCAGCGCTCGGCGCCTGGTCAGCTCTCCGCATCCTCGACGACCTGCTCGATGCCGTTGAGCAGGCGCTCCAGACCCCACTCGAAGGGCACCGCGGCGTACGGGTTGCGCACGCCCTCGATGGCCTCGTCGAGGCCCTCGACCTGGCCGCCCAGACTGGCGGCGGCCTCGGAGCTGTCGTCGATGAGCGCCGCGGGGTCCGCCGGGGCCTCGTCGCGACCCGAGGCCGCCGCTCCCCCGTCGATGACGCCGGTGTAGGCGTCGAGCACGCGCGCGAAGGCCGGGGTGACCACGTCGCCCGGGCCGGGGTTGAAGATCGTCGGCGGGGCGTTGTAGTCCATCGCGGCGCCGAAGAGGAAGTTCTCGAAGGCCACGATCACCGGCACCACGTCGCGCTCCGGGATACCGCCGGCGAGCATGGCGCGGGCGACGACCTCGTACATGTTACGGATGTTCGGCGAGCCGGCCACCGGCCGCGTCGCGATCAGCGGGATCAGCTCGTACTGCCGGGAGAGCACCGCGCGGTAGGAGCGCGCCCACTGCTCGAGCGCGTCGCGCAGCCGCTTCGCAAGGGAACCGCCGTGGATTTTCGTACCCTCGCCGTCCACCTCGGCCATCCGCACGACGTCAGCACGCACCTCACGTGCCAGCTCCGCCAGGGCCGAGGTGTCGACCTGCGAGAGGACCTCGTCCTGGACGAAGACGAGCAGCTGATCCTTGCCCGAGATGTGGTTGTAGAGGGCGGACGGGGCCACCCCCAGCCTCTCGGCGAGCCGGACCATGGTCAGCGCGGAAGCGCCGTCTGCCTCGACGATCTCCATCGCCGCCGCGCCGATCACCTTCCGGGTCAGGCCCGGGGGCCGTCCGCGCCGTCCTTTACGCGCGTTCATCACCCCTCCTTACCCGTCGGTGAAAACCGACTGTCTCGTCGTACTTCAGGGCGTTGCCACCGAAAAATTATCCAGGCCACCACGCTACATAGCCCGACCGGTATTTGGCACCCGTCGCCACTTATGTCCCCGACTTCCGGGACCAATTTTCGGCCATATGTCTATCGTGGTTGTGAACCCGGTCACCGAATGCCCCCCTGCGGCCGCGACCGTACCCCGACCTCGGCAGAAAGGAAAGCGCACGTGAACGCACTCGCCTACCGCTCCGTCAACCCGACCACCGGTGAGCTCCTCGACGAGTACCCCTTCATCACCGTCGAGGACCTCGCCGACGCCCTCGACGCCGCCGACGAGGCCTTCGTCTCCTGGTCCGCCCGCCCGATCGAGGAGCGCGCACGTCGCTCGCCGCATCTCCGAGGTGCTGCGCGAGCGCGGCGGGGAGCTCGCCGCCACCGTGACCCGCGAGATGGGCAAGCTCGCCCCCGAGGCCGCCGACGAGGCCGAGCTAGCCGCCGACATCTTCGCCTACTACGCCGAGCACGGCCCCGAGTTCGCCGCCGAGCAGGTGCTCTCCGACACCGAGCGGGAACGCACCGTGCTCCAGCACCTGCCCGTCGGCCCGCTGCTGGGCATCATGCCGTGGAACTACCCGCTCTACCAGGTCGCCCGCTTCGTCGCGCCCAACCTGGTGCTGGGCAACACCATCCTGCTCAAGCACGCCGAGTCGACGCCCGCGGCGACCGGCGGGGCGTCGTCAATCCCCCCGCCCCGGGCTCACACGGTGAGCTCGGGGTGCAGGTCCTTGTGCATGATGATGCGCCCGCGCCACGCGGAGATCGAGGAGAGCGTCCACGCGATCGCCAGCACCAGCAGCAGGGCGAAGACGGCCTGTACCGGACGCGGGTTCGCCGCGGTGGAGCCGGGCACGTCGGTGCCGATGATGACCTCGCGGAAGATGTCGACGGTGAAGCGCATCGGGTCCCAGGAGTGGACGTGCTGGATGAACTTCGGCTGCGTCTCCGGCGGGTAGAGCCCGCCCGAGGAGACCAGCTGCAGGGCCATGAACATCAGGCAGATCACGCGGCCGGCCGTGGCCCCGACCACCGCGTTGATGGCCTGGGTGACCGCCACGAAGACCGCTGAGACACAGCACATGGACACCCACAGGCCCAGCGGGTGGGCGGCGTCCATCCCGATGAGCCCCTCGAGCACGATCCAGATCAGCGTCGCCTGACCCACTCCGACGGTCAACGCCGGCAGGTAGCTGGCCAGCACCGCGCGGAAGGGCGCCACCCCGGAGTCGAGCACGCGCTGCTGGACCGGGCGCAGCACCATGAACATGATGGTCGCGCCGACGAAGAGCGCCAGCGAGATGAAGAACGGCGCCAGCCCCACGCCGAAGGGGGTCAGGTCCTGGGCGGTCAGCAGGCGGCGCACGGGGTTGCCGCCGGCCTCGGCGGCCTTCTCGCGGTTCTCGCCCTCCTGGCGCGGGACCTTGCCGGCGCCGTCGGTGATCTTCAGCGCCAGCTCGCCGGAGCCGTCGTCGAGCTCGACCAGGCCGTCGCGCAGCGAGCCCGCGCCGACGGTCAGCTGGCGCGAACCGGCGGCCAGCTTGCTGGTGCCGTCGGCGAGCTGGTCGGCACCGACGGTCAGCCGCGAGGAGCCGTCCTTGAGGCGCTCGAGCCCGCCGGCCAGCTGCTGCGAGCCGGAGACGGCCTGCGACATGCCGGAGCGGTACTCGCTGGCCGGGTCGCCCAACTGCCCGGCGAGCTGGGCGGCACCGTCGCGCAGGCGGTGGATCTGCCCGGTCAGCTCGGGGTTGAGCCCCTTGGCGTAGAGGTCGGCGACGGCGGCGTCGAGCTTGTCGGCCAGCTGCGCCGCGCCCGGCACCCCGGAGGCGCGCAGCTGGGTGGCGGCGTTGACCAGCGGGGCGGCCAGGTTGTCCTGGGCGCCGGCGAGCTGGTCGGCGACCCCGGAGATCTGGTTGACGCCGCCGGAGATCTGCCCGGCGCCGTCGCCGAGCATCGCGGTGGCCGCGTCCAGGCGGGTCAACCCGTCGGCGAGCTTGGTCGCGCCGTCGTGGGCGGTGCCGATGCCCTCATCGAGGGTGTGCGCGCCGTCGGCGAGCTTGGTGGCGCCGTCGTTGGCCTTGTCCAGGTTCTGCTGCAGCGTGCCGGAGCCGTCGGCGAGCTTTCCGGCGCCCTCCTCGGCCTTGCCGGCGCCCTCGTGCAGGCGCCCGGCGCCGTCGGCGGCGGCGTCCATGCCCTCGCCGATGGTGGAGAAGCCGACGAGCATCTGGTCGGTGATCTGGGTGCCCACCACCCCGGAGATGGTGTTGACCATCACCTGGGTGGCCGCGTTGCCCAGCATCGTGGGGATGAAGCCGTTGGCGTTGTTGAAGGCGACGTTCAGCGTGGTGGAGCGCGGGTTGTCGCTGGTCACGCTGGTCGCGGCGGCGGAGAAGTCGGTGGGGATCTCCACGGCGAAGTAGTAGTCGCCCTCGACCACTCCATCGAGGGCCTCCTGGGCGGGGACCTCCTTGAAGTCGAGCGGCTTCTGCTTCAGCAGCTCGTCGACGACCTGGTCGCCGGCGTTGAGTTCCTTGCCGTCGGGGCCTTTGGCGCCCTCGTCGGAGTTGACGAGTGCCACGGGCAGCTGGTCCATCTTGCCGATCGGGTCGTAGTAGGACCACACGAACAGCCCGCCGAAGATCAGCGGCAGGCACATGATGGTCACCAGCGCGATCGGCGGCAGCACGCCGCGCCCGAAGCGCCGCATCTCGGTGCCGGTGTGCAGCAGTGCGGGGATCATCGGCGCTCCTCTCCTTCGTCGCGGGTGTCCGCGTGGTGCTTGCCGACGTCGCGCCGGTCGGCGTCGGGTGCGTCCGTCACGACGTGCGCGTCGTGCTTGGCGACGTCGCGTCGGTCGCCCGTGCGCGCGTCCGTCGCCGCCCGGCGGTTGGCGGCAGCGTGGTACTCGCCGACGTCGTGGCGCACGTCGAGGAAGCGCGCGCCCTCGGGCGCTCCGTCGTTGACGGTGTGCGCGATGACGGGCAGCTCCTCGGCGAGGCGGACGAGGCGCTCGAGCATCGCGGCGCGCAGGTCCATGTCGCGCAGCTGGTCGATGTCGTCGACGATGAGCAGGTCGGCGTCGGGGCGTGCGATCAGCGCGAGCATCACGCGCACGGTCAGCCGGGTCTCCACGTCGATCTCGCCGGCGGGCGTGGCGGCGTCGAGGTCCTCGATGCCGAGCACGCCGGACCACCGGGTGACGTAGGGGTGGGACATGATGTCCCGCGGGGCGTGCCGGTAGAACGGCAGCGCCCAGGCGACCTGCTCGCGGATGGACTCGCGCACCGGCACCTGGCGCTCGAGCGAGTCGGTCTCGGGAATGCCGGCCAGGGCCACGCGCCGGAAGCGCTCGCGCGCCCCGGTGTGGCCGAAGGCGGCGGCGTCGCCCTCGCGTCCGTCGGCCTCGTGGCGGTCGCCCTCGCGGCCGTCGGCCTGGTCGCGGCCGCCGCGCCCGCCGCGGCCGTCGTCCCCGCTGCGGCGCATGAGCACCTCGCCGGAGACGGCGCGGCGCCGCCCGGCCAGGGTCAGCGAGAGAGCGGTCGTGTGGTGCTCGCGCAGGTTGCGCAGCACGGTCAGGCCCTCCCCCACGGTGAAGTTGACGGGTTCGGCGTCGCGGGCCACGCAGAGATCGTGGGCCTCGATGACGGGGTTCTCCACGGGCCCGAGGGCGTCGTCGGGCCGCGGGGCCAGATCGATCTCGACGGTCTCGTCGCCGGGGCCGGCCACGCGGGTGTGCCCCACGGCGCCGGTGGGAACTGCGGCGCCGGTGCGCCGCACGCTGTGTGCGTCTGCCACATTTCCCCCTGGTTCTGTACGCTTCCGGGGCCCAAACCCCGGAAGCGGAGGTTCTACTATCACTTGCTATCCTGATGATAGTGCTTCCGCGGACGCCGCACTGTCAACTCACGTGACCGGCGCCCCACAGGCCGGGCGAGGTGACGCGGAGGTAACCGAACCGAGGTTTTCGTAGAGAGGACGGCAGGGATGCGTTCAGACGCCCGCGAGCGCCGGCGCCGCATCATCGACACCGCCTGCGAGCTGTGGCGCACCACCAACCCCGGCGAGGTCACCCTCGAGCGGATCGCCAGGGAGGCCGGCGTCGGCATCGCCACCGTCTACCGCAACTTCACCGACCGCCAGGACCTGGCCTGGGCGGCCGCGCACACCCTGCTCGAGCGCGCCGCCGCCCACCAGGAGGAGACGATGGCGCGCTTCGCCGACAACCCGCGCGCGGTCTGGGACAACTACGTCCACCACCTGGTCGACATGGGCCTGGGCACGCTGGTACCGGCGCTGGCCCCGGAGCACCTGGCCGAGCTGCCCGAGGAGCTCCACGACGTCCGGGTGCGCACCCGCGAGAACATGGGCCGCATGCTGGAGCTGGCCCACGAGCACGGGCTAATGCCGGCCGCGCTGACGCCAGACCAGTTCATCACCCGACTGACGGTCGTCTCCCGCCCGCCGGCGCCCGGCGTGCGCGAGCTGGACCCGGGCGTCACCGACGAGCTCGTCGAGGTGCTCCTCGAGCACGGGCGCCTGACCGCCGAGCGCGACGCATGGTGACAGCGACGCAGTCCGCGCCCCCGCAAGGGAAGCGCCCGCGTCGGGCCGCGCGGGCGTCGTCAAGCGCGCATACCATGGCCTGCATGGACAGCACAGACAGCCAGGGTGAGGGCCAGCGCGCCGCCGCGTTCCTCGCCGCCTTCAACGACATCGAGGGCCACCTGCGCGAGGCGCTCGGTGCCAAGCGCAGCGACAGCTTCAAGTGGATGGTCGGTCTGGCCGAGAAGAAGCACCTCATCTCCGCGCCGCACGCCGAGCAGCTGCGCGACTACGCCGAGCTGCGCAACGCCATCAGCCACGGCGCCTACGAGGGCCTCACCCCCATCGCGGACCCGCTGAGCTCGACGGTCGAGTCGATCCGCACCATCCGCGACCTGATCCTCGACCCGCCGCTCGCGCTGTCGGTGCTGGGTACGCACCAGGTGCAGAAGCTTACGGGCGACGACGCCCTCAGCGACGTCCTCGAGTTCATCGACACCACGGGGATCTCGCAGTTCCCGGTCTATGACCAGGGCAAGTTCCAGGGCCTTCTGACCACGGACCAGATCGCGCGGTGGTTCGCCACGCACCACGGGGTGCTGGGCGGCGCGAAGGACTCAGACGCAGGCGGTGCGGCGGAGTTCGCCTCGGCGACGGTCGCCGACGTCATGGCCGGGCCGAAGGCCTCCGGCCAGCGGCGCGCCATCTTCCTGCCGCGAGACGTGGCCGCCCAGGAGACCGTCGACCGACTCGTCGAGGTCGACGCCGACGGCCACGTCCCCCGCGCCGCCGTCATCACCGAGCACGGCCGGCCGCACCAGACGCCGCTGCGCATCGTGACCGCCTCTGACCTGGCGGAACTCATCCGCGTACTGGACGCCTAGGGCCTCAATTTCCGACGTCCCGGTGGTGCGCGTCGGCGCGTGCGTGCGGGTGGGCGCGCGGGTGGGCGCGCGACGCGCCTGACGGCGCGCCACCGACGGGGCGGGCGGCTCGGCACCGACAGGGCGGGCCCTCCACCGACAGAGCGAGCGGCGCGCCACCGACAGGCCGGGCTCTCCACCGACAGGCCGGGCTCTCCGGACACCGCGGCCGCACGTGATACATATCACTTCCCGTATGGCAACATTCTTATCCCCACTTCTTGCGTTCGTACATACGTTCGCATAGCATGACGGTCAGAACGGAAAGCACGGGGGATCAACTGGCCGGCGACAGGCCTCCCCCGGGATCAGGGCCCAGGGAGGTGACCCGATGACCACCGCGACCGCACTCAACCCCGACGGACCGGACTCCGCGCGCGTCCGCGAGGTCAGCTCCCTGATCGGGCGGATCTCGAGCGACATGGAGAGGGTCTCCGAGCTCATCGACACCTCGGTCGCGGCACGCGAGTTCCAGGAGATGCTGCCCGCACTGGTCGACCTCGAGAAGGCGATGGGCTCGAAGACCGTCGTCGATCACACGGTCGCACACCTGGCCGGACTGCACCACGCCGGCAACCTGACGGGCACCTCGCGGGTGGACCTGTTCCTGGCGGAGGTCTTCGACCTCTCGCGCGCCGAGGCCCGCGCCCGTGTCGACGGCGCCGAGAACACCTACGGGCCGGCCCGCCCCGCCGCGGCGCCCGATCCGGAGCCCGCCCCCGGTACCGGCGATGACCCGGGTGCCAGGGCCGACCCCGGAGCCGGCGCCGACCCTGGTACCAGCGCTGACGGCGCCGGTGCGGATTCCGGTACCGGAAGTGTGCCCGGCGAAGGTTCCTCGGGTGACGGTGCGGATCCGGATGCCGACGGTGCGCCAGGCGACGGCGACGAATGGTCCTCCGAGGCCCCCGGCGGCGGTCCCGCCGGCGACGCCGACTCCGAGCGGGAACGCCTCGAGCGTGAGCGTGAGGAGCGGGAGCGTGCCGAGTGTGAGCGCGAGGAGCGCAAGCGCCGGGAGCGGGAACGCCTCGAGCGCGAGAAGGCCGAGCGCCGGGCGGCGGAGGAACGCCGCCGCCAGGCCGAGGCCGACCGCCGGGAGGCCAACCGCCGCGCCCGCGAGAAGAAGCTCGCCGCCGAGAAGCTGCGCATCATCAACAACGAGCTGAAGAACCTGCTCGACGAGGCCAAGATCGGCGCCGAGGAGCTGCGCCGTCGGGCGATCGAGGAGGCCGACAACCGCTCGCCGGAGGATCTGCGCGACTGGATCCGCAACCGCGTCGCCGAGGCCAACCTGAGCTCCGGTGACCTGCTCGCCGCCTTCAAGAACCGGTGGCTGTGGGTGTCGGAGCAGCAGGCCGACGGCGGCGTGCACCTCAAGGGCTATCTCCCCGCCCCGACGGCCGCGCTGCTGAAGCACCTCATGGCGAGCGCGATCCCGGGCTTCGACCGCCCCAAGGACGACGACGCCGACGTTCTCGACCTGGGCATCCCCGGGCTGGACCCGGACGGTGTCGCCGCCACCCGCGCCAAGCGCAACGGGCCCGACCGGCGCCGCCGCGCCGAGCGGTACGCGGACCTCCTGCACCACGTGCTCAGCGCCTACGCCGCCGGCAAGACGGAGGACACCGGCAACGCCGCGATCGTCCTCTCGCTCGTCGCCGAAGACGCCGACGAGATCATGCAGGCCGGCGCCGACATCGAGACGGACCCGGCCAAGGCGCGGAGGGCCTTCATGAAGAGGCGACCGACGAACACCGGGATCGACCTCTCACTCTTCGAGCTGATGAAGATCAAGGCGAAACCCTACGACTACCTCGTCCTGCACGACACCGCGGGCAACCCGCTCTACGCGGGCAGGGCCCGAAGACTGGGGAACTTCCTGCAGAGGGTCGCGCTGTTCGCCGCGGAAGGAGTGTGCTCGTACCCGGGCTGTACCGCGCCCGGCGACTTCGTTGAGCTCCACCACGACTGGCCCCACAGCGACGGTGGACCCACGGACATCAACAACCTGACCTTCCGGTGCAAGGAACACCACAGGGACAACAACGACAAGCGCGACATGCAGGCCTCCCGCGGATGGTCCGCGCGGGACCCGGAGACCGGACGGATGGGCCACACCCCGCCGGCGGCGTCCTCGGACACCACCGGTGTGACGATCAACCGGACGGAACGGGCGCACTTCTCCGCCGGCGAACGGATCCGCCGCAAGTACGAACACATGGACAGCGAGTCCGGGGACGACGTCGCGCGCCCGACCGACGGGAGCGGTGTGCCCGCAGCCGGGCGAGCCCCCGACGGGACCGGTGTGCCTCGAGGCGGCGCCGGGTCTGACGGCAGCAGTGCGACCAGAGGCGGTGACGGAACTGACGGCAGCCCTGTGCCCGGAGGCGGTGCCGGATCTGACGGGAGCAGTGCGACCGGGGACCCCGACGAGACCTGGATGGCGGACTACGAGGACTACCTGGCCGAGAAGTACGCCGAGGAGGCCGAGGACGCCGGCGGGCCCGGTTCCGGGGCGGGAGCGGGCCACCCCGCCGGGGACGGTTTCGACGAGCCCGAGGACACCCACTACGCCGCGCCCCTGAACTTCAACGACGAAGGGGCCGACGGCGACTGGCCCGGCGACGAGCCCACGCTGTTCAGCGCCTGAATCCCCACCAGGACTCGAACCTGGCGTGACGCCCGCCCGGCGCGTCCGGCGGGCGACCCGCCCAGCACGCCCGGTCACCCGACCGCCGGCCGAGCTCCGTCACCACCCGGCGCGCTGGGCCGCCCCGAGGTCTCGCTCCGCGCCTCTCCTAGGCCTCTCCCGGGCCTGCCCTAGCCCTCTCCCCCGGCTTGCTCCTTGCCGGAGCGTCTCTCGACCCCCGCGCCGGTGTCCCCGGCGGAACCGACCCCGGCGTCCCCGCCAGACTCCCCACCGACATTCCACCGCTCGCGCTCCGCGGCGATGATCTCCTCGGCCAGCTGCGACTCGGAGACGTCCACCGCGTCGTGCACCCGCGCCGACTCCGACTCCCGGGCGTAGGCGTCGAAGACCTTGGTCTTCTGCCCCAGGATCTCCAGGAGCCGCTCATCGGCCGTGTCGTCGGCGACCAGCCGGTGCACCAGCACCGTGGACGTCTGGCCCATGCGGTGGGCACGCGCGATCGCCTGCGCCTCAATGGAGGGCTTGACCTGGGGCTCGACGAGGATGACCACACTGGCGGCCTGGATGTTCAACCCGGCGCCCGCGGCGGTGATCTGTGCGAGCAGCACCGCCGGGCCGTCGACGGCGGCAAACTGGTCGACGAGGTCCTGACGCTTCGCCGCGGCCACCGAACCGTCGACCGTGCCCACGACGGTCTTACCGAGCTCCTTGTCCAGCAGCGCCAGCACGTCGAGGAAGAACGAGAAGATGAGCACCTTGCGCCCGGCCTCGGCGGCCTCGTCGACGATCTCGCGCAGGCGCTGAAGCTTCGCCGGCACGCCCACGGGCGTGGTCATGGGCGCGCGGCGCATGGCCATCCAGCCGCCCTCGCGCACGGCCTCGAGGTAGTGGCGCCGGTCTTGGTCGTTGAGGTCGATCCAGTCGATCGTCTCGGTCTTCTGCGGCAGCTCGTCGAGTACGTCGTCCTGGTTGCGCCGCAGGTACACCGGCGCGACGCGACGCCGGAACTCGCGGGCGGAGAGGTCCTCCACGTCGAGCTGCGGGGCGATGTAGCCGACGAGGTGCTCGAAGTCGACCACGGCGTTCTCCAGCGGGGTGCCCGTCATCAGCAGCGCGTGCGCCGCCGAGTCGACCAGCCGGGCGACCGCCCGGGAGCGCTGCGCCTCCGGGTTCTTGATCATGTGCGCCTCGTCGACGATCACGAACTCGGGCGCGCCCAGCCGCGCGGCCATGGTGCGCGCGCCGTCGTAAGTCACCACGCAGAACCCGCCCTCGCTGCGCCAGGCGTCGACGAGGTCCTCCTTGACCGCGCCGTGGGCGCGGAAGACGGGCAGCCCGGTGGTGAAGTTCTTGATCTCTCGCTCCCAGTTGACCACCACGGAGGCCGGGCAGACGACGAGGACGCGGGTGCGCGCCACCCCGTCGACGGCGGCGACGTGCGCCGCCGCGGCGATCGCCTGGACGGTCTTGCCCAGGCCCATCTCGTCGCCGAGGACGGTCTTCTTCTGCACCACCGCGAAGCGCGCGCCGAAGGACTGGTAGCCGCGCAGGTGCAGGTCCGCGTCCAGGAAGGTGCGGTCGAGGCGCAGCGCCCGGATCGCGGCGAGCGTGTCGGCGTCGAGGTCCTCGCCGCCGGTCTTCTGGTTGCCCAGCAGATCCGCCAGCAGCCCCTGGTAGTGCGCGGGTCGGCGCTGGTAGTCGGCCCACGGGTTCACGGTCACGGTCAGCCCCCGGAAGGTGTCGAGCACCTGCGGGTTGGCCTGCGCCCAGGCGATGTCGCCGCGGAAGCGGGCGTAGGCCTCGTTGCTCCTCTCCCCGCCGGAGAACGCCACCGCCCACCGGTCGGGGTCGCCGGCCGCCACGTTCCAGTCCTTCGACAGGTCGGCGATCTCGAAGAGCCGCCTGCGGCGCGCCTGCTGTTCCTCGTCGAGGTCCGGCAGGGCGTCGTAGCGCGCCAGGACGTCCACCAGCTGCACGGCGTACCGGGTGCGCTCGGTGCCGATGTCGCGGCGCGGCTCGGCGGCGGCCTCGGAGAAGAGCGTCTCGGCGGCGGCCTTGAGCCGGTCGGCGGAGCGCTCCCCGATGCCGGGGATCTGGCGCAGCTGGCCGACGTGGGCGCGGCGCACGTCGCCGACGGTCTTCACGCCGGCCTCCGGAAGCCCGGAGATACGCAGCCTGTCGGCGGTGACCTCGCGCAGCGTCTCCAGCGGCATGCCGTCCAGCAGCTGCTCGGCCTCGACCCGCCCGCGGTCGGCGAGGATCCGCTCGAGCTGCGCGCGCAGCGTGGCCTCGGAGAACGGGTCGTCGCGCGCGGCCCGCGCCCGCTCGAGCACCGCGGCGACCGGCCCCGGATCGAACGGGTTGAGCCCCACCGACCCCGTGGTGCCGAAGTGCCCGTTGAGCGCGTCCTTGACCGCCTCGCGCGCGGCCTTCAGGTAGCGGCCGGGGGTGCCGTGCGAGCCCGGGAAGAGGTGCACGCCCTCGCGCTGCAGCTCGGTGGCCGTGTGCATCCGGTCGAGCGCCCCGCGGGCACGCACGAGGGTGCCGCGCGAGTCGATCTCACCGAGCACGCGCTCCAGCTCCGCTGCGGCCAGGCGCGCGGCGTCGACGCGCCCGCCTCCGAAGAGCCGGCCGAAGAACCCGGGTGCGGCCCTCTTCGCCCGCTTGCGGAGCTCCGGGACTTCCGCGGCGTCGTCGACGAGTGCGAGCAGCGCCTCGCCGAGCCCCGGGTCCGCGTTTGCCTCCTGCACGGCGTAGAAGCCGTCCGGCCACGTCAGCGCCCACGGGGTGAGAAAGCAGATCCACTCGCTGGTGTCGGAGTCGCGCAGGTACGAGCTGTTGAGGTCCCCGGCGCGCGGCGAGGCCACCCAGCCGGCGAGCCACTCGGCGGTCTCCCGGGACTCCTTGGCCCCCGACGTCACCTCATCGGCACGCCCCAGCAGGGTCTGGAGCTCGACGGAGGTGAAGGTGCGCTGCGACATGGACGAGATTCTGCCACGGCGCCCGGGCCCGATTTCCGACGCCCCGTTGCTCCCCCACCGCGCACGGGCGCGGCGTCTGCACCGGGGACAGGTGCGGTGTCTGCGTCGGGTCCAGGTGCGGTGTGTGCGTGGGTGCAGATGCGGTGTCTGCGTCGGGTACAGGTGCGGCGTGCCCGGCGCGCGCGGCGCCGACGAGCCTTACCCGACGCGCCCGGGAATACCCGCCCCACAACGTTTGTTGACATGTCATAGCGTGGCGCACAGTGTCACCCCACATGAATGAAAGACACCCGACGAAATCTTCATCCCACTAACCACTCCGTACAGTCAGTGAGCGACGGCGGACGCCACCGTCGGGACCGGCCAAGTTGAGCCACCCCCACGGCGCCGCCCGCCCGAGCAGTCAGAGTCAGGAGCCCCACCCATGCAGTTCGGCATCTTCACCATCGGAGACGTCACCGAGGACCCCACCACCGGGCGCACCCCCACCGAGGGCGAGCGCATCGAGGCGATGACGAAGATCGCGCTCAAGGCCGAGGAGGTCGGCCTCGACGTCTTCGCCACCGGCGAGCACCACAACCCGCCCTTCGTGCCCTCCTCACCCACGACGCACCTGGCCTACATCGCGGCCCGGACCGAGCGCATCCTGCTGTCGACATCCACGACTCTGATCACCACCAACGACCCGGTCAAGATCGCCGAGGACTACGCCTTCCTGCAGCACCTGTCCGGTGGGCGCAACGACCTGATGCTCGGCCGCGGCAACACCGGCCCGGTCTACCCGTGGTTCGGCAAGGACATCCGCCAGGGCATCCCGCTGGCCGTGGAGAACTACCACCTGCTGCGCCGCCTGTGGCGCGAGCGCTCCATGACTTGGCAGGGCAAGTTCCGCACACCCCTGCAGGGCTTCACCGCGACGCCGTGGCCGCTTGACGACGTCCCGCCCTTCGTGTGGCACGGATCCATCCGCTCGCCGCAGATCGCCGAACAGGCCGCCTACTACGGCGACGGCTTCTTCCACAACAACATCTTCTGGAACAAGGAGCACACGGCCAAGATGGTCGGCATCTACCGCCGCCGCTTCGAGGCCTACGGCCACGGCCGCGCCGACCAGGCCATCGTGGGCCTGGGCGGGCAGGTCTTCATCGGCGACACCGAGCAGGAGGCCGTCGACTTCTTCCGCCCCTACTTCGACCACGCCCCCGTCTACGGCCACGGGCCGAGCCTCGAGGAGTTCAGTGAGCTGACCCCGCTGACCGTCGGCACCGCCGAGCAGGTCATCGAGCGCACCCTGACCTTCGCCGACTGGGTCGGCGACTACCAGCGCCAGATGTTCCTCATCGACCACGCCGGCCTGCCGCTCAAGGTCGTCCTCGACCAGATCGAGCGCCTCGGCCGCGACGTCGTGCCCGAGCTGCGCCGCCGCTTCGAGGAGCGCCGCCCCGAAGGCGTGCCCAGCGACCCGCCCACCCACGCCAGCCTGAAGGCCGCCGGCTCCGGGCCCCACTTCGAGGTCGCCCCGGGCGCCCGCGGCGAAAACCCGCAGGCGTAGCGTCACAGGCAAGCCTCACACGTCCAGGCCGCCCAACCCAACGAGCTTCACCCGGTTCAACCGGCACACCCGAAACACCTTCACCCGGTTCAACCGGCACACCCGAACGAGCTTCACCCGGTTCAACCGGCACACCCGAAACACCTTCACCGAGAGGAGTATCCCAGTGCGCCACCTGACAGTGGTCACCGCGGGACTGTCCACCCCGTCGACTACCCGGCAGGTCGCCGACCAGATCGCCGACTCCGTGACCGCCGCGGTCTCCGCGCGCGGCGAGGCCGTCGAGGTCCACGTCATCGAGCTGAAGGACCTCGCCGTCGACCTCGCCCAGGCGATGGTCTCCGCCGGCATCGCCTCCCCCGCCCTGACCGAGGCCAAGCGCCTGATCAGCGAGTCCGACGGCCTGATCGCCGTCACCCCCGTCTTCAAGGCGAGCTACACCGGCCTGTTCAAGATGTTCTTCGACGTCCTGGACCCGAAGGCCATCGTCGGCATGCCCGTCGTCGTCGCGGCCACCGCCGGATCCCCGCGCCACTCGCTCGTCCTCGAGTACGCGGTGCGCCCCATGTTCGCCTACCTGCGCGCCACCGTGATGCCCACCGGCGTCTTCGCCGCCACCGGGGACTTCGGCACCGAGGCCGGCCGCGCCCTGACCCAGCGCATCACCCAGGCCGCCGGCGAGCTGGCCGAGAAGATGGTCACCCAGCACGACTCCGTCGGCGGGCTCGGCGGAGCCACCGCCCGCGGCCAGGTCGAGCCCGAGGAGACCCGCGAGCGCGCCGCCACCCGCGCCGCGGCGAAGGCCCGGCGCACCGGCACCGACCCCGAGGAGGAGTTCACCCCCTTCGCAGACCTGCTCGCCAGCCACGACGGCCGGTAACGCCACCACACGCGGCCGCCGCGGGCGGCCGCGGCGCACCGACGGTACGGTGACCGCGCACGGCGCGCTGCGCGACGTCGGCAATAGCGCGGGCGGGCGCACAACGTGCGTAGGCTGGGGTGCCGCACCGACCGCGACCGAGAGGAACCCGACGCCGTGACCATCAGCATCGTCGACATGTTCAGCCTGGGCATCGGGCCGTCGTCCTCGCACACCGTCGGCCCCATGCGCGCCGCGAAGGACTTCCTCGACTCCCTCGACGAGGCTCCGAAGCGCGTGCGCGTCGAGCTACGCGGCTCGCTCGCGGCCACCGGACGCGGCCACGGCACCGACCGCGCCGTCGTCCTGGGCCTGGCCGGCCACGAGCCCGAGACCGTGCCCGCCGACGCCGATCCGGTGCCCGGTGCCAACGTGCCCGTCTTCGGGACCGCCAAGGGCCCGCGCGGCAGCGTCGACTACGTCATCGACCTCAACCCCAAGCAGCTGCCCGCCCACCCCAACGGCATGCTGTTCACCGTCGTCGACGATCACGACGAGCAGCTGACCGAGCCGGTGGACTACTACTCCGTCGGCGGCGGGTTCATCCTCACCGGCGCCCAGCTGCGCGCCGAGCACGAGGAGGCCAACCAACTTACGGCCGCCCAGGACCCGCACCCGGTGCCGCACCCCTTCGCCTCCGGCGAGGAGCTGCTGGCCCGCTGCGCGGAGACCGGCAAGTCGATCCCCCGGATCGTCCGCGAGAACGAGGACGCCCTGCACGCCGAGGACGGCGGCTGGCCGGTGGTCGCCGCGCACCTCGACGCGGTGTGGAAGACCATGCGCGAGTGCGTGCTCGCCGGCATGACCACCCCGGGCACCCTGCCGGGCGGCCTGGGAGTCAAGCGCCGCGCGCCGATCCTGCTCGAGCAGCTGCGCGACCAGGCCACCCGCAACGCCGCCGGCTTCGGCGCGATGGAGTGGGTCAACCTCTACGCCATGGCCGTCAACGAGGAGAACGCCGCCGGCGGGCGCGTGGTCACCGCCCCGACCAACGGCGCGGCCGGCATCATCCCCGCCGTGATGCACTACGCGCGCGACTTCCTGCTCGACTTCGACGAGGAGACCGCCCGCGACTTCCTGCTCGCCGCCGGGGCGGCCGGCTCGATCATCAAGGAGAACGCCTCGATCTCGGGGGCGGAGGTCGGCTGCCAGGGCGAGGTCGGCTCGGCCTCCGCGATGGCGGCCGCCGGGCTGTGCGCGGTGCTCGGCGGCACCCCGGCGCAGATCGAGAACGCCGCCGAGATCGGCCTCGAGCACAACCTGGGGCTGACCTGCGACCCCGTCGGCGGGCTGGTGCAGATCCCGTGCATCGAGCGCAACGCCATCGGCGCGGTCAAGGCTATCAACGCCGCGCGCCTGGCCCGCCTCGGCGACGGCACCAACCGCGTCTCGCTCGACGACGTCGTGACGACCATGGCCGCCACGGGACGCGACATGAGCTCCAAGTACAAGGAGACCGCCATGGGCGGCCTCGCGGTCACCCTCGGGATGCCGGTCAGTTTCACCGAGTGCTGACGCCGCGGGGGGCTGAGGCCCCGCCGACAGCCCTGCAGCCGCCCTCAAGCGACCCTACAGCCGCCCGGTCAGGTACTCGACCACGCCGTCGACGGCGACGGTCTCCTGCTCGCGGGCCTCGAGGTCGCGCACGGTCACGGTGCCGTCGGCCAGCTCGGACTCGCCGAGCACCAGCGCGAAGCGCGCCCGGGCGCGGTCCGCGCCCTTCATCGCGCCCTTGAGCCCACGGCCGCCGTAGGCCATGTCCGCCGACACGCCGGCGGCGCGCAGGCGGTTGACCATCCCGGCCATCCGGCCGCGGGCCTGGTCACCCAGCGGCACGCCGTAGACGTCGACGCGGCGGCCCACACCCAGGTCCGCGGCGGTGATGCCCTCGGCCTGGAGCGCCAGCACGGTGCGGTCCACGCCGAGGCCGTAGCCGATGCCGGAGAGGTCCTGCCCGCCGAGCTGGCCCATCAGCCCGTCGTAGCGCCCGCCGCCGCCGATGCCGGACTGCGCGCCGAGACCGTCGTGGACGAACTCGAAGGTGGTCTTGGTGTAGTAGTCCAGCCCGCGGACCATGCGTGGGTTGACGGTGTACTCGACGCCGAAGTCGTCGAGCAGCCCGGTGACGGTCTCGAAGTGCTCGCGGCACTCGGCCGAGAGGTGGTCGAGCATCAGCGGCGCGTCGGCGGTCATCTCGCGGACCTCCTCGCGCTTGTCGTCGAGCACGCGCAGCGGATTGATCTCGGCGCGGCGCCGGGTCTCCTCGTCCAGCGGCAGGTCGAAGAGGAACTTCTGCAGCTTCTCGCGGTAGGCCGGCCGGCAGGTCTTGTCGCCCAGGCTGGTCAGCTCGAGGCGGAAGCCGCTCAGGCCCAGCGCGCGGTAGGAGCGGTCGGCCAGCGCGACGACCTCGGCGTCGAGGGCAGGGTCGTCGACACCGATGGCCTCGATGCCGACCTGCTGCAGCTGGCGGTAGCGGCCGGCCTGCGGGCGCTCGTAGCGGAAGAACGGGCCCGCGTAGTTGAGCTTGACCGGCAGCTGGCCGCGGTCGAGGTTGTGCTCGATGACGGCGCGCATCACGCCGGCCGTACCCTCGGGCCGCAGGGTCACGCTGCGCCCGCCGCGGTCGGCGAAGGTGTACATCTCCTTGGTCACCACGTCGGTGGACTCGCCCACGCCGCGGGCGAAGAGGTCGGTGTCCTCGAAGACGGGCAGCTCGATGTGCTCGTAGCCGGCCAGATGGGCCTGGCGGATGAAGGTGTCACGCACCGCGAGGAACTCCGCCGAAGCCGGCGGGACGTAGTCGGGCACGCCCTTAGGGGCACTGTGGGTCTGCTGCTTGTCACTCACGCATGAGATGGTACCGCGCTCAATTGACGACGCCGCGCCCCGCCTCCCCCGGGTGCCCTCCCGCACCGTCGCCGTGGCGGGGTGGCGGGCTGCGCCCGCCACCCGACGGCACAGCCGTGCGGGCAGGGCCGCGGTCGCGGAGGGCCTAGCGCTCTTCGGTGCCGCCGGCCTCACTTTCGGGGGCGGCGGGCCTCATCCCCGGTGCCGCCGGCCTCACTTTCGGGGTGGCGGGCCTCATCCCCGGTGCCGCCGGCTCCGCCGGCGGCACGCATGAAGGGGCCGGCGAAGGGGTTGGTGGCGCGCTCGGCGCGCACCGTCGTCGTGGGCCCGTGGCCGGGCAGCACCGGCAGGGCGTCGTCAAGCGCCGCGACGGGGCCGGCCAGCGTCTTCTTCATCGCCTCCGGGTCCGAGTAGGGCAGGTCGGTGCGCCCGATCGAGCCGCGGAAAAGCACGTCGCCGGAGAGCACCACCTCCTCGGCGATCAGCAGCACGCTGCCCGGCGAGTGTCCGGGCGCGTGCGCCACGCGGAAGTCGTGGCCGACGAGGGTGACCACCGCGGCGTCGTCAAGCGGGCACACCTCCTCCGGCTGGGTCATGGTCGCCGCGTCGAAGAGGCGGGCGGTCTCGGGGAGCACGCCGTCGCCGCCGGCGAGCATGAAGCGGTCGTCGGGGTGGATGTAGACGGGCACGCCGAAGTGGTTGGCCAGCTGGGCGGCGTCGCGGGTGTGGTCGATGTGGCCGTGGGTGCACACGACGGCCTCAAGCTCCAGGTCGAGCTTTCCCAGCACGTCCATGACCGGGGCGAAGGCGTGCATGCCCGCGTCGACGACCACGCAGCGACCGTCCTCGATGAGCAGGTAGCAGTTCGTCTTGTACGGGCCGGTGGCGAATCCCTGGATCTCCATGGCCTCGACCCTAGACACTGCCGCTACAATGACGTGGCGTTACCGCGGCCCGCCGGCCCTCTGAGCTTTGCCGGCCGCGGGGAAGAAACGAAGTAGACGGAAAGGTTCCCGCCGAAGTGAGTAACGAGCAACGCGGCCAGGAGGCGCTCGATGCCCTCGACAAGGCGCTCAAGAGCCGCGACCGCGCGGAGAAGAGCAAGCCACTGGCCGTCGTGGCCATGTCCACCGTGGCCATCCTCGCCATCGTCGGCGTGGTCTGGTTCCTGGCCACCCGCGACTCCGAGGAGGACGTCGTCGCCGACGACGCCGCCGAGTCCACCGAGCAGACCTCCGAGGCGCAGGTCGAGCCCCTCGCCCTGCAGCGCGAGACCCCGCTGCAGGAGACCGTGACCTGCAGCTACGACGACGCCGGCGAGGCCGCCCGCGAGGTGAGCAAGCCGCAGACCGAGAACGTGCCCGCCACCGGCGAGGTCACCGTGACCCTGCAGACCGGCCAGGGCCCGATCCCGATGACCCTGGACCGTTCGGTCTCCCCGTGCACCGTCAACGCCTTCGTGCACATGTCCGAGCAGGGCTACTTCAACGACACGGTCTGCCACCGCATGACCTCCGGCGCGCTGAACGTCCTGCAGTGCGGCGACCCGACCGGCACCGGCCGCGGCGGCCCCGGCTTCCAGTTCGCCAACGAGTACCCGACCGACGAGATGGGCGCGCAGACCGCAAAGCCCGTGACCTACCCGCGCGGGACCGTCGCCATGGCCAACTCCGGCCCGGACACCAACGGCTCGCAGTTCTTCCTCAACTACGACGACTCGCAGCTGCCGCCGGACTACACCTACTTCGCCAAGATCACCGACGAGGGCATGGACACCCTCGGCAAGATCGCCGAGGCCGGTGTCGAGGGCGGCGCCTCCGACGGCGCGCCCGCCGAGGAGGTCCGCATCTCCGAGGCCACGGTCAGCCGGTAGACCGCCCGGAGGCCCCGCGGGGTCTCCCCCGGGGGCGCAAGCCCGAAAGCCCGACCCGGCCGGTGCCGCGCGCACCGGCCGGGTTTTCTCGTGCCCGTCCCGCGGGCACGTGAAGGTGTGCGCCGGCGCGGATCGGCGGGATCGGCCGCGCCCGGTTTCCTGCACCAATATGCCGCCGTGACCGGGCGCTTGTAATATCCCCGTGACAGTGCGCGATGGGGAGCCCGGAACCCGAGAACCCAGGAGGACCACCATGAAGCTTGTTTCCCGCACCGGCCTCGTCGCCGCCGCCACCGCCGTCACCGTGACCGCCACCGGCCTGGTCGCCCCGGCCGCCAACGCGGAGACCACCGGCACCGAGGGTGTCGTCGCCACCGCCGGCACGGGCGTGCGCGCCGCCGACTCGAACGGCGGCTCCTCGAAGTCGGAGTCCACCGCGAACGGGGGCAACTCCTCCACGAGCGACAACGCCCTGACCGAGATGTGGAACAAGGGCCCCGAGGGCAAGGTCGAGGCCTTCGCCACCGTCATCGGCGGCATGCTCGGCGTCGTCGCCGTGCTCGCACTGATCAGCCGCGGTCTGACCGAGCTGACCAAGGCCATCGGCAAGTAGGCCTCCCCCAGACCCCGGGCCGTGCTCTCGCTCACAACAGCGAATCGCGGCCCGGGGTTCTTTCGCCCCCCGGCTTCACGGCGGGCCCGAAGGCGATCTCCGGGACCGATTCACCTGATCACTACCTGTTTATTTCTTGTCAGTGAACTGTTGCCCGGCGGCGTTTCCGCCGCTATGGTCTTGGACGAGCTTTCAACCACGAGCATGTTCGGGAGGACACGAACCCCATGAAGCTTTTCACCCGTAAGGGCATCGTCACCCTCGGCGCCACCGTCGCCATCGCCACCACCGGTATCGCCGCCCCGGCCCACGCCGAGGACACCACCCCGGCGCCGACCACCACCGAGGCCCCGGCCGACCCGAACCTGGGCACCAACTCCTCTGAGTTCGACTGCACTGCTGAGAAGGATCCGAAGGATCTGCCCGTCAACGTGAAGAACTCCCTGAAGTGCCAGTGGGAGATCGGCGGCTTCGAGAAGCAGCTGGGCATCATCACCGGCTTCGCCACCCTGGTCACCACCGTGATCGGCGTCGCCTCCGCCGTCTTCAACATGGCCAAGAAGGTCGCTCCCGACATGTTCTAAGGTTTTGTCTCAGTCTGACTGAGAACACCACCCGCCCCGACCGGTCGTCCGGCCGCGGGCGGGTTTTCGCGTAGCTGGCCCCGCCCGACGGACACGGCGCCCCTAAAACAGGCACAGCCCCGCGCCACGCGCGCGGATGCGCGCCCACGCGGGGCAGGCGGGACGTCGTCAATCGACGCGCCCCACGGGCGCTCAGGCGGTCACACGGTAGACGTCGAAGACGCCCTCGGTGTTGCGCAGCGCGGTGATCAGCGCACCGAGCTGCTTCGTGTCCGAGACGGCGAAGGTGAAGCGGATCGTCGCGATGTGGTCGTCGCCGGCCTTCGAGTTCATCGCCAGCACCGACAGGTTCTGCTCGCTGACACAGCGGGTGATCTCCATGAGCAACCCGCCGCGGTCCAGCGCCTCGACCTGCAGCGTCGCGGTGAATGCGTTGCCCTGGTCCGAGCCGGCCCAGGAGACGTCGATGAGGCGCTCCGGCTCCTCGCGCAGCTTGGGCGCGTTGGTGCAGTCCGTGCGGTGCACCGAGACCCCGCCGCCGCGGGTGACGAAGCCGAAGATCTCGTCGCCCGGCACCGGCTGGCAGCACTTGGCCAGCTTCGCCAGCACGTCCGGGCTGCCCTCCACGAGCACGCCCGGCCCACTGACGGCCTGCGGGCGGTGCTCCGCCTTGTCCGCCAGCTCCGCCAGCGGCATACGGCTCATCAGCTCGTCCTCGGCGGAGTCCTCGTCGCCGAAGATGGCCATCAGGCGGTGCGCGACGTGTTGCGCGGAGACCGACCCCGAGCCGATCGCCGTGTAGAGCGCGTCGACGTCCGGGTAGTGCAGCTCCGTGGCCACCATCTTCATCGACTGCGACGTGAACAGGCGGTGCAGCGGCAGCCCGCCGCGTTGCACCTCCGCGGCCAGCGCGTCGCGGCCGGCCTCCAGGTGCTCTTCGCGGCGTTCCTTGGAGAACCACTGGCGGATTTTCGCCTTCGCCCGCGGCGAGACGACGAAGTCCTTCCAGTCCGCCGAGGGCCCGGCGTGCTGGTCCTTGGAGGTGAAGATCTCCACCCGGTCGCCCGACTTCAGCTTCGTCTCGAGGGCGACGAGCTTGCCGTTGATCTTCGCGCCGATGCAGCGGTGGCCGACCTCCGTGTGCACCGAGTAGGCGAAGTCGACCGGGGTGGAGTCCACCGGCAGGTTGACCACGTCGCCCTTCGGGGTGAACACGAAGATCTGCTTGGCCGTCAGGTCGTAGCGCAGCGCGTCGAGGAACTCGTTGGGGTCGGCGGCCTCCTTCTGCCAGTCGAGCAGCTGGCGCATCCACGCCATCTGGTCGATCTCGGCCTGGTCGCCCTTGTGCGAGCCCTTAGTCTCCTTGTAGCGCCAGTGCGCCGCGATGCCGAACTCCGCGTTGTAGTGCATCTCGTGGGTGCGCACCTGGACCTCGAGCGGGCGGCCCGAGTCCGTCATCACCGTGGTGTGCAGCGACTGGTAGACGCCGAAGCGCGGCGCCGAGATGTAGTCCTTGAAGCGCCCCGGCATCGCCGCGTAGAGGGCGTGGACCACGCCGATGGCCGCGTAGCAGTTGTTGACGTTGTCGACGAGCACGCGGATGCCGACGAGGTCGAAGATCTCGTCGAACTCGTGGCCGCGCACGATCATCTTCTGGTAGATGGACCAGTAGTGCTTCGGCCGGCCCATCACCTCGGCCTCGATGTTGTTCTCCTTCAGCGCGACCTTGAGCTGCGCCATGATCTCCTCGAGGGCGCGGTCGCGCTGCGGGGCGCGGTCGGCGACGAGACGGACGATCTCGTCGTACTTCTTCGGGTAGAGGATGGCGAAGGAGAGGTCCTCGAGCTCCCACTTGACGTTGGCCATGCCCAGGCGGTGCGCCAGCGGGGCGATGACCTCGAGGGTCTGGCGGGCCTTCTTCGCCTGCTTCTCCGGGGGAAGAAAGCGCATGGTGCGCATGTTGTGCAGGCGGTCGGCGACCTTGATCACCAGCACGCGCGGGTCGTGGGCCATCGCGACGATCATCTTGCGGATCGTCTCGGCCTCCGCGGCCGCGCCCAGGGCGACCTTGTCCAGCTTCGTCACCCCGTCGACGAGGCGCGCGACCTCCTCGCCGAAGTCCTCGGTGAGCTGCTCGAGGGTGTAGTCGGTGTCCTCGACCGTGTCGTGCAGCAGGGCGGCGACCAGCGTGGTGGTGTCCATGCCGATCTCCGCGGCGATGGTGGCCACCGCCAGCGGGTGGGTGATGTACGGGTCGCCCGACTTGCGGTAGACACCGTCGTGGAGGCGCTCCGCGGTGGCGTAGGCACGGTCGAGCACCGCTCCGTCCGCCTTCGGGTGGAACTGCCGGTGGATGCTCAGCAGCGGCGCGAGCACCGGGTTGATCTTCGGGCGGTTGCCCGTCAGGCTGCGTGCCAGGCGCGCGGACATGCCCCGCACACCGATGCTCCTGCCCCGGCCGTTCTCCTGGGTCATGTCCCTACACCTTACCTTCGCCTCTTGAGGCCCGGACCCTCGTCCGGTACGCCTCTTTGGGCCCCGGGCACTGGCCCGGGGCCAGTCGAAACCCCGCGCCCCGACTGCCGGCCTGATCGCCGGATGTGCGGCCGGCCGCTGACTTTCGGGCCGGCCGCGTCAGCCGGCGCTCAGGCCTCGACCGTGTCCTGCGAGATCACGCTCAGGGGCACGTCCCCGAGCTTCTCGCGGCCGCCCAGGCCGTCGACCTCGAGAACGACGACGTTGCCGACGACCTCTGCACCCGAGCTCGCCAGGAGCTTCGCCGCCGCGCCCAGGGTGCCGCCGGTGGCCAGCACGTCGTCGACGAGCACGACCTTGCGGCCCTCGAGGTTCATCGCGTCGGCCGGGATCTCGAGTGCCGCCGTGCCGTACTCGAGGGCGTACTCCTCGGTGTGCACCGGCGGGGGCAGCTTGCCCTGCTTGCGGATCGCCAGCACGCCCAGGCCCAGCTTGTAGGCCACCGCCGCGCCCAAAAGGAAGCCGCGCGCGTCAAGTCCGCCGATCAGGTCCGCGCCGTCCTCGACGGCCGCCTGGGCCAGCGCGTCGACCACGGTGCCGAACGCCTCGGCGTCCGCGAGCACCGGGGTCAGGTCCTGGAAGACCACGCCCTCCTCCGGGAAGTCCGGCACGAGCCGGACGTGCTCCTTGAGCGCGGCCGCGGCCTCGGGAAACCTGGTCTGAGTCTTACCTGCCAACTTGAATCTCTCCCATAGTTCTCTCCTTGCCGGATCCCGGCGCACCGGCGCCTAGCCGATGCGCCACCGGTCCATGTTCCAGCCGATGCCGGCGAGACCTGTGTACACGTTCACGTTACCCATCTCGCGGTCGGTCGCGAATACGCGGGGCTGGGAGGCCAGCGGAATCGCGCGCACGCGGCGCCACTCCCCCGCCTCCGCGGCCTGCAGCGCCCGCCAGCCGCGCTGGCCCGGGGCGAGCGCGGAGTACTCGGCGACCGGGTCGACGGCCTTGAGCACCGCGTCGACGCGGTCCTCGCCCGCCGGGGCCACCCCGATCAGGTCGCCGAGCTGCCCGGTGGTCTCCGAGACGTCCTCCACGGTGATCCCGGCAGGCTCGCAGCTGCGCCGGATGGACTCGACCATCGCGGCCTTGCGCGGGTCCGGGCCCATGTAGCCGATGCGGACGGTCTTGCCCTTGAGCCGGCCGGCCAACGCCTGGTCGGTGCCCAGGTGGACGTCGGAGACCTCCGCGACGTGCGCCGCGTCCGGGTCGGTCGGGTTGAGCACGTGCATCGCCACCGCCGGGACCTCCACGCCGGAGACCCGCGAGCTCTCCGCGGCGACGTCCTTCTGGTCCACGCACGCGTTGAAGGCGTCGCGGTCCTCCGGCGTGGCGAAGACGCCGCCCTCGCCGAGCAGCAGCGTCTCCGTCAGGTAGCCGACCTCGGGGTGGATCTCGTAGCGGTTGCCCGGGTTGTCGCGGTCGATGAAGGAGCCGTCGGTGCGCGTGATGTCCGCGGCGACGACGTCCGCCTGCGCGGCCAGGGCGTGGGTGTCCACCGACGGCGGCCAGACGACCAACGTCGGCTCCTCGGCAGGGGCACCGTGGTAGTGCTCGTTGCGCACCAGGAGGACCTCGCCGTGCTCGCCGACGGAGTCGACGCGGTAGGGCCCGTAGCCCAGCTGCAGGCCCTCGTCGAACTCGGAGAGCCGGAAGCCGTCGCGCCACACCCGCGCGACCTCGCGCAGGGCGTCGGGCACCGCGGCGTCGGAAATCTCGGTGGCGGCGGCGCCCTCGGCGCCCTCGGCGCCGGTCGCGCCGGCGGCGGCCTGCGCGGCGTCGAGAAGCGGCACCAGGTCCTGCTCGGCCACGCCGGCGCGCTGCGCGATGGCGTGGGCCGGCAGGATCTCGCCGGGGCCGAACAGTTGGCGCCAGCGGGTGCCCGCGCCTTCGACGAGGCTGAGCTGGAAGCGCTTGGCGCCGGGGCGGCACTGCACGGACTCGACCTGGTCGGTCCACGGCAGCTGCGCGCCGAAGAGGCGGTCGAGCTTGCCGGCGGCCACGGCGAGGTAGAAGTCGTCGCAGGTGACGGTGTGCCCGTCGGAGAAGGAGGCGTCCGGGGCGATGTCGTAGAGCACCTTGCGCTTGGCGCCGGGCAGCAGCTGCGTGCTGGCCAGGTCCGTGTTCGGGATCATCTGGCCGTTGGGCCCCGGGGTGTAGACGGCCGGGTAGACGCGCCCGGAGATCAGCTCCGCGTTCGTCGAGGCGCCGGTCAGTGAGGCGGCGTTGGTGGTCTCCAGCGGCGAGGAGACGACGTAGGCGGGGTGCCCGGTGTTCTCGCCGAGGTCCTCGCCGGCCTGATCATCCGAGCAGGAAGTCAGCGAGAGCGCGGTCGCCGCCGCGAGGACGGCGGCCGCGGCGGCGCGCAGGCGCCCCCGGCCCGGTCGTGCGGCGGCGGTCATGCGCGCCCTCCCCCGTCAGTTCCGGCCCGGGCGCCAGGTGGCGCCGGGGTGGCCGGGCGCCGGCGTCTCGGCGTCGTGCTCGGCCTGGTGCGCGGGGGCGGTCACGGTGCGCTTGCCGGTGGTGCCGGAGTTGCTTTCGCGCTCCGCGTCGGTCGCCGTGGCGTCGTCGACCTCGGCGTCGGGGTCCTCGCCGCGACGGTAGGCGGCGACGGCGGCGTTGTGCTCGCGGATCTCCTTGGAGCGCTCGGTCACGCTGACCAGGATCGGGGTGGCCAGGAAGATCGAGGAGAACACGCCCTCGACCACGCCGATGAGCTGGATGAGCGCGAGGTCCTGCAGGTCGCCGACGCCGAGCATCCACACGGCGACGATGATCAGCGCCACGATCGGCAGCGCGGAGATCACCGAGGTCGAGATCGAGCGCATCAGCGTCTGGTTCACGGCGGCGTTGGCGGCCTCCGCGTAGGTCTGTCTGCGCGAGTCGAGAAGCCCCGCGGTGTTCTCGCGGACCTTGTCGAAGACGATGACGGTGTCGTAGACGGAGAAGGACAGCACGGTCAAAAGGCCGATGATCACGGCCGGCGAGACCTCGAAGCCGAACAGCGCGTAGATGCCGGCGATGACGACGGCGTCGACGAGGAGGGCGGCCATGGCTGCGACGGCCATCTCACGGCGCAGGCGCACCGCGATGTAGAGGAAGGCCAACAGCAGGAACACGCCCATCGAGATGAGCATGCGCTTAGTGATCGTCGAGCCCCAGGACTCGGAGACCGTCGAGTCGCCGATCGCGTCGGGGCTCGGGGTGCCGGTGGCGTCCTCCGGGTGGTAGGCCTCGAAGATCTCCTGGCGGGCGGCGTCGATCTGGTCCTGCGAGAGGCGCTCGGTGTTGATCTCCAGGGTGGCGGTGTCGCCGGAGCCGACGACCTGGGTCAGCTCGGGGGTGACCCCGGTGGCGTCGACGAAGGTCTGCTCGACCTCGTCGACGTTGAGCTCGGCGGCCGGCATGTTGATCTTGGTGCCGCCCTCGAAGTCGATCGACATGTCGAAGCCGCGGATGCCGATGGCGGCGACGCTGATGACGATGAACAGCGCGGTCAGCCAGTACCACAGCTTGGTGCGGCCGATGAAGTCGATGCCGCCCTCACCGGTGGAGATGCGGTCGAACAGGGAGTGGTTCATGTTCGCGTCGGGCTCGACGGGAACGTCGAGTGTCTTGGTCTCGGACATTGCTCAGTTCTCCTTGTCCTCGGGCTCCGCGCCCTGCGCGGGCGCGTCGCCGTCGGCGTCGGTGTGCTGCGAGACCGCGGTGGCGGTGCCCGCTTGACGACGTCCCGCCTCCCCGGCGTCGGCGGTTTCCGTCGCGGTGGCGGTGGTCGCCGTTGCGGTGCCGGTCGCAGGGGTGTTGACCGTGGCGGCGGCCTTGCGGCGGTCGGCGGCCAGGCGGAAGACCTTGCCCATGCCGTTGACGGCCGGGCGGGCCCAGAACGGCTTGCGCGAGCACAGCAGCATGATCGGGGCGGTCACCAGGAAGGTCACGACGAGGTCGAAGACCGTCGTCATGCCGAGGGTGAAGGCGAAGCCCTTGACCTCGCCGACGGCCAGGAAGTAGATGACCACGGAGGCGATCAGGGTGACCATGTTGCCGGTGACGATCGTCTGGCGGGCGCGGTGCCAGCCGCGGTGGGTCGCCGAGCGGAAGGTGTGGCCGTCCCTGACCTCGTCCTTGATGCGCTCGTAGATGACCACGAAGGAGTCCGCGGTGGCGCCGATGCCGATGACCAGGCCGGCGATGCCGGACAGGTCCAGCGAGTAGCCGATCCAGCGGCCCAGCAGCACCAGCGAGCCGTAGACCAGCGCGCCGGAGCAGACCAGGGTGAACAGCGAGATCAGGCCGTAGAGGCGGTAGTAGGCGAAGACGAAGACCGCGATCATGGCCAGGCCGACCAGGCCCGCGACCAGACCGGCCTTCAGCGAGGCCTCGCCGAGGGAGGCGGGCACGGTCTCGGCGGTGCCGCCGGGCTGGCCGTCCTCGCCGGCGAAGGACAGCGGCAGGGCACCGTACTTCAGGTTGTTGGCCAGGTCCTGCGCCTCCTTCTGGCTGAAGTCACCGGTGATCGCGGTGGCCGAGCCGGCCGGGGTCGGCGACTGGATGCGCGGGGCGGAGATGATCTGCGAGTCCAGGGTGATGGCGACCTGCTTCTGCAGGTACTCCTGGGTCAGGCGCGCCCAGGTGTCGGCGCCGGCGCCGCCGAAGGCGAAGCCGACCTGCATCTGGCCGGTCTGGGAGTCCAGGCCGCCCTCGATCGGGCGGTCGGTGTCGATCTGGGCGCCGGTGAGGCGCTCGCCGTCCGGGTTGTCACCGACGAGCTCCGGGGAGGGCGCCAGCAGGTACGGCGCGCCGGAGGAGGCGTCGCAGGAGACCAGCGGCTTGGCCGGGTCGTCGGTGCCGGCCAGCGGGTCGACGGAGCCGTCGCACTTGATCAGGGCCATGGCGGCCAGCTGCGTGGTCGGGTCCTCGGACTGGCGGTCCTTGCGCAGCATCTCGGTGGTCTGCTGGCGGCGCTCGGTGGCCTCCAGCGAGTTCGCCGGCTCCGGCTTGGGCTCGGCGTTGATCTCCGGGGCCTTGATCTCCTCGCCGCCGAGCTGCTTGAGCTGGGCGGAGAGCTGATCGGCGGAGGTCTTGGCGTCCTCGGGGCTGATCACGTCGGCCTCGACCCAGCGCTCGGCTATGTCGGTGAAGGTCTGCGGCAGGGCGGCCATGTCCGGCATCTGCGGCTGGGCCACCGGGCGGAAGACCAGCTGCGAGGTCTGACCGACCGCGCGGGCCTGGCCGGCGTCGTCACCGGGGACGGTGATCACCAGCGTGTTGCCGTCGGCGACGACGTCGGCGCCGGAGACGCCCATGCCGTTGACGCGGTTCTGCAGAATGGTGCGCGCCTGGTTGAGCTGCTCCTGGGTCGGCTCCTCACCCTGGGGAACCAGGGTGATGCGGGTGCCGCCCTCCAGGTCGATGCCCAGCTTCGGTTCGGCCTTCCGGTCGCCGGTGAAAAAGATCAGGGCGTAGACGACCAGTACCAGGAGCAGAAAGACCCCCAGCGCCTTGAGCGGCCAGCTCCTGCCCGACGTCTGGGCGCCGCGCGGTCTCGCGGTTGTGGTCACGAACAAATCTCCTTGAACAGACACGCCGGAAGGCCTGTGCAGGCTCTCCCGGCCGTGATGGACGCACCTATGTTACGGCATGGTCCGCGCGTGTCGAAGAGTTGGTGCCGAAACATCATGGTGTCCCGGCTCACGTCCGCCCCACCGGGGACCTCGGCTTATGGGTTCCGCGGTCGGCGGCGGGTTGGTTTCAGGGTCGGTCAAACGATGGGTTCGGCGCCGTGACTCAGCGCCCGGTGCGGCCCTCGGTCTCCGGGCCCTCGGCCTCGCCGTAGCCGCGGCAGGAGCCGTCGTTCTCGGGGTGACCGGCGGCGTCGCCGTAGTCGGCGTCCGGGTAGTCGGTCTCGGCGTAGTCGGCGTCGTTTTGACCGTACTGCGCGGCGACGGCCTCGCCGCCGACCAGCTCGGGGTTCTCCTCGTCGACGGTGCGGATGACGGCGATCCGCTCCCAGGTGGTGATCACGTCGGGCGCGATCTCCAGGGCGACCTGGTCGCCCTCGAGGCCGACGATGGTGGCGTGCATGCCCGAGGCGGTGACCACGCGCTGGCCGACCTGGAGGTTGGCCTGCATCTGGGTCATCTCATTCTGACGACGGCGCTGCTTGCGCATCATGAAGAAGGAGGGCGCGATCAGAATGAGCAGTAGAACGAGAAGAAGAATCATATCCATGCCTCACACTGTGCCAGACGTCTCCGTGGACACGCCAACTAAACGCCCAGGTCCGGCACCGCCCCGGGTGCTCCTGGGCGCACTCCCCCGCCGACGCGCGGGCGCCGGCGGGCCCGGCGCCGGCGGACCCGGCGCAGGGGGCCGCGCGGCCTCCCGGCCTCAGTAGAGACCGGGCGCGCCCTCCGGCGGCTCGAGGTCCAGGTGGCGCCACGCCGCCGCGGTGGCCACGCGTCCCCGGCCGGTGCGCGCGATGAGGCCGGCGCGCACCAGGTAGGGCTCGCAGACCTCCTCGATGGTCGAGGGCTCCTCGCCCACGGCCACCGCCAGCGTGCCCACGCCGACCGGCCCGCCGCCGTGGCCCTTGATCAGGCAGTCGAGCACCGCGCGGTCCAGGCGGTCGAGGCCGACCTCGTCGACGTCGAAGACCGCCAGCGCCCCGCGCGCCGAGGCCAGGTCGATCCGGCCGTCGGCGTGCACCTCGGCGTAGTCGCGCACACGGCGCAGCAGCCGGTTGGCGATACGGGGTGTGCCACGCGAGCGCGAGGCGATCTCGGCCGCGGCGTCGTCGTCGATGCCGACGTCGAGGATGCGGGCGGCACGGGTGACCACGCGGGTGAGCTCCGGGGTGTCGTAGAACTCCATCTGCGCGGTGAAGCCGAAGCGGTCGCGCAGCGGGCCGGTCAGCATGCCGGCCCGGGTGGTGGCGGCCACCAGGGTGAACGGCGGCAGGTCCAGCGGGATGGAGGTCGCACCGGGGCCCTTGCCCACGATGACGTCGATGCGGAAGTCCTCCATGGCCATGTAGAGCATCTCTTCGGCCGGGCGGGCCATGCGGTGGATCTCGTCGATGAAGAGCACGTCGCCCTCCATCAGGTTCGACAGCATCGCGGCCAGGTCGCCGGCGCGCTCGAGCGCCGGGCCCGAGGTCATGCGCAGGCTGGTGCCCATCTCCTGGGCGATGATCATCGCCATGGTCGTCTTGCCCAGGCCGGGCGGGCCCGAGAGCAGGATGTGGTCCGGGGTCACCCCGCGGTTCTTCGCGCCGGTGAGCACCAGCGAGAGCTGCTCGCGCACCTTCTGCTGCCCGATGAACTCGTTGAGCGAGTGCGGGCGCAGGTTGCGCTCGACGTCGCCCTCCCCCGCCTGCTTGTGTGGGGTGACGGGGCGCTCGGCGTCGTCGGTGCCACCGGCTGGGCCGCCGAAGCCGCCCGCGCCGGCACCCGGGCCGCCGTTGCCCGGACCACCGGGGCCCCCGGGGCCTCCCGGTCCCCCGGCGCCCTCGGGCAGCCGGAACTCGGTGCGCTCAATTCCGTGGCGGGTCATCTCAGTTCTTCTTCCCCAGGCGGCTCAGCGCCGCCCGCAGCGCGGCGGAGGTGTCCAGGTCCGCGTCCTCGGCGAGCACCGCGTCGACGGCTCCCTCGGCCTGCTTGTCGGTGAAGCCCAGACCGGTCAGCGCGGCGGTGACCTGGGCGGCCGTGGCGGACTCGGCGCGCGGGGCCGCGGGCTCGCCCTCGGGGGCGGCCTCGCCGTAGCCGGCGACCTTCTCCTTGAGCTCGACGATCATGCGCTCGGCCATGCGCTTGCCCACCCCGGGCACGCGCTGCAGGGTCTTGGCGTCGCCGGCGCCGACGGCCGCGGCGACCTCGGCCGCCTCGAAGACCGACAGGGTGGCCAGCGCGAGCCGGGGCCCCAGACCGGAGACCGTCTGCAGCAGGGCGAACATGCTGCGCTGGGAGTCATCGGTGAAGCCGTAGAGCTGCACCGCGTCGTCGCGCACGACCATGGTGGTCAAAACGCGCGCGTTCTCGCCGCGGCGCAGGCCGGCGAGCGTCTGCGGAGTGGCCGTGAAGAAGTAGCCCACCCCCGCGCACTCGATGACCGCGCCGGTCAGCTCGATTCCGACGACGGTTCCGTTGAGCGAGGCGATCATCGCGCCATCTCCTCCTGACGTTTACGTTCTGCGGCCAGCCGGGCCTTCTGTTTCCGGGCCCGCTCCTCGTTCGCCTTCTCCCGGACGAGGAAGGGCGCGCGCCAGCAGTGCGTGACGGCCAGCGCGAGGGCGTCGGCGGCGTCGGCCGGCTTCGGTGGCTCGCTCAGCCCCAGGATGCGGGTTATCATCGCGGTCATCTGCTTCTTGTCCGCCCGCCCATTGCCCGAGATGGCCTTCTTGGCCTCACTGGGGGTGTACATGTGCACCGGGATGCCGCGCTCGGCGGCGGCGAGCACCAGCACGCCGACGGCGTGGGCGGTGTGCATGACGGTCGAGACGTTGCCGCGTTCGAAGACCCGCTCGATTGCGACGACGTCCGGCTGGTAGCGGTCCATCCACTCGCACACGCCGTGCGAGAGTTCGAGCAGACGCGCGGACAGCTCGGCGCCGACCGGGGTGCGCGCGACGCCGACGGCGACGGGGTAGACCTGCCGCCCGCGGCCCGCCTGCACCACGGACAACCCGCAGCGCGTCAGGCCCGGGTCGATGCCCATCACCCGGAGTCCCTCGACGTTCACCTTCCGCGACACCAACCTTCCCGCTGCCCCGCCGCCCCGGGTTCGGGGCCTTCAGGCGGGATCCGTCATTAGCACACAGTACCGAAGAGACAGGCTACCCGACAGACGACGTCGCGGCCGCGGCACCGTACCGGGTGC
>NZ_JASODI010000015.1 GCF_030211955.1 Corynebacterium frankenforstense | reverse complement strand
GTCCTGGAGTTGATGAACTGCAGGCTACGGGTCTGCGGGGCGGGTGTGTCCGGCCCGTTGTACTCGTCGAGGAGCCTCTGACAGGCCGTGCGCACCTCATCATGCAAGCCGGTCACACGGCAGGCGCGTGTTCGGAAGCCCCAGGCGCGGCGTTGGTTGTTCAGTTTGGTGGTAAACGACTCGATCATGTCGAGGGTGACGATCGAGTGGCCGTTTTTCCGGGCGGCCTGGATGGCGTTGGTCTTCGCGGAGGTTTCCGAAAAGTAGGTGCGGGCCACTCGGGCGATCTTCTGGGCGTCCATGGGCAGCACACCTAAGTCGGTGAGTTGGTGTTTGCTCATGCCTTCGGCGGCCTCGGCGAGGTCTATGCCTCTACGGGTGACCGTGATGAGTTGGTCGAGCAGGTTCATGTCCCCCAGCATGACCGGCCCGCCAACAGTGCGCGAGAGCACTATGCCCTGCTTGTGGAGCACCAGGGCTGTTCCACAACCGCATTCACGGGCCGGCGCACGGGGGCGGCAATTTCTGGTAAGGGGCTCAGCGCCCGGCGAGCTCCTCGCGGATCCACTCCTTGCGCTGCTTCCCGCGCTCGTGGCGGGCGGCGACGGCCTGCGTGGCCTCGACGCGCATGCGCGGGAAGATCAGCATCGACAGCGGGAACGCCACCAGCAGCGCCAGCAGCGCCGACATCACCAGCGGCACCGGCGCCCCGATCAGCCACGCCGCGAGCTGGATGACCACCGTCAGCGCCAGGAACAGCCCGAGTCGCGCCAGACCGTAACGGGCCAGCGCCCGGCGCGCCCGGGAGCGCAGCTGCTCGTCGCTCTCCGCCGCGCGCGCGTCGTCGGTCAGTTCGGTCGGGGTCGGATCCTGATCTGTCACGCACCCCAGGCTACTAAACCCGCGGGCCTGATCCGTATTGTGGTTGTCGGACGCGAAGGGAGGACCCCGTTGGGACGCCTGATTCTGTTGGCCCTGATCATCCTGGCCGTGGTGCTGCTGTGGAAGGCATTCGGCCCCGGCTCCGGAAACCGCGCCGGCGCCGGACTCAACCGGCCCGCCGAGCGCCCCGAGATCAAGGGCCCCGACGACGACGAGGAGTTCCTCTGGACCCTGGAGAAGAACCGGTTCAAGGAACGCCGCGCCCGCGAGGAGGCCGAGCGCCAGGAGAACGAGCGCATGCGCCGCGCCCACGAGCGTTACGACGCCGCGCCCGCGCCCGAGCCCGGCAAAGAGTCGCCGTCCGCGGATGACGAGGCGGACCCGGGCACGAACGCCGAAGACAAAGGCGAAGCCGGCGAGGACCACCCCGAGAGGTAACCACCCCGCCCACGCGGGGCGCCGCCGCCTCAGCCCCGCTCGCGCTCGAGGATCTCCAGCAGGTACTCGCCGTAACCCGACTTGCGCAACGCGTCCGCACGGGCGCGCAGCGCGGCGTCGGAAATGTAGCCCATGCGCCAGGCGACCTCCTCGGGCGCGCCGATCTTGAGGCCCTGGCGCTGCTCGATGGTGCGCACGAAGTCGCCGGCGGCCATCAGCAGGTCCACCGTGCCGGTGTCCAGCCACGCCGTGCCGCGCGGCAGCACCTCGACGTGCAGCCGACCGCGGCGCAGGTACTCGTTGTTGATGTCGGTGATCTCGAGCTCGCCGCGCGCGCTCGGCGAAAGGCCCCGCGCGATGGAGACGACCTCGTTGTCGTAGAAGTACAGCCCCGGCACCGCGAAGTGGCTCGCCGGACGCTCGGGCTTCTCCTCGAGCGAGAGCGCGCGGCCCTCCGCGTCGAAGTCCACCACCCCGTAGGCCTGCGGGTTGGAGACCCAGTAGGCGAAGATCGCCCCGCCGTCGGGGTCCGTGAAGCGCCGCAGCCGCGTACCCAGCCCGGCGCCGTAGAAGATGTTGTCGCCGAGCACCAGCGCCACCGAGTCGTCGCCGATGTGGTCCGCGCCCACGACGAAGGCGTCCGCGAGCCCGCGCGGGCGGTCCTGCACCGCGAACGAGATGCGCACCCCGAACTGCGAGCCGTCGCCGAGCAGCCGCTCGAACTGCGGCAGGTCCGCCGGCGTCGTGATGACCAGGATGTCCGTGATCCCCGCGAGCATCAGCGTGCTCAGCGGGTAGTAGATCATCGGCTTGTCGTAGACGGGCACGAGCTGCTTGCTCACCGCGTAGGTGATCGGCCACAGCCGCGAGCCGGTGCCGCCGGCGAGGATGATGCCCTTCACAGGCCGGCCTCCTCGGCCGCCTCCGCCCAGCCCGCGCGCAGCTCGTCGAGGCGCCCGCGACAGACCTCGACTTCGGGGAGCAGCCCGCGCTCCTCGAGCTCGACCAGCGACGGTGCGGCCTGGTCCTTCTCGGAGCGGATGTAGTCCATCGTCGGCCACGCCACGTCGACGTCGCCGTCGAGCGCATCGAAGCCGTGCTCGACGCCGGGCTGGTACTCGGAGGTGGTCAGGTAGACGACCACGGAGTCCTCCAGGGCGAGGAAGCCGTGCGCGTAGCCGGAGGGGATGAACACCGCGTGCCGGTTGGCGGCGGTCAGCTCGAAGGCCTTCCACGCCCCGAAGGTCTCCGAGCCGCGGCGCACGTCGACGAGCACGTCGAAGACGGCGCCGGCCGGGCACGTGACCAGCTTGGCCTGTCCGGGCGGCACCTCCGAGTAGTGCAGCCCGCGCAGCACGCCCGCCTTCGAGACGGACATGTTGGCCTGCTGCAGGTCGAGCGGGAAGCCGAGTGCCTCCTCGAAGGCGGAGGCCTTGAACCACTCGTGGAAGGTGCCGCGGTCGTCGGGGTGCACCTCAGGCACCATGTGCAGGACGCCGTCAAAGCCGTCGACTGGTGTGAACATGGCGCCCAGTGTAGCCGCGGCTCAATTGCCGACGTCCCGCCCCGCACCGCGGGCGAGAACCCGCGCCGTGGGCGGGGCACGGCGTCGGCAAGCGACGCCGGCGCACTAGAGCCGGCGCTCGGTGGCGGCGTAGAAGTCCTCGGCGGCGTCGAAGGCGGCGCGCCACCACGGCTCGTTGGCGCGGTACCAGTCGACGGTCGCGGCCAGGCCCGCGGCGAGGTCCGTGTGGCGCGGGGTCCAGCCCAGCGCGCGGGTGCTCGCGGCGTCGATGGCGTAGCGGCGGTCGTGGCCGGGGCGGTCGGTGACGTGCTCGAAGTCGTCGGCGGCGCGGCCGAAGGCGCGGTTGAGGGCGCGCACGACGTCGAGGTTGCTCGCCTCGCCGTCGGCGCCGATAAGGTAGGTCTGGCCGGGCTCGCCGCGCTCGACGATCGCCCAGACGGCGTCGTTGTGGTCGTCGACGTGGATCCAGTCGCGCACGTTCTCGCCGGTGCCGTAGACGCGCGGCGGGCGGCCGGAAAGCAGGCGCAGGATCTGGCGCGGGATGAACTTCTCGGGGTGCTGGCGCGGGCCGTAGTTGTTCGAGCAGTTCGAGATCGTCGCGCGCAGCCCGAAGCTGCGCACCCAGGCGCGCACGAAGTGGTCGGCCGAGGCCTTCGACGCCGAGTAGGGGCTCGAGGGCCGGTAGGGCGTCTGCGGGGTGAAGCGGGCCGGGTCGGCGAGGGCGAGGTCGCCGAAGACCTCGTCGGTGGAGATGTGGTGCAGGCGCACGTCGTGGCGCGCGCAGGCGGCCAGCACCGCGACGGTGCCCTCGACGTTGGTGCGCACGAAGGCGGCGGGGTCGCGCAGGGAGCGGTCGTTGTGGCTCTCGGCGGCGAAGTGGACGACGAGGTCCGCGTCGGCGACGAGATCGTCGACGAGCGCGGCGTCGCACACGTCGCCCTCGACGAGGCGGCACCGGCCGGCGTCCAGGTCGGCGAGGCTGGCCGGGTTGGCGGCGTAGGTCAGCTTGTCGAGCACCGTGACCCGCGTGTCGGGACGCGTGGCGAGGGTGCGACGCACGAAGTTCGAGCCGATGAAGCCGGCGCCGCCGGTGACGAGGATGCGCATGGGCTCAACGGTAGCGTCTCGGGGAGCCGGATCCCGCGGGCGGCCCGACGCCGGGCGCACTCGCCTCGTTCAGAGATGCGCCGCGAGCACTCGGCGGGACGCCCCGGACGGAGTTTGTTCTCCTGGCTTCCGGTGGCCGGCACCGGGAGGTCAGTTACGGGCAGTGGCTTCCGAGGGTGCGGCCGCGGCTTCGGCGGCGTCGGCGGCCACTCCGGCTCCGGCCTCGGCGAAGCAGAGCTCGAGGCCGAGCACGCGCGCGACCGCCTGGACCTTCTCCCAGCGCACCCCCGTCGCGCCGTGCTCGATGGCGTGCAGGGTCGAGCGGGAGACCCCGGCGGTGGCGGCGACGTCCTGCTGGAGCCGGCCCAGCTCGCGGCGGCGCTCGGCGAGTTCGGAGCCCAGTTGGACCAGCTCGGGGATGTCGCCCGCGGGTTTGCCGGTCTTGCGCCTGGGTGCACTCATCGCTGATTCCTCCTGTGTCCTGTGCGGACCCGGGGGTGCCCGGGCCGATCATGACGCCTACCACTCCAGTAAGCCTAGCCTTAGAACTTACCCGGTCCGCAGGCGGAAAATCCAGCCCCTCCCCCGCCGGCCCCGAGCCGCGCCTTCCCCTCCATACGACGCAACCCCGCCGTCCGGAGATGGATCCGGAGGCGGGGTGTGATGTCGGCAGGCGGCGCGGGCCGGGCGCACCGCGCCGCGCGGGCCGCGGTCAGTTCAGACCGGCGTAGGAGTGCAGGCCGGAGACGACCATGTTGATGAAGAACAGGTTGAAGATCATCGTGCCCATCGCCACGATGTTGATCCAGGCCGCGCCGACCTTCCAGCCGACCGTCGCACGGGCGTGCAGGTAGGCGGCGTAGAGGATCCAGGTGATGAAGGAGAACGTCTCCTTCGGGTCCCAGCCCCAGAACCGGCCCCAGGCCGCCTCGGCCCAGATCGCGCCGAGGATGATGCCGATGCCCAGGATCGGCAGCGTGTACACGGCCAGGCGGTAGGCGATGCGGTCGAGCTTCTCGGCGCTCGGCAGCGGGCGGACCACCGGGGCGAGGAAGCCGTGCTCCTCGCCCACGGGCTGCCAGACGCGCAGCAGGAACAGGATCGAGAACACGCCCGAGACCAGGCCGATCGACGCGCCCACCGACACCGAGGTCACGTGGATCGGCAGCCAGTAGGACTGCAGCGCCGGCACCACCGGGGCGGCCTCGGCGTAGAGCTTGGTGCCCGCGAAGAACATCAGCACCAGCATCGGGGTCAGCAGCCACGGCCACACGACACGGCTGCCGCGCGCCTGCACCACCACCGTGGCCACGACCATGGTCGCCGCGGTGATCATCAGCATGTACTCGTAGAGGTTGCCCAGCGGGAAGCGCCCGACGGCGAAGCCGCGGGTGACCACGGCGACGACGTGCAGGATGATGCCCAGCCAGATCACCGACTGGGTGGCCCCGCCCCACTTGCGCGCGCTCGCGCGCTGCCTGGCCAGCGCGTCGTCACCCGGAACGGCGCCTTCGGCACCCTCGGTGCCGGGCGCGACGTCGGAAATCGGGGCGTCGGAACCGGCGCCGACGGTGACCAGCTCGCGCTCCTCGGTGCGGCGGCGGGTGCGGGCGATGATCGCCTGGGCGCGCACGTAGTAGAACAGCGACAGGACCAGGGCGATGAGGTAGACGAGGAACGTCGCCTGGAACGCCCGGTCCGACAGGGTCGCCATGGTCGGATCGACGATGCTATCCACTGAAGCTCTCTCCTTCTTCCGCCGGCCCGGTGGGCCACGTATGAGGGGGAGATTACCAGAGAGGCACCTAAAACCCGAGGTCGGCCCGTTGGACGGGCCACCCCGGGCGGGGGTGGACCGCGCGCGATTGCCGACGTCGCGCAGAGCGGCGTGGGCGGTTGCGTTGCGCGTGCTACGCCAGCGGGCCCTCGATGAGCTCGTCCTCGTCGGGCTCGCCGGCGCCGCCCTCGACCTCGTCGGGGTCGGGCAGGTCGAAGATGTCGCGGTAGAGCTCCTCGAACTCCTCGCCCCAGCCGGCGCGGTCGGTGCGCGCCAGGCCGGCCATCTCCAGGTCGGTGCCGCCGGCGGCGGCCGGGCGCACACGCACCCACACGCGGCGGCGCTTGATCGCCAGGGAGGCGACCAGCGAGCCCAGCATGATCACCGCCGAGACGAGCACCCAGCCCTGGAAGGGGTCGCGGGCGATCTGGTAGTTCGCGTACTCGCTGGCGCCGTCGAAGGTGAGCTCGGTGCCGTCGTCGAGGGTGACCGACTCGCCCTGGTTGAGGTTGACGCGCTCGATGCGCTGCAGCTGGCCGGAGTGGACCAGCGAGGCGTCGAGGCTGAAGATCGACTGGCCCACACCGGTGTCCAGGCCGTTGTCGCCGCGGTAGACGTCGATGGCCACGGCCGGGTCGCGCAGCTCCGGGAAGGAGGAGCTGAGCAGCGCGCCGTTCTCGCCGGTCCACTCGGCCGTCGGGGCGAACAGCCCCTCGATGGCCAGCTGGTTCTGGCGACGCTCGTAGAGGTCCGGGTACATGCCGGCCGGCGGGTCGAAGCGCATCGCGCCCGAGGACAGGAAGTTCGTCGGGTCGTCCGGGCGGAACTGGATGGTCTGGGTGCGGGTCTCGCCGTTGGGCCACTTGACCGTGAAGGTCGGCGCGAAGCCGTGGCCCTGCAGGTAGACGCGGTCGCCGCCGAGGCGCAGCGGGTGGTTGACCTTGAGCTCGTAGTCGCGCCAGGTCGCCGGGTCGCTGGTGATGTCCTCGCCCTCGGCGTAGGAGATGTTCGAGGTGAACATCTCGGCCTGGCCGTTGGGCAGGTAGTCCGCGGTGAAGTCGTGGGCGATGAAGCAGAACGGGCTGAGCTTGCCGCGGTAGAGCGGCCCGGAGCGGAAGGAGTCGAAGTTGGAGTCCGAGGTGTTGCAGAACTCCGTGGACTGGCCCAGGGCGACCGCCCCGGTCGAGCCCGACTCCGTGACGACGATGACCTGGCCCTCGTAGTAGACCATCCGGCCGGCGGCGATGGTGACCAGGATGGCCACCAGGCCCAGGTGGAAGACGAGGTTGAAGAACTCGCGGGCGTAGCCGCGCTCCGCGGACAGCGAGCGGACCCCGGCGCGGTCCTCCTCGGCGGAGAAGACCGACACACGCCAGCCCTTGAGCCGGCCGCGCACCTGGTCGAGCACCTCGTCGGGGGTCGCGTCGAGGTGGCCGGTGTGGTGGTGCGGCATGCGCGTCAGGCGCTTCGGGGCGCGCACCGGCTTGGCGCGCATCGCCTTGTAGTGCTCCCAGCTGCGCGGGATGATGCAGCCGACCAGCGAGATCGTCAGCAGGACGTAGATCGCCGTGAACCAGGACGAGGAGAAGACGTCGAAGAGCTGGAGCTTGTCGTAGATCTCGGCGAGGCGGCCGTTGTTGGCGATGTAGTCGTTGACCTTCTCCTCGTTGAGGCTGCGCTGCGGCAGCAGCGCGCCCGGGATCGCCGCGACGGCGACGAGGAAAAGGAGGATCAGCGCCGTGCGCATGCTGGTCAGCCAGTTCCATGCGCGACGCAGCCAGCGCGTCACCTGCTTCATCTGTTCCTTCTCCTCTGTCGTCTGGTCGTGTATCGGATTGTTCCGGGGTCGTGCTGCCCGGGTGGTGGCTGCCGCTGGGGGGCCATGGCACCGGCCGTGCACCGGTCGCGCGCAGGTCACGCCTGCGACGGCGCCGGCCCCGGGAGGCCCTAGATCACGGTCGTGCCGTAGCCGACCGTCCACTGCCGGACCCAGCCGACGAACTCGGCCCACACCCCGGTCACCAGCGCGAGGCCCACGAGGATCATCAGGACCCCACCGATGACCTGGATGGTACGGGAGTGCCTGCGCAGCCAGCCCACGCCCCGTAGCGCCCAGGTCGAGCCCAGCGCGAGCAGCAGGAACGGCAGGCCGAGGCCCAGGCAGTAGGCCACGATGAGCACCACCCCGCGCGCGGCCGTGGTGCCCTCGGTGCCGGCGGCCACCGAGATGATCGCCGCGAGCGTCGGACCCAGGCACGGCGTCCAGCCCAGGGCGAAGACGCCGCCGAGCAGCGGCGCGCCGACCCAGGTGGTCACCCGCTTCGGGCTCATGCGCGTGTCGCGCTGCAGCCCCGGGATGAAGCCCAGGAAGACCAGGCCCATCACGATGGTGACCACCCCGCCGACGCGCATGAGCGTCTCGGCGTTGAGGGTGAGCATGCCGATCGCGCCGAAGACGGTGGCCGTGCCGAGCACGAAGACCACCGTGAAGCCCAGGATGAACAGCAACGCGGCGATGACCACGGCCCACTGGCGGCGCCGGCCCACGGTCGGGCCGTGCTCGCCGGAGTAGTCCATCTCCCCGCCGACCGTGCCGGCCAGGTAGGAGAGGTAGCCGGGCACCAGCGGGACCACGCACGGGGTCGCGAAGGAGACCAGGCCGGCCAGCGCCGCGGCCACCAGCGCCAGCACCAGCGGGCCGCCGGCGACCGTCTCGGCGAAGGTGCCGCCCGCCGCCAGAACGTCAGCTTCCGTCACTGCTCCTCCAGGAGGCCGTCGACGACCTCGGAAATCTCGGTGTCGGTGATCCCGCGCAGGAAGACGGCGGCCGGACGGTGCTGCTTGTCCAGCACGATCGTCGTCGGCACCACGGAGGTCGGCACGCCGCCCAGGGCGGCCGCGGTGCGGAACGGCGGGTCGTAGATCGAGGGGTAGGTCACCCCGTTGTCCTTGACGAAGTCCCGCGCGATCTCCGCGTTGTGGTCGCGCACGTTGATGCCGAGCACCGTGGCCGGCTTGTCCTCCGCTCTGAAGGACTCCTGCAGGCGCTCGAGGTCGTCGACCTCCGCGCGGCACGGCGCGCACCACTGGCCCCAGGCGTTGAGCACGACGACCTGGCCGTCGAAGTCCGACAGCGAGATCGTCTCGCCCTCGTCCATCAGAGACTCACCCGAGAAGCCCTGCAGGGGGGCGCGCTCGGACTCGTCGTAGAAGACCTCGGTGCTGCCGCTCGGCGAGTAGAAGTCGAAGGTGCCGCCGATGGCCACGGCGTCGTCGCCGCCGGCGTCCTCCATCGAGCACGCCGACAGCGCACCCGCCGCCACCACGACGGCGCCGAACAGCCCGGCCACGCGCGCACCGCGGCGCACGCCGGTGCTCCCCGCACCCACGGCACGGGAACCGCGGCGGCGCAGGGCGGGACGTCGGAAATTGATGGGGTCCGCCACAGTCAGATCTCCTGCGCGGGCTCGGTGTAGACGCACTCGGCGACGGCGGCGCCGCGGAAGACCAGAGAGGTCACGCTCGCCAGCTCGCAGCGGCGGTCCCACGGCATGTGCGCGACGTCGAGGCCGGCGACCCAGCGCTGCACGGTCACGATCGGCAGCTGGTGGGTGACCAGCACGGCCTCGTGGCCCTCGGCGGCCAGGCGGGCGCGCTCGACGGCGTCGAGCATGCGCGACTGGATGTCGCGGTAGGGCTCGCCCCAGCTCGGCTCGGAGGGGTCGACCATCAGCGGCCAGCGCACCGGGTTGATCAGCTGGGTGCGCCAGCCCTTGGTGCGCAGCCCCTCGAAGCGGTTGCCGGCCTCGATGAGGGACTCGTCGACCTGCGGCTCCAGGCCGGTCACGCACGCCATCGGCAACGCGGTCTGGCGGGTGCGCTGCAGCGGCGAGCAGGCCAGGTGCGTCACGTCGTGGCCCTCGAAGGCCTGGGCCGTGCGCGCGGCCTGGGACTCCCCGCGCGCGGAGAGGCGGAAGCCCGGCAGGCGACCGTAGAGCACGCGCTCCGGGTTGTGCACCTCCCCGTGGCGCACGAGGTGGACGATCGTCGTGGACATGGCTGTCTCCTAGGAGTTCGGGTCGGCCACGGCGGCGGCGCGGGCGGCCGGGGCGAGCGCGGCCTCGATGCGCTCAAAATCATCGTCGGTGAGCGCCGACGAGACAAACCAGGTCTCGAAGACGCTCGGCGGGGCGTAGACGCCCGCGTCGAGCAGCGCGTGGAAGAACGCCGGGTAGCGGAACGTGTCCGCGGCCTTCATGTCGGAGAAGTTGCGGCCGGCGCCCTCGGCGAAGCGCACCGAGAGCATCGTGGCGGCGCGCTGGATGTGGTGCGGCACGCCCTCGGCCTCGAGCGCGGTGTCGATCAGACCGGCCAGGCGGTCGGCGTTGGTGCACACCGTGTCGTAGACCTCCGGGGTGGCGCTGGTCAGCGAGGCCACACCCGCGGCCGTGGCCACCGGGTTACCGGACAGGGTGCCCGCCTGGTAGACGGGGCCCTCCGGGGCGAGGTGCTTCATGATCTCGGCGCGCCCGCCGAAGGCCGCCGCGGGCAGGCCGCCGGAGACGACCTTGCCGAAGGTGGTCAGGTCGCCGGCGACACCGTCGACGCCGTACCAGCCGTTGTAGGAGGTGCGGAAGCCGGTCATGACCTCGTCGAGGATGAGCAGCGCGCCGTCGGCGTGCGCGATCTCCTTGAGCGCGGCGTTGAAGCCCTCGTCCGGGGCGACGGTGCCCATGTTGCCGGCGGCGGCCTCGGCGATGATGCAGGCGATCTCGCCCGGGTGCTCGGCGAAGGCGCCGCGCACGGCCTCCAGGTCGTTGTAGGGCACGACGATGGTGTCGGCGGCGGCCGCGCCGGTCACCCCCGGCGAGTCCGGCAGCGCGAAGGTCGCCACACCCGAGCCGGCCGAGGCCAGCAGCGCGTCGACGTGGCCGTGGTAGCAGCCCTCGAACTTGAGCACCTTCGGCCGGCCGGTGTAGCCGCGGGCCAGGCGCACGGCGGACATCGTCGCCTCGGTGCCGGAGTTGACCAGGCGGACCTCCTCGACGGAGGTGCGGTCGACGATCAGGCGGGCCAGCTCGACCTCGCCGTAGGAGGGCGTGCCGAAGGACAGGCCCTTGAGCGCGGCCTCACGCACGGCCTCGACGACGGCCGGGTGCGCGTTGCCCATCAGCATCGGGCCCCAGGAGCAGACCAGGTCGACGTAGTCGTTGCCGTCGACGTCGGTCAGGTGCGAGCCCTTGGCCGACTCGATGAAACGGGTCTGGCCGCCGACGGAGCCGAAGGCGCGCACCGGGGAGTTCACCCCGCCGGGGGTGAGCCGGCGGGCCTCGGTGAACATCTCGGCGGACCGGGCGGTGTTTTCGGAGGTGGGCTGGGAACCGGGGGTAGTCATGGGGACCATTGTAGGGGTGCCCGGGGCGCCGCCGGGAGGTCCCCACCGCCCGGCGCGCGCCCGGCGGGTCAGTCCCCCTGGCCGAGCAGCCGGGCCGCGGCGGCCCGCGCGTCGGCGATGACGGCCGGCACGCCCACGCCGCCGGCCCAGGAGCCGGTGACCTCGACGCCGGGCACCTCGGCGACGGCCGCACGGGCGGCGGCGACGTGCTCGAGGTGGTGCTCGTCGTACCGCGGGATCCCGCCGAGCCAGCGCTGCACGTAGATCTCGGCGACGCCGGCCTCGCGGGCGTCGAAGCCGGTGATCGTCTTCAGGTCGTCGAGGGCGTAGTCGACGAGGGTGTCCTCGTCCTCGCGGATCAGCGCGTCGTCGCCGAAGCGGCCGAAGCTGGCGCGCAGGATCAGCCCGCCGCGCTCGGCCAGGTGCGGCCACTTCTTCGACGAGAAGGTGAAGGCCTTGGCGTGCACGCCCGGCTCGTCGCCGGCGACGAGGACCCCGGAGTTCTCCGGGAAGCCCTCGCCGGACTCGAGGCGCAGCCCCACGACGACGGAGCCGGCGAGCTTGACCGGCCTGAGAGCCTCGGCGGTCGCCGGGGAGACGGCCGCGAGCAGGCGCGCGGTGGTCGGCGCCGGGGTGGCCACGAGCACGGCGTCGTAGGTGCCCTCGCCGGCGCCGGTCAGGCGGTAGCCCTCGCCGTCGCGGGCGAGCCCGCTGACGAAGGCGTCGAGGTAGATCCTGGCCCCGGAGGCCTCGGCGAGCGCCTCGTAGAGCTCGCGGAAGCCGCCGCGCAGGGTGCCGAAGATGACGGGGCGCTTCTTCCGCTTGCCGACGCCGTCCTGGTCGCCCTCGGCGCTACCCGCACCGTCGGCGGGCTGGGCGCCGTCGCCGGCGACGGCGCCGGTGGCCTGCGTCCCGGCCGGGTGCGCGGCGCTGGTGGTCGGCTCGGCGGTCGCGGCCACGGAGCCGCGTGCGCCCTTCTCCCCGCGCTTGGCGGCGGCCTGCGCGGCCCGGGAGTCGAGCACGCGCTTGACGGCCCCGGAGAGCGTGGGCTTCTCGCTGGCCTCGACCATCGCGTCGAAGGCCTCCGCGAGCTGCGGCACGGTCGCGCGCACGCCGAGGTCGTCGGCGGTGCAGGAGTAGACCCCGCCGAGCAGCGCGGAGACGGCCCGCTCGACGACCTCGCCGCCGTAACGCGCCCGCACCAGCTCGCCGACATTGAGGTCGCCGCCGACCGGCCAGTCGACCGGCTCGGCGTCGCCCTCGGCGTCGATGCGCGCGGCGGTCTCCGCGGAGACCAGGTGGGCCACCGGCTCACTGGTCGCCGGGATGCCCATGACGGTGCCCGCCGGCAGCGGCTTCATCACCCCACCGGTGAAGACGGTCGAGTGCAGCCCGGAGGTGCCCACCACGTCGTCGCCCAGGCCGAGCTCGTCGATGAGCTCGCGGGCCGCGGGCCGGCGCACCAGGAAGGCCTCGGCGCCGAGGTCGACGGGGCCGGCCTCGAAGGGCACCGAGCACAGCTTGCCGCCGATGCGGTCGGTGGCCTCGAAGACCTCGACCTCGGCCTCCGGGTCGCGGCGGTGGATCTCCCAGGCGGCGGTCAGGCCGGCGATGCCGGCCCCGATGATGGCGTAACGCAACGGGGTGTGCTCCTTCACTACTCGACTACCCGCGTGTCTCGCGGGCGCTAGTCCGTCTCGTGGACGATGCGGACGGCCTCGGTGACGGCCTCGGCGGGGGTCTCGGGCAGCACGCCGTGGCCCAGGTTGAAGATGTGGCCGGTGGCGTAGCCCTCTTCGACCGCCCGGCGCGCGGCGGCGCGGATGCGCTCCACCTCGGCGCGCACGACGTCGGGACCGGCGAACAGCAGCGCGGGGTCCAGGTTACCCTGCAGCACCTTCGGCCCGGCCGCGCGGAAGATGCGCTCGGCGGCGCGGTCCAGCGGCACGCGCCAGTCCACGCCGACGACCTCGGGTCCGGCCTGCGCCATGTCGGCGAGCAGCTCGCCGGTGGTCACGCCGAAGTGGATGCGCGGGATCTCTGCGCCGGCGACGGCCTCGAAGATGCGCCGCGAGTACGGCAGGACGTGCTCGCGGTAGTCGTACTCGGAGAGGTAGCCGGCCCAGGAGTCGAAGAGCTGCACGGCGTCGACGCCGGCGGCGATCTGCCCGGACAGGAACGCGGTGACCGTGGACACGAGGCGCTCCATGAGCGCGTGCCAGGTCTCCGGCTCGGTGTGCATCAGGGCCTTGGTGTGCCGGTGGTTCTTGCTCGGCCCGCCCTCAACGAGGTAGCTGGCCAGCGTGAAGGGCGCACCGGCGAAGCCGATGAGCACCTGGTCGTCGCGCAGGCCGTCGAGGATCCCGGAAATACCCTCGCCGACTGCGGCGACGGGCTCCTCGAGGACGGGCAGCGCGTCGACGTCGGCGCGGCTGCGCACGGGGTGGTCCATGACGGGCCCGCGGCCGGGCACGATGTCCACGCCCACGCCGGCGGCCTTGAGCGGGACGACGATGTCGGAGAAGAGGATCGCGGCGTCGACGTCGTGGCGGCGCACCGGCTGCAGCGTGATCTCGGTGAGCAGGTCGGGCCGGAAGCAGGACTCGAGCATGCCCACCCCGGCGCGGATCTCGCGGTACTCCGGCAGCGAACGGCCTGCCTGGCGCATGAACCACACCGGCGTGCGCGTCGGGGTCCGCCCGGCGACGGCGTCGAGGAACGGGGCGCGGGTGAGCCGGCGACGTGCCGGGGAAGGGGTGATCATGCCCCCGATTGTGCCCGAACCCGTCGGCGCCCGACCAACCGGCGTGCGCTACACGGCCACGGGGCGCGCGGCGAGGTTGGACATCCCCTCGATGACCAGGGAGGCGGCGAGCATCGCGACGGTCGCGCCGAGCGGGTGGAGCACGCCGGTCAGGGCGCCGACGACCGCGACGGCGTTGTAGCCCCAGGCGAAAAGGATGTTGCGGTCGATGATGCGGCACACGCGGCGGGCCAGGGCGAGCAGCTCCTCGATGGCGCGGACGTCCTTGCGCAGCACCACCACGTCGACGCCGCGGTCGATCTCGTCGCTGTCGCGGTCGGGCTCGAGCGGGACGGTGCCGGAGACGAGCACGCCGACGTCGGCGACGCGCAGCGCGGCGGAGACCGACTCGTCGCCGACCATGGTCACGGTGTTGCCCTGGGTGTGCACGGTGCGCACGGTGCGGGCCTTGCGGCCGGGGGCGATGCCGGCGAGCACCCGGGAGATGCCGACGCTGTCGGCGAAGCGGCGGGCGACCGGGTAGATGTCGCGCGAGATCATCATGGTCTCCACGCCGAGGGCCTCGATGCCGTCGACGGCCTCGGCCGCGTCCTCCTTGACCGGGTCGTGCAGGGTGATCACGCCGCGGTCCACGCCGCCGATCGCGACGATGATCGGGGTGCCCTGCACGGAGGCCAGGGTGGCCAGCGGCTCGTCGAGGTCACCGACGGTGCACGGGCGCCACAAACGGGCGTTGACGTGGCGCTCGCGGCGCTTGCCCTCGGGGCCGTCGACCGGCAGCGTGCAGGTGGCCACGAAGTCGCCGCCGGCGGTGACCTTGGCGCTGGTGACGGGCACGCGGCGGGGCACGACGGTGTCGCCCGGGGCGTGCGGGATGGAGCGCGCGGCGCGCACGATGGCGCGGGCGGCCGGGTGCGGCGAGTCCGCGACGAGGCTGGCGGCCACGCGCAGCAGCAAGTCACGGTCGTTGCCGGGCAGCGCCTTGACGGACTCGACGACCATGTCGGAGGCGGTCAGGGTGCCCACGCGGTTGAAGATCAGCGTGTCGGTGCCCTCGAGGCGGCGCATCACGCCGCCGTCGCGCAGCAGCAGGCCGTGCCGGGCGCCGGCCTCGGTGCCCAGGCGCAGCGCCAGCGCCGAGGAGAGCGCCAGGGCCGGCGGGGCCACGCAGGCGAGCACGGCCAGGCCGGTGGCGAAGGCCCCGGTCGGGTTGCCGGTGAACCACCACCAGCCGAGGAAGGAGACGACGGCCAGGAAGCAGGAGACGACGATCAGCCAGGACGCCGAGCGCGTCGAGAGCATGACCGCGTCGTTCTGCCGGCGGTTGACCTGGGCGACCCACCGCTCGACGGCGGCGATGCGGGTGGCGTGGCCGGTGCGGCGCACGCGCACCTTCAGGGTGCCGGACCCCACGCGGTCGCCGGCGCCGACGTGCCCGCCGACGCTGACCTGGTAGGTCGGCTTGGTGTGGCGGTGGTGGCCCAGGCCGTGGCCGCGCATGTGGGTGTGGCCCTCGCCATGGCCGTGGTCCGGGCCGCGGGCGGCGGAGAGCACCGAGGCGACGATGACGCCGGAGCCGCCGACGACCATGCCGTCGACGGGCACGAGCTGGCCCGGCGTGAGCACGATGTCGTCGCCGACGTTGACCTCGCCGAGCGGCAGGCGCTCGCCCTCCGGGTCGTTGGGGTGGCGGCGGCGCTGCGCGATGGTGACCTCGGAGTGCAGGTCGGGGCGGGCGGCGGCGAGCTCCTCGACGAGGCTGGAGCGCGACTGGATCGACCAGCGCCGGCCGACCAGCAGCAGCGTGGTCATGCCGCAGGCGACGTCGAGGAAGATGTCCGGCCCGGAGCCGCCGAACATCGGCGGGGTGAAGAAGCCCGACGCCGAGAGCCAGCCGGGCCGCCCGGCGTCGGTGAACAGCAGCGCGCCGAGCGACCAGACGAAGGCGGCGGCCACGGCGATCGAGCTCGCCCCGTCGAGGGCGGTCGCGCCGCGGCGCACGCCGCCGGCCAGGGCGCGGTGGAACGGCCAGGCGCACCAGGTGACCACGGGCAGCGACAGCGCGAGGGTGACCCACTGCCAGTAGTCGAACTGCCAGCCGGTCACGAGGCTGAGCAGCAGCACCGGCACGGTCAAAATCACGGCGGTGACCAGGCGCGGGGTCGTGATCAGCCCGCGGGCGGTGTAGAGGACGTCGCGGCTCGCGCCGAGGTTGCCGCGGCGCGCGGCGTGCGCGACGGTCGCCGAGGCGGGCGCGCCGTTGGTGCGGCGCTCGGCCTCGGCGTCCTCGCGGGCGGCGGCGCGCAGCCAGCCCTCGCGGCGGGCGCGCTGCAGGGCGCGCTCCTCGCCGACGGAGCGGCGCACGGGCCGCCGGTTGCGGCGCACCCGGGCGTGCCGGGTCTGCTCGAGCTGCTCCACGCGTCGGCGCGTGGCCGGCGTCGGGGTGGCGGTGAGCCCGAACTGCGCGAAGATCGCCGTGAGGCGCTCCCCCGGAATTTCCGACGGCGCGCTGACCCACGCCCTGGCGTCCGGGTAGATGATGCGCGCATGGACGCCGGGGACGGCCTCCAGGGCGGCGACGAGGTGCTCGACGTCGCTGGCGTCGACGGTCTCCTCGCCCAGGCCCTTCAGGTCGAAGGCCCAGGAGACGAGGGTGACCACGTCGTCCTCGACCTCGACGCCGGCGCGGGCGGCGGCGTGCCGGGCGCGCTGGATGACCTGGTCGAGGCCCTCGCCGGACGGCGGCGTCTGCTCCGCGCGGGCCGCCTGCTCCTCTGCGCTCACCCCGTCTCCGCCTCCTTGCGTGTGTCTCGGGTGTCCCGGGTGTCTCCCGGCGTCGGCCGGTGTGCGTCCGGTTACCGGGCGTTTCCCGGCCGGTTGATCCGTTCCACTGTAGACCGCCCGGACACGAAACGCCCGCCCGACCGGAGATCCGGCGGGCGGGTGCGGGCGCTGGCGGGGCCGACCGGGCGTCACCGCTGTCGGCCCCCGGCCCGGGGCGCTAGGCGCCCGGGGTGTCGACGCCGCTGTGGTAACGGATGAAGCCGTTGGCGTCGGGGCGGAACATCGCCACCGCGGCGGCGGCGAAGACGACCAGGCTCAGCAGCACCGCCGGGCCGACGACCTTGGCCACCAGCGCGATCATGTTGCCCACCACGAGCAGCACCAGGAACACAGCCACCCAGCGCCGCCAGACGCGCGAGCCGGCGCGCACCTGCGGGGCGCACAGGCCGACCAGCAGCGCGCCGACGAGATTGAACCAGGCGACGAAGCGCATGTTGGAGCGCACGTTCTCGGCGTGCTCAGCGTTCCACTCGACGATCTCCTGCGGCACGTCGGTGGTCAGCAGCATCAGGCCGGCCACGGCGCACAGCACGGCCCCGGCGGCGAGCAGCCAGTAGGCCACGTCGAGCGAGCGCGGCCGCCCGGACTCCGGGTCGTAGTGGTAGTCGCGGTTCGGGTCGGGCCGGTTTCCCCCGCTGGCGGGGGTCGGGAACATCGTCACGGCGGATCCTCTCTCAGCGGTTGCCCGGGTCGGTCCAGGTGCGGTCCTGCTCGGCGGCGGCCTCGGCCGTCCAGCGCACCGTCTCCGAGTTGAAGATGTACACCAGCGCCAGGGCCGCGGCCACCCCGGCGAGCACCTGCACCGAGCCGTCGACGGCGAGCAGCGCGACGGGGATGGAACCGGCCCCTGCCGCGCCGACGCCGAAGAGGGCGACGGCCCGGATGACCAGGTAGATGCTGAAGAACATCAGCAGCCGGCGCGAGCCGTCGGACCAGCGGTGGCGCCGGGCGATCATCACCGTGGCCCACAGCAGGATCAGCTGGATGGCGATGCCGACCAGCGCCGAGAAGCCCGCGGAGGCGTATACGGCCACGTCCAGCATCTGCGGGGAGACGTCCGCGCCCTCGGTCTGCTCGAGGGTCTCGCGGGCCATGGTGCGCAGCGCGCCCGGGTCCGCGAGCACGCCGGCCACGCTGAGCAGCTGGTGCAGGATCTCCAGGCCGACGATGCCGCGCCACAGCGCGACGAGGATGCGCACCGCCTCCGGCGGCCGCTTGGCGTCCTCCTTGCGGGACTTGCTGCCCTTGCCCGACGTGCCGGCTACACCGGTCGAGCCGGCCGTGCCCGGGGCACCGGGCGCGCCGGAGCCGTTGTCCACGGCGGCAGGCGCGTCGGCCGGCGCCTGCGGGGCGCCGGACCCCGTCCCCGGGGTGCCCGGCGCTCCCCGGCGGTCGTCTCCGGTGGTCATCAGGTGCTCCTCCTTCGTCCGCGGCGCACCACGGCCCCACGTTACGCAGGACGCCGCGCAGCGCGGCGTCGTCAATTCAACTCCGCGGCGTCAGTCGCGGGCGAGCGCGCGGGCGGCGTCGACGGCGAAGTAGGTCAGGATCTGGTCGGCGCCGGCGCGCTTGATGGAGGTCAGCGACTCCATCATCACGCGGTCCAGGTCGATCCAGCCGTTGGCGGCGGCCGCGTGGATCATCGCGTACTCGCCGGAGACCTGGTAGGCCGCGACCGGCACCGGGCTCGAGGTGGCGAGCTCGTGCAGGATGTCGAGGTACGGCAGGGCCGGCTTGACCATGACGATGTCGGCGCCCTCCTCGATGTCCAGCTGGGTCTCCAGCATCGACTCGCGCGCGTTGGCCGGGTCCTGCTGGTAGGTGCGGCGGTCGCCCTTTAGCGAGCTGCCCACGGCGTCGCGGAAGGGGCCGAAGAACGCGGAGGCGTACTTGGCGGAGTAGGCCATGATCGCCACGTCCTCGAAGCCCTCGGAATCCAGCGCCTCGCGGATCACGCGGATCTGGCCGTCCATCATGCCCGAGGGGCTGACGATGTGGGCGCCGGCCTCGGCCTGGGCGACGGCCATGGCCTGGTAGAGCGGCAGGGTCGCGTCGTTGTCGACATAGGAGTTTCCGTGGCGGTCCTCGCTGAGCGAGCCGCAGTGGCCGTGGTCGGTGAACTCGTCGAGGCAGGTGTCGGCCATGACGATGACCTCGTCGCCGAACTCCTCGCGCAGGGCGGCCACGCCGCGGTTGAGGATGCCGTCCTCGCGCCAGGCGACCGAGCCGGTGGCGTCCTTGTCCCCGTCACGCGGCACGCCGAAGAGGTCCACGCAACGCACGCCGGCGTCCAGGGCCTCGTGCACGGCGGCCTTGAGCGAGTCGATCGTGTGCTGGTACTGGCCCGGCATCGAGGGGATCTCGCGGGCGGCGTCGATGCCGTCGGCGACGAACATCGGCAGGATGAAGTCGCGCGGGTCGAGGCGGGTCTCCGCGACCATGCCGCGCATCGCCGGGGTGGTGCGCAGGCGGCGCGGGCGGCGGACAGGCACGGTCAGCGGGAAGGTCTTGTCCGGCTGCGGGGTGGGGGTGGACACGGTGAAAGGCGCCTTCTTTCTCGGGTTGCGGTCTTGCTTACCCGACCATCTTAGGTACTCCCCCGCGGCGCGGCCGGGCGGGGCGTTTCCGCCGCGGCCCCGGGCGTGCTACTTCGAGGCGTCCTTGCCGGCGTTCTTCCCGGCGTCCTTCGCCGTGCTTTCCGACGCCTCGTGCGCCGCGCCCTTGGAGGTGCGCTTGCGGCTGCGGCGCTTCTTGCGCGGCGGCGGCAGCTTGCGGGCGGCGCGCAGCGCGGCGACGTGGTCGGCCAGCGAGTCGACCAGGTGCGGGATGTCGGAGACCTCCGGCACGACGTCGACGCGCAGCCCCTGCTCGCGCACGGCCTGCGCCGTGGACGGGCCGATCGCCGCGATGACGGTGCGCTGGTGGGGCTTGCCGGCGATGCCGACGAGGTTCTTCACCGTCGACGGGGAGGTGAAGCACACCGCGTCGAAGCCGCCGGACTTGATCATGTCGCGGATGTCCGCGCTCGGCGGCGCGGCACGGACGGTGCGGTAGGCCACGACGTCGTCGATCTCCCAGCCGAGGCCCTCGAGGCCTTCGACGAGGGTGTCGGCGGCGATGTCGGCGCGCGGCAGCAGCACGCGGCCGACCGGGTCGAGGTCCTCGACGTACTCCGGGAAGACGTCGATGAGGCCGAGCGCGTTCTGCTTGGTCGCCGGGGGCACGACCTCGGGGGCCAGGCCCTGCACGCGCAGCGCCTCGGCGGTCTTGCGGCCGACGGCGCCGAGGTGGATGCCGGCGAAGGCGCGCGCGTCGAGCCCGAACTCGGAGATCTTGCGCCACACGGCGTTGACCGCGTTGACGGAGGTGAAGATCACCCACTGGTAGCGGCCCTCGACGATGCCCTTGATGGCGCGCTCCATCTGGTTGGGGTTGCGCGGCGGCTCCAGGGAGATCGTCGGCACCTCCTGCGGGATCGCGCCGTGCGAGGCCAGGCGCGCGCTCATCGGCGCGGCCTGCGACTTCGCGCGCGGCACGAGCACCCGCCAGCCGTAGAGCGGGCGGTTCTCCCACCAGGAGTACTTCGAGCGCGAGTCGACGGCGGTGCCCAGGGTCGCCACGAGCTGGCCGTCGAGCTCGGTGTCGAGGCGGCCCAGCGTCCCCAGGGTGGCGTCGACGGTGCGCTGCAGCCGGGTGGTGCCGTTGACCGTCACGGAGGCGGGCATCGCGGCGGGCAGGCCGCGGTCGAGCAGCTCGGCGGCGATGGTGGGCAGGTCCTCGCGGGTGGCCTGCAGCACGAGCGGCTGCGGCGCGGAGGCCAGCTGGTCCCAGTCGACGTCGCCGTCGGTGACGTCGGTCTCGGTGAAGGTGGAGCCGAGCGCGATGCCCGCGTAGGCCGGCACCGTCGAGGGCAGCGACATGCCGGGCACGACCTGGAAGTCGGCGTCGGCGGCGGCCACGGCGTTGATCTCGGCGAGCACGCCCTCGCGCGAGAGCGGGTTGCCGGTGACGAGGCGCACGACGTTCTCGCCCCCGGCGGTCAGCTCGACGAGCCGCTTGGCGACGTCCCGGGGGTCGTCGCAGGCGAGCTCCTCCACCTCGGCGGCCGTCGGCGGCGCCGGGCGGGGCGGGCGGCGGCGGGCACCGCCGGCCTTGGTCTCCTCGACGAGGCGCTTGTAGGCCTCCTCGGCGGCGTCGATCTTCTCCTGCGGGACGGGCAGCGCGCTCGCGACGACCGCGCGCACGCCGTCGAGGACCTCGGGTTCCACCAGCGCGGTGGCCGTGTGGGCGAGCACCTCGCGGGCGCGGACGGTCAGCAGGTCGGAGTTGCCTGGGCCGGCGCCGACGAAGACGACCGTGCCCTGGGGCTGGGGGGACTCCTGCTGGGCCATGCTCATGTACTTCTTTTCTCGCTCGCGGACGGGGACCGGGCACCGGGTGCGGGACGCCGCGTCCGTCGCGGCCGGCGGGCGGCGCGACGGGTGCCCTCCACCCCACGGACCGCGTCTCCGGGGTGCGTGTGTCGGGCGTCCCCGTGATGGGCAGTAGTACGGCCCGCCGGTTCGACGGGCCGTAAGAGGCGACCCCGTGGGCCGCCACTCCATCACTATGTGGTATACACACCATAATTTAGCGGGCGGCAAATGAAAAACCGTCGCCCGCGGGCGGCCCCGGCTTTTCCTTATTATCTGGGCCGCTTTCCGACGTCCCCGTGGTCGCCGTCGGCGGTGCCGGCGCCGTATGCGCGTGGGCGCAGGCCGCCCCTGGAGGCCCCGCCGGACGGCCTAGTCGCCGCCGTCTGCGTCAGCGTCCGGGTCGGCGAGGCCGGCGAGCTCGCGCAGGCGCCGCGCGTACTCCTCGGCGTCCGGGGTGGAGACGACGATGCGCCCCACGGTCACGCCCTCGAGGTCGACGGCGACGCCGGGCCGCGGGCGGCCGGTGGTGCCGTGACAGACGGCGAAGACGGGGCCGGCCCCGGGGGCGTCGGGAGCATCGAAGGTGCCCGTGACGGTCACCCCGCGGATGCGGGTGGCGGGCACGCGCTCGCCGCGGGCGACGGCCGGGTCGGCGAAGACGTCCTCGAGCACCTCCACGCCGGACACGGCGCGCAGCGGCACGCTCAGGTCCGAGCGGTGCGCGGCGAGTTTCTCCCACCACTCCAGCTCGACGGTCAGTCTCCGGTCGGAGATCTCCAGGCGGGCCACGGCGTCACTCCCCCGCCGTCATTCGGTGCCGAGGAGCTCGGCGGCCCCGTCGGCGAAGAGGCGCTCGGCGAGCTGCTCGCCGAGGGCGCGCGCGGTGCGCGGGTCGGCCTCGGCCTCGCCCTCGGCGCGCAGGGAGCGCGAGCCGTCGAGGGCGAAGACCCCGGCCTTCAGGTGCACGCGGTCGCCGTCGATGACGGCGTGGGCGGCCACCGGCGCGGTGCAGCCGGCCTCGAGGCGGGCGAGCACGCCGCGCTCGGCGAGGGCCGCGACGGTGGAGTCGCGGCAGATCAGGGAGTCGATCGCCGCGCGGGTGTCCTCGTCGTCGGCGCGGCACTCGACGGCCAGCGCGCCCTGGGCGGGCGCCGGCATGACCCGGTCGGTGTCGAAGACCTCGGTGGCGCGCCCGCCCTGGCCCATGCGGACCAGGCCGGCGTAGGCGAGGACGACGGCGTCGAGCTCGCCGGAGGTGACCTTGCCCATGCGGGTGTCGATGTTGCCGCGCAGCGGGCGGATGTCCAGGTCCGGGCGGTGCGCCTTGAGCTGGGAGATGCGCCGCGGCGCGCCGGTGCCGACCTTCGCGCCCTCGGGCAGGGTGTCCAGGGGCAGCCCGTCGCGGGCGATGAGCGCCTCGCGCGGGTCCTCGCGGCGCGGGACCACCAGGTGGAAGCGCTCGTCGGGGGCCGTCGGCAGGTCCTTGTGGGAGTGCACGGCGATGTCGCACTCGCCGCTGGCCAGCGCGGCGCGCAGCCGCTGGGTGAACACGCCCACGCCGATGCGCTCGACGGGGGCCATGTTGACGTCACCGTGCGTGGTGACGATGTGGAGCTCGGCGTCCCACCCGGCCTCCGTCAGGTCATCGCGGATGTGGCCGGCCTGCGTGGTGGCCAGGCCGCTGCCCCGGGTACCGATCTGGAGGATGTGGTGGTCGTCGCTCATGCAGTCTCCTTGCGTTCGGCGTGCCGGCCCTCCTCGTCGGACCGGCTGCGGAAGTCGCCGGCGGGCAGGTGCGCGGCGGGCACCGCGACGCTGCGGTCGGCGTCACCTGCGTAGTCTAGCCCGAACAGCTCCTGCAGGGCGGTGTCGTAGGAGACGGTGCCGGACTCGACGGCGAGCTGCTTGACGCGCACCGTCGGCTGGTGCAGCAGCTTGTCGACGACGCGGTGCACCGCGCGCGAGGCTGCGGAGAACTCGTCCTCGGTCAGCTCCGGGGTACGGTTGCGCAGGCGCTTCAGCTCGGCCTCAGCCAGCTCGTTGGCGTGGCGGCGCAGGGCGGCCACGGCGGGCACGACGTCGCGCACGCGCTGCTCGGAGGAGTAGGAGCGCAGCTCCTCGGAGATGATCGCCTCGGCCTCGCGGCGGGCGTCGGACTTGTCGTCCTCGGCGTCGCGGGCGGCGCGCAGGCCCTCGATGTTGATCAGGCCGGCGTTGCGGCAGTCCGCCACGCCCGGGTCGATGTCGCGCGGCATGGACAGGTCGACGAGCACGAGCCTCCGGCCGGCGGCGTCGACGTCGTCGCGGGTGACGGTGAAGGTGCCGGCGCCGGTGGCGGAGACGACCAGGTCGACGCCGGAGAGGGCTGCGGCGCGGTCGGCGAAGTCGACGACCTCGGCGGCCACCCCGGCCTGGCGGGAGTGCTCGGCGAGGCGCTCGGCACGCATCCGGGTGCGGTTGGCGATGACCAGCGAGTCGACGCCGAGGCGGCCCAGGTGGGTCGCGGCCAGCGAGGCCATCGCCCCGGCGCCCAGCACGAGCGCGCGGCGCCCGGTCAGCGGACGGTCGGCGCCGGCGGTGTCAGCGCCGGCGTCTGCGGCATCCCCACCGGAGACGGCGCCGTCGGCACCGGCGGCGCCCACCGGGGCGTCGTCAATCGCGGGCAGGATGTCCAGGGCGTGGTCGAGCGCGTAGGTGACCATGGAGGCCCCGGCGTCGTCGATCGCGGTCTCGGAGTGCACGCGCTTGCCGGCGTGCAGCGAGGCCTGCGCCAGGGAGTGCAGGCGCGGGCCGACGCTGCCGGCCTCGGCGGCGTCCTGGTAGGCGGCGCGGACCTGGCCGATGATCTGCTGCTCGCCGGTGACCATGGAGTCCAGGCCGGCGGTGACGGTCATGACGTGCTCGGCGGCGGCGTCGCCGTAGCGCACGTAGAGGTAGCTGCGCAGGGTCTCCAGGTCGACGCCGGAGACGTCGTGGAGCATGTTGAAGATGTCCTGCACACCCTTGTGGAATCCGCTGGTCACGGCGTAGACCTCGAACCGGTTGCAGGTCGAGACGATCATCGCCTCGGAGACCGACGGGCCGTCGAGGAGCTCCTCGGCGGCGGAGTGCTTGGTCTCCGTGTCCATGCTCAGCCGCTCGAGAAGGGACACGGGCGCGGACCGGTGGGACATTCCGACCACGAGCACGCTCACGTTTAACTCACCGCTTTCCTGGGCCGCCTGCTCCACCGCCGACGCCCGGCCGGTGCGCGTCTCCGACGGCTCCTCCACCCCACGCGCGCGAGGGTCCGCCCCGCACACGATAGGTAAATCAATCCAATGGTTTAAATTTTAATAGGCCGGAGAGGCTAGGACAACAAAGCTCGGCCTAACTCGTCGTTGTCCACTTCCCAGGCGGCGAACTCCTCGCCGTCGAGCACCACGACCGGCACCCGGTCGCCGTACTCCTGCGCCAGCTCCGGGTCGGCGTCGACGTCCCGGACGGCCAGCCAGGCCCCGGCTCCGGCGACGACGTCACGGATCTGGTCGAGCACCCGCAGGCACGAACCGCAGCCGGCCCGCACCATGAGTTCCACCCGGTGGTCGTTCACCCGCGCGCCTCCTCGCGGCGCCCGCGGCGCCCCTCGATCCTGAAAGTCAGACATTCAATAAGTACCACCCCCGCCGGGCGAACGCAGAGTGAGGCCGACCTATTCCACGACCCCGCGGCAGCAGGCAAAACGCACGGTCGACACCCCCGTGGGCGGCGCACCGCGCCGCCGAACCCGCGCACGGACGCCGCGGGGGCCGCGCACGCGGGGGCGACGGACGTCGGCAAGCGGAGACGGTCTCGACGCGCGTACCCGGACGCATGCGGCCTACGATGGTGGGGTGCGGCGACCGTCGCGAGGGCGGCCGCCACCGCATGGCGCCGGCCGCCCGAGTCCGCCGCGCGCCCGCAGCCCCCGAACCGCCGACCCGCCGCAGAAAGGCGCCGACACGTGACATCCCAGGTCCCGTCCCGCTTTCCGGGCAATCCGAGGGACTTTCTCGCCCAGTGGTCCGCCAGCCGGGGAAATCTGCGCAACTTCTTCGAGACCACCGCGCTGCCCCCGCTCGACGACGCCGCCCAACAGGCCGCCGGCGAGGCCGCGGCCGCCGCGGCCGTGCGCGAGGTCTTCGGCATCGACCTCGAGGAGTTCGAGCTCGGCGTCGAGTCCGTCTCCGGGTCGATCAAGGCCGCCGGCGGGCTGAAGGTCTCACCCGCGGACCCCGACATCCCCCAGGAGCCGGGCGTGGCCGCCTTCTTCGACGTGGACAACACGCTGATCCAGGGTTCCTCGCTCATCGCCTTCGCGATGGGCCTGGCGCGCAAGCGCTTCTTCACGCTCGGCGAGATCGTCTCGATCGGCTGGAAGCAGCTGAAGTTCCGGCTGACCGGCTCCGAGAACGCCGACGACGTCGCCGAGGGCCGCGCGATGGCCCTCGAGATCATCAAGGACCGGCCCGTCGACGAGATCGTCGCGCTGTGCGAGGAGATCGTCGAGAACAGCATGCAGCAGCGCGCCTTCCCCGGCACCCGCGACCTGGCCGACATGCACCTGGCCGCCGGTCAGCAGGTCTGGCTGGTCTCCGCCACCCCGGTGCAGCTCGCGCAGATCCTCGCGCGCCGCTTCGGGTTCACCGGGGCGCTGGGCACAGTCGCCGAGGTCGAGGACGGCCGCTTCACCGGCCGGCTCGTCGGCGACATCCTGCACGGCCCCGGCAAGAAGCACGCGGTCGCTGCGCTGGCGGCCATCGAGCACCTGGACCTCGAGCGGTGCACGGCCTACTCCGACTCCGTCAACGACATCCCCATGCTGTCGATGGTGGGCACGCCCGTGGCGGTCAACCCGGACCGCAAGCTGCTCGCCGAGGCGCACGCGCGCGGCTGGCAGGTGCGCGACTACCGCAGCCTGCGCAAGGCCGTGCGCACCTACGGGGTGCCGAGCCTGTTCACCGCCGCGTTCAGCATCGCCGGGTGGCGGCTGCGGCGGCGCTGGCGGCGCAGGGGGTAGGGCCGGCGCGGGCTCGCGGCGCGGGTGGACCCGGCGCGGGTGGGGCCGGCCGGACGGCGGAGATAAACCCCCTCAGACACGACGACGGCGCCGCCGCCACCGGGAGGATCCGGGGCGGGCGGCGCCGAGAGGCCGTGCGGGCGCGCTTACTTGCCGAGCTTGCGACGCTGCACGCGGGTACGACGCAGCATCTTGCGGTGCTTCTTCTTCGACATGCGCTTGCGGCGCCACTTGGTCACGGAACCCATGGGGCTTTTCCTCACTTCGTTTGACGATGTTCTCTGCCTGTGCCGCGCCGGGCCAACGGCGGAGACGGCGGGCGACACGAATGCGGTCCAGTGTAGCGGCAGGTCGCCCTGCAACCAAAAGGACCCCGGGTGCCACGGCGCCTGGCGGGCGTCGCGGCTCCCGGGGCCGGGGACCTGTCGGGGCTAGCCGGCGTCGTAGAACGACGCCTCAAGGTACTCGTTGACGGCCGACTCGTGGACCCGGAAGGAGCGCCCGACGCGGACGGCGGGCAGCTCGCCGGAGTGCACGAGACGGTAGACCGTCATCTTGGAGACACGCATGATCTCCGCGACCTCGGCGACCGTCAGGAAGGTCCCTTTATCTTCATTGGCCATAAAACTACCTAACCCTTCAGCAAGTGACGCGCTGCAGGCTTCCCCTCCCGCAGAACGAACACGCACATGCTCGGCCAAGCTTAGCGTGAACGGTGTTACTCGTGCGACCCACGTGCAAGAAAAAATTCTCTGCGCTGGGAGTGACCCACGATTGCGGATGGGACCACTCCCCCGGCCGGGGTGGATCGAAGAGAAGCGGCCGGGGAGCACCCGGAGGCTTCCCGGGCGCCCCTCCGGGCGCGGTAGGTGGCGTTTTATGGGGCGTTTTGTGCGGCGTCGGGCGCTGCTGCGCGCGGTACTCGGCCCCTCGCCGCGCGGCGCGGGGCCGACTACTCCTCGCCGCCCTCCTCGGCCTCCTCGTCGACGGCGCCGAGCTCCGCGGAGCGGCACGCGCAGGCCTCGGTCGCGCGGAAGAACATGCCGCGCAGGCCGGACTCCTCGAGCTGGCGCAGGGCGGCGACGGTGGTGCCGGCCGGCGAGGAGACGGCGGCGCGCAGCACGGCCGGGTCGGCGCCCTCCTGCTCGAGCATGGCGCCGGCGCCCGCGACGGACCCGGCGGCCAGCTGGGTGGCGACCTCGCGGCGCAGGCCCAGCGAGACGCCCGCGTCGACGAGCGCCTCGGCGACCAGGAAGAGATAGGCGGGCGCGGAGCCGGCCAGCGCGGTGACGGCGTCCATGTCGGACTCGGCGACGCGCACGACGTCGCCGACCGAGGAGAGCAGCTCGGCGACGGCGTCGGCGGCCGCGTCGTCAACGTAGCGGCCGGCGGCGATGGCGCTGACGCCCTTGCCCACGGTCATCGGGGTGTTCGGCATGACGCGCACGACGGGCGCGCCGGCGCCCATGGCGGCCTCGAGGGAGGCGAGCGTCACGCCGGCGGCCATGGAGGCGACGGTCGAGGTCGGCTCGTTGTCGTTGACGGTGTCCGCGATCTCCTCGGCCACGGCGAGGGTCTTGTCCGGCTTGACGCACAGGAAGACGATCTCGGCGCCGGTGGCGGCCTCGGAGTTGTCGGTCACGGCGGTCACCCCGTACCGCTCGGTGAGCTCCGCGGAGCGCTCCTCGCGACGGTTCGAGACGGTAACGGTCGCGGGGTCGACTCCGGCGGCGGTCAGGCCGGCGACGAGGGCCTCGCCGATCTTCCCGCATCCGATAACAGCGATTGAAGTCATGCGCACAAGGGTGCCACTACGCACCGCGCAACTCCACCCGAGCGCGCGACCTGCACCGATGCGCGTGCCTGCCGCGATTGACGACGTCCCGTCCCACCCCGTGCGCGCCCCCGCGCCGTCCGTGCGTGAGGCTACGGAAAACGGCGAAACCCGGCCGTCCCACAGGCGGGACGACCGGGTGTCAGGGCCGGGACCGGCGGGCCGGTCGGCGGACGATCAGAGGATCATCGGCAGGTAGGGCCCGAAGGTCATCAGCAGTCCGACGACGGCGGCCAGGCCCATGCTCAGCCCGTCGCGGGCGGTGCGCAGGGCGTGCACGACGCCGACCAGGACGGCCGTGACGGCGAGCGCCAGCACGGCGACCAGGATGCGCGAGAGGCCGGACTCCCAGAGCTGCTGGAAGCCGAGGAAGACGATCGCGCCGACGACGATGCCGAGGACCGCGAGAATGATCACGGAGCCGATGCCGCCGGAGGTCTCCTCGTCGTCTTCGTCGTAGTCGTAGTCGTAGTCGGCGTCCTCGTAGTCGGCCGCGTCGAGGTCGTCGGTGGGGCGATCGGTGCGGGCGTCGGCGTCGTCGCGGACGGCCTGGAGCTCGGTGGTGTGGTCCGAGGTGTCCTCGACGCGGGCGAGCTCGCCGGTCTCGGAGTCGCTCGGCGCGACGGTGGCGGCGGCCGAGCCGGCGGCACCGGTGGCCGTGGCGGCCGCGGCGGTGCCGGAGGTCTTCTTGTCGTTCTCCGGCTTGGCGACCTTCTTGTCCGCGGCGGGCTTGTCGGCCTTGGCCTGCTCCGCTGCCTTCTTCTCGGCGGCGGCCTTGTCAGCAGCCTTCTTGTCGGCCTCGGCCTTCTGGGCCTTCGCTTTTTCGGCAGCCTTCTTGTCGGCCTCCGCCTTTTCGGCGGCGCGCTTCTCGGCGGCGGCCTTCTTCTCAGCCTCCGCCTTCTGAGCGGCGGCCTTCTTCTCAGCCTCCGCCTTTTCAGCGGCCTGCTTCTCGGCGGCGGCCTTCTTCTCGGCGTCGTCGGAGGCCTTGCGGGCGGGCTCGGCCGGCGCGTCGATCGGCACCGAGGAGTGCCGCGACTCGGCGGGCTTCTCGCGGACGCGCGGCATGTTGCCGGTCAGCTCCGCGACGGAGATGCCGCCCTCCTCGAGGCTGCGGCGGTGGCGCCGCCGGCGGGACGACGATCCCGAGCCGGACCCGTCGCCGGAGCGGGCGAGAAGCTCGGCAACGGTCAGCTGCTGCTTCCCCTCCTGGCTGTCCTTGTCGCTCATGGTGTCCCTTTCTATTCGAGGCCCTTGTCGATGCGCTGCAGGATGACACCCTCACGCAGCGCCCACGGGCAGATGTCGAGCTCCTCGAGGCCGAGGGCACGCATGGACGCCTCCGCGACCAGCGCACCGGCGACGATCTGGTGCGAGCGGTCGGCGCTGACACCCTCGAGCTCCGCGCGGTCGCTGGCCGTCATGCGCGAGATGAACGCGATGAGCTGGCGCAGGCCGGGGGCGGTCAGGGTCCGCTTGGTGAAGGGGCCGGCCGAGGACGGCGCTGCACCGGTGAGGCGGGCGAGCGTGCGGAAGGTCTTCGAGGTCGCCGCAGCCACGCGCGGCTCGCCGAAGGCGCGCATCATCTTCGCGGGCTCGGCGAGCTCGGCGTCGATGTAGTCGCGCAGCAGGTTGATCTTCTTGCGCTCGGGCGGGTCCGTGTCGAACCACGCGTGGGTCAGGCGGCCGGCGCCCAGGTCGAGCGAGTACGCCACGTCGGGGTGCTCGTCGGAGCCGGTGCTGATCTCGAGCGAGCCGCCGCCGATGTCAAGGTTGGCGATCCGCCCGGCCGACCAGCCGTACCAACGGCGCGCGGCGAGGAACGTCAGGCGCGCCTCGTCCTCGCCGGAGAGGATCTCGAGCGTGATGCCCGTCTTCTTGGCGACGTGCTCGATGACCTCCTTCCGGTTGGTCGCCGATCGCACGGCCGACGTGGCGAAGGGGATCACCTCGTCGCACCCGAGCTGCTGGGAGAGCTCGGCGGCCTCGGAGACCGCCTTGGTCAGCTTCTTCAGCCCGCGCTCGTCGATCGCTCCGTCGTCGTCGACGAGCTCGACGAGCCGCAACGACGTCTTCCAGTCACTCATCGGGGTCGGCCGGCCACCGGCCGTCGCATCGACCGCCACGAGGTGGACAGTGTTGCTGCCCACGTCCAATACACCTAGTCGCACACCCATCAGGGTAGACGGTCTACCGTAAGCAGGTGTGAATCACCCGCAGTCGACCCCGGTGTTCCTCGGCTTCCCGGAGGCGTCCCCGGCCGGCCGCTCCATCACCGCCGGCCGTGAGGTGCCCCCGGACTTCGCCCGGGAGATCTTTGAGTTCCCCGACCCCGAGGACCCCCAGCACGTCTTCTCCGTGGACCTGACCTGGGTCGAGTCGTACTGGGAGTGCGCCTTCGGCACCCCGGAGTGCCACGGCATCGACGCCGCCCTCCCCGAGGTCGGCTGCTGCGTGCACGGCGCCTTCCTCAGCGACGAGGCCGACCGGGAGAATCTGGTCGAGCGTGTCGCGCAGATGCCGGCGCGCTTCTGGCAGCTGCGCCCCGAGGGCACCGACGACTGGCTGGCGGGCACCGGCGACTACGCCGGAGTGGCCGTCGAGGCCGAGATCGAGCCGTGGCTGGTCTGGGACGAGCTCGACGACGAGGACGGCGAGCCCGAGCCCGCCCTGAAGACGAAGGTCGTCGACGGGGCGTGCATCTTCGCCAACCGCGCTGGCTGGGCGACGGGCGCCGGCTGCGCGCTGCACCAGTGGGCCGTCGCGCAAGGCGTCGACATCACCGAGGCCAAGCCCGAGGTCTGCTGGCAGGTGCCCTTCAACCGCGACGAGCGCTGGGTCACCCGCGACGACGGCCGGGAGATCCTGCGCACCGTCATCGGCGAGTACGAGCGGCGCACCTGGGGCGACGGCGGCGAGGACCTCGACTGGTGGTGCACGGGCGCGCCGCGCTGCCACACCGCCGAGCGCCCCGTCTGGCAGCACCAGGAGTCGGAGCTGCGCGGCCTGATGGGCGACGCCGCCTACGAGCGGCTCGCCGAGCACTGCCGCGAGCGCGCCCGCCTGCGCGAGGCCGCCGCGGCCGCCGTCGAGGATCCCACGGTCGCCTGGCCGGCGCACCCCGCCACCCGCGCCAACCTCGAGTCGCGGAGCTAGCCAGAGCACGCTCCCTGCGCAGGCCCCGCCCGACACGGGGACACCCGCCGACGCACACCGACGCCCCTTCCCCGCGGCGCCGCGGGGCGCCGCCCCACGCACCTCGCCACAGGTGCGCGCCTGGGCGCGCTGCGGGACGTCGTCAATTGACGACGCCGCGCCCCGCCCCGAGCGCGCGAAAGTCCCGCTCCGCCGGGTGGGCGGGCGGGACGGTGACCGGGCCCGACCGGCTCAGGCCTCGAACTTGTAGCCCAGGCCGCGGACCGTGACGAGGTTGCGCGGGCGGGAGGGCACCTGCTCGATCTTCGAGCGCAGACGCTTGACGTGCACGTCGAGGGTCTTGGTGTCGCCGACGTAGTCCGCGCCCCAGATGCGGTCGATCAGCTGGCCGCGGGTGAGCACGCGCCCGGCGTTGCGCAGCAGGTACTCGAGCAGGTCGAACTCCTTGAGCGGCATGTTGACCGGCTCGCCGTCGACGGTGACGGTGTGGCGCTCGACGTCCATGCGCACGCGGCCGACCTCGAGGACGCGCTCGGGCTCCTCCTCGGACTCCTCGGTGTCGACGGCCTGGCGGCGCAGGACGGCGCGGATGCGGGCGATCAGCTCGCGCGAGGAGTACGGTTTGGTCACGTAGTCGTCGGCGCCCAGCTCGAGGCCGACGACCTTGTCGATCTCGGAGTCGCGCGCGGTGACCATGATCACCGGGACGTTCGAGGTGGTGCGCAGCTGCTTGCACACGTCGGTGCCGGACATGCCCGGCAGCATCAGGTCGAGCAGGACGATGTCGATGTCGTGGGCCTCGAACTCCTCGAGGGCGGTCGGGCCGTCGCCGGCGATGACCGTCTCGAAACCCTCCTTGTTCAGCAGGAAGGCCAGCGGATCCGCCAGTGACTCCTCGTCTTCGACGATGAGGATGGTGGTCATTGTGTCTTGTCCTTTCTCCTGGCGGTCACCCGCGAGACCGCCTTGCGCAGCGGTCCGTCTGCCTGCTGTTCACCATGGTCATCCCGTCCGTCCCGGCCGCCACGTCCGTCACGGTCGGCGCCGCCCGTCGACCCGGCCTTGCCGGGGTGACCGGCCTTGCCGACCCTGCCGGCCGCGGCCTGCCTCGCCTGGCGGCCCGGACGGTCCGGTCCACCGACGACGTCCTCGGCCGCCGGGTGGTCCGGGTCTGCCGGGTCGGCGGAGTCCTCGGGACGGTAGATGGGAAGTTCCACGGTGAAGGTCGAACCCGTGCCCGGTTTCGACCACAACCTAATGTTACCGCCGTGGTTGGCGACGACGTGTTTGACGATGGCCAGCCCCAGTCCGGTGCCGCCCGTGGAACGCGACCGGGCCTTGTCCACGCGGAAGAAACGCTCGAAGACGCGCTTCTGATCCTCGGCGTCGATGCCGATGCCGCGGTCGGTCACGCGGATCTGGATGACGTCGCTGTCCACGATCTTCTGCGTCAGGGAGACCGGCATGGACTCCGAGGAGTAGTGGATCGCGTTCGACACCAGGTTCGACACGGCGGTGACCAGCAGCGACTTGTCGCCGTTGACGTAGACGCCGGAGCGCTTGCCGCGGGTCAGGGTCATCTTGTGGTTCTCGGCGGCCAGCTGGTTGCGGGCGATGGCCTCGTCGATGACGGCGTCGACGGAGACGGGCTCCATCTCGGGCAGGGCCTCGGCGCCCTGCAGCTTGGACAGGCTGATCAGCTCGGTGATCAGGTCCGACATGCGCAGTGCCTCGGTGTGCAGGCGCTTGCCGAAGTACTGGACCTGCTCGGGGTCCTCGGCGGACTCGGTGAGCGCCTCGGCGAGCAGCGCCATACCGCCGACCGGGGTCTTGAGCTCGTGGGAGACGTTGGCCACGAAGTCGCGGCGGGCGTTCTCCATGCGCACGTTCTCGGACTCGTCGGTGCCGTAGACGATGGTGAAGCGGTCGTCGACCAGCGTCAGCGGCTTGACCACCACGCGCACCGAGGTCACCCGCGAGCCGGTGCGCCGCTCTGGCAGGTTGAGGTCGAGGGTGTGGGTCTCCTTGTCCTCGTAGGCGCGCAGCGCGAGCTCCCACACCTCGGGCAGCACGCTGCGTTCGTGGACGAGGCTCATCTCGTGGGCCCAGCCGTTGGAGAGCACCACCTCGCCCCCGCGGTCAAGGACGACGATGCCCGTCGGCGAGCCCTGGATCGCCAGGTGGAGCACCTGGCTGACCGTGGTGACCTGGTTCTCCTCGAGCGTGGCGGCCGAGCGGTAGCGCCGCAGGTGACGACGCAGGAACGCCAGAAGTGGCGGGAGCAGCCCTGCGAGGGCCGCCCCCGCCACGAAAGCGAGGAGGATCTGCCAGGTCAAGACGGAATTTGTTCCGTTACTTACCCTGCGAGGCGACGGCGGCGGCGCCGGCGGCGGCGGCCTCGGGATCCAGGTAGGTGCCGCCCGGGTTGGCGACGGAGCCGTCCTCGTTGATCTCGTAGACCAGCGGCTGGCCGGTCGGGATGTTCAGACCGGCGATGTCGTCGTCGGAGATGTTGTCCAGGTACTTGACCAGGGCGCGCAGGGAGTTGCCGTGCGCGGCGACGAGGACCTGCTCGCCCTTGGCGGCGCGCGGCAGGATGTTGTCGGTGAAGTACGGGACGAAGCGGGCGACGACGTCCTTGAGGCACTCGGTCAGCGGGACCTGCGGCAGGTTGTAGTAGCGCGGGTCGCCGACCTGGGAGTACTCGTTGTCGGCGTCGATCTCCGGCGGCGGGGTGCCGTAGGAGCGGCGCCACTCCATGAACTGCTCCTCGCCGAACTTCTCGCGGATCTCGGCCTTGTTCAGACCCTGCAGCTTGCCGTAGTGGCGCTCGTTGAGGCGCCAGTTGCGGATGACGGGGATCCAGTGGCGGTCGGCCGCGTCCAGCGCCAGGTTGGCGGTGGAGATCGCGCGGCGCAGCAGGGAGGTGTAGACGACGTCCGGCAGGACGCCCTTCTCCTTGAGGAGCTTGCCGCCGGCGATGGCCTCCTGGCGGCCCTTCTCGGTCAGGTTGACGTCGACCCAGCCGGTGAACTGGTTGGACTCGTTCCATTCGCTCTGGCCGTGCCGGAGCAGAATCAGCTTTCCGTTGCTCATGGCGACCATTCTGCCATGTTTTTGCCCGTCTCGCCGCCCACGGGTGCCCGACCGGGCATATCCGGACATTTACGACGGCGCGTCTGCCCTACCGCCGCGCCCGACGCGCGTCGTGGGCGCTTTCCGAGGCCCCCGCGGCACCCCCGCGGCGTTCCCGTGCAGCGTCGGCGTGTCCGTACGGGCGGAATCGGACAGTGCGAGAATTGTGCGGGGACCACGGCGGAGCGCACCGTTCATGCGCGGGAACGTGGCCGGCGGTCGATGCGGACGGGCACGTGGGTGGACGCACCGTTCATGCGCGCGGGAACGTGGCCCGCCAGGCACACGGCACGGGAACCGCGCACGGCGTGGGACACGCACGGAACGGGAACCGCGCACGGCGTGGGGCGCGGCGTCGGAAATCACCGGCGGCGCCGGGAGCTGAACTTCTAGCCGGCGGCGTTGCGCTCCTGGCAGTCCGGCACGCCGCGGTTGACCAGCGGGCGGTAGACGTCGAGCAGCGCGTCGGCGCTGGCAGCCCAGGAGAACTCGGCGGCGTGGCCGACGGCGGCCTCACCCATGCGGATGCGACGCTCGTCGTCGTCGAGGAGCTCGCCGAGGGCGCGGGCCCAGTCGGCCGGGTCGTGGCCGTCGACGAGCAGACCTGTCTCCCCGTCCGCGACGGCGTAGGGCAGCCCACCGACGCGCGCGGCGACGACCGGGGTGCCCGAGGCCTGCCCCTCGAGGGCGACCAGGCCGAAGGACTCGTTGTAGCTGGGCACGGCCACGATGTCGGCGGCGCGGTAGATGCCGACGAGCTCCTCCGGCGGGCGCGGGTCGAGGAAGCGGACCACACCGGCCGCGCCGAGCTCCTCGGCCAGGCGATGGTATTGCTCGGTCGTCGCCCGCGTGCCCGAGGCCCCACCACAGACGAGCACGCGCAGCGGACGGTCGGGGCGGGCGGCGACCATCTCGGCGGCGGCGCGGATGAGCACCTGCGGCCCCTTGAACTCCTGGAGCCGGCCGACGAAGGCGACCACCTTCGCCTGCATCGGCACGCCCAGCTCGCGGCGGGCGCGCTCGGTGTTGCGGTCGGTGCCCGGGGTGTAGAGCTCGGTGTCCGCACCCGGGGAAACGACGGCGATGTCGCGGCCCTGGGCGTCGTAGTGGGACATCAGGTCGCGCGCCTCCTCCTCGGTGTTGACGACCAGGCAGTCGGCGTTGTCGACGATCTGCTGCTCGCAGATGCGCCGCGCCTCGCTCTCCGCGGTGTCGCCCGCCGAGCGCGAGAGGTTCTTCACGGCCGCCAGGGTGTGCGCCGTGTGCACCTGCGGCACGCCCCACAGGTCGCGCAGCAGCCAGCCGACCTGCCCCGAGAGCCAGTAGTGCGAGTGGATCAGGTCGTAGCTCAGCCCCTCGCAGCGGGCGTGGGCGAGCACGCCGCCGGTGAAGGCCGCCAGCTGCGTCGACAGCTCCTCCTTGGCCAGCCCCTCGTAGGGGCCGGCGACGACGTTGACCACGTCGTAGTTGTCCTCGACGTGGACCACCTCGCCCTGGCTCGGCCGGGTCGCCCGCGTGTAGACGTCCACCTGCACGCCCTTGCGCGCGAGCTCGCGGGCCGTGGCGTGGACGTAGACGTTCATGCCGCCGGCGTCGCCCGTGCCCGGCTGCTCGAGCGGGGAGGTGTGCATGGAGATGATCGCAACGCGCATGCGTTCATCGTACGGCCGTCCGCGGGGCGGGGACGGGGAGTGCGCACCCCTCAGACTGAAGACCACGCGGGGTCACGCTTATACTCGGGGAAACAAGAACTTACGTTCCAGTAACTTCGACACCGACCACGCAAGCGACGACGCCGCACCGCGGCGACCGATCCGTTCACGCCCCGGGCGCGGGGCGCGGGCGTCGGAAAGCGCCACGGCGCACCGCACCCGGACAGGATCCCGGAAGGACCGCCCAGCACATGACCGAGACGACCGACAAAGACCGCATCTGGCTGCAGCACTACGGGGACTGGACCCCGCACCACCTCGACTACGGCGAGACCACGCTGCTCGACATCTACGACAACAACCTCGCCGTGAACCCCGGCAAGCCCGCCACCTGGTTCTTCGGCCGCTCGTTGACCGTCGCGGAGATCGACCGCCAGGTGCGCGCCGCGGCCGCCGGCCTGCGCGCCCTGGGCGTGCGCCCGGGCGACCGCGTGGCCGTCGCGCTGCCGAACTGCCCGCAGCACCTCGTCATTTTCTACGCCGTGCTCAAGCTGGGCGCGACCGTCGTCGAGCACAACCCGCTCTACACCACCCCCGAGCTGCGCGGGCCCTTCCAGGACCACGCCGCGCGCGTCGCCGTCGTCTGGGACAAGGCCGCGCCCGTCTTCGAGCGGCTGCGTGGGCAGTCCGAGCTGGAGACGATCGTCACGGTCAACATGATCGACGAGATGCCGAGGACCATGCAGCTGGCGCTGAAGCTGCCGCTGCCGATGCTGCGCAAGAAGCGCGACCAGCTGACCGCGCCGGCGCCGAACTCGCTGCCCTGGGCGATGCTGCTCTCGCCGCGACTGGGCGGCAACGGCGACGACGTCGAGACCCCCGAGGAGGTCACCCGCGACTCGGTGGCGCTGATCCTCTACACCTCGGGCACCACCGGCTCGCCGAAGGGCGCGCAGCTCAGCCACGGCAACATCTACGCCAACCTGCTGCAGGGCAAGTACTGGGTGCCGGGCCTCGGCGAGCAGCCGGAGCGCATGCTCGCCGCGCTGCCGGGTTTCCACGCCTACGGCATGACCATGAACTACGCGCTGATGATGCTCATCGGCGGCGAGCTCGTGCTGCTGCCGAGCCCGCAGATGGACCTGATCATGGACGTGTTCAAGAAGCATCCGCCGACGTGGATCCCGGGCGTGCCGACCCTCTACGAGAAGATCGTGGAGACCGCCCAGAAGAAGGGCGTGAAGATCGAGGGCGTGCGCAACTCCTTCTCGGGCGCGTCCACGCTGCCGGTCTCGACGGTCCGGCGCTGGGAGGAGATGACCGGCGGACTACTCGTCGAGGGCTACGGGCTGACGGAGACCTCCCCGATCGTGACCGGTAACCCGATGAGCGAGCACCGCCGCCCCGGCTACGTGGGCGTGCCGTTCCCGGACACCGACGTGCGCATCGCCGACCCGGAGAACCTGGACCGCACGATGCCCTACGGCGAGAAGGGCGAGCTGCTGGTCAAGGGCCCGCAGGTGTTCAAGGGCTACCTGAACAACCCGGAGGCCACGGAGAAGAGCTTCCACGACGGCTGGTACCGCACCGGTGACATCGCGGTGATGGAGGAGGACGGCTTCGTCCGCCTGGTGGCCCGCATCAAGGAGGTCATCATCACCGGCGGCTTCAACGTCTACCCGGCCGAGGTCGAGGAGGCGCTGCGCGAGCACCCGGCAATCGAGACCCTCGCCGTGGTGGGCGTGCCGCGTGGCGACGGCTCCGAGTCCGTCGTGGCGTGCGTGACCCTCAACGAGGGCGCGGCGCTGGATCCGGAGGGACTCAAGGAGTTCGCCCGTGAGCGTCTGACCCGCTACAAGGTGCCGCGCACCTTCTACCACTTCGAGGAGCTCGCCCGGGATCAGATGGGCAAGATCCGCCGCCGCGAGGTGCGCGAAGAGCTGCTCAAGATCCTGGAGAAGAACGAGAAGTAGCGAGCCCCGGTAGGCCTGCCCCGCAGGTCTCCGCCAGCCCTGCCCGCTCCGCTCACGCGGAGAAGAGGTAGGGCTGTTCGCCGTCTTCGGGGTCATCGTCTCGGCCGGCGCTGCCCGCGGCGTCGTCGCTGTAGTTGGCGTCGAAGGGCCCGTCGGGTTCCACCGCCCACTCGTCGTCTGCCTGCGCCCACGCCTCGCGGTCACGCTCGGCGCGCAGTTCGTCCAGCAGTTCCTCTTCCTCCCCCGACGGCTGGTCAGTGGGCCCCTCGTCCGACGGTTGGCCGGCGGCGTGCTCCCCCGACGATTGGCCGGCAGACCCCTCGGTCGGCGTACCCGGTGACGGGCCCACTGCTCCCGACTGACCGGGTGGCGCACCTGTCGTTTCGTCAGGTCGGCCGCCGGGTTCACCGCCGGTTCCATCGTCGGATCGGTCGCTCGACCGGTCGTCGGATTGCGTGCCCGCGTTGAGGGCACGGATGCGCGCCCCGGCCGAGAGTTGTGCCTGGGCCGTCTCGTTGTATTCGATCTCCGGGGAGCCGGGCCACTTCTGCCCGACCCGGCCGTCCGACCCGCGGGCCGCCCATCCCCTGGCGAGATTCGCGTTCCGACGGTCGTTGTTGTCCGTGTGGTGGGTGCGGCACCGCAGCGTCAGGTTCTCGATGTCGGTGCGCCCCGCGAGGAAGAACGCGATGATGTGGTGGACGTCGCACGCCTCGGCACGCTGGGTGCACCCCGGGAAGGAGCAGACCAGCTCGGTGGCCACCAGCGCAGCCTTCTGGATGAAGGTAGCCGAACGGTAGGCCCGGCCCGCGATCAACGGGTTTCCGTCCTTGTTGTGCAGCACCATGATGTCGTGGCGGGCAGCCTGCAGCTGCAGCACCGCGAACAGGTCGAGGTCTGCACGAGTGTTGGTCGGGTACGTCTTCAAGGGGCCTCCGGGTGAGCGCCCGGCACTCGCGGTGATGTCTGCGAGCGATCGGGTGTCGGTCGGAAGGTCGTGGACGGGGCCGGCAGGGCTTCTGCCCGGCGGCGCCGCCCCACCCGGAGCGGCAGCCGCGCCGCCGGAGCCGTCGTGGCCTCCGCCGGAGCCTCCGCCGCCGCCACCGGGGCTGCCCTCGGGACCGCCGCCAGGGCCGCCCTCGGGGCCGTCGACCCGGCCACCGTCGTCGGACCCCGCGTCCCGGCCGGCGCCACCGGCCGGCTCCTCCGGGGAGAGGTCGTCGAGGTCCGAGGCAGTGAAGGAGACCACCACGGAGGCCGCGCCGCGCTTCCTCGAGTCACACGAGGCCGCGTGCAGCAGCGCCTGGTGCAGGGCGTCGGCCCGGCGCTGGTCCAGCGTGCGCGCGTCATCCATCTCGACGCCCTCGGGGAAGTCGAAGCCGGGGCGACGCGCCGGCGACACCAGGCTCTCGATCAGCGCCAGCGTCTCCCCCGGCACATACCCGCCGATGCGGGCACCGCCGTGCGCGTCGGGCTTGCCGATCCAGAACTTGCGCAGACGCCGGGCCGCGAACGGGTCCCGTGCCAGCGCGTTCGCGCGACGCACCCGGTGGCGCACCCAGTCGCGGAGGTCCTCGACCCCGCGTCGATCCGCCTGCTCGAGAGCCTCGCGCAGCAGTTGGTCGTAACCGGGCCGGGCGGTCGGCAGGAGTTCCTCGAGCTCCGAGGCGATCACGGCCTTCTTCTCCGCGGCCACCCGCTTGCGGTACGCCTCCTTCCTGGCCTTCTCGCGTTCCTCGGCGGCGCGACGCCGCTCCGCCTCACGCCGCTCGGCCTGCAGCCGCTCCCACTCCTCCTGCCTCTTCCGCTGTTTCTCTTCCTCGCGGCGCTGCCGCTCACTCTGGGTGTCCGAGCCGTCCGATCCGTCGGACCCGTCCTGGCCGGCCTGCTGATCCTGCGCGCCCTGCTGATCCTGCTCATCCTGCGGCCGGCCGTCATCACCGCCCGAACCATCGCCGGCACCGTCGACCGAACCGGAGGGGACGTCCCTGGGCGGGCGCGGCTCACCGAAGGTCATCTCCGCGCGCCGGATGCGGTCGAAGGCCTCCTTGCGGGACAGGCCCAGACGGCGCACCAGGAACTGCTCGGCCTTGTTCGAGCCGACCATGTCGCCGGCGTGGTGCATCCCCGCCAGGTGGGCGACGACCTCGTCGACGAGCTCCTTGGAGCCCATCGCCTTCTCCAGGCGTTCGACCGCGGGAACGATCGCGGCGAAGTCCTCGGCGCTCATGTCCGGGGTCACCAGGTCCGGCAGCGCGACAAGGGCGTCGGCGGCAGCATCCAGCGCCGCGGCCACGGCTTCCGCACCCGAGGCGGAGTTCGCCTTCGAGCCCGGTCGCGTCGACGCAGAATCTTCGCCCCGAACATTCGAACTCCTGGACGTTTCCGCGACAGCTTCCCGGTCATTCATGGATACACACCCCCTCTCCCGGACCGAAAGAGTCTCCGATCAGCCACCACCCCGCCGAACCGCAGATCACTGCAGTAAAACGACTCAGAAGCCGATATTTCCTTGCCCCGGAGCCCCGTCACCGAACCGATGAAACGTCGTCCCCCGAGATTTTCCGTTCGCCCTTGAGCATACAGAACCATGAACACATTCGCAATCATGTTCGGTAAATTCCCGAACTTTTTCGAACCCGCAGGTCAGTGCACGGCGACCCCAAAGAGGACACCCGCCCCGACGACCCCGTCACCCGACGAGGCAGCACCCCACCCCACAACACCCCCTCGCCTCAACCGCCCCGACCCAAGAACGACCTTCCCCCACCCCAACCACTCCGACCTGCCACTCCGGCCCAAAAACGACCTCTCCTCCACTTCAACCACTCCGGCCTCAGAACCGCCCCACCTCAACCACTCCGACCCGAGAGCCACTCCGCCCAAAACCCTCGCCTCAAGCCCGAGACCCCCGCCTTAACCTACGCACACGTAACATTGCCTGAAGAAACATTTAGCACCGCCCACCACCGGAGACACTCTCAAACATGAGTGTTTCTTCACATTATCAGCCATCCTCGCTATAATGTTGCCTCGGCCAAAGAAACGTGCAGCCCAGCAGCCCGCCCAGACGGGCCGTCAGACCGCTGCGGCCGACCACTGACCGCCGATTCGCGAAGGATAAGCATGTCCCTCACCCCCCTTCTGTCCATGGAGCACCCGGCCCTGATCTTCGCCGGCCAGGGTTCCCCGTGGCAGCTGGCCGTCTCGACCACGGCCGCACAGCCCGGCGTCGCGCCGCGCCTGCAGGCCCTCATCGACCGCGTGCGCACCCGCACCGCGCCGCTGGCCCGCGAGATCGGCAGCACCGTGCCCGGCGTCTTCGAGCGCCTCACCGGACTGACCGGCCCGGACGCGACCGCCGCGGCACGCCCCGCCGACGCCCAGCCGGCCGTCTCCGTGCCGGGCATCGTGCTCGGCCAGATCGCCGCCGTCGAGCACCTCCGCGACCTCGGCCTGGACCTGACCGCCACCGAGTGCGCCGGTCACTCCCAGGGCGACCTCGGCGTCGCCGCCGTCCGCCACCCCGAGGCCGCGCTCGCCCTCGCCGTGCTCATGGGCACCGCGCTGTCGGCCCCCACCGCCTTCGACAACCGCTCCCGGATGCTGTCCGTGCGCGGGCTGCCGCTTGACGACGTCGCGTCGGCCGCCGATGCGGCCGACCGCACCGCCGTGGTGGCCGTCGTCAACGGCCCCACCCACCAGGTGCTCTCCGGCACCCCGGAGGACCTCGCGGCCGTGCGCCGCGCCCTCGAGGAGCTCGTCGCCGCGCACAACCGGCGCGTCGAGGAGCGCGAGACCGGCGGCGACCCGCTGGAGCCGCGCTTCGACGAGCTGCCTGTCGCCGCCGCCTTCCACAACCCGGTCAACGCGGAGGCCGCCGCCACCGCGATCGAGTGGGCCCGCCGTTGCGGCGTGGACGCCGACGTCGACGCCGCCGCGCTGGTCAACGAGATCTTCATCAATCACTTCGACTGGACCGCACGCGTCGCGGACCTGCGTGCCAAGGGCGTCACCCACGTCCTCAGCCTCGACACCGGCCTGGCCCGGATGACCGAGAACCTGCTGGCCGGCACCGGCGTGCCCGTCATCCCGGCCGGCTCCGCCGCCGAGCGCGACCGCCTGGCCACCCCGGGCACCGCTCTCCCGCAGGCCGAGACCTGGGAGGACTTCGTCCCGCGCCTGGTCCGCCTGCCCGACGGCGAAGTCAAGCTGCAGACCCGCTTCTCCAAGCTGACCGGCTACTCCCCCGTCATCCTCGCCGGCATGACGCCGACCACGGTGGACCCGGACATCGTCGCCGCGGCCGCCAACGCCGGCCACTGGGCCGAAATGGCCGGCGGCGGGCAGTTCTCGGAGGAGGTCTTCACCGCCAACAAGGACGCCCTGATCGCCCAGCTCGAGCCGGGCCGCGCCGCCCAGTTCAACTCCATGTACTTCGACCGATTCCTGTGGAACCTGCAGTTCGGCCAGCAGCGCATCGTCTCCCGAGCCCGCGCGGCCGGCGCCGCGATCAACGGCGTGACCGTCTCCGCCGGCATCCCGGAGCCGGAGGAGGCCCGCGAGCTGCTCGCCCAGCTGCACGCCGACGGCTACCCCTACGTCGCCTTCAAGCCGGGCACCTCGGTGCAGATCCGCGCCACCCTGGCCATCGCCGACGACAACCCGGACACCGCCATCATCATGCAGGTCGAGGACGGCCACGCCGGCGGCCACCACTCCTGGGTCAACCTCGACGACATGCTGCGCGCCACCTACGCGGAGATCCGCCGCCGCCCGAACGTCACCCTCGCCGTCGGCGGGGGCCTCGGCGACCCCGAGCGCGCCGCGGACTACCTGCTGGGCACCTGGTCGGCCGCCTACGGCCTGCCGGCCATGCCGGTCGACGCCGTGCTCGTGGGCACCGCTGCCATGACCGCCCGCGAGGCCAAGACCTCCCCGCAGGTCAAGGAGCTGCTGCGCCAGACCCCGGGCGTCGCGCCCGAGGAGAACGAGGGCTGGGTCGGCCGCCTGGCCTGCGCCGGCGGCGTGACCTCCGGCCAGTCCCACCTGCTGGCGGACATGCACGAGCTGGACAACGACTTCGCCGCCGCCTCCCGCCGCATCACCGAGCTGGACTCGGACTCCTACGCGGAGCACCGCGAGGAGCTCGTCGAGCTGCTGTCCAAGACCTCCAAGCCCTACTTCGGCGACGTCGACGAGATGACCTACGCCGAGTGGGTCGACCGCTTCGTCGACCTGGCCTTCCCGTGGATCGACCCGACCTGGCCGGACCGCTTCCTGGACCTGGTCCGCCGCGTCGAGGCCCGCCTCAACTCCGCCGACCACGGCGAGATCCCCACTCTCTTCCCGGACCTGGCCTCCGTCGAGGACGGCCCGGCCGCCGCCGCGCGCCTCAAGGAGGCCTACCCGGAGGCCGCCGAGACCGCCGTGGCCGCCCGCGACGCCGCCTGGTGGGTCGGACTGAACCGCAAGCACCACAAGCCTATGCCCTGGGTCACCGCCATCGATGGTGACCTCAAGCGCTGGTTCGGCCTGGACTCCCTGTGGCAGTCCCAGGACGAGCGCTACCCGGCCTCCGCCGTGCGCGCCATCCCCGGTCCGGTCTCCGTCGGCGCGATCACCACCGTCGACGAGCCCGTCGCCGCCATCCTGGACCGCTACGAGCAGGTCGCCGCCGGCCGCATCGACGCCGAGCCGGTCGCCCGCTTCGCCCGCCTCGAGGACGCCGCCGACGCCCGCGAGCTGATCACCGCCTCGCCGACGATCGTCTGGCACGGACACCTCATCGACAACCCGGCCCACGTCCTGGCCCCCGGCGCCTTCGAGCTCATCCCGGGCGACTCCGAGACCGAGTGGACCGTGCGCGTGCTCGCCGAGACCCGCTGGGACGACCTGCCCGAGCGCCCCTACGCCGTGCGCAACGTCGACATCCCGCTCGACCTCGGCCCGGCCGTGCACACCGGCGCCTCCCCCGTGGTCAGCGACGCCCGTCTGCCCGAGAGCGTCTTCGCCCTGCTCGCCGGCGTCGCCGGCGTGGGCTCCACCTCCGCCGCCGGCGACACCGTCGACGCCCTGCCGACCGTGGGTGCCACCACCGAGTCCGCCCCCTACGGCCTGGTCACCGACTCCTTCCACCTGCCGGAGCACCTGCTGCGCGCGCACAGCACCGTCACCGGCGCCCCGCTCGGCGTCGAGGCCGGCACCCCCGACGTGCTCGTCGGCCCCTGCTGGCCGGCCATCTACACCGCACTGGGCACCGGCCGGCTCGCCGACGGCTACCCCGTCATCGAGGGCCTGCTCAACGCCGTGCACTTCGACCACTCCGTCGAGCTGCGTCGCCCGCTCGCCGAGCTCGCCGCCCCGGGCGCCGGCCGCCGCCTGACCGTCGAGTCGCGTTGCACCTCCATCGACGAGTCCGCCTCCGGGCGCATCGTGCGCGTCGACCTCGACGTCTTCGCGGACGCCGGTGAAATTGACGACGTCGCGCACGCCGGCGTCGGCGCCGACGGCGCCGTGGGCGCGCCCACGGCGACCGACGGGACGTCGGCAAGCGGACGTGTGCTCGTGGCCACCCTGGTCGAGCGCTTCTGCATCCGCGGCCGCGCCGTCGGCCACGCCCAGCCGCCGGCCGCGCCGGAGTACGGCGACGCGCCGGCCGCCACGGGCATCCGCTCCGGGCAGCGCTCCTTCGTCGACCGCGCGACCGTGACCGCGCCGGGCAACATGACCGCCTTCGCGATGGTCTCCGGCGACTACAACCCGATCCACACCTCGGCGAACGCCGCCCGCCTGGTCGGCCTGGACGCGCCGCTGGTGCACGGCATGTGGCTCTCCGCGACCGCGCAGCACCTCGCCGGCCGCCACGGCCACGTCGAGGGCTGGACCTACAACATGTACGGCATGGTGCAGCTCAACGACGAGGTCGAGATCACCGTCGAGCGCGTCGGCCGCGCCGGGCTGCACGCCGCCCTCGAGGTCACGTGCCGTATCGGCGGCGACGTCATCTCGCGCGGGCAGGCGCTGCTCGCCGAGCCGAAGACCGCCTACGTCTACCCCGGTCAGGGCGTGCAGGCCACCGGCATGGGGGCGGCGGACCGCTCGGCCTCCGCCGCCGCCCGCGAGATCTGGCGCCGCGCCGACCGCCACACGCGCACCGCGCTGGGCTTCTCCATCCGGCACATCGTCGACGACAACCCGACCGAGCTGACCGTGCGCGGGCGGACCTTCCGCCACCCCGCCGGCGTGCTCAACCTGACCCAGTTCACCCAGGTCGCGCTGGCCGTCGTCGCCTACGCGGAGACCGAGCGCCTGCGCGACGAGGACGCCGTGGCCGACAGCCCGGGCGTGATGTACGCCGGGCACTCCCTCGGCGAGTACACGGCCCTGGCCAGCCTCAGCGACATCTTCGAACTCGAGGGCGTCATCGACATCGTCTACTCGCGCGGCTCCGCGATGGGCTCACTCGTCCCGCGCGACGAGACCGGCCGCTCGAACTACGGCCTGGCCGCCCTGCGCCCGAACATGATCGGCGTGGGCCCGGACGAGGTCCAGGGCTACGTCGACCGGATCGCCGAGCAGACCGGCGAGTTCCTCGAGATCGTCAACTACAACATCCCCGGCCAGCAGTACTCCGTGGCCGGCACCGTCGCCGGGCTCGACGCCCTGGCCGCGGCCGCCAACGCCGTCAACCCGCGCGCCCTGGTGCGCATCCCGGGCATCGACGTGCCGTTCCACTCCACCGTGCTGCGCCCGGGCGTGGCCGCCTTCGCCGAGAAGCTCGACGAGCTGCTGCCCACCGAGATCAACCTCAAGGCGCTGGTCGGCCGCTACGTGCCGAACCTCGTCGCCCGCCCCTTCGAGCTGACCGACGACTTCCTCGACGCCGTGCGCGCCGTCGCCCCGTCCGAGCGCCTCGCCGGGGTCACCGCGGACTCGCTGAGCCCGAACGACCTCGCCCGCGTGCTGCTCATCGAGCTGCTGAGCTGGCAGTTCGCCTCCCCGGTGCGCTGGATCGAGACCCAGGAGCTGCTGCTGGACTCCGTCGACCAGATCGTCGAGGTCGGCCTCGCCGCCTCCCCGACGCTGGCGAACATGGCCAAGCGCACCATGGACGTCCTCGGCCGCCACGTGCCCGTCTTCAACGTCGAGCGCGACCACGACGCCGTGACGCTTTCCGACGTCGCGTCCGCCCCCGTGGCGGCCGCTGACGTGACGGCCGCTGACGCGGCCGCCACCGGCCCAGAGGACGCACCCGAGGCGCCCTCCGAGTCCGAGACCGTCCCCGCCCCGGCCGCCGAGGCCTCGCCCACCCCGGCCGCGGTCGCCGAGGTCGGTTCGGCCGCCCCGACCGCCCCGACCGCCCCGGCCGCCGGCGGTTCCGCCGCCGACGCGCCCGAGCTGCCCTTCGACGCGGCCGACGCGATCATGGTGCTCTTCGCGTTCCAGAACAAGATCCGCCTCGACCAGATCAACGACTCCGACACCGTCGAGGAGCTGACCAACGGTGTCAGCTCGCGCCGCAACCAGCTGCTCATGGACATGTCCGGTGAGCTGGGCGTGCCCGCCATCGACGGCGCGGCCGACGCGGACGTCGCCACGCTGCGCGAGCGCGTGCGCACCGCCGCACCGGGCTACCACCCCTTCGGCTCCGTCCTCGGCGAGGCCGTCGACTCCCGCCTGCGCACCCTGACCGGTGCGGCCGGCCTGAAGCCCGCCGCGATCGGCGAGGCCGTCACCGGCTCCTGGGGCCTGCCCGAGAGCTGGGTCGGCCACGTCGAGGCCGAGATCCTGCTCGGCTCCCGCGAGGGCGAGTCCGTCCGCGGCGGCGAGCTGACCACCGTGCCCACCTCCGCCTCCACCAAGCAGGAGGTCACCGCGCTTGTCGACGCCGCGGTGGCCGCCGTCGCCGCCCGCGCCGGCGTCTCCGTCTCCCGCGCCGCCGCCGGCGGCCAGGGCGGCGGGGCCGTGGTCGACTCGGCCGCGCTCGACGCCTTCGCCGAGACCGTCACCGGTGCGGAGGGCGTGCTCGCGACCGCCGCCCGCGGCGTGCTCGAGCAGCTGGGTCTCAACACCGACGCCGACGAGGCCGCCGCCGCGCTCGCGGCCGCCGGGGAGGGCGCCGCCGAGGCGGCCACGCTGGCCGCCACCGTCGAGGCCGAGCTCGGCACCGACTGGCTGCGCCTGGTCACCCCGACCTTCGACGGCAACCGCGCCGTCCTCTTCGACGACCGCTGGGCCTCCGCCCGCGAGGAGCTCGCCCGCATCGCCCTCGGTGACGACGGCTTCGCCGCCGCCACCGGGAACAAGGACGCCGCCACCGACAACAAGAATGCCGCCGGCAGCGACGGCTCCGCCGCCGCTGCCCAGGACACTGACGAGGAGCAGATCCTCGCCCGCTTCGCCGGCACCGGCGCCACCGTCGCCGCCCAGGCCAACTGGTGGGCCGACAACGGCGGCGAGAACCCCGCCCTGCTGCGCCGCATCGCAGAGTCCGCGGCCCGGCCGGCCGCCGAGCAGCGCTTCGCCGACCAGATCGCCCTGGTCACCGGCGCGGCCCCCGGCTCCATCGCCGCCGACGTCGTCGCCCGCCTGCTGGGCGAGGGCGCCACGGTGATCATGACCTCCTCGCGGGTGCCCCAGGCCCGCAAGGAGTTCGCCCGCACCCTCTACGCCCGTCACGCCGTCAACGGCGCGGCCCTGTGGCTGGTGCCCGCCAACCTCTCCAGCTACCGCGACGTCGACGCCCTGATCGACTGGATCGGCACCGAGCAGGTGGAGACCCAGGGCAACCAGGCCACCGTGATCAAGCCGGCCCTGGTGCCCACCCTGGCTTACCCCTTCGCCGCCCCGTCGGTCTCCGGCTCCCTGGCCGAGGCCGGCCCGGCCGCCGAGAACCAGGCCCGCCTGCTGCTGTGGTCCGTCGAGCGCACCATCGCCGGGCTCTCGCTCCTGGCCCAGGACGCCGTGGACACCCGCTGCCACGTCGTGCTGCCCGGCTCCCCGAACCGCGGTATGTTCGGCGGCGACGGCGCCTACGGCGAGGTCAAGGCCGCCCTCGACGCGATCTGCGCCAAGTGGTCCGCCGAGGCCGGCTGGCCCGAGGGCGTCACGCTGGCCCAGGCCCGCATCGGCTGGGTCGCCGGCACCAACCTCATGGGCGGCAACGACGTCCTGGTGCCCGCCGCCCGCGCCCACGGCATCCACGTCTGGAGCCCCGAGGAGATCTCCACCGAGCTCGTCGGGCTGGCCGACGCCGAGACCCGGAGGAAGGCGGCCTCCGCCCCGGTCATCGCCGACCTCACCGGCGGCCTCGGCTCCGCCGCCATCTCCATCACCGAGCTGGCCGCGGAAGCCGCGGCGTCCGCTGACGCGAACGCCGCCAACCAGGCTGACACCGCAACGGACGCAGCGACGGCGACCGCGACGTCCGCTGGCGCGAACGCCGCCGGAGACAAGGAGCCCAGCATCACCGCGCTGCCGAACTCCCCGCGGCCCGTCCAGCCGAACGGCGAGGGCGTGCAGCTGGGCGAGGTCACCCAGGACCTCGACGACATGGTCCTCATGGTCGGCCTCGGCGAGGTCTCCTCGTGGGGCTCCGGGCGCACCCGCACCGAGGCCGAGTACGGCATCCACCGCGACGGCTCCGTCGAGCTCACCGCCGCCGGCGTGCTCGAGCTGGCCTGGATGACCGGCCTGGTCCACTGGGCCGAGGACCCGACGCCGGGCTGGTACGACGCCGAGGGCACCGCCGTGCCCGAGGAGGAGATCTACGAGCGCTACCGCGACGAGGTCGTCGCCCGCTCCGGCATCCGCGCGCTCAGCGACAAGTTCTTCCTCAAGGACGGCGGCTCCGTGGACGTCGCCGAGGTCTTCCTCGACCGCGACATCACCTTCACGGTGCCCACCCGCGCCGAGGCCGAGGACATCGCCGCGGCCGACCCCGCCAAGACCTCCGTGCGCGAGGCCGACGGCGAGTGGGAGGTCACCCGCCACAAGGGCGCGACCGCCCGCGTGCCGCGCCGCGCGACCCTCTCGCGCAGCGTCGCCGGCCAGATGCCGGACGACTTCGACCCGGCGCGCTGGGGCGTGCCCGCCTCCATGATCGACGCCGCGGACCGCATCACCGTGTGGAACCTGGTCACCGCCGTCGACGCGTTCATCTCCTCCGGGTTCTCCCCGGCCGAGCTGCTGCGCGCCGTGCACCCGACCGACGTCGCGTCCACCCAGGGCACCGGCATCGGCGGCATGGAGAGCCTGCACAAGGTGTTCGTCTCCCGCTTCCTCGGCGAGGACCGGCCCAGCGACATCCTGCAGGAGGCGCTGCCCAACATCGTGGCCGCACACGTCATGCAGGACTACGTCGGCGGCTACGGCGCGATGATCCACCCGGTCGCCGCCTGCGCCACCGCGGCCGTCTCCGTCGAGGAGGGCGTGGACAAGATCCGCCTGCACAAGGCCGACGTGGTCGTCGCCGGTGGCATCGACGACGTCCAGGTCGAGTCCCTGCAGGGCTTCGGCGACATGAACGCCACCGCCGAAACCGCGAAGATGACGGCCAAGGGCATCGACCCGCGGTTCATCTCCCGGCCGAACGACCGGCGCCGCGGCGGCTTCCTCGAGGCCGAGGGCGGCGGCACCGTGCTGCTGGCCCGCGGCTCCGTGGCCGCCGAGCTGGGCCTGCCGGTGCTGGCCGTGGTCGGCTACGCCGCCAGCCACGCCGACGGCGCGCACACCTCGATCCCCGCGCCCGGCCTGGGTGCGCTCGGCGCCGCGCGCGGCGGGGAGAACTCGACGCTGGCGCGCTCCCTGCGCGAGCTCGGCCTGACCCCGGACGACGTGCGCGTGGTCTCCAAGCACGACACCTCGACCAACGCGAACGACCCGAACGAGTCCGAGCTGCACGCCCTGATGTGGCGCACCGTCGGCCGCGACGAGGGCAACCCGCTGTTCGTGGTCTCGCAGAAGTCGCTGACCGGCCACGCCAAGGGCGGCGCCGCGCTGTTCCAGATGGGCGAGCTCGTCGAGATCCTGCGTTCCGGGCGCCTGCCGCAGAACGCCTCGCTCGACTGCGTCGACCCGGAGATCGGCACCAAGGGCGGCCCGCTGGTCTGGCTGCGCGCCCCGCTCGACCTGGGTGCCGGCGCGGTGAAGGCCGGCGTGCTGACCTCGCTGGGCTTCGGCCACGTCGCCGCGGTCGTGGTGCTCGCGCACCCGGCCGTCTTCGAGGCGGCGCTGCGCACCGCCCGCGGCGAGCAGGCCGCGCGCGACTGGCGGAAGCGGGCCACCGCGCGCCTGCGCGCCGGCGTGCACCGCCTGGAGGCCGGCATGATCGGCCGTGCCACGCTCTACGAGGCGCCGGACGCCCGCCGCCTGCCGGAGCAGGCCGGCCACGAGGCCGAGATCGCCCTGCTGCTCGACGCCGACACCCGCCTGGGTGCCGACGGGGTCTACCCGTCGAGCTCGACGCCGACCCAGACCGGCTCGGGGACCAGCGTGACCCCGAAGTAGTCGCGCACCCCGTCGCGGATCTCGCGGGCCAGGCCCACCAGATCCGCGGTGCGCGCCCCGCCCCGGTTCGTCAACGCCAGCGTGTGTCTGGTGGACACGCGGACCGGGGCGTCGGCGTCCGGGTAGCCGCGCGGGTACCCGGCGCGCTCGATCAGCCACGCCGCCGAGAGCTTCACCCCGCCGGGCGCGGGGTAGCGCGGCATGCCGTCGGCCTCCGCGTCGCCGTAGGTGGCGCGCACGATGTCGCACACCGCGTCGGCGGTCTCCGCGTCGACGACGGGGTTGGTGAAGAAGGATCCGGCCGACCACGTGTCGTGGTCGTCGGCGTCGAGGACCATGCCCTTGCCGCGGCGCAGCTTCAGCACCTCCTCGCGCACCTGCGCGGCCGGGAAGCGCTCGTCGGCGCGCTCCGCGCCGAGCGCCCGGGCCAGCGCGCCGAAGCGCAGCGGGGCGGAGAGCCCGTCGCAGGCCAGCTGCAGCTCGATCTCGAGCACGACGGCGCGGCCCGAGTACTTCAGGTTCGACCAGCGGTAGGCCAGCTCCAGCGAGGCCGCCGGCACCCACTCGTCGACGCGGCGGGCGCGGTCCCACAGGCGCACCCGGGTCAGCCGGTCGCCGACCTCCGCGCCGTAGGCGCCCACGTTCTGCACCGGGGTCGCCCCGGCCGAGCCCGGGATGCCGGAGAGGCACTCGATGCCGCCCAGGCCCGCGGTCACGGAGGTGGCCACCACCTCGTCCCACACGGCGCCGGCCTGCGCGCGCACCAGGCCGGTCGCGGCGTCCACGGCGACCTCGTCGCACTCGAGAACGACGACGTAGAGGTCGAGCTCGCCGTCGGCGACGACGAGGTTGGAGCCGCCGCCCACGACGAGCACATGCGCTCCGGCGGCGTCGAGTTGCCCCACGGCGGCGCAGACGGCCTCCGGGCTCGCGCACCGCACGGTGGCGGCCGGGCGCCCGCCGAGGCGCAGGGTGGTCAGGTCGGCCAGGCGCGTCCCGGTGTCGACGCGCACCGCGTCGATCTCCCCGAGCCGGCGGATGAGCTCGTTGTCTGGTGTCACGGGTTCAGCACACACGCCTTTAACGGTAGTCTGAAGGCCATGGCTACCCGTAGCGAGACAACCGTCACCATCAACCAGCCGGTCGAGAAGGTCCACGCCGCCCTCACCAACGAGGAGTTCTGGAAGTTCGACGTGGCCAACCTCTCCCCCGAGCCGGGCGAGGTCCACGAGTACGCCGCCACCGACGGCGGCGGCGAGGCGACCCTCTTCGAGGTCCTGCCCCTGGAGGTCCTCCCCGAGGCCGTGCGCTCCATGATCTCCCAGGCGCTCAAGGTCAAGCGCGTCGTCACCGTCGGCCCGCTCGAGGACGGCAACGTCAACCTCGACTACACCGCCGACGTCAAGGGCACCCCCGTCAGCTACGAGGGCGAGGGCACCGTCTCCGGCGACGGCGAGACCACCACCATCGACTACGACAACGAGGTCAGCGTCAACATCCCGTTCATGGGCGACGCCATCGAGCCGAAGGTCTCCGAGGCCCTCGGCGAGATCCTCGAGAACGAGGCCAAGCTCATCGAGCGGTGGATCGGCGACAACCTCTGATCTGCACCTGATCCGACCAGGCCGAGGCCCGGTCGCCCGCCCCGGGGCCCTCCCCGGGTGGGTGACCGGGCTTTCGCGTGCGGTTGACATGTGACTTTCAGGGGCACCACGTGGACCCGCGAGGGTCGGATGCGTCACACTGGTCAGGTGATGAAGACCCTGTGGAAGACCCTGCTCATCGTGGCGGTGGTGCTCCTGGCGCTGCTGCTCGTCGCCGAGATCGGCCTGCGCTGGTACCTGGGATCGCAGATGAAGACCCAGTTCCGCGAGGCCACCGAGGCCCAGGGCGTGACCGCCGAGGCCGACCCGGAGGTCTCCTTCGGGGCGGGCCCGCTGACCCTCGGCGTGCTGCGCGGGGTGATCCCGCAGATGGACATCGACACCCCGGAGTCACTCAAGATCACCGGCACCGACGCCGGCTCCCCCGAGGTCAGCGGCACCCCGGCGGCGAAGGTGCACGTCACCGACCTGGACCTGACCGACCAGGACAATCCGGTGGCCGGGCACCTGAAGGCCACGACCGACGTGCCCGACGAGTTCATGCTCGCCGCCATCCAGCGCGCCTTCGAGCAGGCCGGCTCCCGTTCCACCTCGGGTACCCGGGTCTCGGACGGGCAGAGCCTGGCCGAGGGGATCATGCGCCAGCTGATCAAGGTCACCGACGTCACCTCGGACCCGGAGTCACAGGCCCTCGAGCTCGAGTTCACCGACGGCGCGGCGACGCTGAAGATGCAGCCGCAGGTCGCCGACGGCACCGTGACCTTCAACGTGCTGGGCACCACGTTCTTCGGCTTCGACCTGCCCGAGGAGGTCACCGAGATGATCGAGCAGGCCCTGCAGGGCTCCGTCGACGACGCCGTGGACCCCGCCTCGACCGGCGGGCTGCGCGTCGAGGAGTTCCGCGTCGTCGACGGCGGCGCGGTGGTCACCGTCAGCGGTGACGACGTCCCGCTCTCCGAGGCGAGCGCCCCCGCCGAGCTGGGCGCCGGGCAGAGCGCGCACGCGAATGCGGCGGCGGTGGAGCCCCCGCGGCGCACCCCGGTGGCCGCCTAGTCGGGTGACGGCGCTGCGCGCCTGAATTGACGACGCCCCGCCGCGCCCCCGGCGGGCGCGCACGCGCGGCGTCGGCGGGTGCGCCGACGGTGCTCAGCGCGCGGCGTCGGCAAGCAACGGGTAGGGATCCGTGAGGAAGACGCGGCCGGCGCCCGCCTCGAGCGCGCCCGCGGCGGCCTCAGCGTCGCCGAGCAGGGCGTCAACGCGGGTGGCGGTGCCGCCCAGGCCCGCGCGGCACTCGAGCACGCGGCGATCCAGGTCCTCGGCGCTTTCGCGGGCGTCGAGCACCACGGCGTCGACGCCGGCGCGCGCGGCCGTGCGCACCAGGTACTCGAGCCCCGAGCCTGCTGTGGCCGCGGGCAGGAGCACGCCGAGCCAGACCTGCTCGGAGACGGCCTCGCGGGCGGTGACCAGGCGGGTGAGCACGGCGTTCTCGCCGCCGTGGGCGACCACCGCCGGGTCGAGGCCCAGCAGCACGCCGACGGCGCCGAACTGCACGGCCAGGCGCGCCTCGGAGGCGGCGACGAGGTCGTGCTGGCGGCCGTAGGGGAAACCGCAGGTCGCGATGACGGGTGCCGCAGAGTCGTCCTCGCCGGTGTCCGGGGGCAGCCAGCCCGAGGGCGCGAGCACGGCGCCCAGGCCGGCCTGACCGGCGCGCGCGGCGGCCTGCCGCACGGTCTGCGCGGGGGTCGTGTCCGGCACGGCGCCGGGTGCCGTCAGGTCGACGCCCAGGCGTGCCGGGGCGGCGGCTGCGGCGTTCGCCTCGGGGCTCACCAGCCGCCGGACCCGTTGATCAGGGAACGCAGCTGCGGGCGGACGTCCCACCAGTACAGGCCGATGATGACCAGCCCGATCCAGGACAGGAAGATCAGCGGCTGGCCGATGACCACGAAGAACGCGGAGAGCACGAGCAGGCCCACCCAGACCCACTTCTGCTGGCGGTCGGCGGCCGTGAACGCGTCCTCACGCGTCGTCGCCGCCTGTACGGCACCGATCAGCCCGAAGATGCCCGCAATCGCGTACAGGGCGAACTTGAACCAGTTCAGGGCCGTCAGCAGGACCGCCACTCCACCCAATGTCAAAAGTCAACCTCTCCTAGTTACCGGTACGGCCGTCGTCCACGACCTCGCCGTCGATGATATCGGGAGTGCCGGTGTCGCCGGCGGCCGCGTCCTCGGCGCCGTTCGCGCCGGCGGCACCGTTCGCGCCGTCGCCGTCCGTGCCGCCGCCGAGGATCTCATCGAGCCGGCGGCGCAGGTCGGTCAGGCGCTCGCCCACCCCGCCGTCGGAGGCGTCGTCGATACCGGCGCGCAGGCGCTTGAGCGCGCCGTCGACGGCGGCGCGCAGCGCGGAGGCGGCGTCGGTGACCGCGGCGCGGGCCTCGGCCGGGCGGCCGGACTCGGCGGTGCGGTCGCCGGCCTCATGCAGCCGCGCGGTCAGCTCGGAGACGTACGCCTCGACCTCGTCGGCCAGGCGCGAACCGGCGGCCTTGGCGTCGTCGACACCGTGGATCTCGCCGAGGGCGTCGCTGACCTGCCGGGAGGCCTCCTTGATGCGGTCGATCAGGCCGGGGCTCTCGGTCTCGGCGGCGTGCCGGCCGGACGGGGCCGCGTCGTCACCGCGCAGGTTGCCGGCGAATTCGCTGATCACGCCGCGCAGGCTGCGCGCCGCCTCCCCGATTCGGTCGAGGGGTTCGTTGCTGCGGTCCGGGCCGTCGGTGGGGTTGGTCATGGGGAGTCCTTCCTCGGTCTCCGGCGGCGTCGGGTTCGCCGGCGCCCCGGCTGCGGTGTCGTTGCGGTGGTGCGAACGGGAGGCGCCCCCGGCGTGAGTCACACGCCGAAGAGCAGCTGCGACCCAGTGTAAATAACAAGTCCGGCCAGCGCCCCGACGACGGTTCCGTTCAGTCGGATGAACTGCAGGTCCTTGCCCACCATCAGCTCGATCTTGTCACTGGCCTCCTTGGCGTCCCAGCCGTGGACGGTCTCGGCGATGATGCCGGTGATCTGGTCGGAATAGTTCTCCGCCAGGAAGGCCGCGGCGCCGACCACCCGCCGGTTGACGGAGTCGCGCAGGGCGGGGTCGGTCTCGAGGCGCTCGCCCCACTCGCGGGCCAGCCCGGCGATGCGACGGCGCAGCGCGGAGTCGGGGTCGGCGGCGGCCTCGGAGAGCAGCTCGGAGCCGCGGTCCCAGATGGCCGCGGCGGCCTCACGCACGGGCCGCGAGGACATCACGCCGGTCTTCCAGCGCTCGACACGCGCGATCATGGCGGGGTCGTGCTGCAGGTCCCGGGTGAACTCCGCCAGGCGGCGGCGCAGCGCCTGCCGCGCCGGGTGGGCGGGGTCGGCGGCGACGTCGGCGGTGAACTTGGCCAGCTCGCGGTAGATCTTCTCGCCGACGAGGTTGTTGACGAAGCGGGGCGCCCAGACCGGCTTGCGCTGGTCGACGAGGTCGACGATGAGCTCCTCGGAGCCCTGGACGGCGCGGTCGGCCCACCCGACGGCCTCGTCGATGAGCGGGTCGAGCTTGCCCTCCTTGATCAGCTCGGCGAGCATGCGCCCGATCGGCGGGCCCCACTCGGGCTCGGCGATGCGCTGGATGACGCTGCGGTCGATGACCTCGCGCGCCTCCTCCGGGTCGACGGCCGCCACGGCGTTGCCCAGCAGTCGGCCCGCCTCGGCGGAGACCCGCTCCGCGCTCTCGGGGCGCGCCAGCCACTCGCCGAGGCGCCGGGCGATGTCCGCGGCGGCGATCTTCTCGGTGATCAGCTCGGCGTTGAGGAAGTTCTCGCCGACGAAGCCGGAGAGCGCGTCGCCGAGCTGGTCCTTCTTGCGCGGGATCAGCGCGGTGTGCGGGATGGGCAGGCCCATCGGGTGGCGGAAGAGCGCGGTGACGGCGAACCAGTCGGCCAGCCCGCCGACCATGCCGGCCTCGGCGGCCGCGCGCACGTAGCCGACCCAGACAGGCGCCCCGTCGGGTCGGGCCTGCCACCAGGCGCAGCCGATGAAGATTGTGGCGGCGACCACGAGCAGCCCGGTGACGAGCGCCTTGTGGCGGCGCAGCGCGGCGCGGCGCTCGGCCTCGACCTCGGGGCTGGGCCCGGGCATCGCGCGGTGGGTGGTGCCGGCGGGCGCTGCGACGTCGACGGCACCGGAATCGGTACCGGGGCCGGACGCGGCGGTGTCGCCTGCGGGCAGGAGTTCATGTCGTCCCATGCGGCCATTATCCCCCGCCGCGGCACGCTGACCGCGGGCGGCCTCAGAGCATGTCGACGCCGGCGGCGATCAGCTGCACGGCGACGATCAGCGTGATCAGCGCGGCGCAGATCATCCCGATCTTGCGGAGCATCCCGGTCCTCCTCCCTGGCGCTCGACCCGCCCCCACGCTACCGGCGCCGTGCGTGCAGCAGAAAGCGGCGCGGGCGGCTCCCCGTTGAGGGAACCTGCCGCGCCGCCTGGAGGTGCCGGGGCGAGATCGACCCGGACGTGCGCGCGAAGGCGCCGGGCTAGTTCTTGCGCCCGGTCTCCTTCCGGTACTGGAAGTACTTGCTGCGTCCGCTGTAGATCAGGGAGGACCCGACGCCCAGGGCGATGACCGCCAGGACGATACCGATGATCAGGTACGTCGTGGTCGGGAATTCGAAGGACGCGCTACGCGTCTGCATGGCACCGACCCACAGCAGCATGCCGAGCGGGGCGAGACCGGCCAGGACCATGCCCATGCCGATCCAGGTGCGGGAGCGCACGAGCGACGAGTGCGGCGCGGCGAAGCTGACCGGGTCGTAGCCCTCGATGTAGTGCATCCGCCCCGTGTAGGCGGGGTGGGTCTCCGACGCCGTGTCGGCGACGACGCTGTGCTGGGACATCTGTCGACTTCCTTTTCTACGTGTCCGCCGTTGTGTTACTTCAGCTTAGTCGTCCTTGCCGCGGAAGGCGGCACGGGCGCGTTCCTTGGTGACGGCCGCCACTGCCGAGAGCGGGACGCCCGCCGGGCAGACGTCGGCGCACTCGCCGTAGAGCGAGCAGTGGCCGAAGTCCTGCTCGAGCTGGTCGACCATGTTGCGGGCGCGGCGGCCGCGCTCCTCCTTGCCCAGCGGGAGCTTGGACAGGTGGGTGAGCTTGGCGCCGGTGAACAGGTGGGCCGCACCGTTCGGGCAGGCGGAGACGCAGGCGCCGCAGCCGATGCAGGCGGCATGGTCCAGCGACCACTCGGCGAGCTGGTGGTTCTCGTGGAGCGTGTCGGCGTCCGGGGCGGTACCCGCGTTGATCGAGACGTAGCCGCCCTGCTCCATGACCTGGTCGAGGGCGGAGCGGTCGACGACCATGTCCTTGATGATCGGGAACGCGGCCGAGCGGAACGGCTCGATCTTCAGCGTGTCACCGTCGTTGTAGTTGAACAGGCGCTGCTGGCACGCTGGCGAGTTCTTGCCGGCGCCGTGCGGACGACCGTTGACGGTCAGACCACAGGTACCGCAGATGCCCTCACGGCAGTCGGAGGCGAAGGCGAAGGGCTCCTTGCCCTGCTCGATCAGCTTCCCGTTCACGTGGTCGAGAAGCTCCAGAATCGACATCTGCTCAACCGCGTCGTCGACGTCGAGAGACTCGAAGGCGCCGTCCTGGGTCGGCCCGGCCTGACGCCAGATCTCAAGATGAAGTTTCATTACTTGTAGTTCCTTGTCTGCAGCGGGATCGATTCGAAGTGCAGGGGCTCGGCGTGGCGGATGAACTTGCCCTCGCCGTTGTCCTCCCATGCCGAGACGAAGCACCAGTGCTCGTCGTCGCGCTCGGCCTCACCCTCGTCGGAGAGATGGTCGAGGCGGTAGTGGGCGCCGCAGGACTCGTCGCGGTCCAGGGCGTCGACGCACATCAGCTCGGCGAGCGTGAAGTAGTCGTAGAGGCGCAGGGTGCGCTCCAGGACCTGGTTCATCTCGTCGCCGCGGCCCGGCACGCGCACGTTCTTCATGAAGTCGGCGCGCAGTTCGCGGATCTTGGCGATGCCGTCGCGGGTGGTGTGGTCCTCACGAGCCACGCCGCACGCGTAGTACAGCAGCTTGCCCAGCTTGGTGTGGTAGTAGTCCGGGCCGTGCGGGTCCGGGCCGTCGTTGTTGAGGAAGTAGTCGATGTGCTTGCGGGCACGGTCGACGGCCTCCTGGATGGCCGGGTCGTTCTCGTCGATCAGCGGCTCGTTGAGGTGGTCGGCGAGGTAGTTCGGCACGGTGAACGGCAGGGTGAACCAGCCGTCGACCGAGGCCGACAGCAGCGAGTTCGCGCCGAGGCGGTTGGCGCCGTGGTAGGTCCACGAACACTCGCCGGCGGCGAACAGGCCGTCGATCGAGGTCATCTCGTTGAAGTCGGTCCACAGGCCGCCCATGGAGAAGTGGACGGTCGGGGCGATGCGCATCGGGCTGGTCAGCGGGTTGTCGCCGACGGCCTCGTGGTACATCTTGAACAGGTTCGAGTACCGCTCGACCACGGTGTCCTTGCCGAGGCGCTGGATGGCGTCGCGGAAGTCCAGGTACACCGAGTTGTGGTTCGGGCCGACACCCAGGTTCTTCTCGAGCTGCTGGGTGATGGCACGCGAGGCGACGTCACGGGGGACGAGGTTGCCGAAGGCCGGGTAGCGGCGCTCCAGGAAGTAGTCGCGCTCGTCCTCGGGGATGTCGTTGGGGTCGCGGTCGTCCCCCTCGGTGACCGGCGACCAGATGCGGCCGTCGTTACGCAGCGACTCCGACATCAGGATCGTCTTCGACTGCCAGTCCGCGTTGATCGGCAGGCCGGTCGGGTGGAACTGGATGAACGCCGGCGAGGCCAGGTAGGCGCCGCGCTCGTAGGCGCGCATCATGCCCGAGGAGTTCGAGTTGATGGCCAGCGTGGTCATGCCGTAGACGTTGCCGTAACCGCCGGTGGCCAGCACCACGGCGTGGCCGCGGAAGGTCTGGAGCTCGCCGTTGACCAGGTTGCGGGTCACGATGCCGCGGGCGCGCTTCACACCGTCGTGCTCGGTGATGATGAAGTCCTGCAGATCATTGTGCGTGAAGATCTCGACGTTGCCCAGGTGGATCTGCCGCTGCAGTGCAGAGGCGGTGGACAGCTGCAGCTGCTGTCCCGTCTGGCCACGGGTGTAGTAGGTGCGGGAGACCTGCACGCCGCCGAAGGAGCGGGTGGCCAGGGAGCCGCCGTACTCGCGGGCGAACGGGGCGCCGATGGCGTTCATGTGGTCGATGACGCGGACCGACTCGTAGGCCAGGCGCCAGCAGTCGGACTCGCGGCAGCGGTAGTCGCCGCCCTTGACGGTGTCCTTGACGTGGCGGTAGGCGGAGTCGTTGTCCACCTTCTTGCCGCGGGCGGCGTTGATGCCGCCTTGGGCCGCGACGGAGTGGGCGCGGCGCGGGGCGTCGTGGTAGGTGAAGGACTTCACCGTGTAACCGAGCTCGCCGAGGGCCGCGGCCGCGGCACCGCCGGAGAGACCGGTGCCGATGACGAGGATGGTGAACTTGCGGCGGTTGAGCGGCGAGACCAGGTTCATGTGGTTCTTCTGGTGCTGCCACATGTCCTTGGTCGGCACGCCCTTGGGCTCGTGCGAGTCCAGGACACTGCCGAGGCTGACGCCCTCGACGCTGCTGTCCGGTGCGGTGAACTCCGGACGTTCCTGGGTTTCAGTGTGAGTGCTCATGGAATTCCTTTTTCCTTAGTCGTCCCTTGATGGTCGCTGTCGCGTTACCTAGCTGACCCAACCGACGACGACGGAGAGCGGCAGGATGATGTTGCCGATCACGACGATCGCGGGGACGAGGTAGGCGAGGAACAGGATGACCTGACGGGTGCGCTTGCCCGTGATGCCCAGGTCGCTGGCGGCGAGCCAGATGCCGTGGGTCAGGTGCAGGAACAGCATCAGCATCGCGAAGATGTAGAAGATCGCGACCGGCCAGCGCGAGAAGCTCGCGACGACGTTGGCGTAGACCTCACCGTGCTCGAAGACGTCCGCTGCGGCCGGCTGGACACCCATGGTCAGGTCCATCAGGTGGAAGATGAGGAACAGCAGCAGGACGACGCCGGTGACCAGCATCGTGCGGGTGGCGAACGAGTTCATGCCGCCCATCAGGTTGCTGCGGCTGAACTTGCCGCGGGAGCGACGGGAACGCCCGTGCAGCGCGAACGCGCCGTAGACGTGGATGATCAGGCACGCCAGCAGGACGATGCGCAGCATCCACAGCAGCGAGGTGCGCGGGAACATGGGCTCGCCGACGGTGCGGAAGAACTCGCCGTAGATGTCGAGAGCGGGGCGGACGACACCGTGGGCGTCCTCGTGGGCGGGCAGGTAGAGCTTCAGGTTGCCCACCATGTGCACGACGACGAATGCACAGAAGATCAGGCCGGTGACGGCCATGCCGAGCTTCAGCGCCCAAGACGGGACGGCCGGCTTGTCGCGCAGGGGCTCGGTCGAGATTTTGCCGTGACGGATTGCTTCACGGTCCGGGTTTTTGACAGTCATGACACCTCCAATGTCCCCTCCAACTCTAGGGGGTCCCGCCCCGCGTTACCCACCCGTTAATGGGGGTACCCGATACGTCCGCCACCTCCCCCCCCATTTTTCCTAGGACAGGCTTACCTAGAGGTTTGGTCCCGTAGGTCCTAAAGACCGAAAATAACGGCGCGGACGATATGAGATGCAGTAGGTTTTTACTAATAGTGAGATTGGTCACCATTTATTCGACTCTCCTTTGCATCACCCCTAAAGGTGTCAACCTTTAGGTTGAAAGACCGCCGTTTCCTCCCAGTTTCCTGGCACGCGCCCCGGCGCCGCCTCCCGACGACCCCCACAGCCCGCGGGGAGGCCGGCGGCTAAGATGACGGGCCATGGGAAAGGTCTACGTGGGCAGCCGGCTGCGTCAGCTGCGCCGCGAACGCGACCTCAGCCAGGCCGCCCTCGCGGAGGCGCTCGGGCTCTCCGCCAGCTACGTCAACCAGATCGAGCACGACGTCCGCCCGCTGACCGTCGCGGTCCTCGCGCGGGTGACCGAGACCTTCGGCGTGGACGCCGCCTTCTTCTCCAGCGACGACGACTCCCGCCTCGTCGCCGAGGTCCGCGACGTCGTCCTCGACCAGGAGCTCGGCGCGCGCACCCCGGACATGCAGGAGCTCTCCGAGTTCGTCCGCCAGCACCCCGGCATCGCGCGCACCTTCGTCGAGATGCACCGCCGGTACCGCAACGTCAGCGACAAGCTCTCCCTGGCCACCGACACCCGCCGCCTGCCCGACGACGCCCACGGCGAGGACTCCCCCGGCGGCCGCCTCGGGCGCCGCAACCTCGGCATCCTGTCGACCTCCATGCCGCACGAGGAGGTCCGCGACTTCTTCTACACACGCCGCAACTACATCGACACCCTCGACCGCGCCGCAGAGGACACCGCCGCGGAGCTGAGCGTGCGCCGCTTCGGCGTCGCCGAGCTCGCCGAGACGCTGGCCCGGCGGCTCAACGAGCGCCACGGCGTGGAGATCGAGTACGTCGACCCGGCCGGCGGGGTGCTGCACAGCTTCGACCCGGAGACCCTGAGGCTGCGGCTGTCCCGCCTGCTCGACCCCGGCCAGGTCGCCTTCCGCATGGCCGCGGAGCTCGCCCACCTCGAGCAGTCCCCGCTGATCGAGCCGCTCCTCGACGACGAGGCGCTGACCGGCGAGGACTCCCGCAACCTCGCCCGCCGCGGCCTCGGCCTCTACTACGCCGCCGCCCTGACGCTGCCCTACCGGCTCTTCCACGCCGAGGCCGAGCGCACCGGCTACGACGTCGAGCTGCTCTGCCACACCTTCGGGCTGGGCTACGAGACGGTCGCCTCGCGCCTGTCCACGCTGCAACGGCCCCGCCTGACGGGCGTGCCGTTCACCTTCATCCGCGTCGACCGGGCGGGCAACGTCTCCAAGCGCCAGTCCGCCACGAGCTTCCACCTCACCCAGGCCGGCGGCACCTGCCCGCTGTGGAACGTCTACGACGCCTTCTCCCAGCCGCGCCGGATCTCGCGCCAGTTCGCGCAGATGCCCGACGGGCGCACCTACCTGTGGATCGCGCGCACCGTGCGCCACCACCAGGGCGCCTTCAACACCCCGGGCAAGCTCTTCGTCATCGGGCTGGGCTGCGAGACCCGCCATGCGCACCGCACCGTCTACGCCGAGGGCTTCGACTTCGACGACGTCTCCACGGCCGCGCGCATCGGCACCGGCTGCCGCGTGTGCACCCGCGCCGGCTGCCCGCAGCGCGCCTTCCCGCCGATCCAGTCCGAGCTGTCGATCGACCCGCACCGCTCCTCGATCGCGCCGTACTGACGCCTCTTCAATTGACGACGTCCCGGTGCGCGCCCCCGGCGCGCACCCGCGCCCGGGGTGCGTGGTGCAGCCCCGGTGACCGGCGGGACGTCGGCAATCGAGCTAGTGGTGGTGGCGGGTGAAGTCCGCGATCGCGGCGTAGGCGCCCTGCTCGCCGACGGCGGCGAGCAGGTCGTCGGGGGCCAGCGCCAGGGACCAGCCGCGGCGGCCGGCGCTGACGAAGATGTTCTCCTGCAGGATGGCGGACTCGTCGAGGAAGACGCGGTGGGGGTGCTTCTGGCCCAGCGGGGAGATGCCGCCGGCGACGTAGCCGGTGACCACCTGCGCGCGGTTGCGGTCCATCATCTCGGCGTGCTTGCCGCCGGCGGCGCGGGCGAGGTTCTTCAGGTTCAGCGTCGCGGTGGCGGGCACGATCGCGATCAGCGCCTCGTCGCCGTCGAGGACCGTCATCAGCGTCTTGAACACGGCCGCGGGGTCCACGCCGAGGTGCTCGGCGGAGTCGAGCGCGAAGCCGTCGGCGGAGTGGGCGTCGGCGTTGTAGCGCTCGAGGCGGTAGTCGATGCCCGCGGCGTCGAGCTGCTCGAGGGCGGGAGTGGCGGCGGCGGATTTCTTCTTCGACATGGTGACGTCTGATCTTACCCCCGCACCTGCTGCGAACCGTCCTCCTCGTCGTAGTAGCCGGAGCGCACGCGGCGGGCGTACTCGCGCTTGGAGTAGGTCGCGCTGCGGATGGTCACGTCACGGTCGAAGTTGGAGCCCAGCGCGCCGCCCATCGTGCCCAGGCAGGCGGCGAACCAGGCGATGGCCAGGTAGGTCGCGGGGCCGACGGGCGCGGAGATTTGCTCGGCCAGGTAGTCCGGCGGGACGACCACGACGGCGAGGAAGAGCATCATCGCCACCGCCGCCAGGTAGATCGCGCAGGTGGCCAGGCCAACGGTGCCGAGCGTGGACAGGTTGTCCAGGCGGCGCCGCCACGGCGAGACCCGCCCGCCGCGGTGCCACATGCCGTTGTGGAAGACGAGCCAGCCGCAGAGCACGGCCACCGAGACCAGCGCCGTCAGCGCCAGGCGCCACGGCGGGATCGAGTGGGCCATCTGCCAGATCGAGCCGTAGAAGATGCCGAACCCGCCGGTCGCGGCGACGGCTGCCAGGCAGCCGGTCAGCGCGCGCAGCAGCGTGGCCGGGCGGTTGCAGCGGATCATGCCGGCCAGAAGCCGCAGCCGGGCCAGCGGCCCGCGCAGGACGTGGGTGGCGGCCAGTTCGTCGTCGGAACCCTCGCCGTCGCCGCCGGTGGCGGTAGTGGTCTCACTGTCGTCCCCGGACTCCTCGGCGAAGGCGTGCAGCGCGGCGAGCTGGCGGCGCAGCCGCCGGGAGACGCCGAGGACGCCGAGCGCGGGCAGCGAGACGACGGCGACCGAGCCGTCCGGGCGGGACTGGCGGACCACGGGGCGGCGCTCGGCCGTCAGCGGCAGGTCGGTGACGTAGATCAGCCGCGACCAGCCCTCCTCGCGGCGCATCCGCTCGCCTGCCCCGGCCAGGTCCAGGTCGCCGTCGGAGTTGAGCGGCACGGTGCCGACCACCGTGCGCACTCGGTCGCGCTCCTCGACGGCGCCGCCGACGCGGGCGGCGGCCAGCCCGTCGTCGGAGACGATGCCGACGGCGGCGCCGGTTGTGGTGTCTGTCGGGGTCGTGTGGTCGGTGGAGCTCATGGCCCCAGGCTAGGAGAGCCGGCCGGGCCCGCGGTGGCG
>NZ_JASODI010000014.1 GCF_030211955.1 Corynebacterium frankenforstense | reverse complement strand
GAACCACTTCGGGTCCGGGCGGCGCCTTTTTGCTGGGGGTGTGGCGGCCGGGCGCGGTCGTCGGGGGAGGGCCGGCCCGACGCTTTAGCGCATCAGCGCCGCAGGCTGCGGCTGAGCTCCGCGGCGGCCTCGAGGATCTCGTCGGCCCACAGCGCCCCGGGCGAGGGCTTGAGGCGCTCGGCCACGCCGGACAGCGAGATCACGGCCACCGGCTCGCCCTCGGCGTCGAAGACGGGGGAGGAGAGGCTGGCCAGCCCCACCTCGCGCTCGGAGACCGACTCGGCCCAGCCGCGGCGGCGCACCTCCTCGAGGTCCGCCTCGCTGAACTCGGCCTCGGGTAGCACGCGCTCGCGCAGCTCGTCGTCCCCGTAGGCGACGAAGACGCGGGCGGCCGAGCCGGCGGTTAGCGGCATGCGCGTGCCCACGGGTACCGTGTTCTGCAGCCCCGCCTCCGGCTCGCGGGCCGCCACGCAGGTGCGGGTGGTGCCGGTGAGCCGGTAGAGCTGGACGGACTCGTTGGTGGCGTCCTTGAGCTGGTCCATGACGGGTTCGGCGGCGTCGATAAGTTCGTCGCGCCCCGTGGCCAGCTGCTCGAGCATCGGGCCGGGCATCCAGCGCCCGTCGCCGGCGCGGCCGAGGAGGCGGTGCGTCTCCAGCGCGGTGGCCAGGCGGTGGGCCGTGGCCCGCGGCAGTCCGGTGTCGTCGCACAGTTCGGCGAGCGTGCGCGGTTCGCGCGAGACGGACGTCAGGATGGCGACCGCGCGATCGAGGACCTTGATCCCGGATGAGTTGAATTGTCCCATGCCACGATACTAGCATCTCATTTAGCGGAACTTTCCGCTTGTGGCGTAGGTCTCGGATCACCGGAGGCCACCTGCAGTTTCCCGTCTGGTGAGAGAGAAAGCGTGTGAGGACATGAGCGACAAGCTGACGCTGGCCGAGAAGGTCTGGCATGATCACGTCGTCGCCCCCGGGGCGGACGGCGAGCCCGATTTGATCTACATCGATCTCCAGCTCCTCCACGAGGTCACCAGCCCGCAGGCCTTCGAGGGGCTGCGCATGAGCGGGCGCACGCTGCGCCGGCCCGACCTGCACCTGGCCACCGAGGACCACAACGTGCCCACCGTCGGTGTGGTCGGCGGCAACCTGCTGGACATCAAGGACCTGACCTCGCGCACCCAGGTGGCCACCCTGCGCAAGAACTGCGAGGAGTTTGGCGTGCGCCTGTACCCGATGGGCGACGTCAAGCAGGGCATCGTGCACACCGTCGGCCCGCAGTCCGGCGCGACCCAGCCCGGCATGACCATCGTGTGCGGCGACTCGCACACCTCGACCCACGGTGCCTTCGGCTCCATCGGCATGGGCATCGGCACCTCCGAGGTCGAGCACGTCATGGCCACCCAGACGCTGAGCCTGAAGCCCTTCAAGACCATGGCCGTCGAGGTCTCCGGCACCCTGCGCGAGGGGGTGACCGCCAAGGACATCATCCTGGCGATCATCGCCAAGATCGGCACCGGCGGCGGCCAGGGCCACATCATCGAGTACCGCGGCGAGGCGATCCGCAAGCTGTCGATGGAGGCGCGGATGACCATCTGCAACATGTCCATCGAGGCCGGCGCGCGTGCCGGCATGATCGCCCCGGACCAGACCACCTTCGACTACCTGGAGGGCCGTGAGTTCGCCCCGAAGGGCGCCGACTGGGACGCCGCCGTGGCCTACTGGAAGACCCTGCCCACCGACGAGGGCGCCGAGTTCGACACCGTCGTGCACATCGACGGCGACGCCCTGACCCCCTACGTCACCTGGGGCACCAACCCCGGCCAGGGCCTGCCGCTGGGCTCGAGGGTCCCGGACCCGGAGGACTTCATCACCGACGCCGCCAAGGCCGCCGCTGCCAAGGCCCTGAAGTACATGGACCTGACACCGGGCACCCCGCTGCGCGACATCGCCATCGACACCGTCTTCCTGGGCAGCTGCACCAACGCCCGCATGGAGGACCTGCGCCTGGCCGCCGGCGTGCTGCGCGGGCGCCACATCAACCCCAACACCCGGATGCTGGTCGTGCCCTCCTCGGCCGAGGTCAAGCGCCAGGCCGAGGAGGAGGGCCTCGACGAGGTCTTCCGCGCCGCGGGTGCGGAGTGGCGCACCGCCGGCTGTTCGATGTGCCTGGGCATGAACCCGGACCAGCTGGCCCCCGGCGAGCGCTCCGCCTCGACGTCCAACCGCAACTTCGAGGGCCGCCAGGGTCCCGGCGGGCGCACCCACCTGGTCAGCCCGCTGGTCGCCGCCGCCACCGCCGTGGCCGGCCACCTGGCCGCCCCCGCAGACCTGTAGACCGCACGCCGAGAACCCAGGGAGAGATAACCATGGAGAAGTTCACCACCCACGCCGGCGTCGGCGTGCCGCTGCACGCCTCGAACGTCGACACCGACCAGATCATCCCCGCCGTCTACCTCAAGCGCGTCGCGCGCACCGGCTTCGAGGACGGGCTCTTCGCCAGCTGGCGCAAGAACGACCCCGACTTCGTGCTCAACCAGGAGACCTACGCCAACGGCTCCGTGCTCGTCGCCGGCCCCGACTTCGGCACCGGCTCCTCGCGCGAGCACGCCGTGTGGGCCCTGAAGGACTACGGCTTCCGCGCCGTGTTCTCCCCGCGTTTCGCCGACATCTTCCGCGGCAACGCCGGCAAGTCCGGCTTGCTCGCCGGGATCATGGAGGAGACCGACGTCGAGCTGCTGTGGAAGCAGATGGAGCAGGAGCCGGGCCTGAAGCTGACGGTCAACTTGGAGGACCGCACCGTCACCGCCGGTGAGCGCGTCTACCCCTTCGACGTCGACGACTACACCCGCTGGCGCCTGATGGAGGGCCTCGACGACATCGGCCTGACTCTGCGCCAGGAGGACAAGATCGCCGCCTTCGAGGCCGCGCGCCCGTCCTTCAAGCCCGCGGTGCTCTGATCGCCCGGTGACCGACAGGCGACTGGACTACCTCGAGCTCGACGTCTTCGCCACCGGGGCCTTCACCGGCAACCCGGTCGGCGTGGTCGCCGGCGCCGTAGCCTTGAGCGACGCCGAGATGGCGCGCATCGCCGCCTGGACCAACTTCTCGGAGACGACGTTCCTGCTCGAGCCCCGCGAGCCGGGTGCGGACTACCGGGTGCGCATCTTCACGCCCACCGAGGAGTTTCCCTTCGCCGGGCACCCCACACTCGGCACCGCGGCCGCCTGGCTGGAGCTCGGCGGCACTCCGGCGCGCCCCGGCACGGTGGTCCAGGAGTGCGGCGCCGGCCTGGTCGAGGTGCGCACCGGCACCGACGAGCTGGCCTTCGCCACCCCGCCGCTGCGGCGCACCAGGCCCCTCGACGACGCCGAGCTGGAGCAGGTCACGGCCGCCTTCGGACTGGCGCGAGACGAGATCGCCGCGCACGCCTGGGGCGACAACGGCCCGGGCTGGCGGCTCATCCAGCTCGCCGACCCGGCCCGCCTCGATTCGCTGGTCCACCCCGGCCCCGGCGGCCCCAAGGTCGGGTTCATCGCCCTGACCGGCGAAGACGCGCCACTCTACCGGGTGCGCGCCTTCACCCCGAACTTCGAGGACCCGGTCACCGGCAGCCTCAACGGGGCCGCGGCCCAGTGGCTGCGCGCCCGCGGCCTCGCACCGTTGCGCTTCACCGCCGCCCAGGGCGCCCACGTCGGCCGCGCCGGCGAGGTGTGCCTCACCGACGACGGCACCGCCATCTGGGTCGGCGGGCGCGTGCGCACCCGCGTGCGCGGCACGCTGCGGGTTTAGAGAAGAGATTTCCGACGCCCCGACCCGGGCGGGTTAGTCCCCGCCGGCGTCGTCGCCGCCCGCTGCGCCACTGCCGTCCCCGCCCGGGGCAGAGCGGCGCTCGGGCAGGAAGGCGGCGATCCCGAGCGCGATCCCGCCGAGGACCATGCCCGCCATGCCCGTGATGTTGATGGTGGTCGGGGCCGCCGTGATGAAGGAGACCGCGGAGGCCGCGACCACCAGGCCCGCGACCAGGGAGACCACGCCCGAGGAGGTACGTCGCCCGGGCTCGCGCAGCGCGGGGATCGAGCTGAGCGCGGTGAGAAGGCCGAGGGGGACCGAGGAAAACATCAGGACTCGCACGACGGCGAGGTTCATGATGAGCACCCAGACCCCGAGGGCGGCGAGCGCGGTCAGCGCGCTGAGGATCTTCCTGGGCATGTCGGGGCCTCCCGGAGGTCGACGGCTTCGGAGGGCTGGCGCCCGAGGCTACTTGGCGGGCAGGGGGCTCGCCAGGTAGTCGGCGCCGACCAGGCGGCCGTCGGCGAAGGAGAGTACCCAGCAGCTGGCCTTCTTCGACTCCGCGTCGGAGTCCAGCGGCAGCGTGCCGTTGGCCGAGAGCCAGGCGATCATGTCCGGGATGATCAGGCCCTGGCCGACGATGACGGGCACCCCGCCCCGCGCGACGACGTCGGTGAACGCCTTCTGCGCGCCGGTCATGTTCTCCAGCCAGCCCTCGTCGCCGAAGGCGCGGTCGACGATGACGTCCACGCCGAGCTCGTCGGCCAGCGGCGCGGCGGTCTGCCGGCAGCGGTCCGGCTCTGCGGAGTAGACGGCGGTGGGGTGGAAGGGCAGCAGCGCCGGGATGAGCATCTCGGACTGGCGGCGGCCCTTCTTGTCCAGCGGGCGCTTGAAGTCGTCGCCGGCCCAGTTGCGGCGCTGGTGCGCGCGGGCGTGGCGCACGTAGAGCACGCGGGTGTCCACCCCGGCGGCGATGCGCTTGAGCGCCTTCTCCAGCACCCTGCGGTCCACCGCGTAGCTGAGCAGCTCGGCGGCCTCGTCGAAGGGCAGCCAGCGCAGCTCGTCGACCTCGTTGTTGGCGGTGAACTCGCCGGAGACCACCGAGGCCGTCCAGTAGTAGACGACCTTGGTGCGGTCGCCGACCGGGTAGGTCACCGTGCCCACGAGCTTTTCCAGGCGGGGCTCCAGGCCCGTCTCCTCGAGGATCTCGCGGTGCGCGGTGGTCGGCATGGCCTCGCCCGGGTCGACCTTGCCCTTGGGCAGCGACCAGTCGTCGTAGTGGGGGCGGTGCACCACGGCGGTCTCCCAGGCGTCGGCGCCGGTGGCGTCCTCGGCGGCGTCGGCGCGCCGACGGTAGAGCACCGCGCCGGCGGCGAGCGTGGCCCGCTTGAAATGCTTGGCGGGGTCGCGCGGGATGCGCTGGTACCTGCCGTCGACGAGCAGTTCGGCGGCGGAGTCCTTGTCCTCTTCGTGCAGTGCCATGTACCTATTTCTACCCCGCCCGGCCCCGCACGCGCGCGTCGGTGACCGTTATGCTGGGGAAGCGATCCGCACCGCTATTCATTTTGGCGGTCCTGCGACAGCTGGAGAGCGAACCGACGGAAAGGAGGCGGCCGTGGTCAACGTCGCCGTGATGGGGGCGGGTTCCTGGGGGACCACCCTGGCGAAGGTCTTCGCCGACGCGGGCAACACCGTGCGCCTGTGGGCGCGCCGCGACGAGCTCGCCCGCGCGATCACCGAGACCCACGAGAACCCGGACTACCTGCCCGGCATCCGTCTGCCCGAGGCCGTCACGGCCGGCAGCGACGACGCCGCCGCGCTCGAGGGCGCGGACATCGTGGTGCTCGGCGTGCCCAGCCAGACGCTGCGCGAGAACCTCTCGCGCTGGCGCGACGCGATCCCCTCCGACGCGACCGTGGTCACCATCTCCAAGGGCGTCGAGTCCGACACCTACCTGCTGATGAGCCAGGTCGTCGAGGAGGCCGGCGAGGTGCCGCGCGAGCGCATCGCCGTGCTCACGGGCCCGAACCTGGCCCGCGAAATCGCCGAGGAGCAGCCCGCGGCCACCGTCATCGCCTGCGCCGACGAGACGCGGGCGAAGTTCGTCCAGGCCGCCGTGGCCACCGGGTACCTGCGGCCCTACACCAACACCGACGTCACCGGCTGCGAGATCGGCGGCGCGTGCAAGAACGTCATCGCCCTGGCCTGCGGCATCGCCGCCGGCCGCGGGCTGGGCCAGAACACCCTGGCCACCGTGATCACCCGCGGCATCGCGGAGATCACCCGCCTGGGCGTGGCCCTCGGCGCCGACGCGCGGACCTTCTCCGGGCTCGCCGGCCTCGGCGACCTGGTGGCCACCTGCACCTCGGACCTGTCGAGGAACCGCAGCTTCGGCGCCCGCCTCGGCGAGGGCGGCACCCTGGCCGAGGCCACCAAGGCCACCCACGGGCAGGTCGCCGAGGGGGTGATCTCGTCGCGCTCGATCTTCGAGCTGGCGGGCACCCGCGGCGTCGAGATGCCCATCACGCAGGCCGTCTTCGCCGTGTGCCACCGCGGCATGGACGTGCGCGACATGATCACCGCCCTGATGGGGCGCTCCAAGAAAGCAGAGTGAACTTGAGCCAGACCACCACCGTCGCCGTGCTCTACGGCGGCCGCTCCACCGAGCACAACATCTCCTGCATCTCCGCCGGGGCGATCATGTCCCACCTCGACCCCGAGCGCTTCGAGGTGGTCCCCGTGGGCATCACCCGCTCCGGCAAGTGGGTCGCCGGCACCCGGGACCCGGAGGCGCTCAAGGCCCACGACGGCGAGCTGCCCGAGGTCACCGACGGCGAGGAGGTCGTCCTCGCCGTCAACCCCGAGCGCGCCGGCCAGCTGACCTTCCTCGACGGGCGCCGCTACGCCGACGTCGACGTCGTCTTCCCCGTGCTGCACGGCGTCTTCGGCGAGGACGGCACCATGCAGGGCCTCTTCGAGCTCTCCGGCGTGCCCTACGTCGGCCCGGGCGTGCTGGCCTCCGCCTGCGGCATGGACAAGGAGTTCACCAAGAAGGTGCTCTCCGCCGCCGGACTGCCGGTCTCCGCGGGCACCGTGCTCGCCGCCGGCCAGACGCTCTCGGATGAGGACCGCGAGGAACTGGGCCTGCCCGTCTTCGTCAAGCCCTCCCGCGGCGGCTCCTCGATCGGGGTGTCGCGGGTGACCGACTGGGCCGACCTGGACGCCGCCCTCGAGGAGGCCTTCGCCGACGACGACAAGGTCCTCGTCGAGGCCGAGACCGTCGGCGCCGAGGTCGAGGTCGGCGTGCTCGAGCGCCCCGACGGCACCGTCGTCGCCTCCGTGCCGGCCAGGCTGACCGGCACCGAGGACTCCGACGAGGGCTTCTACGACTTCGACGCGAAGTACCTCGACGACGTCGTGCACGCCGAGATCCCCGCCCAGATCGGCGAGGAGACCACCGAGCGCCTGCGCGAGATGGCCGTGACGGCCTTCACGGCCCTGGAGTGCTCGGGCCTGGCGCGCGTGGACTTCTTCGTCACCGAGAACGGCCCGGTGCTCAACGAGGTCAACACGATGCCCGGCTTCACGCCGATCTCGATGTACCCGCAGGTCTTCCGCGCCGTCGGCGTCGGGTACGCCGACCTGTTGGCCACGCTGATCGAGACCGCCCGCGCTTGAGGGACACCGCCTCAGCCACCGAGGCAGAGTAAAGGGGCCGCGCCACCGGCGCGGCCCCTTCAAGCGTGTCTGGTCCAGTAGCCCGATCTACCCGGCCGCCTTGAGCGCGTCGCTCAGGGCGACCAGCACGCCGTCGGCGCCGGCCGGGGGAGTGGAGACCGCGACGACCTTGTCCAGGCCCAGCGCGTAGAGCGTGTCGCCCTCGGAGAACCAGTTGACGCCGTTGATCTCGGTGACCTGCCCGCCCGGCGCGTAGGACTCCGGCATGGCCACACCGCAGACGGCCACCACCGGCGGCAGCCCACGCGCGGCCCAGTGGGCCCGCGGGGCCTCGGCCTCGACGCGGCGGTAGTCGCCCATCTCGTCGGGCAGCGCGGCGAGCACCTTCTCGCAGCCCTCGGCCTCCGGGGTAACCACATCGGCCAGCGGCAGGGGGTTCTTCTCCACCGCACCGGCCGGCAGCGCGGCGACGGTCTCGGCGAGGTCCGCCGTCGGGTCGAAGCCCTCGGCGGTGACGGCCACGACCGCGGAGCGGTCCACCGAGTACCAGGTGGTCAGGTCCGTGTCCGGGTCGGTGACCGGCAGCCACTCGACGCCGCCGGTCTCCTCGGTCTCTGCGCCCTCGGTCCACTGCGCGGGAGCGTCGACACCGCAGCGCAGCGTGACGCGCTCGGTGGAGGTCTTCGACCAGGCGGCCGCGCCCGCCGGGGCCGGCTCGGCCAGCTCGGCGCGGTCGTAGTCGCCCAGGGATTCCGGAAGGTCCTCGATCAGCCCCGTGCACTCGGGGGAGTCGGCCTGCTCGGCGGGCAGGTCCGGCAGCGCGACCGGCTGGTCACCTGCGCGTTCGAAGACGACGCGGGCTCCGATGAGCACGCCGACGACGAGAACGACCGCCAGTACCAGGGCCGCGTAGACAGGTGTGCGGCTAAATTGGTTCGTGTCGCCCATGGGCAACCAGTCTAGCGGTTTGCCTCCCGGGTCCAACTTTAGGAGGAATTGAGACCGTGGCCACCACCTTCCCCGCCCGTTTCACGGGACCGACCGTCGCCGAGCTGGGGGAGAAGGCGGTGATCCGGGAGATCGTCGCCCAGGCGCCCTCGGAGTTCAACGGCGACGACGCCGCGGTGCTCTTCAACGCCCCGCCGAACTCGCGCACGGTGGTCACCACGGACATGGCCGTCGAGGGCCGCCACTTCCGCCTCGAGTGGTCCACCCCGGAGGAGATCGGCGGCAAGGCGATCATCCAGAACTTCGCCGACGTCGAGGCCATGGGTGCGCGCCCCGTCGCCGCCGTCCTCGCCGTGGCCGCCCCGACCAACACCCCGGTCAGCTTCCTGCGCGCACTCGCCCACGGCATCGGCGAGCGCGTCGTCGAGTTTTCCGCGGACCTCGTCGGCGGCGACATCGTCGCCGGCGAACAGCTGACCGTCTCCGTGACGGCCATCGGCTCGCTCGGCGGCAGCCTGCCCGCGCTGACCCTGGACGCCGCCCGCTCCGGCCAGCAGCTCGTCGCCGCCGGCCGCATCGGCCACTCCGCCGCGGGCCTCGCCCTGCTCGAGCGCTACGGCCGCGAGGTGCCGAAAGGCCTCGAGGTGCTCCGCGACGCACACACCAGCCCGCGCATCGACCCGACCCGCGGCATGATCGCGCGTTCCACCGGCGCGACCGCGGCCACCGACAACTCCGACGGCCTGATCGTGGACCTGACCACGCTGGCCGCCGCCTCCGGGGTGGCCATCGACCTTGACAGTGACGCCATCGCTCCGGACGCGGACATGATCCGCGCCGGCGAGCTGACCGGCACCGACCCCTGGGAGTGGGTGCTCACCGGCGGTGAGGACCACACCATCCTGGCCACCACCGCCGGGCCCGCCCCCAGCGGCTTCCGCGTCGTCGGCCGGGTGACCAAGGGCTCCGGTGTCACCGTCGGGGGAGAGCGGCCCGCCCACTCCGGCGGCTGGGTAAGCTTCTAGAGACCATGAGTCTTCCCGTCCACCCCTCCTGGCAGCCCGTCCTCGCCGACGTCGAGGACCGAGTCCACGAGATCGGCAAGTTCCTGCGCGCGGAGAACGCCGCCGGGCGCGGCTACCTGCCGGCCGGGACCGACGTGCTGCGCGCCTTCCAGTACCCCTTCGACGAGGTCAAGGTCCTCATCGTCGGCCAGGACCCCTACCCGACGCCAGGGCACGCCATGGGGCTGTCGTTCTCCACCCAGCCCGGCGTGCGCCCGCTGCCGCGCTCCCTGGCCAACATCTTCACCGAGCTCCACGACGACCTCGGGATCGACCGCCCCGAGGACGGCGACCTGACCGCCTGGTCGCGCCAGGGCGTGGCGCTGTTCAACCGCGTGCTGACCGTGCAGCCGCGCAAGCCCGCCTCGCACCGCGGCAAGGGCTGGGAGGAGGTCACCGAGACCGCCATCCGGGCGCTGGCAGGCCGCGGCCTGCCGCTGGTGGCCATCCTGTGGGGCCGCGACGCGCAGAGCTGCGCGCGCTTCCTCGGTGACACCCCGCGGGTGGAGTCCCCGCACCCCTCGCCGCTGTCCGCTCACCGCGGCTTCTTCGGCTCGCGCCCATTCAGCCGCGCCAACCAGCTCCTCGTCGACCAGGGCGGCCAACCCGTCGACTGGCGGCTGTAAGGTTGGGATCCATGACCGCCCCCGCACGCCTCGACGGCGAGACGCTGCTGCGCTGGTCCCGTCGCGCGGTGGCGGAACTGGCCAGCAGGCGGCGGGAGATCAACGAGCTCAACGTCTTCCCCGTCCCCGACGCCGACACCGGCTCGAACATGGCGCACACCATGAGCGCCGCCCTCGAGGAGGCCGAGAAGCTCGACGAGCACGCCGCCGCCCCCGCCGTGGCCGCCGCCCTGGCCACCGGGGCCGTCAAGGGCGCGCGCGGCAACTCCGGGCTCGTGCTCTCCCAGGTGCTGCGCGGCATCGCCGAGGCCGCCGGACGCGGCGAACTCGACGGCACCGCCGTGGCCGAGGCCCTGCGCATCGCCCTCGTGCTCGTCGACCGCGCGATCTCCGAGCCCGTCGAGGGCACCGTGATCACCGTGCTGCGCGCCGCCGGCATCGCCGCCGCGGAGCAGACAGAGCTTGCCGACGTCGTGCGGGCCGCCGTCGCGGCCGCCCGAACGGCCCTTGCGCAGACGCCGTCGCAGTTGAAGGCGCTGCGCGACGCCGGCGTCGTCGACGCCGGCGGGCGCGGCTTCGTCATCCTGCTGGAGTCGCTGGCCGAGGAGCTCGCCGGCGCCGAGGCCCCCGAGGTGTCCGCGCCCGAGTCGCACGGCCGGCCCGCCTACCTGGAGGTCATGTGCCACATCTCCGGCACCGACCTCGATGCGCTCGAGGAGCGCCTGGCCGCGATGGGCGACAGCCTCGTGCTCGCCCGCGACGGCGATCACGCCGCCGGGGTGCACATCCACACCCGTGCCGCGGGCTCCGTCATCGAGGCCCTCTTCGCCGCCGGCACCGTCACCGCGCTGCGCCTGGAGGTGCTGCCCGAGCAGACCCAGGCCCCGCGCCGCGCCGTCATCGCCGTCACCCCGGCAGGCCCCGTGGCCGATCTCTACCGCGAGGCCGGCGCCGCCGTGGTCACCCCGCCGGCGCCCGAGGGCGACGACGACATCGTCTCCGCGATCGCGCGCACCGTGCGCACCAGCGGCGCCGACGAGGTCATCCTGCTGCCCAACGGGCTGCTCAACCACCGCGAGCTCGTCTCCGTCGAGCGCGCCGGCCACGCCTTCGAGCAGGAGATCACCCTGCTGCCCACGGCCCGGCTGCTCTCCGGCATCGCCGCGCTCGCGGTCCACGACCCCGGCCAGCCGGTCGGCGTGTCCGCCTACGTCATGCAGGAGGCCGCCGCCGGCATGCGCACCGCCGTGCTCGTGCGCGCCGAGTCCGCCCGCCTGACCCCGGCCGGGCCCTGCGCCCGCGACGACGTCCTCGTCCTCGAGGGCGAGACCGTCACCGCCGTGGCCGAGGACGTCGCAGAGGCCGTCGAGTCCACCTGCCGCCGCCTGCTCTCCGCCGGCGGCGAGCAGGTCAGCCTGCTGCTGCACGAGTCCGTCGATCTCGACGAGCTGGAGCTCGCCGAGCGCCTCGGCGTCGACGTGATGGCCTTCCCGGCCGGCGACATCGACGAGCTGGTCGAGATCGGCGTGGAGTGACGCCGTGCTCGGGTGGAGGGACCAGCGGCCGCTGAAGGAGATCCTGCCGGCCCGGCTCTCGCGCGGGCTGAAGCGATCCCTCGGCTACGAGACCGCCGACCAGCTGTGGGCGCACCTGCCGCGCGCCTACTCCGTGTCGGGCTCGGCGGTGAACCTCGACGAGGTCGAGGCCGGCGAGATCGTAACCTGCGTCGCCCAGGTCATCACCGTCAAGACCCAGCAGCTGCGCCGCCGCTCCGCCAAGGAGCGCCCCCGGTTCCTGAGCAAGGTGCTCGTCACCGACGGCACCTCGCACATCGAAGTCACCTTCTTCAACAGCCCGTGGGTCGCCGAGCGCCTGCTGCCCGGCACCCGGGCGATGTTCTCCGGCAAGCTCTCCTTCTTCCGCGGCCAGGTCCAGCTGCAGCACCCGAAGTTCATCGAGCTGCCCGGCGCCGCAGGCGCCGGCGACGGTGACGGAACCGTCGCGGCGACGGACGCGACGTCGTCAAGCGGCACGGGCAAGAACAAGGACGAGGACGCCGACGCCGAGATCCGCCGCCTGCTCGCCCAGCAGCGCCACCTGCCCGTCTACCCGGTCAAGCAGGGCATCACCTCGTGGCGCATCCTGCAGGCCGCCGACTGCCTGCTGCGCGCCACCGAGCCGCTGGACGAGCCGCTCGACCGGGTGCCGGAGGGGCTCATCGGCTTCGACGCCGCCGTGCGCGGGGTGCACCTGCCCGGGCCCGAGGGGCCTGAGGCCGCCGTGCGCCGGCTGAAGTACAACGAGGCGTTCACCCTGGCGTGCGTGACCGCGCTGCGCCGCGACGACAACCGCCGCCTCCACGCCGTGCGCTGCGCACCCAGACCCGACGGCCTGGTCGACCGGCTGCTCGCGGGCCTCGGCTTCGAGCTGACCGCAGGCCAGCTCGAGGTGCTCGGCGAGATCTCGGCGGACCTGGACTCCACCGAGCCGATGTCGCGGCTGCTGCAGGGCGAGGTCGGCTCGGGCAAGACGCTCGTCGCGCTCGCCGCGATGCTGCAGGTCATCGACAACGGCCACCAGTGCGCCTTCCTCGCGCCGACCGAGGTGCTCGCCGCCCAGCACGCCCGCTCGCTTGCGTCCACCCTCGAACGCGCCGGCCTGGACGTCACCGTCCGCCTGCTCACCGGCAGCATGTCCGTGGCCGAGAAGCGCGCCGCCCTGCTGGCGGCCGTCACCGGCGAGGCGGATATCGTCGTGGGCACCCACGCGCTCTTGCAGGACACCGTCGAGTTCTTCCGCCTGGGCCTGGCCGTGGTCGACGAGCAGCACCGCTTCGGCGTCGAGCAGCGCGACCGGCTGCGCCTCAAGGGCGGGCACCCGCACCTGCTGGTCATGACGGCCACCCCGATCCCGCGCACCATCGCGATGACCGTCTTCGGCGACCTGGAGGTCTCCACCCTGCGCGAGCTGCCGTACGGGCGCCGCGACGTCAAGAGCTTCCTGGTGCGCCGCGACCAGGCCAACTGGGTCGCCCGCGTGCCCGGGCGCATCCGCGAAGAGGTCGCCGCCGGCGGGCGCGCCTACGTGGTCTGCCCGCGCATCGAGAAGGAGGGCGGCGTCGAGGACGTCGCCACCAAGCTCAAGCACGGCGCGCTCAGCGGGCTGCGCATCGGTGTCCTGCACGGGCGCATGCGCCCCGAGGAGAAGGAGCGGGTCATGGCGGACTTCGCCGCGGGCCGGGTCCAGGTGCTCGTCTCCACCACGGTCATCGAGGTCGGCGTCGACGTGCCCGAGGCGACCGTGATGCTCATCCGCGGCGCCGAGCACTTCGGCGTCAGCCAGATCCACCAGCTGCGCGGGCGCGTCGGCCGCGGCGCGCGCCCCGGCGTGTGCTTCCTCTACACCGAGTCCGAGCAGCCGCGCGTGCTGCAGCGCCTGGCCGCGGTGGCCGACACCGACGACGGCTTCGCGCTCGCCGAGCTCGACCTCGAGCTGCGCCAGGAGGGCGACATCCTGGGCGCCAGCCAGTCGGGCCGCAACAGCCTGCGCCTGCTGGACATGAAGGCCGACCGCGACCTCATCGAGCTGGCCCGTGCGGAGGCGGACGCCCTGGTGGCGCGCGACCGGGGACTCGCCGAGAGCTTCGCCGCGGAGATCAACCCGGACAGCCAGGACTACATCGAGAAAAGTTAAGCTTGTGCCCATGGAGATTCACGCACCCTTCGCCGGAACCATCCGGTATCACGTCGCCGTCGGCGACACGGTCGAGACGGGCGACCACCTGGCGACCATCGAGGCCGCCAAGCTGGAGGCGAGCGTCAGCGCCCCGGGCCCCGGCGTCGTCACCGACGTCGACCGCGAGGACTTCACCGATGTGGGCGGCGGCGACCGCATCCTGACCCTGGGCGAGCGGAAGTAATGCCGCGCATCGTCGCCGGCGCCGCCCGCGGCCGCAGGCTCGCCGAGGCGCCCGAGGGCACCCGACCCACCGCCGACCGTGCGAAGGAGGGCCTGTTCTCCTCGCTGGAGTCCCGCTTCGGCGTCGAGGGCCGCCACGTGCTCGACCTCTACGCCGGCTCCGGGGCGCTGGGACTCGAGGCGCTCAGCCGCGGTGCCGCCGAGGCCGTCCTCGTCGACTCCTCGGCGGCCGCCTGTTCCGTCGCGCGTACCAACGCGAAGGCCGTCGGTCTTCCCGGGGCGCTCGTCGAGCAGGAGGACGTCTTCGCCTACCTGCGCCGCGCGCCGCGCGGGCGCTTCGACATGGTGCTCGCCGACCCGCCCTACGACGTGCGCGCCTCCACCGTGCGCAAGGTGCTGGCCGCGCTCGAGCCTGTGCTTGCCGACGTCGCGGTGGTCGCCGTGGAGCGCCGCGCCGCCGACGAGGAGACCACCTGGCCCGAGGGGTTCACGCCGACGGGCCAGAAGCTGAAGAAGCGCACCTACGGCATCGCGCGCATGGACGTCGCCGTCTTCGAGCGCGCCGAGAGCTGAGCGCGGGTGCCGTTGAACTGACTTTTCCGAACGAGGAAGCCGAGAGAGCCGTGAAAGCCGTCTGCCCCGGGTCCTTCGACCCGATCACCCTGGGACACCTGTCCATCTTCGAGCGTGCCGCCGCGCACGTGGACCAGCTGACGGTGCTGGTGACCGCCAACCCGAACAAGAACACCGGGCTGTTCACCGTCGACGAGCGCATGGAGCTCATCCGCCGCGCCGTCGAGCACCTGCCCAACGTCGACGTGGACACCTGGGGCGGCCTGCTGGTCGACTACACCACCGCCCACGGCGTCGACGCCCTGGTCAAGGGGCTGCGCTCCTCGCTGGACTACGACTACGAGCTGCCGATGGCGCAGATGAACCGGCGGCTCAGCGGCGTGGAGACCTTCTTCCTGCTCACCGACGAGAAGTACGGCTACGTCTCCTCGACGCTGTGCAAGGAGGTCGCCCGCTACGGCGGCGACGTCTCCGGCCTGATGCCCGAGCACGTCGTCGAGGCCGTCCGCGCGAAGTACCGCGGGGAGACCTGATGGTCGGCGCCGGGGCGACGGTGTTGGCGGTCCTGCTGGTCACGGTGGTCTTCGGCTGTGCCATGCAGCGGCTCTCCGGCATGGGCCTGGGCCTGGTCGCAGGCCCGGTGGTCAGCCTGCTTTTGGGGCCGGTGGAAGGCATTCTGGTGGTCAACGTGCTCGCGGTGGTCAACGCGGCCCTGATCACGGCGACGACGTGGCGCAACATCGATCTGCGGAAGTTCCTCACGGTCGGCTCCACGATGGTCCTGGGCGCGGTGCCGGGGGCGCTTGTGATCCGGGCGATCTCGACGGACCTGCTGCAGGTGCTCGTCGGCGGCACGTTGCTCGTGGCTCTCGCGGTGGTCACCTTCGGTCTGCGCTGGGTGCCCACCCCGCACGGGCGTTTTCCAGCGCTGGTCGCCGGCGCGGTCGGGGGCTTCATGAACACGTTGGCCGGCATCGCAGGCCCGGCGATCACGGTGTACGCGCAGGCCGCCCGTTGGGACCACCGGATCTACGCGGCGACGCTGCAGCCGCTGTTCGTGGTCGGGGGAGCGCTCTCGGTGATCATCAAGCTGGTCACCGGCGCCGGTTCGCTGGGGGTGGTCAACCCGTGGATCTGGCCGGTGGGATTGATCGGCATGGTCGTCGGCATCGCGTACGGCGCGCGGCTGTCCCAGGTGGTTCCCAAGGACAAGGCGCACGCCCTGGCGCTCGCGCTGGCGGCGCTCGGCGGGCTGGTGGTGCTCGTGCGCGGCGGCGTCGGACTGCTCTGACCGGCTGAGCGACACCTGCGGCAACCCATAACGAACGGGTAACGATTAGTTCCAAGCGATTGCGGTGCAGGTAACAATAGCGGACGCTTGTGGTGGCCGCCCCGTTGGGGCGGGGCGGCCACGGAAGACGCTCACCGATCGAGAAAGGAATCGCAATGAGCGCCAAATCTACAATAGCAACCGTCACGGCTGGAGCTGTGCTTTTGGGCAGGAGTGGCTGTGTCCGCCGCGGCGGACGAACTGCCTGGCCCGGTGGAGATTGCACCCGGGGTGACGCAGGAGGTCCTCTCTGTTGATGACCACGGGGCTCCGACGTCGGGCAGAGTCACGATCGACACGGAGATTGCGCCTGAGGGGGATCTTTCAGGGTATGTTGAACGCAATCGTGAAGGTGCCACGCTCTTTGCTATGCCAGGTACTACTACCGAAAACGTCGGTGGCGGCACTTGGCAGTACGGGTGGAACCTGGTGAACTTCACGGAGAAGCACTGCTTTTCCCACTACATGCACCGCACCAAGAACCACGGTGCCACGGTCACCATGGGTGGCCGAACCAACAATTCCACTCAACCTGGGGGGAAATGGGCAAAGGCCACGCTGACTGGTGGCGTGACCTCCGGTACCTGCCACTCTTACTGGAACGCCGGCTGATCGCGTGTCCGTAGGGGTCTGCTTCCGCGGGCTCGAACCTACAAGGAGGAAGGAATACTTCGATGTCGAAGGGCGTGATGAAGCCGGCGGAACTCATCCGGCGGCTAGAGGCGATCTTGGAGCGGCACCGGGAGGCTCTGGCGACACTCGAGCGGTTTGAGGCGGATCTCTGGGGCATGCTGGACGTCTGTGACTTTACGGACAGCGAGAACCAGCTGCGCTATCCGGAGCTGTGGGACCACGGGCTGAGTGACCAGAAGCTTGAGCCTGTCGGCGATACTATTTCTCTCATCCGGGACGAGATCCGGGACATCGAGGAAAAGTTCATCTTCGAAGCCAAGGTCGCCGCCCTCCGTGAGTCCCAGTGACCCACGGGTTCGCAGTCGAATCGAGCCGTGTCAAGTCCCCTGTTGCGGGGCCTGACACGGCTCGTTGCGTTGTCGGGTTGGTCTACTTCAACAGGCTCGACAGGAACGCCTGGGTGCGCTCCTCGCGCGGGTTGTCCAGCACCTCGGCCGGGGTGCCGCGCTCGGCCACGCGGCCGTCGGCCATGAAGACGATCTGGTCGGCGACCTCGTGGGCGAAGCCCATCTCGTGGGTGACCACGAGCATGGTCATCCCCTCGGCGGCCAGCTCCTTCATCACGCGCAGCACCTCGCCGACCAGCTCCGGGTCCAACGCGGAGGTCGGCTCGTCGAAGAGCATCAGCTTCGGGCGCATGGCCACCGCGCGCGCGATGGCCACGCGCTGCTGCTGACCACCCGACAGCTGCGCCGGGTAGGCGTCGGCCTTGTGCGCCAGGCCCACCATGTCGAGCAGCTCCCGGGCCCGGCGCTCCGCCTCGCCCGCGTCGACGCCCTTGACGTGCACCGGGGCCTCGGTGATGTTCTCCAGCGCGGTGCGGTGGGGAAAGAGGTTGAAGTTCTGGAAGACCATGCCGATGTCGGCGCGCTGGCGGGCGGCCTCCTTCTCGGAGATCTCGTAGAGGGTGCCGTCCTTCTCCTTGTACCCGATCAGCTCGCCGTCGACGTAGAGCCGCCCGGCGGTGACCTTCTCGAGGTGGTTCACGCAGCGCAGAAACGTCGACTTACCGGAGCCGGACGGGCCGATCAGGCAGGTGACCGAGCCGGCCGGCACGGTCATGTCGATGCCCTTGAGCACCTGGAGCTGGCCGAAGGACTTGCACACCTGCTGCGCGTCGATCATCGGGGTCGCGGCGCCGGCGGCGTGGTTGTTGCTGGGCTGGGTCACTTCTTGGCCTTCCGTTCCGGTTCGGGGATGACGGTGACGTTTCCGGGCAGCGTGCCCTCGGCGTCGGCGAGGGCGGCCAGCTGGCGGCCGGTCAGTTCGCGGGTGGACCCGCGCTCGTAGTACTTCTCCAGGTAGTGCTGGCCGATCATGAACAGCGAGGTGATCACCAGGTACCAGGTGGCCGCCACCAGCAGCATCGGCACCGGCTCGAACAGCGCGTTGGCGATGTCGAGCGACCGGCCGTAGAGCTCGTGGGTGTAGGGGATGGCCACGACCAGCGAGGTGGTCTTCAGCAGCGAGATGAACTCGTTGCCCGTCGGCGGGATGATGATGCGCATCGCCTGCGGCATCACCGTGCGCCGCATGGTCATCCACCAGCCCATGCCGAGGGCCTTGGACGCCTCCAGCTGGCCCTCGGGCACGGCCTGGATGCCGGAGCGGACGATCTCCGCCATGTAGGCCGCCTCGTTGAGGCCGAGGCCGAGCACGGCGAGCAGGAACATGTTGCTCAGCACGGACTCGACGCTGATCTCCACCGGGCCGACGGCGATGACCTGGTAGATCGACCCCAGAAGGCCCCAGAAGACCAGCTGGACGTAGATCGGGGTGCCGCGCCAGACCCACAAAAAGCCCCAGGAGACCACCCGCAGCACCGGGTTGGGCGACATGCGCATCACGGCCAGCAGCACGCCGCCGACCACGCCGAGGACCATCGCCAGCGTCGTGATCGCGATGGTGTGGCCCGCAGCGGTGATGATGCGGGTGTCGAAGAGGTAAGCGAAGTAGGTGTCCCAGCCGTAGGCCTCGTTGGTGGCCGCGCCGATGAGGAACCAGGCGGCCAGCCCGACCACGATCGCGGCGGTCACCCAGCGGCCCGGGTGCTTCAGCGGCACCGCGCGGATGGGCGCGGGCTGAGTCTGTGCGGTTTCAGTCATCGGATATCAGCCGGTTCCTCGTTGATCAGGGCCTGGTCGACCAGGCCGTCGGTGATGTTCCACTGCGCCAGGATGCGCTCATAGTCGCCGGAGTCGATGAGCACCTGCATGGCGGCGGCGATCGCGTCGGTCAGCTGCGAGCCCTTCGGGGTGGCGAAGCCGTAGGGGGCGGCGGCGAAGACCTCACCGGTGGTGGTGATCTTGCCGTCGGCGCGCTCGATGGCCCAGGCGGTGATCGGGGAGTCCGCGGACAGGGCGTCGGCGCGGCCGACCACCAGGGCGGTGGCGGCCTGGTCGGCGGTCTCGTAGGACAGGATCTCGATCGGCTTCTCGCCGCGGGCCTCGCACTCGGCGGACTTCGGGCGCACGTCGTCGGTCTCGGCGACCGTGGTGCGCTGCACCGCGACCGTCAGCCCGCAGGCGTGGTCCGGGTCCACCGGGGGCTCACCGGACTGCTGCGCCCACTGGATGCCGGCGTAGAGGTGGTCGATGAAGTCGAAGCCCTGGCGGCGCTCCTCGGTGTCGGTGAACCCGGTCGCGCCGAAGTCGATGGTCCCGCCGTTGATCGCCGGCAGGATCATGGCGAAGTCCTGCTGGCGGATCTCCAGGTCGAGCCCCATCACCGAGGCCACGGCGGCGGCGAGGTCCATCTCGAAGCCGATGATGTTGCCCTGCGAGTCCTTGAACTCGAAGGGGGCGAAGGGCGGGTTGGTGCCGATGGAGATGGAGCCGCGGGCGGCGATCTCCTCGGGGACCAGCGCCTGCACCTGCGGGTCGGCCGGGGGAGTGATCTCCTCCCAGCCTTCGGGGTGGCCGGTCTCCTCGTTGGTCACGCACGCGCTCAGGCCGAACGCGCACGCCAGCGCGGTGAGCACACCGGCGAGGGCGCGCAGCGGGCGGCGCAGCGTTGAGGCGGTCATGGGTCAGGCCTCCGGTTCTTTCTGGGTGACGACCTTCGAGCCACGCGACTCCAGGACATGGTCGGTGATCAGCAGCGCGGCGACGACCGCCGCGCCGGCCGCGACGGCCAGCAGCACGGGGCCGACGTTGCCCGAGGGGGCCAGCAGCGTGGCGTCGTCGTCCTGCCAGGGCCACAGCGCGCGCAGCGAGCCGGCCATGAGCCCCGCCATGACAGTAAGCGTCACCGTCCGGTGCTCGGACATCAGGTGGTCCAAAACGCGCACGAAGAGCACCAGGCCGAGCAGCGCGCCGAGGGCGAAGGTGATGATCACCGGCCACTCGCGCGCCGAGAGCGAGCCCATCACCGGCTGGTAGAGGCCGAAGGCCAAAAGCAGGAAGGAGCCCGACAGGCCGGGCAGCACCAGGGCGCACACGGCGATCATGCCCGCGAAGAAGAGGACGACCAGCGAGGGGTCCTCGCGCGGGGCGGAGGTCACCCCGGTGCCGAAGAAGGCCGCCGCGGCGCCCAGGAGGAAAAGCACCACCAGCAACGGCAGGCGCCGGCGGACGTGCCGGCGGTCCATCATGCCGACCGGCACGAGCAGGGAGACAGCGACCATGCCGAGGAAGAGGCCACGGGCGACCTGCGGGTGGCCGTCGACGAAGCCGTGCAGCACGGAGGACATGGTGAACACGGCGGTGACCATGCCGATGCCGACGGCGGCCAGGAACAGCCAGTCGATGCGGCGGGCGGCCTCGCGGGTGCGCTCCTTGGCCAGGTCGAGCAGCAGGCTGCCGTTGTGCAGGGCACGCTCGTAGATGCCGACGATCAGGGCGACGGTGCCGCCCGAGATGCCGGGCACGAGCTCCGCGAGGCCGATCAGGCCGCCGCGGACGACGTCGAGGACGACGGATACCGGACGGGACATCTAGCGCACCACGCTCCCGGGAGGGCGGGTCATGGACAGGGGGCGACGCACGGCTACCTCCAGTTTCGGGCGGATCTTGACCCGACCAGCCTAGCAGCGTGACCCCACGGCCCAGCGCCGCCGCGCCGGAGGGGACGCGCCCACGGCGACCGGCGCGGCGTCGGCAAGCGGGGCGGGCCCCAAGCGCCGAAAAGCGCCGCACGTGGTGCGGCGCCTCCGGCGGTGCCCCCGGTGGGAATCGAACCCACACATCCTCGCGGATACCGCATTTTGAGTGCGGCGCGTCTACCAGTTCCGCCACAGGGGCCTGCCGAAGAATGCTAGCGCACCGGGCCCGCGCGGAATAAACGCGGCTGTCTAGACTGGGCGGGCGTGACGGAACGACTGCTGCTCATCGACGGCCACTCCATGGCCTTCCGCGCCTTCTACGCTCTGCCGGTGGAGAAGTTCTCCACCTCCGGCGGCCAGCACACGAACGCGGTCTACGGCTTCCTGTCCATGCTCGCCGGCCTTTTGCGCGACGAGGAACCCACCCGCATCGCGGTCGCCTTCGACGTCGGGCGCCACACCTTCCGCACCGACCTCTTCCCGGAGTACAAGGCCCAGCGCGAGGCCGCCCCGGAGGCGTTCCGCGGTCAGGTGGACATCATCCGCGAGGTGCTGGGCACCCTCGGCATCACGACGCTGAGCGTGGACAACTACGAGGCCGACGACATCCTTGCGACCCTGGCCACGGCCGCCGACGGCGACGAGGCGCTCGGCCAGACGCTGATCGTCACCGGCGACCGCGACTACCTGCAGCTCGTCGACGAGAACACGACCGTGCTCTACCCGACGAAGGGTGTCTCCACGCTGCACCGCTTCACCCCGGAGGCCGTCGAGGAGAAGTACGGTCTCACTCCCGAGCAGTACCCGGACTTCGCCGCGCTGCGCGGCGACCCCTCCGACAATCTGCCGAAGATCCCGGGCGTGGGCGAGAAGACCGCGCAGAAGTGGATCCTCAAGTACGGCGACCTCGAGAGCCTGCTGGACAACGCCGACGAGATCACCGGCAAGACCGGTGACAACCTGCGCGAGCGCCTCGACCAGGTGCGGATGAACCGCCGGCTGACGCAGATGGTCACCGACCTCGACCTCGGGGTCAAGCCCGAGGAGTTGACTTTCCGCGAGGCGAAGGTGGCCGAGGTGGCCGCCAAGTTCGACGAGCTCGAGTTCGGCACCCAGCTGCGCGAGCGCGTGCTCGCCGTCGTGCCGAACGACGACGGCGAGCTGCCCGCCGACGACACCCCCGACGCCGTCACCGTCTCCGACGACGGCGTGGCGTGGCTGGGCGAGCGCCCGACCGCGCTCGACTTGGTGGGCGAGGAGACGTTGGTGCTTGCCGACGTCGCGCGCAGCGCCGTGGTGCTGGAACTGGCCGACCTGGACGCCGCCGAGGAGGCCAGGCTCGCCGAGTGGCTCGCCGGCGACTCGCCCAAGTTCGTCCACGGCGCGAAAGACCTCATCCACCGCCTGGCCGAGCGCGGCTTCGAGCTCGGCGGGCTGGCCCACGACACCCTGCTGGCCGCCTACCTGCTGCACCCCGGCCAGCGCACCTACGCCCTCGACGACGTCTACCAGCGCCACCTGCGCCGCTCGCTCGGCGAGCGCGACGTCGACCGGGCCGCCGCAATCCTCGAGCTCTCCGCCGAGCTGGTCGAGGAGCTGCAGGGCATCGACGCCTACGAGCTCTACCTCGACATGGAGCTGCCGCTGGTGGGCATCCTGGCGCGCATGGAGTCCACCGGCATCGCCGTGGACATCGACGTGCTGCGCGAGCAGCTCGCCGGCTTCGAGGACTCCGTGGCCCACGAGGAGGAGGCCGCCCGCGAGATCGCCGGCGACCCGGAGCTGAACCTGTCGAGCCCCAAGCAGCTCCAGGTCGTCCTCTTCGAGACCCTCGGCATGCCCAAGACGAAGAAGACGAAGACCGGCTACTCCACGGCGGCCAAGGAGATCGAGCAGCTGGCGGTCAAGCACCCGCACCCGTTCCTCGACCACCTGCTGGCCCACCGCGAGTACCAGAAGATGAAGTCGACGCTGGAGGGCCTGATCAAGTCGGTCGGCTCCGACGGCCGCATCCACACCACCTTCCACCAGACGGTCACCTCGACCGGCAGGCTGTCCTCGACCGACCCGAACCTGCAGAACATCCCCGTGCGCACCCCGGCCGGGCGCAAGATCCGCTCCGCGTTCACCGTCGGGCCGGACTTCGAGAGCCTGGTCACCGCCGACTACTCGCAGATCGAGATGCGTGTCATGGCGCACCTCTCACGTGACGCCGGGCTGATCGAGGCCTACCGCGGCGGCGAGGACCTGCACAACTTCGTCGGCTCGCGCGTCTTCGACGTGCCCGTCGACCAGGTGACCCCGGAGCTGCGCCGGCGCGTGAAGGCCATGAGCTACGGCCTGGCCTACGGGCTGTCGGCCTACGGGCTCTCCCAGCAGCTGGGCATCGCGCCCGGCGAGGCGAAGTCCATCATGGACAGCTACTTCGAGCGCTTCGGCGGGGTCAAGGACTACCTCGGGGGCGTGGTCGAGGTCGCCCGCCGCGACGGCTACACCTCCACCGTCTTCGGCCGGCGCCGCTACCTACCCGAGCTGGCCAGCACCAACCGCATCGCCCGCGAGAACGCCGAGCGCGCCGCCCTCAACGCCCCGATCCAGGGCACGGCCGCCGACATCATCAAGGTCGCCATGATCCGCGTCGACCGGGCCCTGCGCGAGCGCGGGCTCTCCTCGCGGGTGCTGCTGCAGGTCCACGACGAGCTCGTCGTCGAGGTCGCCGCCGGTGAGCGCGAGGAGGTCACCGACATCCTGCGCGCCGAGATGGACGGCGCGATCGAGCTGCGCGTGCCGCTGGAGGTCAGCGTCGGCGTCGGCGAGAACTGGGAGGCCGCCGCGCACTAGGCGCCGCGGCGACTTCGTCACCGCGGCCGTGAAAACTGACGCCGCGGCCGGGGAAGCAGACACCGCGGCCGGGGCCGGGTGCCGGGGAGCGGCCGGGTGGGAAACTCGGCCGCGACGTGCCGTGTCGCGGTTGAAATAGGCGCCGGAGATGACTAGTATCTACCGGGCGTATCTGTGCGCGCGCGCCCACGACCCAGTGATAGGTGGGGCGGGGCGGGCGTCGCGGGATCGGTGCGGCCGCGCGGCCGGGACCTTCGGACCCGGAGCAGCCGTGACCGGCACCGAGAGATGCGCGATCCTGTACACCTACGAGTCCTATCCCATTTCGGAGCACACGAACATATGCCCAACACCAACGTCCCTCAGGTAGCCGTCAACGACATCGGCTCCGCTGAGGATTTCCTCGCCGCGGTCGACCAGACCATCAAGTACTTCAACGACGGTGACATCGTCGAAGGCACCGTCGTCAAGGTCGATCACGACGAGGTCCTGCTCGACATCGGCTACAAGACCGAGGGCGTCATCCCGACGCGCGAGCTGTCGATCAAGCACGACGTCGACCCGGACGAGGTCGTCGAGGTCGGCGACGAGATCGACGCGCTTGTCCTCACCAAGGAGGACAAGGAAGGCCGCCTGATCCTCTCCAAGAAGCGTGCCCAGTACGAGCGCGCCTGGGGCACCATCGAGGACCTCAAGGAGAAGGACGAGCCGGTCACCGGCACCGTCATCGAGGTCGTCAAGGGCGGCCTGATCCTCGACATCGGGCTGCGCGGCTTCCTGCCGGCCTCCCTGGTCGAGATGCGCCGCGTGCGCGACCTGGAGCCCTACATCGGTCAGGAGCTCGAGGCCAAGATCATCGAGCTGGACAAGCACCGCAACAACGTCGTGCTGTCCCGCCGCGCCTGGCTCGAGCAGACCCAGTCCGAGGTCCGCTCCGAGTTCCTGCACCAGCTGCAGAAGGGCCAGGTCCGCAAGGGCGTCGTGTCCTCCATCGTCAACTTCGGCGCCTTCGTCGATCTCGGCGGTGTCGACGGCCTGGTGCACGTCTCCGAGCTGTCCTGGAAGCACATCGACCACCCGTCCGAGGTCGTCACCGTGGGTGAGGAGGTCACCGTCGAGGTCCTCGACGTCGACCTGGACCGCGAGCGCGTCTCCCTGTCGCTCAAGGCGACCCAGGAGGATCCGTGGCGCATCTTCGCCCGGACCCACGCGGTCGGCCAGATCGTCCCGGGCAAGGTCACCAAGCTCGTCCCGTTCGGCGCGTTCGTCCGCGTCGAGGAGGGCATCGAGGGCCTGGTCCACATCTCCGAGCTGGCCCAGCGTCACGTCGACGTGCCGGACCAGATCGTCACCGTGGGCGAGGAGCTCATGGTCAAGGTCATCGACATCGACCTCGAGCGTCGCCGCATCTCGCTGTCGCTCAAGCAGGCCGACGAGGACTTCTCCGAGGAGTTCGACCCGTCGAAGTACGGCATGGCCGACTCCTACGACGATCAGGGCAACTACATCTTCCCGGAGGGCTTCGACGCCGAGACCAATGAGTGGCTCGAGGGCTACGAGACCCAGCGCGAGGAGTGGGAGGCCCGCTACGCCGAGTCGGAGCGTCGCCACCAGCTGCACTCCGCGCAGGTCGAGCGTCACCACGCCGCGGCCGCCGAGGCCGCCGACGAGGCTTCCGCCTCCGCCAACTACTCCTCGCGCACCTCGGACGCGGCTCCGGCGTCCGAGCCCGAGGAGAACCACGGTGGCACCCTGGCCTCCGACGAGCAGCTCGCCAAGCTGCGCAAGAAGCTGACCGGCAACTGATCGGTCCGCCGCCTCCGGCGCTGACCTCCCGGTGACACCGGGCTGAGTCCCGCCGGCGGCACGAGCGGCCCCGTCCCCACGGTGGGACGGGGCCGCTTTTAGCGTCTCCGGGGGCGCGTGGCCGCGCGGGAGAACGGGCCACGCAGGCTCCGGGAGCTGCACATGCGCGGTGATATTCGCCACGGCGCATCGGAGCGCACGTCGGGGAACGAAGCACGCGGGGGAGGTGCAGCCGGGGGAGCGGCGCGGCGTCGTCAATCCCCCGGTCCGGGCACGGGGGAGCGGTGCCGACTCCCGCGGATGTGGGAACGGGATCGTTTCAGACGTCATCGGGGGTGGTTATGTCCGATCTGGTGGAATTTAAGAGATCGGAGGAGCGGGCGATTCTTTCGATTTTTTACCCGAATAGGGGGAACATCAGACTGTGAGCATGCTCCGGGTGTGTGGGAATGTGATCATTGCCATTGCCCCTCAAGCGGGGACCGGGCACATTTCAATTGCCCGTTTCGCACCGAACGGGCGTAAAGTTGTCTGGGCATACGTTGTGAGCGGGCGCGAACATCGCCCGTGGCATCGAAAGGGGAGCCAACACATGGCATCATCCACGACCACCACCGCGGAGCACATCCTCCGCGAGTTGGGCGGTCCCGAGAACATCACGTCGGTGACCCACTGCGCCACCCGACTGCGCTTCCAGGTCGCCGACCAGTCCATCATCGACACCGACAAGCTCGACAGCGACCCCGCCGTCCTCGGCGTGGTCAAGCAGGGCTCGACCGGCATGCAGGTGATCATGGGCGGCGGCGTGGCCGAGTACTACAACGCCCTGAACAAACTGCCCGGGATGGGCGACAACAAGAAGGCCGCGGACAACGGCTCGAAGAAGAAGCAGTACGGCGGTGTCCGCGGCAAGTTCGCCGGCGTCGACTACGCCTTCGAGTTCCTCTCCGACACCTTCCGCCCCGTCCTGTGGGCGCTGCTGGGCGCCTCGCTGATCATCACCCTGCTGGTCCTCGCCGACACCTTCGGCCTCCAGGACTTCCGCCAGGAGATGACCGAGCAGCCGCCGGAGTACCAGCTCGGCCACGCCATGTGGCGCTCGGTGTTCTACTTCCTGCCGATCATGGTCGGCGCCACCGCCGCCAAGAAGCTCGGCGCGAACGAGTGGGTCGGCGCGGCCATCCCCGCGGCCCTGTTCACCCCGGAGTTCCTCGGGATGAAGGAGGTCGCCGAGGAGGTCCCGACCGCCATCGAGGGCCAGTACAACTACGTGGTGCACATCTTCAACATCCCGATGTACATCCAGGACTACGGCGGCCAGGTCTTCCCGCCGATCTTCGCCGCGATCATCCTGTACTTCCTGGAGAAGGGCCTGAAGAAGATCATCCCGTCCGCGGTGCACATGGTCTTCGTGCCCTTCATCTGCCTGCTCATCATGATCCCGCTGACCGCCCTGGTCGTCGGCCCGTTCGGCGTGGGCCTGGGCAACGGCATCGCGCACTTCCTCGGCTGGGTCAACGGCGTCTCGCCGTTCATCCTGTCGGTGATCATCCCGCTGCTCTACCCGTTCCTGGTGCCGCTGGGCCTGCACTGGCCGCTCAACGCCATCATGATCGTCAACATCAACACCCTGGGCTTCGACTACATCCAGGGCCCCATGGGCGCCTGGAACTTCGCCTGCTTCGGCGTCATCACCGGCGTCGTGGTCGTCTCCTGGCGTGAGCACAACAAGCAGATGCGCCAGCTGTCCTTCGGCGCCTCGATGGCCGGCCTGCTCGGCGGCATCTCCGAGCCCAGCCTCTACGGCGTGCTCCTGCGCTACCGCCGCTCCTACTACCGCCTGCTGCCGGGCTGCTTCCTCGGCGGCGTGGTCATGGGCATCTTCAACATCAAGGCCTACGCCTTCGTGTTCACCTCCCTGCTGACCATCCCGGCCATGGACCCGATCGCCGGCTACGTCATCGGCATCGTTGTCGCCTTCTTCACCTCCTTCCTGCTGGTCGTCTTCCTCGACTACCGCACCCCGGAAGAGCGCGAGGAGATGCGCGCCCAGATCGCCGCCGAGCGCGAGGCCGCCAACGAGGCCGAGGACCAGCGCGTCGCCGCCGCCGGCGCCGCCGGCGGTGCAGGCACCGCGCTGGCCGCCGACGAGGTCGCCGGTGAGCCGGTCCAGGTCGGCTGCCCGCTGGCCGGTGCCGTGGTGCCGCTGGCCGACACCCCGGACGAGGCCTTCGCCGCCGGCGCCGTGGGCAAGGGCGTCTCCGTCGACCCGACCGGCGACACCGTCTACGCCCCGGCCGCCGGCAAGGTCATGGCCGCGTTCCCGACCGGCCACGCCATCGGCCTCAAGCTCGACGACGGCGTCCAGCTGCTGATCCACATCGGCATCGACACCGTCAACATGGAGGGCGACGGCTTCACCCTCCACGTCAAGAAGGGCGAGCGCGTCGAGGCCGGCACCCCGCTGGTCAGCTTCGACCGCGCCAAGATCGAGGCCGCCGGCTACTCGCCGATCACCCCGGTCCTGGTGACCAACCACAAGAAGCTCGCCGACGTCACCCCGCTGCTCAGCGGTGGCACCGTCGAGGTCGGCCAGGCGCTGATCGAGGCGACGCCGAAGGTCAAGGCCGCCCAGCAGTAGTGCACTGACACCACGCGGTTGAGCCGCCCTCGACCCTCCGGAGGACCCGGCCCCCACGCGGGCCCGGGTCCTCCCTTGTCGTCGCCGGGGTCTTGCGGACGTGTTCTCTCGGCGGGCGGTACCTGTCCGGCCGCACGCGGCTAGCATGGGCGCATGCTCAAGATCGGACTAACCGGGGGAATCGGCTCCGGCAAATCCACCGTCGCCGCACTGCTCGCCGAGGCCGGCCTCGAGATCGTCGACGCCGACCGCATCGCCCGCGAGGTCGTCGAGCCGGGGCGGCCCGCCCTGGCGGAGCTCGCCGAGGCCTTCGGCGCGGACATCCTGAGCACCGACGGCACGCTCAACCGCGGGGAGCTCGCCCGCCGCGCCTTCGTCGACCCCGAGCACACTGAACTGCTCAACTCGATCACCCACCCGCGGATCTCCGCCGAGACCGCCCGCCGCTTCGCCGCGGCCGAGGCCGCCGGCACCCGGGCCGTCGTCTACGACATGCCGCTGCTCATCGAGCAGGGACTCGACGCCAGGATGGACCTCACCGTCGTCGTCGACGTCCCCGCCGAGACCCGCGTGCAGCGCCTGGTGGCGCAGCGTGGGATGGACGAGAGTGACGCCCGTGCCCGCATCGCCGCCCAGATTTCCGACGAACGCCGGCGCGCCGCCGCCGACGTCGTCCTTGACAACTCCGGCCCGCGCGAGGCGCTCGACGCCCAGGTCGCCGAGCTCGTCGAGCGCGTGGACCGGATGGCCGCCGCGGAACCGGCCGAGTAACCTCGTAGCCCATGAGTCAGGAGCAGCACGCACAGGACGAGATCTGGGGCACCGGCCCCTTCGACAACTCCGAGGCCAAGGAGCTTCTCGAGGACATCGCCTCCGGGGTCTTCGACCCGGTGCACCTGCTGCCGGACCGCTCCCAGCGCCACCTCAACGCCGACGAGGGGCAGGTGATCGTCGCCCTGGCCGCCCTCGCCGCCGCCGACGACGCCGACCTGCCCGAGGGCATCGAACCCGCGGCCGTCGCCGGCCTGCGCGAGCCCGCCAACCGCGAGCGGCTTCGCCAGTCGCTCGAGGCCGTGCTGGCCGACGCGTCGGTCTCCGGCCTCTACGAGCGCTGGCAGCTCTCTGACGGCCAGCTGCTCGAGTGGAAGGCGCAGAGCTGGGTCGACCTCTCCTGAACAGGGGTTGATCGGGGTTTGATCCAGGACTGAACGGGGGAGGGGCGCCGGTTCGCGCGCAGGCGGCGTCGTCGTGGCGGTGGCCGCGCATCTCCTCGAGGACGTCGTTCCACTCGGCCTTGACCAGCCAGGGGACATCGTCGTCGCCCACGCAGAGCCATCCGAGGCCGTGGCCGCAGTGGCGAGCCTGCATGAGGACCCCGTGGTACTCCCGGAGTGCGTCGGGGGTGAGCATGAGATAGTCCTCGCAGTCGATGACGAAGATGTTTTTGCAGTCAGGCACGTAGAAGAGGAATGACTCCCGCACATGATCGGGGTCGCTCCGGATCTCGGCGACGCGGCGGGGGATGTCGCCGATCAGGCACCGGACGTGTGGGCCGGCGGCATGGAACCAGAAGGCCGGGATCCTGCGGCTGCCGCCGTTGAGCATTACGAGGTCAATGTCCGTGTCGAGCATCCGCATGTTGTCGATCGCCAGCGCGTAGAGCTCGTCGACGTCTCCGTGGACGTCGTCGTCGGTGAGCACGGTGGTGTCCTCGCCGTCGTACAGCACGAGCACCGTGAGATGGCCGTCGAGACGGTACTCGGGGGAGACATTGGAGAACCGTGCGTCCGGGTGCTCCCGCCAGGGTTCGTGCAGGATGTCGAGGCGCAGGTTGAGGAAGACGTCCGGGTCGTCGAAGTCCAGCCCCGCACCGGCGGAGTCTGTCCCGGGATCCCCGATCAGCCCGGCCGCGGCTTCGTCGAGCATTGTCTCGCGCTCGGCCAGCGTCGACGCGGCGAAGCGCTTGTGCAGGTCAGCGGTGTGCAGAGTCCCCTCGGCGGTGCTGATCACAGATCCATCTGCGTGGCGCTCGACGAGCAATCCCCGATACCGGCGGCGTTGATTCGTTTGATCAGGCGCGGGATGATCTTCTTGTCCAGTTTGCGGGCTTGTCTGTCGGCGTCGGTCACGGTCGCTCTCCTCTGCGGCGGGTCGTCGGTCTCTGTCGGGTCGGGCGCGCGGCCCACACCGGTGTGCGCGGCGCGCGTGCCCCGTACCTTCTTTGACCGGCCACCGTCCCCCCACACGGCTCCCGGTTGCGCGAAATCGCCTGCGCCGCCCGGTAGCTCCCGGCGACGCGCAGCGGCGCCTTCCCACGCGCCCACCGTGCGGGAAGCGCGGGCGGGTGGGACGCGGCGTCGTCAATCGGGGCGCAAAGCCCACGCCGCGGCGTGGCTAGAGTGGGGCGCATGGCATTCGCTGCTGAACACCCCGTGCTGTCCCACTCCGAGTTCCGCCCCGTCGGTGAGGTGGAACGATCCGACGGCAAGTTCGAGGTCATCTCGGACTACGAGCCCGCCGGCGACCAGCCGAAGGCGATCAAGGAGCTCGACGAACGGCTCAACCGCGGCGAGTCCGACGTGGTGCTCATGGGCGCGACCGGTACCGGCAAGTCGGCGACGGCGGCGTGGTTGATCGAGAAGCAGCAGCGGCCCACCCTGGTCATGGCCCCGAACAAGACTCTGGCCGCGCAGCTGGCCAACGAGCTGCGCCAACTGCTGCCCAACAACGCCGTCGAGTACTTCGTCAGCTACTACGACTACTACCAACCCGAGGCGTACATCGCGCAGACGGACACCTACATCGAGAAGGACTCCTCGATCAACGAGGACGTCGAGCGCCTGCGCCACTCAGCGACCTCCGCGTTGCTCTCGCGGCGCGACGTCGTGGTCGTCTCCTCGGTGTCCTGCATCTACGGCCTGGGCACCCCGCAGTCCTACCTCGACCGCTCGCTGGTGCTGCGCGTCGGCGAGGAGGTCGAGCGCGACCGCTTCCTGCGCCTGCTCGTCGACATCCAGTACGACCGCAACGACTACTCCCTCGAGCGCGGCGCCTTCCGCGTCAAGGGCGACACCGTCGACATCATCCCGGCCTACGAGGAGATCGCCGTCCGCGTCGAGTTCTTCGGCGACGAGATCGACTCGCTCTACTACATCCACCCGCTGACCGGCGACATCATCCGCCAGGTCGACGAGATCCGCATCTTCCCGGCCACCCACTACGTCGCCGGGCCCGAGCGCATGGCCAAGGCGATCGAGGACATCAAGGCCGAGCTCGCCGAGCGGCTCGACAGCCTGGAGAACCGCGGAAAGCTGCTCGAGGCGCAGCGCCTGCGCATGCGCACCGAGTACGACCTCGAGATGATCGAGCAGGTCGGCTTCTGCTCCGGCATCGAGAACTACTCGCGCCACGTCGACGGGCGCCCCGCCGGCTCCGCGCCGGCGACGCTGATCGACTACTTCCCCGAGGACTTCCTGACGATCATCGACGAGTCCCACGTGACCGTCCCGCAGATCGGCGGCATGTTCGAGGGCGACATGTCGCGCAAGCGCAACCTCGTCGAGTTCGGCTTCCGCCTGCCCTCGGCCATGGACAACCGCCCGCTGACCTTCGACGAGTTCGAGGACCGCGTCGGCCAGACCGTCTACATGTCCGCCACCCCCGGCGACTACGAGATGGCGGCGGCCGGCGGGGAGTTCGTCGAGCAGGTCATCCGCCCGACCGGCCTGGTCGACCCGAAGGTCACCGTCAAGCCGACGACCGGCCAGATCGACGACCTGATCGCCGAGATCCGCGAGCGCGCCGACAGGAACGAGCGCGTCCTGGTGACCACCCTGACCAAGAAGATGGCCGAGGACCTCACCGACTACCTGCTCGAGAACGGCGTGAAGGTGCGCTACCTGCACTCCGACATCGACACCCTGCAGCGCGTCGAGCTGCTGCGCCAGCTGCGCCTCGGCGAGTTCGACGTGCTCGTCGGCATCAACCTGCTGCGCGAGGGCATCGACCTGCCCGAGGTCTCGCTGGTGGCCATCCTCGACGCCGACAAGGAGGGCTTCCTGCGCTCCGACCGCTCCCTGATCCAGACGATCGGCCGTGCCGCCCGCAATGTCTCCGGCGAGGTGATCATGTACGCCGACTCGGTGACCGAGTCGATGCAGTACGCGATCGACGAGACCGAGCGGCGCCGCGAGAAGCAGATCGCCTACAACGAGAAACACGGCATCGACCCGCAGCCGCTGCGCAAGAAGATCGCCGACATCCTCGACCAGGTCTACGAGAACGACGCCGACACCGCCGGCGACGGCGCGCGCGAGACCGACGCCTCGCGCGCCTCCGGCGCGGGTGCCGACGCCGCGGTGGCCGGCCGCCGCGACACCGGCTCCATGGCCGCCGACGAGATCCAGGGGCTCATCGACGACCTGACCAACCAGATGCGCGCCGCCGCCGGCGAGCTGAAGTTCGAGCTCGCCGGGCGCCTGCGCGACGAGATCCTCGACCTGAAGAAGGAGCTGCGCGGCGTCAAGGAGGCCGGGATCTAGGCCGGGTGGGCGTGCGTCCGGGGCCGGGGGCGTCCACGGGCTCACCCGGAAGTGGGCGAGGACCCACGACCCGGTGTGGGGTGAGCCCCACGACACTCCCTGGCGGGGTACCCTTAGGGGGCCAGCAAAGACGAAAGGACCTGATAGCCCCATGACCTCCTACTCTTCGATCGCCGTCGGCACGGACGGGACCGACACCGCCGAGGTCGCGGTCCGCCGCGCCGCCGGTATCGCCCGTGACGCCGGCGCCAAGCTCACCATCATCAGTGCCTGGCACGGCCAGAACCGGGCCCTGCTCGACCCTCCGACCGCCGACACCTCCGTGCCGGTGATGGGTCAGCGCAACGCCGAGGAGTACGCCGAGGCCGCGCGCGCCATCGCCGAGGAGGAGGGCGCGACCGACGTCGAGACGTACACGGTGCGCAACCCCGCCGCCAACGCGCTCATCGACGCCGTCGACGAGAAGAACATCGAGCTGATCGTCATCGGCAGCCAGGGCGTGCACTCCCTGGCCGGGCGCCTCTTCGGCTCCGTGGCCATGGAGGTCCTCCGGCACTCGCCGGTCGACGTCATGGTGGTCAACACCGACGCCGTCAAGTGACGGTGCACCGGGACCTCCCGGTGCTAGAATTTGCCCAGTTGACAGCAGTCTAAGGAAGGTCACATGAGCGACACGTACGAGAAGATCGTCGTCGGCACCGACGGCTCCAACTCCTCGATGCTCGCGGTCGAGCGCGCCGCCCGTATCGCGGCCGCTTTCGACGCCACCCTCGTCATCGGGTGCGCGTACTACGAGAACAAGGAAGAGGCGTCGAAGACCCTGCGCCAGGAGTCCGTCACCATCCTCGGCGACGACCCGGCCCAGAAGAACCTCGAGACCGCCGCCGAGCACGCCCGCAAGTTCGGCGTGGACAAGATCGAGACCGAGGTCCGCCCCGGCGCCCCGGTCTCCGCCCTGATGCAGATCGTCACCGACCTCGGCGCCGACCTGCTCGTGGTGGGCAACCGCGGCATCAACTCCCTGACCGGCCGCCTGCTCGGCTCCGTGCCGGCCGACGTCGCCCGCCAGTCCGACTGCGACGTGATGATCGTCCACACCGTCGACTAGGGCTCCCCGGCCACATCTCCGCCGCTCCGCCCGTTCCGCCGTCCCGAGGGCGGGAGGCGGGCGGGCCGGGGGAGAGGGGGAATCAAAGAGAAGGCCGCGCGGATCACCGCGCGGCCTTTCGTCATGCTCTCGGCGGGTTTCCGGGTCACCCGATCAGCGTCAGCGACCGCGTCGCCCGGGTGACGGCCACGTAGAGGTCCTGCAGGCCCAGGGGCGAGGCCTCCTCGACGCCGTCCGGGTCGACGACGATGACGTGGTCGAACTCGAGGCCCTTGAGATCCCCCACCGCTCCGGGGCGCACCACCGCCACCGAGCGCTCCGGCTCCGCACGTCGCAGCCCGTCGGCGACCTCCTCGGGGTCCGTGCCCGCCGGGAGCCGACGCACCGGGATGCCCGTGGAGCGGATGGCCTCGGCCGGCCGCTCCTCGGGGTCGATGCGGGAGAGCAGCTCGTCGGCGACCTCCATGACCTCGCTCGGGGTGCGGTAGTTGACGCTGAGCGAGTGCCGGCGGAACCGGGAGCCGACGAAGGGCTCGAGCGTGTCCGCCCAGCTGTCCACGCCGGCCGGCGAGCCGTTCTGCGCGATGTCGCCGACCAGCGTCATCCACCGGGCCGGGCAGCGACGGAAGACCGCGCGCCACTCCATCGGGGTCAGCTCCTGGGCCTCGTCGACGACGACGTGGCCGTAGGCCCAGCCGCGGTCGGCGGCGGCGCGCTCGGCGGTGGTGCGGGTGTCTCGCTCCTCCTGGCGCGCGGCCAGGGCCTCGGCGTCGAGGACGTCGTAGGCGCCCAGGTACTCCGCGTCGAACTGGTCGTCGTCGTTGTCCGTGACGGCCGAGCCCTCGAGGACGTCCAGGGCGGCCTGCGCGGCCTCCAGGCGGCGCCGCTCGGCCTTCTCCTCCGGGTCGTCGTCGCGCTCGCCGGCCTCGCCCAGCAGCTCGGCGAGCTCGTCGAGCAGGGCGGCGTCCGAGGCCGTCCAGGCCTCGCCGTCCTCGCGCAGCAGCGCCTCGCGGGTCTCCTCGTCGTAGGCGCGCGCCGCCGAGTCCACGGCCGCCCGCGAGGAGAGCAGGCCCGCCAGCACCCCGGTCGGGGTCAGCCTCGGCCACAGCTCCTCGACCAGGTCGCGCACGACCGGCTCCTCGGCGAGGTCGTCGTGGAGCTGGTCGACGTCCGCCGCGCCGAGCAGGTTCTCGCCGCCGAGCGGGTCCGCACCGATCAGCTGCGCCATCTGCGCGGCCAGCTGGTCGATCAGCGACTCGGCGAAGGCGCCGCGGGCCTCGTTGTGGGGGCGCCGCGAGCGCCGCGCCCGGGTGCGCGCGGTCTTGACCATCGCCGGCTCGACGGTCAGCGTCAGCGAGCCGACCCGCAGCTCGCGGGGGTCGTCGGGCACCACCTGCAGGTCGCGCACGGCCTCGCGCAGGACGGTGACCATCTCCTCGGAGCCCTTGATCTCCCGGCCGAGCATCGGCTCCTCGGCCACCGGGCTCACCCCCGGGGTAGAGCTCGCCGAGGGTGGAGAGCACCACGCCCGTCTCGCCGAGCTCCGGCAGGACGTGCGAGATGTAGTCGAGGAAGACGCGGTTGGGCCCGACGATGAGCACGCCGGAGCGCGACAGCTGTTCGCGCCACGTGTAGAGCAGGTAGGCCACGCGGTGCAGGGCCACGGCCGTCTTGCCGGTGCCCGGCCCGCCCTCGACGACGAGCACGCCGCGGGTGGGGTCGCGGATGATCTGGTCCTGCTCGCGCTGGATCGTCTCCACGATCGAGGACATCCGCCCGGTGCGCGCGGCCTGCATCGCCTCGTAGAGCGCGGCCTCGCCGCCGACACCGGCGCGCAGGCTCGCCGCCTGCTCGGCCGGCAGCTCCGCGGCGGCCTCTCCGGAGAGGCGCTCGTCGTCGACGCCGGTGACCTCGCGGCCGCGCATGCGGATGTGCCGGCGGGTGCGCACCCCCTCCGGGTGCGCGGTGGTGGCCAGGTAGAAGGGCCGGGCGGCCGGCGCGCGCCAGTCCAGCAGCAGCGTGCGGTAGTTGTCCTCGCGCGCGTCGAGGCCCATGCGCCCGATGTAGCGGCGGTCCAGACCGTCCGCGCCGGGGACGGGGTTGTCGCCGTCGCCGGTGGGGTCCTCGACGTCGATGCGGCCGAAGACAAGGCCCAGCTGGGCCAGCGCCAGGCGGTCGAGGCGCTCGTTGAGCCCGTGGTACTCGGTCTCGCGCTGGACCAGGGCCTCGGCCTTGGGGTTGGCGGGGTCGACGTTGGCCTGCACCTCGTCGAGGCGGGCGCGTGCCTGCGCGATCTCGTCGTCCAACCGGGCGAACAGGCCGTCGGCGTAAGCCTGCTCCGCCGCGACCTCCGCGGCGTAGTCGGTGTCTTTCTCGCTGTCCCGGCTGGTCACGCTTGTTTCCTTCCTCCCGGTCTCGTCGGATGTGCGCATGTCACGAACAGAGCGACCAGGATACCCGTTTCCCGCCGCGGGTGGCACCGGCCCACGGCGAGGCATCGGCACACGGCGTCGGCCCCCCGGCGACGCGGCGGCCCAGCCTCCGGGTGCCGCAGGCACCCGGACATGCGCGCGCCCCCGCACCGGTGGTGCGGGGGCGGGGCCGACGCGACGTCGGCAATAAAATGCGCCGGAGAACTAGCCGAGCTTCTTCTGCGCCTTGGAGATCGCCTTGTCGGCGCGCTTGCGCAGCTTGTCGGCGCGCTTGCGGGCCTTCTTGGCGCCACGGGAGTTGGCCTTCTTGTCGGCCTTCTTCTCCGCCTTCTCGGCGGCGTCCTGGAAGCGGTCCTGCGCCTTGGCGGCGGCCTTGACCACGCCCTTCTTGGCGGTCTCGGCGTTGTCCTTGGCGTCGGCCAGCCACTGGTCCTTGTTGTCCTCGAAGAAGTCCTGGGCCTTCTCGGCCAGGTCGGAGGCGGTCTCGCCGACCTTCTGGACACCCTCGCGGGCGGCGTCGATCCAGTCGTCCTTGTTGTCCTCGACGTAGTCCTGGACGGTGGTGGCCTTGTCCTGGATCCAGTTGTTCGCCTTCTCGGAGAACTCCTCGGTCTCGGACTGGGTCGGCAGCGCGGCCTGGACCTTCTTCTTGCCACGGCGGGCGGCGTCGTTGGCGCGCCAGGCGACACCCGGCTTGCCCTCGGTGTCGACCGAGGTGATCGCCAGGCCGCCGAGCAGGGCCAGGTGGGTGATGAAGCCGGAGCGACGGTCCGCCTTCTCGCTCTCGTCCTGGGTCTCCCAGAAGGCGTAACGGCCGACCAGGGTGGGCACCGCGGTCAGCGCCAGGGCGGTGGCGGCCGTGCGCGGCAGCTTGCCCAGGGCCAGCAGGGAACCGGCGCCGACCTTGACGCCACCGAGGGCGCGGGCCACCAGCTCCGGGTCCTCGGGGACCTTGCGGGCGTACTTGCGCGGCAGCAGGGAGCGGGTCCGGTTGATCACGGACTCCGCGCTGTCGATGTGGGCCTCGGTGTTCACGAGCGTGTCGACGCCGTCGATGACGTAGACCGACGCCAGCATGGGGCGGGCCAGCTTGCGGATCATGTGTACCACTCCTCGGTTCACAGGTAGATGTTCGCTACCCGTCTCACTGTACTTGTTCCGCGTCACCAGCGACGGCGGTACCACGTCTCGAGATGCGGGCGCTCCGCCCCGAGCGTGGTCGCCGCGCCGTGACCGGGGTAGACCACGGTGTCGTCGTCGTAGACGTCGAAGATGCGCGAGGTGACGTCGTTGTAGAGGCGCAGGAAGTCGGCCTCCGCGGAGGTCTTGCCCAGCCCGCCGGGGAAGAGCGAGTCGCCGACGAACAGGCAGGTGCGCCCGTCGATCTCGGCGGTCAGTGCGGCCCCGCCCGGGGTGTGCCCGCGCAGGATGGCGACCGGCAGCTCGTGGCCGGCGAAGTCGATGTGGTCGCCGTGGTTGAGCTCGACGTCGACGGGCGCGGGCAGCGCCGGGGCGTCGAGGAAGGGCGCGTAGTGGGTGGCCCCGGTGGCGTCGAGGACCTCCGCCAGCGCGCGGGTGTGATCGGCGTGGCGGTGGGTGGTCAGCACCTTGGTGATGGTCACGTCGTTGTCGGCGGCCAGGCGCAGCAGCCGCGGGGCGTCGTCGGCGGCGTCGACGAGCAGGCCCTCGCCGTCGGCGTAAAGGAGGTAGCAGTTGTTGTCCATCGCGGAGACGGACACCTCCGCCAGCTGTAGCGGCGTGGCGGTCCGGTCGGTCCGGTCGGTAGTCTTCGCTTCGTTCGACTTCGTCTGGTCGTTCTCGTTCGGCTCGGTCATGCCCCCAGCTTAACGACGCGCGTTGGCGGCGTGAGCTGGCTCGATGCTATGTTCGAGAACCGACGGACCCGACAATCTTCTCAGGAACGGTGGGACGGAAATTGGCCGATCGGCTGGTGGTGCGCGGAGCGCGCGAGCACAACCTCAAGGGCGTCGACGTCGACCTGCCCCGCGACTCGCTGGTGGTCTTCAGCGGACTGTCCGGCTCGGGCAAGTCCTCGCTGGCCTTCGACACCATCTTCGCGGAGGGGCAGCGCCGCTACATCGAGTCGCTGTCCAGCTACGCACGGATGTTCCTCGGGCAAATGGACAAGCCCGACGTCGACTTCATCGAGGGGCTCTCGCCGGCGGTCTCCATCGACCAGAAGTCCACCAACCGCAACCCGCGCTCGACGGTCGGCACGATCACGGAGATCTACGACTACCTGCGCCTGCTCTTCTCGCGCGCCGGCACCGCGCACTGCCCGGTCTGTGACGCCGTCATCGAGCGCCAGACCCCGCAGCAGATCGTCGACCAGATCCTCTCCGGCCCGGAGAAGGCGAAGTTCCAGGTGCTCGCCCCGGTGGTGCGCACCCGCAAGGGCGAGTTCGTGGACCTCTTCGAGGACCTCTCCGCCCAGGGCTTCGTGCGCGTGCGTGTCGACGGCGAGGTCCACCAGCTGAGTAACCCGCCGAAGCTGAAGAAGCAGGTCAAGCACGACATCGACGTCGTGGTCGACCGCCTGCAGGTCAAGGCCAGCCAGAAGCAGCGCCTCACCGACTCCGTGGAGACCGCCCTGCGCCTGGCCGACGGCCTGGTCATCGCGGAGTTCATCGACGATGAGTCGCTGACCCGCGGCTTCTCCGAGAACCTCGCCTGCCCCAACGGCCACCACATCGACGTCGAGGAGCTCGAGCCGCGCGCCTTCTCCTTCAACAGCCCCTACGGCGCCTGCCCGGCCTGCGACGGCCTGGGAACGCGCACCGAGGTCGACGAGGACCTGCTGATCCCGGACCCGGAGGCCCCGGTCGTCGACGCCGTGCAGCCGTGGCACTCCAGCCCGAACAAGAAGTACTTCGTCAAACTCATCGAGGGCCTGGCCAAGGCGCTGGGCTTCGACCCGAAGACGCCCTTCAACGAGCTGACCCACGCCCAGCAGCGCGCCGTGATCGACGGCAGCGACGCCGAGGTCTCCGTGCGCTACCGCAACCGCTTCGGCCGCATGCGCAGCTGGACCGCCCCCTTCGAGGGCGTGCGCGGCTACCTGCACCGCAAGCTCGACCAGGCGGAGAGCGAGCACCAGAAGGAACGCTTCCTCGCCTACACCCGCCAGGTCGCCTGCCCGACCTGTGGGGGCGCGCGCCTGCGCCCGGAGATCCTCGCCGTGCGCCTGGCCGGCGGCGGGACCGAGCTCTCGATCGCGGGGCTGACCGAGCTGTCCATCGAGGCGGCCTCGGCCTTCCTCGACGACCTCAAGCTGGGCTACCGCGAGGAGAAGATCGCCGGCGCGGTGCTCAAGGAGATCCAGGCCCGCCTGCACTTCCTGCTCGACGTCGGCCTGAACTACCTGACCCTGGACCGCTCCGCCGGTTCGCTCTCCGGCGGCGAGGCCCAGCGCATCCGCCTGGCCACCCAGATCGGCTCGGGCCTGGCGGGCGTGCTCTACGTCCTCGACGAGCCGTCCATCGGCCTGCACCAACGCGACAACCAGCGCCTGATCGCCACCCTGGAGAACCTGCGCGAGCTGGGCAACACGCTCATCGTCGTCGAGCACGACGAGGACACCATCCGGGCCGCGGACTGGATCGTCGACGTCGGCCCGCGCGCCGGCGAGTACGGCGGCGAAATCGTCTACCAGGGCGAGCCGAAGGGCATCCTCACCGCCGAGAACTCGCTGACCGGCGCCTACCTGGCCGGCCGCCGCGAGATCACGGTGCCCGCCGAGCGCCGCCCGGTCGACCCGGACCGCAAGCTGCGCGTGGTCGGCGCCCGCGAGAACAATCTCAAGGGCATCGACGTCGAGTTCCCGCTGGGCCTGTTCACCTGTGTCACGGGTGTCTCCGGCTCCGGAAAGTCGACCTTGGTCAACGAGATCCTGGCCAAGGTGCTCGCCAACGAGCTCAACCGAGCCCGCCAGGTGCCGGGTCGGGTGCGCCGCGTGGAGAACGTCGACCTGCTGGACAAGCTGGTCCAGGTCGACCAGTCGCCGATCGGGCGCACCCCGCGCTCGAACCCGGCGACCTACACCGGCGTCTTCGACAAGATCCGCACGATCTTCGCCGAGACCCCGGAGGCGAAGGTGCGCGGCTACAAGCCGGGCCGCTTCTCCTTCAACGTCAAGGGCGGCCGCTGCGAGGCCTGCCACGGCGACGGCACGATCAAGATCGAGATGAACTTCCTGCCGGACGTCTACGTGCCCTGCGAGGTCTGCCACGGCGCCCGCTACAACCGCGAGACCCTCGAGGTGACCTACAAGGGCAAGAACATCGCCGAGGTCCTCGACATGCCCATCGACGAGGCCGCCGGCTTCTTCGAGTCGATCACCTCGATCCACCGCTACCTCAACACGCTCGTCGACGTCGGCCTCGGCTACGTGCGCCTGGGCCAGGCGGCCACGACGCTCTCGGGCGGCGAGGCGCAGCGCGTCAAGCTCGCCGCCGAGCTGCAGAAGCGCTCCAACGGCCGCACGATCTACATCCTCGACGAGCCGACCACGGGCCTGCACTTCGAGGACATCCGCAAGCTGCTGCTGGTCATCCAGGAGCTGGTGGAGAAGGGCAACTCAGTGGTGGTCATCGAGCACAACCTCGACGTGATCAAGTCCGCGGACTGGATCATCGACATGGGCCCCGAGGGCGGCGACGGCGGCGGCATGGTCGTCGCGCAGAGCACCCCGGAGCAGGTGGCCACGGTCGAGGGCTCCTACACCGGCAAGTTCCTCGCAGACGTCCTCGGTGTGAAGAGGGCCGCGAAGAACTGACCCGGCCGGGCGGAGTCAGTCGCGCGGGGGAGTGCCCCACCCGGACTCCGGCGCCGCCTCGCCGGCCTCGATTGACGACGTCGCGTCGGTCGCCGCGGGTGCGCCCCACCCCTTGGTGGGGTGGTCCGGGATCTCTCGGTCCGCGGGGTCCTGAGCCTCCGCGGGCCGTCCGGCGTTGCGGTGATCGGCGTAGCTGCGGCGCAGGGCCACCACGCCGAGGAGAATGAGGCCGCAGGCGATGAAGGCGAGGGCGCGCGGCAGGCCGCTGATCGCGGAGAGGTCGTAGATGATCAGCTTGACCACCGCGGCGCCGGCGATGACCCCGCCGACGGTCAGCGAGACGTTGTCGCTCATCCGCGGGCCGACGATCAGGATCCAGGCGCCCAGGGCCATCCAGGTCACGGAGACGAGGCCGTGGGCGACGAGGAACGCCGTCGAGACCGCGGCGGGGGCGAGGGCGAAGACCGCGGCGCAGATCAGCGTCACGGTCACGGTCATGCTCAGGCCCAGCACGATGAGCGCGGCGACCCAGCGGATCGCGACCGGCAGGCCGGTCAGTCGGCGCGCCTGGGTGAGGACGGCGACGGTCACCGCGATGAGGCCGAGCACGGTGAGGACATGGTAGGCGTCGCCGAGCCGGTCCGGGCGCAGAGGATCGAGGGCGTCCGCCGTCGGGACGGCGGCCAGCACGGAGACCAGCGCCAGCCAGACCCACCACGGGACGGATCCGGTGGTGTGGCGGTTCTCCGGGTCGAGGTCCGGCCCCGGTGTCGGGGCCGGCGGGTAGATCTGGAAGGTCCGCGCGGCCAACACCACGCACACGGCGACGACCAGGTGGACGGCGAGGTCGCGCAGGCCGTCGGCCAGCGGCCGGTCCAGCGGCGAGAAGCCGAGGTCCGCGATGTTGTGCGCGGCCACGGCCGCGCTCAGGGGGATCAGCACCAGGGTGATCACGCCGAGCAGGAAGGCGTGGCGCTCCGGCAGCGCCGGGCGGGCTAACAGGTGGACCCCGAACAGCGTGAGCGGGACCAGAACGGTGAGCACCACCAGCGCGGACGGGACCGTGGAGCCCGGTGGCATGAGCCCCATCCCCAGCAGGGCCAGGGGCGCCGAGAACGACCAGACGGACACCCCGCCGCCCGGACCCGCGCCATTGGCGGGCCGACGACGCAGCGTCAGGAACGCCAGGCCGAGGCCGAGGATGACGACCACCGGGACCCAGAGGGGGTAGAGGGCGTTGGCGGTCACGGCCCGGAAGGGCACCAGGCAGAGCACGGTCGAGGCCGCGGCGGCCGCGTGCAGCGGGCGGTCGAAGCGCGGGATGAACACGGAGACGAGGAAAAGCGCGGCGCCCTGGAGCCACAGCAGCGGCAGGAGGAAGTTGGCGGTGCTGCCGAGGATCCAGGCGAGCGGGGGAGCGATGACGGCCATCGCGACGAGCAGGCGGGGCCACCGCAGCCGCACGGCGATGACGAGGTAGGCGGTGAAGGTGACCACCGCGACCAGGCCACCCACGGCGTCCGGCCACCAGTCGAGCCAGGTCAGCACTCCGATCGTGGTGACCTGCACGCCCCCGTAAGAAGTGATCGACAGCGCGGCGACGGCCGTGTCCTTCTCACCGTCCCGGTTGCGCCGGTCGACGGCGACGGCCGCGGGCAGCAGTGCCAGGGCGGCGAAGTAGGCGAGGATGACGCGTCCCAGCGGGCCGAGCCAGCCGCGCTGGATGGCGAGCGCGAGCAGCAACACCAGACCCGCGATGACGATCAGGCCGCCGGTGACCGCGGCGACACGCATGACGATCTGCTCGGTCGTCAGCGGCGGCTTCGGCGGACCGGCGGGCCGGGAGGCCGCCCACGGGCGCTGCCCCGCAGGAGCCGAGGCGCGGATCGTCCTGGCGTCGAGCGGCGGGCGAGGGGGCTTGGGCCCGCGCGGCGGGGGACCGGTCGGCCCCGGAGGTCCGGGTGGTGCGGGAGGGCCGGGCGGTGCGGGCGGCCCCTGGTGCGCATCGGGACGCGGAACCGCGGCACCGGATGGCACCGGGGCACCGGCCCCGCGAGGACGCGGGGCCGGGCGGGGAGCGACGGGTGCGCCCGGACGGGGGCGCGGCGCAGGCGCGACCGCCCCGGCCGCGACATCCGGGTGCGGCTGCGGCTCCGGTCCGACACCCGACTCCGTGGCCTCGGGCTCCCCGGAGACGGCGGGACGGGCGGGGCGCGCGTCCTCGTCCACGGAGCTCAGGTAGTCCAGCAGGTCGTTGCTGAGGCGGGCGGTCTCTGCGTTGAGCTCCGCCAGGCGCCGCACCAGGTCGGTGAGCTCGGGGCGTGGCGGCTCCCCGGCACCGGCGGCGTCGCTGGTCTTCGGCGGTGGTGTCATGGGCCAAAGTTTAGTTGCCGGCCCCGACCCCGGCGTCCCGGCGGACGGGGAATCAGGGCGACGGGGGTGGTGCGGTTAAGATGGTGCCGATTTCACCTGGCGGTCGACGACCGCCACGTCCGAGAGATCGGAGGATCACGCGGACCATGGACCCCCGCGACGACGACATCGCCGACCTGTCGCGCGTCGACGACGACGGCCGCGAGGCCTCGCCCCGACGCGGCGGGCCGCGCTATTACTCCGGCACGCGCGACTCCTACCGCGTGCCGCGCGCGGACGAGCGCCACCCGTGGGCCGCCGTCGCGATCTTCGCCGCCCTGCTGGTCTGCGTGATGATCCTCGGGGCCTTCCTCTACGTCGTCTTCATCGGTCCGAACCGCTCCCACGAGGACCGCGCCGCGGCCCCGCAGACCTCCACGAGCCAGTCGCTGACCACCACCAGCCGGTCGACGACCACGACGTCGAAGACGCCGAGCTCGACCACGCGGTCCTCGACGACGACCAGCTCGAGCAGCACGACGAGCACGACGACATCGAGCTCCGAGCCGACGACCTCGACGACCACCAGCGCCGAGCCGGCGCCCGAGGGTGCGCGCTCCTGCGGTGCCAGCGGGCGCTGGTCCGTCTACGCCGCCTCAGAGGCGACCAGTTGCCCGTTCGCCCAGAACGTCGCGTTGCGCGCCGGCAACGGCGACACCGCCCAGTTCGAGGCCGTCAGCCCCGTGACCGGCGAGACCTACACCATGCAGTGCACGCCGGCCGGTAACGGCGCGATGGACTGCCGCAACGACACGGGCGCGGTGGTGGCGCTGCGCGCGCGGTAGGCGCGGGCGTCGTCAATTGAAAGGGGGCGCCACGCGCGCCGATTTGGACGCACACGGCGGTGCATGTAACGTACGTGCCACTACCGCCCGAGACCGTCCACCTGACGGTCCTGGGCCACAAGAGGAGATCATCCCACCTTCAGCCGCCGGGCGACCGGCTGGTCACAGGTCCACACCCCGCGGCACGGCGTGCCGGGCCGCGGAGCGCAACGCATCTCCTGTGTCACGTACCGCGTGGCGCAGGATTTTTGTTGGGGGATCCCTCAAGTGGCGCGGTACAGACCCTATCTACCCTGCTATTTGAGGAGTACACATCAGCGCTGAAGCTCGCATCAATGAGCGAATCCGAGTTCCCGAAGTTCGCCTGGTAGGACCCAGTGGCGAGCAGGTCGGCGTCGTCCGTACCGACGACGCCCGCAAGCTCGCCTACGACGCCGACCTCGACCTGGTCGAGGTGGCCCCCAAGGCGAAGCCCCCGGTCTGCAAGATCATGGACTACGGAAAGTACCGGTACGAGCAGGACCAGAAGGCCCGTGAAGCTCGCCGGAACCAGCAGCGGACTGTGGTCAAAGAGCAGAAGTTCCGTCCCAAGATCGACGAGCACGATTACGAGACGAAAAAGGGCAACGTGGTGCGCTTCCTCGAGAAGGGCTCCAAGGTCAAGGTCACCATCATGTTCCGCGGTCGCGAGCAGTCCCGCCCCGAGCTGGGCTACCGCCTGCTGGAGCGGCTGGCCGATGACATCGCCGAGTACGGCGTCGTCGAGTCCCGTCCGCGCCAGGACGGCCGCAACATGACGATGGTCTTCGGGCCAGTTCGCAAGAAGAACAACAAGAAGAAGTAAACCGCAACAGGGATTGACGAGGACGAAGCCATGAAGCAGAAGACCCACAAGGGGATGGCCAAGCGCGTGAAGGTCACCGGCTCCGGCAAGCTGCGTCGCGAGCAGGTCAACCGCCGCCACCTGATGGAGAGCAAGCCCTCCAAGCGCACCCGCCGGCTCAAGGGCACCGTGGACGTGCACAAGTCGGATCAGAAGCGCGTCAAGCGCCTCCTCGGCCGCGCCTGACACGAAGCGTCAGAACCGCCGCCAAACACTCATCCCCCGAATGAATAAGTAAGGAAGTTCCACTGTGGCACGTGTCAAGCGCTCCCTGAACGCCAAGAAGAAGCGTCGCGAGATCCTCAAGTCCGCGAAGGGCTACCGCGGCCAGCGCTCCCGCCTTTACCGCAAGGCCAAGGAGCAGTGGCTGCACTCCATGACCTACTCCTACCGCGATCGTCGCGCCCGCAAGCGCGAGTTCCGGAAGCTGTGGATCCAGCGCATCAACGCCGCCGCCCGCATGAACGGCATCACCTACAACCGTCTGATCCAGGGCCTGCGCCTGGCCGAGATCGACGTCGACCGCAAGATCCTGGCCGAGCTGGCCGTCAGCGATTTCGACGCCTTCTCCGCCGTGTGCGAGGCCGCCAAGGCCGCCCTGCCGGAGGACGTCAACGCCCCCAAGGCCGTCGCCTAAGACCTTCGGGAGCCCGCGCGGACTCACACCCGCGCGGAAGAAATGACCCGCCGCACCGTTTCTGGTGCGGCGGGTCTTTCGTGTCCGGTGGGTGCGCGGGGCTCGGGCGTGGCCGGGTTGGCGGGGAGGAGCCTGTGCGGCGGGGACTGGTCCCCATGGGTGGGCACCCCGGGACGGTGTCGCGGTACGCAGAGCGGGAACTTTTCGTGAGAGCCATCAGACGTCGACGCCGTCTGTGAAAGGAAGACCACTGTGACGAACGCCGACGACGGAGCGGGGCAGCCCGCCGGCAACCCCGGGTACGGGGGAGCAGAACCATCCGGGGTCAGGGCAGCAGAACGCCTACGGGTACCAGGGCTACGGCCAGTAGCCCGGCGGCGGCCTTCCCAGGCAGTCCGCGGCGCCGAGCGAAAAGTCGATGCTGGTGGCGGCCTTGGTCGCGTTCTTCCTCGGGCAGATCGGCGTGCACAACTTCTATCTCGGCCAGACTAAGCGCGGGGTGGCCAAGGTGGTGGTCTATCCGATGCCCTGGTCGTCTTCCTCTTCAGCTTCTTCATGGTGAACGGCGCGCTCGATCTCGTGGATGAGGGTTCCTACGTGTCCGACACGTTCTTCTATCTCAGCGTGTTGACCGTGATCGTGACGCTGCTCATCTGCTTCGCCATCGGTGTCTGGTCCTTCGTCGAGTTCATCCTGATTCTGATGCGCAATGGCCGCTACGGCCTCGACGCACAGGGACGACCGCTGCGCTGACTAGGGACGGCTTCAACGGAGGCGCACCTCGGGGAGTGCGCTGCGGGTTCTCTTCATTTCGGCTTGCGCGTGGCTGTGTCGGGGTTAATCTATGCGCAACAAGTTATTGGCAGGTTCCGGCGCTCGCCGGCGCCGCAACCGAAGGGATTCCCGATGTCGAGCCCCATCTCCGACCCGAACCAGCGTCCCGAGGAAGGCCACAACGGCCAGTACGGCTACGGCGACCAGCAGGGCCACACCGGTGGTCAGCCCGACTACGGCTCCCAGTCCGGGTACGGTTCTCAGCCCGACTACGGCTCCCAGTCCGGGTACGGTTCTCAGCCCGGCTACGGCGGACAGCCCGGGTACGGTTCTCAGCCCGGCTACGGCGGACAGCCCGACTACGGCTCCCAGTCCGGGTACGGTTCTCAGCCCGGCTACGGCGGACAGCCCGGGTACGGTTCCCAGCTCGGCTACGGCGCGCAGCAGGGCCGCCCCGGCCCCGGCGGCCCCGTCAGCGAGAAGTCCATGGTCCTGGCCGCCGTCCTCGCCTTCTTCCTCGGCGGCATCGGCGTGCACAACTTCTACCTGGGCCAGAAGCAGAAGGGCCTCATCCACATCGGCATGGTCGTCGTCGCCCTGATACTCGTGTTCATCGGCATGATCGCCGTCGGGGCCGCGTTGGACGGCGGTTCCGGCGCCGCGGTCGGCGGCATCATCTACGTTCTCGGTGCCGTGGTCAGCGCCGTCAACGGCATCTGGGCCTTCGTGGAGTTCATTCTGATCCTGATCCGTAAGGACAGCTACGGCGTCGACGAGCACGGTCTTCCCCTGAGCTGACCCACCGCCGGGCAGTGGTGCACCACCCGAGGGAGGTTCAATGTCCGTTCCCGGGGCCGGCCGGTGGTCCCGCCACCCCGCACGGCGCGAACACCGTTTACGCCGACCCGGGACCGGACCACTGGGTGACGGCCAGCCCGAAGTCGGTGGTCATCGCCGCGGTCCTGGCGTTCCTCCTCGGCAGCTACGGCGTGCACAACTTCTATCTGGGCCAGATGCTGCTCGGGGTGGTCAAGCTCGTGCTCGGCACGGGAGGTTTCCTCCTCGCGTTCGCCGGCGGCGTGGTCGCCGGTTTCTCCTCGGAATTCGTCAGTGAGACTGCCGCGATCGTCGGGGTGTGCATCTACTGCGTGGGGCTGCTCGCCGTGATCGGAAACGCCGTATGGGCCTTCGTCGAGTTCATCCTGATCCTGATGCGCAAGGGCCGCTTCGGCGTCGACGAGCACGGCCTCCGCCTGAGCTAGGTCGGGGTGCCCGTCCGTGCGCGGGAAACCGGACACAGGTTCCGCGGGAATTCGCCCGTTTCCGGCTGCCCCGCGTGCGATCTCGGTTATTCTTCGTACACGCTCATTTGGTCTAGCTACGGTGAGCGCCCGATCCGAGACCTCGAAGGGGAACCGATGTCCAACTACACCTCCGGCCCCGGTCCGTACACGGCACCGGAAGGCCAGTTCCATCAGGGCCAGGCCACGCCACCGGGCCACGGCCCGGGAGGGCCGGTCAGCAACAAGTCCATGGTCCTGGCCGCCGTCCTCGCCTGGTTCCTGGGCGCCTTCGGCGTGCACAACTTCTACCTCGGTCAGACGAGGCAGGGGCTGATCAAGTTCGCGGCGGTCGTGGGCGGGTTCGTCCTGGTGTTCGTCGGCATGTTCGCCGGCCTCATCGCCACCAATGCCGACGGGGTCATCGGGGCGATCCTGGGATTCGTCGTCACCGCCGTCTGCTTTCTGCTGATAATGGGCGTCTGCGTCTGGGCCCTGGTGGAGTTCGTCCTGATCCTCATGCGCAAGGGCCGTTACGGCGTCGACGAGAAAGGCCTGCCTCTGTCTTGACCTATTTCGCCCGGTGCAGGTGTGGCCCGACCGTTGCGGTCGTATGCTTTGCGGGCAATAGATTGACGACGTCGCGCGTGACACCAGGTGGTCCCGCGCGGCGCATCCACAACGAAAGGTTCATTACGATGACGCACAACCCCGGAAACGGCGGCTACGGGCCCGACGGTTTCCACGGCGGGCAGGGCGGCGGTTACGGGTCCGATGACCCCTACTGCTCCTACGGGCAGCAGGGGTACGGCGACCAGGCGGGCTACGCGGGGCAGCAGTACGGTTACGCGTCCAAGGGGTTCCCGCCGGCGCCCAAGAGCAAGGTCGCGGCCGGCCTGCTCGGCATCTTCCTGGGGGAGTACGGCGTCCACAACTTCTACCTCGGCTACAAGCAGCGTGCGATCACCCAGTTGGTCATCACAATCATCGGCTACGTCACGATGATCATCCTCATCGGATTCCTGATGGTCGCCGTCACGGCGATCTGGGGCCTGATCGAGGGCATCATGATCCTCGCCGGAGCGGACAGCTACCAGCGGGACGCGGACGGCGTCCCACTGGTCTGACCAGGCCGGTGCTTCCCGGTTGGCCCCGTCGGTAAAGTGTGGGGCACGGGCCCGAACGGGGCCCGCGTGCATGTCTGGGGCATGTACGCCCACGACGCCACCGGAAGGCCGTTTTCATGAGTCCGCGCACCCCCGACCACCTCGACTTCTCGGAGCCCCTGACCGAGCGCACCCCGCGCGTGGTGCACGCGGCCAAGCTGCACCGCGCGGCGGCCCGCCGCAAGGCCGGTGTCTTCCTCGCGGAGGGGGAGAACTCCGTGGAGGCCGCGGTGGCCACCGGCGCGGCCACCGACGTCTTCGTCACCGAGGCGGCGGCCGGCCGCTTCGGCGAGCTGCTCTCGGCCGCGGTCAACCTCGGCGTCTACCTCCACCCGGTCACCGACCGGGCCGCCGAGTCGCTGGCCGAGACCGTGACCACCACCGGAATCTTCGCCGTGTGCCGCCCGGTGACCTGGCCGCTGAAGAAGGCCCTGGCAGCCGGCCCGACGCTGGTCTCGGTGCCGGTGGAGACCCGCGAGCCCGGCAACGCCGGCACGCTCATCCGTGTCGCCGACGCCCTCGGCGCCGACGCCGTCGTCTTCGCCGGCGACTCCGTGGACCCGCAGGGCGGCAAGGTGGTGCGCGCCTCGGCCGGTTCGCTCTTCCACGTGCCGGTGGCGCGCGAGCGCGACCCGCAGTCGGTGATCGACTCGCTGCGCGCCCGCGGCCTGCAGATCCTGGCCACCGCCGCCGACGGCGAGGTGGACCTGGCAGCCCCGCCCGAGCCGGACTTCTTTACCCGACCGACCGCCTGGCTCTTCGGCAACGAGGCCCACGGGCTGCCCGCCGAGCTGCAGCAGGCCGCCGACCACCGGGTGGCCATCCCCATCGCCGGGCGCGCCGAGTCGCTGAACCTCGCCACGGCCGCCTCGATCTGCCTCTGGGAGTCCGCCCGCGCCCAGCGCGTGCACGGCCTGGACTGACCTGCGCGGGTAGAGCGGGCCGGCCGGTCCCCGGCGACACCTGCGCCGTGACCTGGACCGCAACACCCGTTTCACCCAAGGAGGACTCCGTCATGCGCATTTCCGCCCGCAACCAGCTCGCCGGTGAGGTCGTCGAGATCGAGGAGGGCGCGGTCAACGCCGTGGTCAAGATCCGTCTCGACGGCACCGACGTCGTCGTCTCCTCGTCGATCACCATGGACTCGGTCCACGAGCTCGGCCTGACGGTCGGCTCCCGGGCCACCGCCGTGATCAAGGCGTCCAGCGCCATGGTGGCCGTCGACTAGAGAGCGATCCGCCGCGGTGTACCCTGTCTACGTCGCAATCTATTTTCCGTCGAGAACAGGGGAGTGCCGTGGCGCAAGACAAGGACGGGGCAGCTGAGGTCCCGGAGATCACCGACGAGGCGATGAACGCGGCGGCCGATGCCGCCGTGGCGGCCTTCGACGCCGCCGACTCGCTCGAGGATCTCGCCGAGGCCCGTCGCACCCACCTGGGCGACGCCTCCGTGATCGCCCGTGCCCGCCAGGGCATCGGCTCGCTGCCCAAGACCGAGCGCAAGAACGCCGGCAAGATCGTCAACCAGGCACGTGGTCGCGTCGAGAAGCACTACGCCGGCGTGAAGAAGGAGCTCGAGGCCCGCCGCGTACGCGAGGTCCTCGCCGCCGAGCGCGTCGACGTCACCGTGCCGACCACCCGCCGCCAGACCGGCGCGCTGCACCCGATCACCGCGCTCTCGGAGCAGATCGCGGACATCTTCCTCGGCATGGGCTGGGAGATCGCCGACGGCCCCGAGATCGAGGCGGAGTACTTCAACTTCGACGCCCTCAACTTCATCCCGGACCACCCCGCGCGCACCCTGCAGGACACCTTCTACGTCGGCACCGAGGACTCCGGTCAGCTGATGCGCACCCACACCTCCCCGGTCCAGGTGCGCACGATGCTCTCGCGCGACGTGCCGCTCTACATCGCCTGCCCGGGCCGTGTCTTCCGCACCGACGAGCTCGACGCCACCCACACCCCGGTCTTCCACCAGGTCGAGGGCCTGGCCGTCGACAAAGGCCTGACCATGGCCCACCTGCGTGGCACCCTGGACCACCTGGCCAAGGTGCTCTTCGGCCCGGAGACGCGCACCCGCATGCGCACCAACTACTTCCCGTTCACCGAGCCCTCCGCCGAGGTCGACGTCTGGTTCCCCGGCAAGAAGGGCGGTGCCGGCTGGATCGAGTGGGGCGGCTGCGGCATGGTCAACCCCAACGTCCTGCGCGCCGTGGGCGTCGACCCGGAGGAGTACACCGGCTTCGCCTTCGGCATGGGCCTCGAGCGCACCCTGCAGTTCCGCAACGGCCTGTCCGACATGCGCGACATGGTTGAGGGCGACGTGCGCTTCACGCTGCCTTTCGGCGTCCACGCCTAGACCGCCGCCACGCTTTCCGACGCCCCGTCACCCCCGCTTTTTCCGAAAGGTTCCACGAACTCCCGTGTTCATCTCGCAGAACTGGCTCACCGGCATCCTCGACCACGCCAACCCCGGCTGGGAGGTGAGCGACGCCGAGCTCGACGGCGGCTTCGTCCGCGTCGGCTTCGAGACCGAGGGCTACTCCGCCATCCCTGAGACGACCGGCCCGCTGGTGGTCGGCCGCGTCGACGAGATCGAGGAGCTGACCGGCTTCAAGAAGCCGATCCGCTACTGCCAGGTCGACGTCGGCGAGGCCAACGGCACCGGCGAGAAGCAGGGCATCATCTGCGGCGCGCGCAACTTCGCCGAGGGCGACCTCGTCGCCGTCTCCCTGCCCGGCGCCGTGCTGCCCGGCTGCTTCGAGATCTCCGCCCGCAAGACCTACGACCACATCTCCGCCGGAATGATCTGCTCGGCCGCCGAGCTGGGCATGTGCGAGCAGCAGAACTCCGGCATCATCAACCTGGGCCGCTCGACCGACGCCATCGGCGCCGTGCCCGGCGACGACGCCCGCCCGGTGCTGGGGCTTAACGACACCGTCTTCGAGGTCAACATCACCCCGGACCGCGGCTACGCGCTCTCCGCGCGCGGCCTGACCCGCGAGCTGGCCAGCGCCTTCGACATCACCTTCGAGGACCTGGCCGCCCACCCCGAGGCCGCCGGCCACGAGGTCTCGGAGAGCGTGCCGGCGGTCTCCGGCGAGCTGATGGACATCTCGCTGGACCCGGCCACCCGCGCCGGGCGGTTCGGCCTGCGCAAGGTCACCGGCATCGACCCGAGCGTGCAGAGCCCGTTCTGGATGCAGCGCGAGCTGCTGCTGTGCGGCGCGCGCCCGGTCAACCTGGCCACCGACGTGATCAACTACGTGATGTTCCTGCTCGGCCAGCCGATGCACGCCTTCGACGCCGGCGTCATCTCCGGCGACCTGAAGATCCGCCTGGCCGCCGACGGCGAGAAGCTGACCACCCTCGACCACGTCGACCGCGAGCTCTCCGCCGAGGACGTCGTCATCTGCGACGACAACGGCATCCAGTCGATGGCCGGCGTGATGGGCGGCTCCACCTCCGAGATCTCGGACGAGACCACCGAGGTCTACCTCGAGGCCGCCACCTGGCACACCCTGACCGTCGCGCGCACCTCGCGCCGCCACAAGCTCTCCAGCGAGTCCTCCCGCCGCTTCGAGCGCGGCGTGGACCCGGCGCTGGTCGAGCCCGCCCTGGACCTGGCCGCCCACCTGCTGGCCACCCTCGGCGGCGGCGAGGTCGACCCCCGGCGCACCATCGTCGGCGAGGTGCCCGCCCCCACCGTCATCGAGATGCCCGCCGGCATGCCTTCCCGCATCGCCGGCGTCGACTACGCCCGCGAGACCGTCGTCGCCCGCCTCGGGGAGGTCGGCTGCACCGTCACCGGCGACGAGACCCTGACCGTGACCGCCCCGAGCTGGCGCGGCGACCTGTCCATGGGCGTCGACCTGGTCGAGGAGGTGCTGCGCCTGGAGGGCCTCGAGGACATCCCGACCGTGCTGCCGACCCCGCGCGGCGGCCGCGGGCTCTCCCCGCGCCAGCGCCGTCGCCGCGCCGTCGGCCACGCCCTGGCCTACTCCGGCTACACCGAGGTCCTTCCCGACCCGTTCATGCGCGGCACCCAGGCCGACGACTGGGGCCTGGCCGCCGACGACCCGCGCCGCCGCGCGGTCACGGTGCGCAACCCGCTGGAGTCCGAGCGCCACCTGATCGCCACGACGCTGATCCCGGGCCTGCTCGACGCGGTGGCCCGCAACGTCGCCCGCGGCCGCGTGGACCTGCAGGTCTTCGGCCTGCAGCAGGTCTCCTTCGCCCGCGCCGAGCACACCCCGATGCTGGACGTGAGCCGCCGACCCTCCGACGACGAGGTCTCCCAGGTCCTCGACTCGCTGCCCGCCCAGCCGCTGCACGTGGCCGCCGTCGGCGTCGGCGAGCTGGACACCACCGGCACCTGGGGCGAGGGCCGCGCCTACGGCTGGGCCGACGCCGTGGAGGCCGCCCGCACCGTCGCGCGGACCGCGGGCGTGGAACTCGAGGTCGCCAACGCCGAGTACCTGCCGTTCCACCCGGGCCGCTGCGCCGAGCTGCGCGTGGCCGGCGAGATCGTCGGCCACGCCGGCGAGCTGCACCCGCAGCTGCTCGAGGCCGCCGGTCTTCCGGCGCGCACCTGCGCGATGGAGATCAACCTGGACGCGCTGCCAATCACCGGCGAGCTGCCCGCCCCGGTGCTCTCCGCCTTCCCGCTGCTGCACCAGGACATCGCCCTGGTCGTCGCCGAGGACACGCCGGCCGAGGACGTCCGCCGCGTCATCGTCGAGGGCGCCGGTCCGCTGCTCGAGGAGGCCGTCCTCTTCGACGTCTTCCGCGGCGGGCGCCTGGGGGAGGGGCTGAAGTCGCTGGCGTTCTCGCTGCACTTCCGCGCCGCCGACCGCACGTTGACCGACGAGGAGGCCAACGAGGCCCGCCTGGCCGCCGCCGCGCTGGCCAAGGAACGCCTCGGCGCCGAGCTGCGTGCCTGACCGCCCGCTCACCTGACCCCGCACCCGGACACCCCGGGTGCGGGGTTCTTCCGTCCGGCGGTCTCGTCTTCCCTGGGTGCGGTACCACAGGCGTCGCGTCTTCTTTCGGCGACGGCGCCGCAGGCGCCGTCGCGGGTGGGGACCGGGGGTGGAACCGACGCGCCGTCGTTAATGAATAATTTGCAAGGGCCTGCATAGAGTGTAGGGTGACCCACATGACAGTCTCCGTAGCAATCGCCGGCGCCACAGGATACGCGGGCGGCGAACTCGTCCGCCTCCTGCTCGGCCACCCCGAGCACCTCGCCGGGAACCTCCAGATCGGCGCGCTGACCGGCGCCAGCTCCGCGGGCACCCCCGTCTCCGTGGCGCTGCCGCACGCCCCCGAGCTCTTCGGCCGCACCATCGAGCCCACCGACGCCGAGCACCTTGCCGGCCACGACGTCGTCTTCCTCGCCCTGCCGCACGGCCATTCCGCCGAGATCGCCGCGCAGCTGCCCGAGGACACCGCCGTCATCGACTGCGCCGCCGACCACCGTCTGACCGACGCCGGGGACTGGGCCCACTGGTACGGCGGCGAGTACTCCGGCTCCTGGCCCTACGGCATCCCCGAGATGCCCGGCCACCGCGAGGCCCTCGCCGGTGCCACGCGCATTGCCCTTCCCGGTTGCTTTCCGACGGGCGCGACCCTCGCCCTTCTGCCCGCCGTCGCCGCCGGGCTGGTGGCCCCCGAGGTGGCGGTCACCTCCGTCTCCGGAGTCAGCGGCGCCGGCAAGAAGCCGCTGGTGGCCAACCTCGGCGCCGAGACGATGGGCTCGCTGCGCGCCTACAACACCGCCGGGCGCCACCGCCACACCCCGGAGATCGCCCAGAACCTCGGCGAGTACTCCGGTCAGCCTGTCTCGGTGAGCTTCACCCCGGTGCTGGCACCCCTGCCGCGCGGCATCCTCACCGTCGCCTCCGCGCCCCTGGCGGACAGCGCCACCGACACCGCCGCAGCGCGGGCCGCCTACGAGAAGTTCTACGCCGACGAGCCGTTCGTCACCCTGCTCGCCGAGGGCGTGCAGCCGCAGACCCAGTGGGTGCTCGGCGCCAACACCTGCCACGTGCAGGTCGAGGTGGACGCCGCCTCCGGGCGCCTGCTGGCCACCAGCGCCATCGACAACCTGACCAAGGGCACCGCCGGCGCCGGCGTGCAGTGCATGAACCTCGCGCTCGGCCTGCCCGAGACCGCCGGGCTGCCGACCACCGCCGTCGCCCCCTAGCGCCGTCCCGCCTTCTCCGGCGCACCCCCGCCCGCCCCACTTTTCCCGAAAGGACTTTAATCCCCATGGATCTCACCGTCACCCGCGACGGTCACGTCACCTCGCCGGCCGGCTTCTCGGCCGCCGCCGTCACCGCCGGCATCAAGCCCTCCGGCAACCCGGACATGGCGCTGGTGGTCAACACCGTAGGCTCCGCCGCCGCCGCGCTGTTCACCCGCAACAAGGTCGTCGCCGCCCCGGTCAAGGTCACCCGTGCCGCCGTCGCCGACGGCACGCTGCGCGCCGTGGTCTACACCTCCGGCAACGCCAACGCCTGCAACGGCGTGGCCGGCGACCGTGACGCCGAGGAGATCCAGTCCCGCGCCGCCGCCGCGCTCGAGCTCGAGCCCGCCGAGGTCGGCGTGTGCTCGACCGGGCTGATCGGCGAGCCGCTGCCCATGGCCGAGGTCCGCTCCGGCGTCGACGCGCTGGCCGCCGGGCTGGGCGCCGACGCCGAGCACGGCGCGGCCGCCGCCGGCGCGATCCTGACCACCGACACCTGCAGCAAGGAGGTCCTCGTCTCCGGCGACGGCTGGTCCGTCGGCGGCATGGCCAAGGGCGTGGGCATGATGGCGCCGTCCCTGGCGACCATGCTCGTCTGCCTGACCACCGACGCCGACGTGCCCGCCGCCCGGCTCGACGCCGCCCTGCGCGCCGCCGCCGAGGTCACCTTCGACACCCTCGACGTCGACGGCTCGACCTCCACCAACGACACCGTGGTCGCCATGGCCTCCGGCGCCTCCGGGATCACCCCCGACGCCGAGACCTTCGACGCCGCCGTGCTGGCCGCCTGCCGCGACCTGGCAGCCCAGCTGCAGGCCGACGCCGAGGGCGTGACCAAGCGCGTGGCCATCACCGTCACCGGCGCCGTCGACGACGACCAGGCCCGCACCGCCGCGCGCGTGATCGGGCGCGACAACCTGGTCAAGTGCGCCATGTTCGGATCCGACCCGAACTGGGGCCGCGTGCTCGCCGCCGTCGGCATGGCCCCGGTGGAGATGGACCCCGACCACATCACCGTGACCTTCAACGGCACCCCGGTCTGCGTCGACTCCGCCGGTGCGCCCGGCGCCCGCGACGTGGACCTCAGCGGCGCCGACATCGACGTCCAGGTCGACCTGGGCCTCGGCGGCCACGGCCACGGCACCGTGCGCACCACGGACCTCTCGCACGCCTACGTCGAGATCAACTCCGCCTACAGCAGCTAGCGGACAGGGAACACGGAGCAGACAGATGACACCAGCAACTGATTCGGCGGCGGGCGCGCAACCCGCCGCGAGCCGGCGCGCGGCGCTGAGCTCGGCGGACCGCGCCGCGGTGCTCGCCGAGGCCCTGCCGTGGCTGCAGTTCTTCCGCGACAAGATCGTCGTGGTCAAGTACGGCGGCAACGCCATGGTCGACGACGCCCTCAAGGACGCCTTCGCCGAGGACATGGTCTTCCTGCGCACCGTCGGCGCCAAGCCCGTCGTCGTGCACGGCGGGGGACCGCAGATCTCGGACATGCTCACCCGCGTCGGCCTCGAGCCCGAGTTCAAGGGCGGCTTCCGCGTGACCACGCCCGAGGTCATGGAGATCGCCCGCATGGTCCTCTTCGGCCACGTCGGCCGCGACCTGGTAGGGCGCATCAACTCCCACGCCCCCTACGCCGTGGGCACCTCGGGCGAGGACGCCGGGCTGTTCTCCGCGCGCAAGCGCCTGGTCAACGTCGGCGGCACGCCCACCGACATCGGCCTGGTCGGCGACATCGTCGACGTCGACGCCTCCTCGCTGATGGACCTCATCGACGCCGGGCGCATCCCCGTGGTCTCCACGATCGCCCCCGGCGAGCACGGCGAGGTCTACAACGTCAACGCGGACACCGCCGCCGGGGCCCTGGCCGCCGCCCTGGACGCCGAGCGCATCCTCGTTCTCACCAACGTCGAGGGCCTCTACACCGACTGGCCCGACCACGAGTCGCTGGTCTCCAAGATCCTGGTCTCCGAGCTGCGCGAGACGCTGCCGAAGCTCGACTCCGGGATGATCCCGAAGATGGAGGCCTGCCTGCGGGCCGTGGAGTCCGGCGTCAACGCCGCCCACGTCATCGACGGCCGCGTGCCGCACTCGGTGCTCCTCGAGCTTCTGACCATGGGCGGCGTGGGCACCATGGTGCTGCCCGACGGCTACGACGCCGCCGACTACCCCGACGGCAAGGTCTTCAGGAAGGACGACAACTCATGACCGACACCCCCGACACCACTCTCGCCGGCTGGGACCGCTACCTCATGCACACCTACCCGGTCCCGCCCGTCGAGATCGTCGACGGCCACGGCGCGACCGTGACCACCGCCGACGGCAAGGAGCTGGTCGACTTCCTCGGCGGCATCGCCGTCAACTCGCTGGGCTACGGCGACCCCCGCCTCGTGGCGGCCGTCACCGAGCAGGCCGGGCACTTCACCCACGTCTCCAACCTGCTGGGCAGCCGGCCGGTCGTCGACGTCGCCCGCGGCCTGGTCGAGCGCTTCGTGGCCGCCGGTGCCCCGGCCGAGCCCGGTGCGACCCGCGCCTTCTTCTGCAACTCCGGCACCGAGGCCAACGAGGCCGCGTTCAAGATCGCCCGCAAGACAGGGAAGACCCGCATCCTGGCGGCCCACCACGGCTTCCACGGGCGCACCATGGGCGCGCTGTCGATCACGGGCCAGCCGGCCAAGCGCGACATCTTCGCCCCGCTGCCGGGAGGCGCCGAGTTTTACCCCTACGGCGACCTCGACTACCTGCGCAAGCTCATCGAGATGGACCCGGGTGACACCGCCGCGGTCATCCTCGAGCCCGTCCAGGGTGAGACCGGCGTGGTGCCCGCCCCCGAGGGCTTCCTCAGCGGCGTGCGTGAGCTCTGCGACGAGTTCGACCTGCTGATGATCGTCGACGAGGTGCAGACCGGTGTGGGCCGGACCGGCACCTTCTTCGCCTTCGAGGACTCGGGCGTGGTCCCCGACGTGGTCACCATGGCCAAGGGACTGGGCGCCGGCCTGCCGATCGGCGCGGTGCTCGCCGCGGGTGAGGCCGCCGAGCTCTTCCGGCCCGGCGACCACGGCACCACCTTCGGCGGCAACCCCGTCGCCTGCGCCGCGGCGCGCGTCGTCCTCGAGACCGTCGACGACGACTTCCTCGCCCAGGTCCGCGCCCGCGGCGAGCGCCTCGCCGCCGCCCTCGGGCAGGTCGAGGGCGTGGCGTCGGTGCGCGGACGCGGACTGATGCGCGCCGTCGTCCTCGAACGCGACGTCGCCAAGCGAACCGTGGAACTGGGACGTGAGCACGGCGTCGTCCTCAACGCCTGCGGTGCAGGCGTGCTGCGCTTCGTGCCGCCGCTGGTGGTCACCGACGCCGAGATCGACGCCGGGGTGAAGGCCACGGCCGCCGCGATCGCCGCCGCCGTCGCGGAGGCCGGCGAGACGGACCGGAAGAACTGAGCAGGACCGGGAAGGAACAGATACACATGACACAGAACAGCACCGAGACCGCCGCCGTCAGGCACTTCCTGGCAGACGACGACCTCACCCCGGCCGAGCAGGCCGAGGTCCTCGAGCTCGCCGCCGCGCTGAAGGCGGAGCCCTACTCGAAGCAGACCTTCGCCGGACCGCAGTCCGTCGCCGTGCTCTTCGACAAGACCTCCACGCGCACCCGCTTCTCCTTCGACGCCGGGGTGGCGCAGCTGGGCGGGCACGCGATCGTCGTCGAGACGAAGAACGCGCAGATCGGCAAGGGCGAGACCCTGCAGGACACCGCCGCGGTGCTCTCCCGGTTCGTCTCCGCGATCGTGTGGCGCACCTACGCCCAGCAGAACCTCGTCGACATGGCCGAGACCTCGCGGGTGCCGATCGTCAACGCGCTGACCGATGACCTGCACCCCGGCCAGATCCTCGCCGACCTGCAGACGTGCGTGGAGAAGCTCTGCCCTGAGCAGGGCCCGGCCGGACTGAAGGGACGCCGCGCGGTCTACCTCGGCGACGGCGCCAACAACATGGCCAACTCCTACCTGATCGGCTTCGCCACCGCGGGCATGGACATCACCGTCTGCGCCCCGGAGGGCTTCCACCCGGCCGAGGAGTTCGTCGCCCGCGCCGAGAAGCGCGCCGCCGAGACCGGCGCGACCGTCGCCGTGACCGCCGACACCGGCTGCGTGGCCGGCGCCGACGTCGTCATCACCGACACCTGGGTGTCGATGGGACAGGAGAACGACGGGCTCAACCGCGAGGAGGCCTTCGTCGATTACCGCGTGACCGAGGAGCTGATGGCCACCGCCGCCGACGACGCCATCTTCCTGCACTGCCTGCCGGCCTACCGCGGCAAGGAGGTCACCTCCGGGGTCATCGACGGCCCGCAGTCCGTCGTGTTCGACGAGGCGGAGAACCGCCTGCACGCCCAGAAGGCACTGCTGGTCTGGCTACTCGAGCACCAGCCGGCGGCGGGGGAGCAGGCGTGAGCACGCCGGTGACGCGCACCGCCCGCCAGGCGCGCATCCTCGAGATCCTGGGGCGCACCCGCGTGCACAGCCAGGTGCAGCTCTCCGAGCTGCTGCTCGACGAGGGCATCGACATCACGCAGGCGACCCTCTCGCGCGACCTCGACGAACTCGGCGCGCGCAAGGTGCGCCCGCCCGAGGGCGGCCGCGCCCACTACGCCGTCGGCGGGACCGCCGACGGGGCCGTGGCGGGGCCGGCCGGGCCCCGGCAGAAGCTGCGACGGATGCTCGACGAGCTCGTCGCCGGCGTCGACCACTCCGGCCAGACGGCCGTGCTGCGCACCCCGCCCGGGGCGGCGCAGTACCTGGCCAGCTTCATCGACCGCGTCGGCATGCCCGAGGTCGTCGGCTGCATCGCCGGCGACGACACGGTCTTCGTGCTCGCCCGCGAACCCGTCTCGGGCGCCGAGCTCGGCGACCTCCTCGCCGGGGGAGCGGACGGCCGTCGCTAGAATGGCAGCGGTCGCCGCAGGCACTTTGAAAACATTGTCCACACGTTAAGGAAAGAGACGAAAGACATGAAGAATCGCGTGGTTCTGGCCTACTCCGGAGGCCTGGACACCTCCGTGGCCATCCCGTACCTGGGCAAGATGCTCGACGCCGACGTGGTCGCCGTCTCCCTGGACCTGGGCCAGGGCGGCGAGGACATGGACTCCGTGCGCCAGCGCGCCCTGGACTGCGGCGCGGTCGAGGCCGTCGTCGTCGACGCCAAGGACGAGTTCGCCGAGGAGTACTGCCTGCCGACCGTCAAGGCCAACGGCATGTACATGAAGCAGTACCCGCTGGTCTCCGCGATCTCGCGCCCGCTGATCGTCAACCACCTGGTCCAGGCGGCCAAGGAGCATGGCGGCACGCACGTAGCCCACGGCTGCACCGGCAAGGGCAACGACCAGGTCCGCTTCGAGGTCGGCTTCATGGACACCGCCCCGGACCTTGAGATCGTCGCCCCGGCGCGTGACTACGCCTGGACCCGCGACAAGGCCATCGCCTTCGCCGAGGAGGTCAAGCTCCCGATCGAGCAGTCCGAGCAATCCCCGTTCTCCATCGACCAGAACGTCTGGGGCCGCGCCGTGGAGACCGGCTTCCTCGAGGACCTGTGGAACCCGCCGACGAAGGACCTCTACTCCTACACCGAGGACCCGTCGCTGTCCGCCGCCCCGGACGAGCTGATCATCTCCTTCGAGGCCGGCCGCCCGGTCGCCATCGACGGCCGCAAGGTCACCATGCTGCAGGCCATCGAGGAGCTCAACCGCCGCGCCGGCGCCCAGGGCATCGGCCGCCTCGACATGGTCGAGGACCGCCTCGTCGGCATCAAGTCCCGCGAGGTCTACGAGGCTCCGGGTGCCATCGCCCTGATCGCCGCCCACGAGGCCCTCGAGGACGTCACCCTCGAGCGCGAGCTGGCCCGCTACAAGCGCCTTGTCGAGGCCCGCTGGTCCGAGGAGGTCTACGACGGCCTCTGGTTCGGCCCGCTCAAGCGCTCCCTGGACGCCTTCATCGAGTCCACCCAGGAGCACGTCACCGGCGACATCCGCATGGTCCTGCACGCTGGCAAGGTCACCGTCAACGGCCGCCGCTCGAGCCACTCGCTCTACGACTTCAACCTGGCGACCTACGACACCGGCGACACCTTCGACCAAACCCTGGCCAAGGGCTTCGTCCAGCTGCACGGCCTGTCCAGCAAGATCGCCAACCGTCGCGACCGCGAGGCCCGCTAGAGTGCCGGCCAAGCACGGAACCAACCAGGGAGCCTTGTGGGGCGGCCGCTTCTCCGGCGGCCCCACCGAGGCGATGAGCGCACTGAGCGTGTCCACCCACTTCGACTGGGTGCTCGCGCCCTACGACGTGCTCGCCTCCAAGGCGCACGCGCGCGTGCTGAACAACGCCCGGCTGCTGACCGACGACGACTTCGCCACGATGCTCGACGGCCTCGACCGGCTCGGCCGGGACGTCGCCGACGGCACCTTCGGCCCCGAGCCGACCGACGAGGACGTCCACGGCGCCATGGAGCGCGGCCTGATCGACCGCGTCGGCCCCGAGGTCGGCGGCCGGCTGCGTGCCGGGCGTTCGCGCAACGACCAGGTGGCCACGCTGTTCCGCATGTGGCTCCGCGACGCCATGCGTGACGTCGCCGTCCAGGTTACCGACCTGGTCGCGGCGCTGTCTGCGCAGGCCAAAGCCCACCCGGACGTGATCATGCCGGGCAAGACCCACTTCCAGGCCGCCCAGCCGATTCTGCTGGCGCACTCGCTGCTGGCGCACGCCCAGCCGCTGCTGCGCGACCTGGACCGCATCCGGGACCTGGACGACCGCCTGGCGGTGTCGCCCTACGGCTCCGGCGCGCTGGCCGGCAGCTCGCTGCACCTCGACCCGGACGCGATCGCCGAGGAGCTCGGCTTCGAGTCGGCGGCGGAGAACTCGCTGGACGCCACCGCGTCGCGCGACTTCGCCACCGAGGCCGCGTACGTGCTCGCCCAGATCGCCGTCGACATGTCGCGTCTGGCCGAGGAGATCATCGCCTGGTCCACCCCCGAGTTCGGCTACGTCACGCTGGCCGACGAGTGGTCGACCGGGTCCTCGATCATGCCGCAGAAGAAGAACCCGGACGTCGCCGAGCTCACGCGCGGCAAGACCGGACGCCTGATCGGCGACCTGACCGGCCTGATGGCGACCTGCAAGGCGCAGCCGCTGGCCTACAACCGCGACCTGCAGGAGGACAAGGAGCCGGTCATCGACGCCGTCGCCCAGCTCAACCTGCTGCTGCCCGCGATGACGGGCCTGGTGGGCACGCTGACCTTCCACGAGGACCGCATGCGCGAGCTCGCCCCGCGCGGCTTCACCCTGGCCACCGACCTGGCCGAGTGGATGGTCCGCCAGGGCGTGCCCTTCCGCGAGGCCCACGAGGCCTCCGGGCAGTGCGTGCGCATCGCCGAGTCCCGCGGGGTCGACCTGGTCGACCTGACCGACGAGGAGCTCGCGGGCGTGGACACCCGCCTGACCCCGGAGGTCCGCGAGGTGCTGACCATCGACGGTGCGGTCGCCTCCCGCTCGACCCACGGCGGCACCGCCGGCGTGCGGGTCGCCGAGCAGCGCGAGCGCGTCGACGCCGCCAACGCGAAGGCCCGCACCTGGGCCGAAACGCCGGTCATCCCCGCCGGGAAGTGACCTGCGCCTGAGGCGCCTGAGCGCTGATCAGCGCGCGCTTGGGTGCCGGGCCTGAGAGGGTGCCCCCGAACCGGGGGGCACCCTCTCCGTCGTTTCCGGCGTTCCTGTTGCAGGACCGGTACGGGCCTCATAATCTTTCGGTCATGAATGCTGCCACCGGTGCCACCGGCACCGGGTCCCGGCGCGCCACGACGGTGATCGGGCCCTCCTGCTCGCCGCCGTGGTCATCGGCATCGTGGTCGTGCGCTTCGGGGGATTCGGCTTCGGCGGGGGAGACGGCGACGGCGGCGACGGATCAGGTGGTCTGGGCGGCCGTGGCGGCATCACGGAGCTCACGGGGGTCATCGGCTCCGAGAAGCGCGACTTCTTCGAGGACCCGGCCGTCATCGACCGCCTCGACGAGTTGGGCTACACCGTCACCGTGAAGACCGCCGGCTCGAGGCACATCGCCACCGACACGGACTTGAGCGCCTACGACTTCGCCTTCCCCTCCTCGGCACCGGCCGCACGCTCGGTGGCCGAGCAGGCGGACTCGAAGGGGATCTTCACGCCGTTCTACTCGCCGATGGCCGTCGCGTCCTTCCAGCCGGTCATGGAGGAGCTCGCCGCACGCGGGGTCACCCGCGAGGAGGGCGGCACCTGGTGGATCGACATGCAGGCCTACCTGGACCTGACCCGTGAGGACACCCGGTGGCGCGACCTGGGCGACGCCCTGCCCAGCCAGCGCACCGTGCAGATCTCGACGACGGACGTGCGCACCTCCAACTCGGCGGCGATGTACCTGGCGCTGATGTGCTGGGTCGCCTCCGAGGGCAACCAGGTCAGCACCGAGGACGAGGCGCGACGCGTCGCTGACGGCCTCACCCCGCTCTTCTACGGCCAGGGCTACACCGAGTCCAGCTCCGCCGGCCCCTTCGCCGACTACCTGTCCAAGGGCATGGGCGCCAAGCCGATGGTGATGGTCTACGAGGCCCAGTTCCTCGGCAAGCTCAACCGGGAGCAGCCCCGTCTCCGCGACGACATGGTGCTCGCCTACCCGGAGCCGACCGTGCTCAGCGACCACACCGTCGTCGCCCTCTCCGACGGCGGCGCCGAGCTGGGCCGGCTGCTAGAGAACGACGCCGAGTTGCAGCGCCTGGCCGCCGAGCACGGCTTCCGCACCTCGGACCCGGCCGTGTTCACCGAGCGCTACCAGGACGCCGGACTGCCGGAGTTCATCGACTCCGTCGACCCGCCGGACTACCACCTGCTCGAGACACTCATCGAGACCGTCGGTTCGCACTACACCAGCCCGGAGCCGCCCGAGGGGGAGCACGAGGAATGAACAGATTCACCCGCGCCGCCGCGACCGTGACCACCGCCGCCCTCGGCGGCCTGCTGCTCACCGCCTGCGTCGAGACCGGCGGCGGGTCCTCCGACCCGACCGGTGACGCGCTCAAGCCCGGGGACCAGGGCACGCCGACCATCGCCGCGGCCACCGAACTCGAGGACCTCGCCCCGGTGCTCGAGGACGCCCAGGCCGACCTCGGCTTCGACATCGAGATGCACTACCCGGGCGGCACCGTGGAAAACAGCCAGGCGCTCAAGGCCGGGAAGATGGACGGCCAGTACGACGCCACCTGGTTCGCCACCAACCGCTACGTCGAGCTCATCGGCGCCGGCGACAAGCTGGGGGAGCAGACCTCCGTGGCCAATTCGCCGGTCGCCTTCGGCGTCAGCACGGAGAAGGCCCGGGAACTGGGCTGGACCGACCACCAGCCGACCTGGGAGGAGATCGGCACCGCGGCCGCCGACCGCGAGCTGACCTACGGCATGACCGACCCGTCGTCGTCCAACTCCGGGTTCTCCGCGCTGGTGTCTGTGGCCACCGCCTTCGCCGGCACCGGCCAGGCGCTGACCACCGGGGATCTCGAGCAGATCGGGCCGCGCCTCGAGGAGTTCTTCGCCGGGCAAACGATGAGCTCGGGCTCCTCGGGCTGGCTGCGCGATACCTTCCTCAACCAGCCCGAGCGTGCCGACGCCGTGGTCAACTACGAGTCGGTCCTGCACGGCATTCGCGCCGAGGACGGCGCCGACCTCGAGGTCATCCTGCCCGCCGACGGCGTGGTCACCGCCGACTACCCGCTCTCCGAGCTCGCCGCGCCCGGGGACGCCGCGACCGCCGAGCAGACCGCCCAGCTGGCCGAGTGGCTGCTCGAGAACCAGGACCGCGTCAACGAGACCCACCGCCGCCCGGTGGACGCCACCGCCCAGGTGCCCGAGGAACTCTCGGACCAGCTGCTCGTCGAGGCGCCCTTCCCGGGGGACCTGGCGGTGACCGACCAGCTCATCGACAGCTACCTCAACCGCTGGCGCCCACGGGGCGACACCACGTTCATCCTGGACGTCTCCGGCTCCATGAGCGGCGGGCCGCTCGACGAGCTGAAGTCGACGATGAGCTCGCTGATCGACGGCAGCGCCCGCACCACCACCGGCGAGGTCGGCCTGCGCGACCAGGAGTTCGTGACGCTTCGTCCCTTCAACACCGCCCCGCAGGAACCGGCGCAGACCGACCTCGCGGAGACCGGCGGCAAGGGCCGCGCGCAGCTCGAGAGCCGGATCGACGAGCTCCAGGCCGGGGGTGGGACCGACCTCTACCCGGCGCTCGAGGATGCCTACCGCGACATCGAGGACCGCAGGGGCGAGGACCCGGAGGACAACCGCATCGCCACGATCGTCGTGCTCACCGACGGGGTGGTCGAACCGCGCTACGAGGACTTCGTCCGTTTCCGCGAGGGCCTGAGCCCGGAGGCGCGGAAGGTGCCGGTGTTCACCGTGCTCTACGGCGCCGCCGACGAGGACGAGATGACCCGTCTGGCCGAGCTGACCGGCGGCAAGGTCTTCGACGCCCGCGAGGACGGCATCGGCGAGGTCTTCAAGGAGATCCGTGCCTACCAGTGACCGGGGCGCCGGCGGGGCGGTCGCGGACTGGCTCGGCTCGCGCAAGAACATCGTCGCCACCGTGCTGGCGCTCGTCGTGCTCGTCCTGCACGTCGTCGTCGGTCTCGGCCCGGCGTGCCCTTCTTCGTCGTCGGCGCCTACTTCGGCGGCGCCCTGGTCACACCCGCGCGCCGGCGACCCCCAGGCGTTGGCGGCGGCCACCCGCCGGGAGGAGCAGCGCCTGGCCTACGCCAACGGCGCCGCGCCCGAGGTCCAGCGGGCCGTCGCCGCACTGGGCACGTCGCTGCGCAGCACCCTGACACAGTGGGACGAGCTGGCCGAGGTCCCCGAGCAGCAGCTGACCGTCCGGGAGATCGCCGAAGAGCACCTGCCCGCCGTCATCTCCGGCTACCTCGAGGTGCCGGACCTGCGCCACCCGAGAGCGGTGGAGGAGACCGTCGAGTCCGCCGCGGTCCTGCGCGAGGAGAGCGAGAAGATCCGCGCCGCGGTCCTCGAGAACAGCCTGACGGAGCTGAGCAGTCACGCCGAGGCGCTGCGGTTGCGCTTCGGCCGGCTGCCGCGGGGCCGGTGAGCCCCGCCGCGCCGGTCACCCTGACCCGCCCCGGGCCGGGGCCACGGGTAGTATCTGGGCTCATGAGCCTGGACCCGAAGTTGTTGGACGTGCTGGTGTGCCCGAAGGACAAGGGCCCGCTGGTCTATCTGGAGAAGGAGCAGCGTCTGGTCAACGAGCGCCTCGGGATCGCCTATCGCATCGACGAGGGCATCCCCGTCCTGCTCGTCGACGAGGCCGAGGCCTGGCCGCCGGACACGGCGGGGGAGTAGACGCGAGCACCTGACCGACGTTTGACCACGGGAAGAGACGACTAGAGAAGACATGACCGAGAACATCATCGACGAACTGTCCTGGCGCGGGCTGATCAACCAGTCCACCGACCTCGACGAGCTGCGCAAGGCGACCGAGGCCGGCCCCGTCACCCTGTACTGCGGCTTCGATCCGACCGGCCCCTCGCTGCACGCCGGCCACCTGGTGCCGCTGCTGATGCTGGCGCGTTTCCAGCGCGCCGGTCACAACCCGCTGGTGCTCGCCGGTGGCGCGACCGGGATGATCGGCGACCCGCGCGACGTCGGCGAGCGTTCGATGAACTCCGCCGAGACGGTCGCGGACTGGGCCGGCCGCATCTCCGGCCAGCTCAAGCGCTTCGTCACCTTCGAGGGCGAGCACGCCGCGAAGCTGGTCAACAACGCGGAGTGGACCAACGAGCTCAACGTCATCCCGTTCCTGCGGGACGTGGGCAAGCACTTCTCGCTGAACACGATGCTCGCCCGCGACACGGTTAAGCGCCGCCTGGAGAACGACGGCATCTCCTACACCGAGTTCTCCTACATGCTGCTGCAGGCCAACGACTACCGTGAGCTCAACCACCGCTTCGGCTGCACCCTGCAGGTCGGCGGCGGCGACCAGTGGGGCAACCTCGTCGCCGGCGTCGACTACGTGCGCCGCGTCGACGGCACCACGGTGCATGCGCTGACCGTGCCGCTGGTCACCGACTCCGAGGGCAAGAAGTTCGGCAAGTCCACCGGCGGCGGCTCGCTGTGGCTGGACCCCGAGATGACCAGCCCGTACCGCTGGTACCAGTACTTCATCAACACCGCCGACGCCGACGTGATCCGCTACCTGCGCTGGTTCACCTTCCTCGGCCGCGAGGAGCTCGCCGAGCTCGAGCGCGAGGTCGAGGAGAACCCGCACAAGCGCGTCGCCCAGCGCACCCTCGCCCGCGAGATGACCAACCTCGTCCACGGCGAGGAGGCGACCAAGGCGGTGGAGCTGGCCAGCCAGGCGCTCTTCGGCCGCGCCGAGCTCGCCGACCTCGACGAGGCGACGCTCGCGTCTGCGGTCGGAGAGACCGAGGTGCTCGAGCTTGACGACGCCGCGCCCCGCACGGCGGTGGATCTGTTCGTCGAGTCCGGGCTCGTCGCCTCCCGCGGCGCTGCGCGCCGCGCGATCAAGGAGGGCGGTGCGTACGTGAACAACGTGCGCGTCGAGAGCGAGGACTGGGAGCCGGCCGCCGAGGACTTCCTGCACGGGCGCTGGCTGGTGCTGCGCCGCGGCAAGAAGAACTTCGCGGGAGTGCGTCGAGTCTAGCGCTCTGACCAGCCGATTTGGCCCCGGCGACGGAGGTGGGTAACTTATCACCTCGTCGCCGGGGCCGCGGTTATTCCGGGGCCCGCAGTGACCGGGGAGAGACACCGGGTTGACTTCGAGTCGAGCCCGAGCGTACACTCCAGGATCCGGGCCGCAAGGCAGTGACCGTCCAGGAGACGGTGGCTACCGGCGTGCTTGTGTTGTGTGAGAACTCGATAGTGTGTTGATGTACTTTTTGTGGTGCGTTTCTTGTGGCTTGTCCGCCGGCACTG
>NZ_JASODI010000013.1 GCF_030211955.1 Corynebacterium frankenforstense | reverse complement strand
GATGCAATATCGGAATCAGACCCTTGAACCCCTAACCGCTTAGAATTAAACCAGTCCAACTTTCGGGGGCTAGTTCATATTGCCCGGGGGTTCCTGATTTTAAGAATAGGGTTCTGACCTGGACTTCTGCCACTTTGTCACGGGGATTGCCGTGCTGAATTACGATAGGGAAATATTGCTTAATTCAGTCATTGCAGGTTAACGAACTGGTGGGTGTAGCGTCGGGTGTGAAAAACCCGACTTCTTCCGAGAAAAGGTTCACCCCCGCCATGACCCCCACCCCGCTGACCGCCGCCGTCATCGTCGTCTCCGACCGCGTCGCCGCCGGCGAACGCGCCAACAAGTCCGGCCCCGCCATCAGAGAGATTCTCGACGCCGCGGGGCTCGACGTGGGCGAGACCGTCGTCGTCGCCGAGGGCGCCGACGCCGTGGGAGAGGCCCTCGACGCCGAGCTCGCCCGCGGTACCCGCGTCATCTTCACCACCGGCGGCACCGGGATCACCGCCCACAACCTCACCCCCGAGGTCACCGCCGACCGCCTGGCCGTCGAGCTGCCCGGCGTGGCCACCCAGATCCTGCTGCGCGGGCTCGAGTCCAGCCCGAAGTCCGGGCTCTCGCGCGGCCGCGTCGGCCTGACCGCGCGCACTCCCGGCGCGAGCCTGATCGTCAACGCCCCCGGCTCCTCCGGCGGCGCGCGCGACGCCGCCGAGGTGGTCACCCCGCTCATCCCGAGCATCTTCCGCCAGCTCGGGGAGTAGTTCCCTCATACACACGCACGGTGAGCGTGTCAGTGGCATCTTCCGCCAGCTCGGGGAGTAGTCCCTCTAACCGCCGGCGAAGGGCGGCAGTACGTCGACGCGCGCGGCGTCGTCAAGCGGGGCGGTGAGCTCGCTGCGCGCACCGTCGACGAGGAAGCTGCACCTCTCCAGAACGGAGGCCAGGGACATGCCCGCCTCCGTGGTGCCGGAGTGGGCCGCCGCCAACTGCCCGACAAGTTCGCTGAGGGTGCCCGGCGCCTCGACGCGCTCGAGGGCGGTGCCGGCCGCCGCGCGCGCCGCGGCGAAGTAGTGGACCTCTATCGTGGACATGTGCCCGACCGTACCTGCGGGCCGTGGAAAACCGAGAAAGGGAGAGGCTGCCGTACATGCGTAGTCCCGAGGAACATCTCGCCGCCGTGCGTCGTCTGCTCGGCCCGGCGCGCACCGAGGAGGTCGCCGTCCGCGAGGCCGCCGGCCGCGTACTGGCCGCTGACGCGCTCGCCGCCGCGGACTCGCCGCGCTTCGACAACTCCCAGATGGACGGCTACGCCGTCGACGCCGCCGCGCTGGAGACACTGCCCGCCGCGCTGCCCGTGGGCCCGACCGTGCCCGCCGGCACCGACCCCGCCGAGGTCGTGCCCGAGGGCGTGGCCGGCCGCGCGGTGCCCGTGATGACCGGCTCGAAGCTGCCCGCCGGCACCGCCGCCGTGGTGCCGGTGGAGAAGTGCGAGCCGGACAGCTTCACCGCCGCCGAGGCCGCCGGGGAGGTGCACGTGCCGGCGACCACCACCGGCAAGTTCGTGCGCGCGGCCGGCTCCGACCTCGCCCGCGGTGCCGTGGTGGCCCCGGCCGGCCGGCGCGTCGACGCGATCACCCTGGCCGCCCTGATCAACGCCTCCGTGTCGCGCGTGCGGGTGCGCGCCCGGGCCCGCGTGCTCATCTGCACCGGCGGCGCCGAGGTCGTCGACGACCCCGACGGCGCGGCGACCATCCCGGACTCCAACGGCCCCATGCTCGCCGAGCTGTGCCGCCGCCACGGCCTCGAGCCGGTGGCCCGCGTGCGCACCGACGACGACCCGGGGCGCCTCGGCGCCGACCTCGCCGCCGCGATCGAGAAGCACCGGCCGGACGTGGCGGTGACCTCCGGAGGCATCTCGCACGGCCGCTTCGAGGCCGTCCGCCAGCTCCTCGAGGCCGACGGCCAGGACGTCTGGTTCGGCCACGTCACCCAGCAGCCCGGCGGCCCGCAGGGTATCGGACGCCTGGGTGGGGTGCCCGTGGTCTGCCTGCCCGGCAACCCCGTCTCGACGATGGTCAGCTTCCGGCTCTTCGTCGCCCCCGCGCTCGGCGAGGCGCCCGCCCCCGAGACCGCGCGGCTGACCGAGGCGTTGGACGGCCTTTCCGACGCCCGCGTGCAGTTCCGTCGCGGGTACCTGGGACGTGGGGCGCAGGCCGGCGCCGGGGCGGCGCCGGGCGCTGAGCCTGGTGCGGCGGCGGGCGACGCGAGTGTGGTGACCGCCACGCCGCTGGGAGGGCCGGGCAGCCACCTGATCTCCCAGGCCGTCGGGGCCGACTGCCTCATCGAGGTACCCTCGGGGGCCCACCTGGCCGCCGGGGACGCCGTGACCGTCCACCGGCTGTAGGGGCCGGCGTCCCGGCTCACCGGCACCGGGCGGAGGCTTCGGCCCCGGCCCGGCCGGCGGCTCCCGCCCACCGGCCCGGCCCCGCCCACGAACAGGAAGGATCCACCGTGTCTGAACCCGCGACCGGCACCCGCGACGCGCTCGTCGTCGTCGCCTCGACGCGTGCCGCCGACGGCACCTACACCGACCGCACCGGCCCGCTGCTCGTCGAGTGGCTGCGCTCCCGCGGCTTCGAGACCCCCGAGGCCGTCGTCGTCGCCGACGCCGAAATCGAGACCGTCCTCGGCGAGCTCTTCGCCGACCCCGGCCTGCTGCCGAGGGTCCTGCTGACCACCGGCGGCACCGGGATCACCGACGACGACTGCACCGTCGAGGCCGTCGAACCCCACCTCGAGCGCACCCTGCCCGGGGTGGTGCAGGCCTTCTTCACCACCGGGGCCGCCGCCACCCCGCACGCCGCGCTGTCCCGCGCGGTCGCCGGCACCGTCGGGCGCACCTTCGTGATGACGCTGCCGGGCTCGCGCGGCGCGGTCAAGGACGGCATCGCCACCCTCGACCCGCTCATCGACCACCTCGCCGACATGCTGGAGGGACACCATGCCCACTGACCCCACCACCGACGCGGCCACTGACGCGGCCGCCGGAGCCGAAGCGCAGCCGCTGACCCCGGGGGAGGACCCCGCCCGCGTCCACGAGCAGACCGGCCGCGTCATCGCCGCCTTTCTCACCGAGGACCGCCTCGAGGACCTCGCCGCCGAGGCCCGCGCCGCGACCGCCACGCCCGCCATGGGAGCTGTGGTCACCTTCGACGGCGTGGTCCGCGACCACGACGGCGGCGCGGACGTCAACGCTCTGACCTACACGGCGCACCCCACGGCGGGTGACGTCATGGGTGAGGTCGTGCGCGACGTCGTCAAGCGGCATCCGCACGCACGGGTGTGGGCCGCCCACCGCACCGGCGCACTGGCCATCGGCGACACCGCGTTCTACGTCGTGGTCGCCGCCGCGCACCGGGCGGCCGCCTTCGCCGCGGCCACCGAGGTCGTCGACGAGGTCAAGGCGCGCGTGCCCGTGTGGAAGGAGCAGGAGATGGCCGACGGCACCAACCATTGGGTGGGCCTGGAGTGAGCCGGCTCGACGCGCGCGCCGTCGCCCGCTACCGGCGCCAGCTGACCCTGGCCGGCTTCGGGCGCGCCGGGCAGGAGGCGCTGGCCGGGGCGCACGTCGCGGTGCTCGGCGCCGGCGGGCTCGGCTCGCCCGCGCTGCTGTACCTTGCGGGCGCCGGGGTGGGGCGGATCACCGTCATCGACGACGACGTCGTGGACCTGTCCAACCTGCACCGCCAGGTCATCCACGCCACCGCGCGCATCGGCGAGCCCAAGGCCGACTCGGCGCGCGCGGCGATGCTCGCGCTTAACCCCGACATCGAGGTGCGCGCCGTGCGTGAGCGGCTGACCCCGGCCAACGCCGCCGAGGTGCTTGGCGACGCCGCGGTGCTCCTCGACGGCGCCGACAACTTCGCCGCGCGCCACACCGCCTCCTGGGCCTGCGCGCGGGCGGGGATCCCGCACGTGTGGGGCTCCATCCTGGGCTTCGAGGCGCAGATGTCCGTCTTCGCCGCCACCCGCGGGCCGGTCTACGAGGACCTCTTCCCCGCGCCGCCGGCGCCCGGCTCGGTGCCCTCGTGCGCGCAGGCCGGGGTGCTCGGGCCCGTGGTCGGCCAGGTCGGCTCCGCGATGGCGATGGAGGCGTTGAAGGTGGTCACCGGGGGCGGCGAGGTCCTGTGCGGGACGCTGGGTTACCTGGACTCGCTGGTCGGGCGCTGGGAGTACGTGCCGCTGGTGGGGGATCCCGAGGTGGCGCGCCGGGTTGCTGCCGGGGAGTTCCTGGTCGACGGTTCCGTGGTGGGGGATGCGGTTTGCGGTGGCTCGGTCGAGGAGCCAGGTGACGGTTCCGTCGGCGGCAGCGCGGGCGTGGCTGGCGGGGCTGGTGAAGCCGGTGCTGTCGGTGGCGGCGCTGGCGCCGGTGGTTCGGTGGCCGGCGGGGCGGGGGAGCGCCAGGTGCGCGAGGTCTCCGAGATCCCCGAGGGGGCGGTGCTCCTCGACGTCCGCGACGACTCCGAGTACGAGGCCTTCCACATGCCCGGTGCCGTGCACGTCCCGCTGCCTGACCTGCTTGCGGGGCGTGACCCCGAGCTGCCGGATGCCGCGGAGGATGCCCCGGTGGTGGTCTACTGCGCCGGCGGGGTGCGCTCGGTGCTGGCCGTTCAGACTCTTACCGACCGCGGCTTCGACGGGCTGGTCAGCCTGCGCGGCGGCATCGATGCCTGGCTGGACCGGCACGGCACCGACGGGGTGCGGTAGGGGGCGGGTCTCGGACCCTGCCGGGGCTGGGCGTCAGATTGTGCGACGTCGCGGTCGCACAATCTGACCGCCCGTTTTTCGTCGAGGATCTGACCTGCGGGTTTTCGCGTAACGGTCGTGTGACCGTCAGAGTGTGCGACGCCGTCGTCGCATACTCTGACGTCCCCGGTGGAAAAGCGTGTGGCCGTCCCTGGTGTACAAGCGTGCGGCCGTCCCTGGTGGACAAGCGTGCGGCCCGCGCCGGCGGCCCGTGCCGGCGGCCCTGCCTCAGTCCCGGTCCAGACCCCGCCCGCGTCGCCCGATGCGCCGGGCCGCGCGCCGTGCGGTCAGCCACGACTCCTCGAGCTCGACCGCGCGCCGGTCGGTGACCGCGAGCAGGCGCTCGAGGTCACGGACCGTCATGTCCGGGTCGGCCAGGCGCGCTTCGAGGCGGTTGAGGAAGCGCCGCGCGCCGTGGCACTGGTAGTGGAAGCGCTGGATCTCCGGGTCGGAGGTGTCCGGGTCCGCCAGTGCGGGCCGGTTGAAGGTGCGGTCGGCCAGCGCGTCGGCATCCTGTGAGGTGCGGAACTTCTCGAAGGCCTCGAGCACGTCGCGGATGTCCTCCGCCGAAAGGCGCACGGAGTTCGTCAGCGCCGCGGCCTCCCGCCCGGCCGCGCCCGGGTCGCGGCGGGTGGCCACGAAGACCACGGTCAGCAGCATGCCCGCGAGCAGCAGCCCGGGCAGCTTCATCAGCCAGACCAGCAGCACGCAGCCGGCGGCCAACCCGATCAGGTAGAGCCGCGGGACACCGCGTTGCGGTGCGGGCGGCATCGGTCAGTGCCCGCCGCAGCCGCACCCGCCGGCGCCGCAGCCGCAGCCGCCGCAGCCACCGCCGGTGACCAGGACGGAGGCGGCCATCAGGGCGGTGCCGGCGATCACGGCGCCCGGCTGGGGCACCTCGGCCGCGTCGGGCAGGCAGACGTCGAAGGGGAAGGGGCCCTCGACGGTGGCGTGGATGAACGCCTGGCCGGTCAGGGTGCTGGTGCGGCGCTCGGCGGTGATCACGCGGGCGGAGAACTGCGCGCCGGCGTCGGGCACCGCGGCACCGGAGCCGGAGGCGATCAGCTGCGCGCCCTCGGAGTAGACCACGCCGAAGACCTCGCCGGTGGCCTTCTCGTACTCGACGTCGGAGGGGTAGACCTGCGCGTCGAGCGCCAGGGCGGTGATGCCCAGCGGCTGCTCGGGCTGCGGGCCGACCTCGTAGAACAGCGGGCCCTGCGAGAGGTTCGCGGTGATGGTGCCCAGCTCCTGGCCGGCCGGGTCGGTGACGTCGACCAGTGCGAGGACGTCGTTGACCATGTCGACGGTGCCGGTGGTCTGGGACTGCGCGTCAAAGCCCGCCCAGGTCGAGTACGGCTCGACGGCGAGTATGTTGATCTGTGCGCCGGAGGGGTCGCTGTACTGGATCAGCTGGCCGCCGCGCACGGCGCCGGTCACGGCGAGTCGGTCGGTGCCGATGGCCGCCTCGACCGCGTCCTGCCAGCGGTCGAAGTCCAGGCCGATGCTCTTCAGGTCGTCGCTCATGCGCACGATTCTACGTGCGCGCCCGCGCGGGCAGGCACCCGGGAGCCCGCTGACGGGGGAGCGCCGGCACGGCCGTCGCGGCGACGTGGGACAATGGAGGGCAATGCGAGAAACCGATCACAACGAGCGCGAGGAGCTGCTGTCGCAGGCCTTCGCGGACAACCACAGCGACATCGGGCGCGGGGCGATTGACGACGCCGCGTCGGTCACCGCCGGCGACCACCGTGCGGCGGGCGCCGACGGGCGTGCGGGACACGCCGTGACGACCGGCGACATGGACCTCGCCGAGCGCAACTCGTTTCGCCGCGTCATCCGCGAGACGGACGTCCACCATGAGGAGCAGGCCGACGGCTACGACGTCGAGTACCGTAAGCTGCGCCTCGAGCAGGTCATCCTCGTCGGCGTGTGGACGGAGGGCACGGTCGCCGAGGTCGAGGCGGCGCTCGCCGAGCTGGCCGCCCTGGCCGAGACCGCCGGCGCCGACGTCATCGACATGCTCTACCAGCGCCGCGACACCCCGGACCCGGGCACCTACATCGGCTCCGGCAAGGTCGCCGAGCTGCGCGAGATCGTCGCGGCCACCGGCGCGGACACCGTCGTCTGCGACGGCGAGCTCTCGCCGGGCCAGTTGGTCGCCCTGGAGAAGGAGCTCGACTGCAAGGTCATCGACCGCACGATGCTCATCCTCGACATCTTCGCCCAGCACGCGAAGTCCCGAGAGGGCAAGGCGCAGGTCGCCCTGGCCCAGATGGAGTACCTGATCACGCGCGTGCGCGGCTGGGGCCAGGCCCTGTCCCGGCAGGCGGGCGGCCGCGCCGGCTCGAACGGCGGCGTGGGCCTGCGCGGTCCCGGTGAGACGAAGATCGAGGCGGACCGTCGCCGGCTGCGCTCGGACATGGCGAAGCTGCGCCGCGAGCTGGCCGGCATGACCCGCTCACGCGAGGTCAAGCGTCACCGCCGCGCGGAGTCGCTGACGCCGACCATCGCGATCGCCGGCTACACCAACGCCGGCAAGTCCTCGCTGATCAACGCCCTGACGAACGCGGGCGTGCTCGTCGAGGACGCCCTGTTCGCCACCCTGGACCCGACGACCCGCCGCGCCGAGCTCGCCGACGGCCGCGCGGTGATCTTCACCGACACCGTCGGCTTCGTGCGCCACCTGCCCACCCAGCTGGTCGAGGCATTCAAGTCGACCCTCGAGGAGGTCCTCGGCGCCGATCTGGTCCTGCACGTCGTCGACGGCTCGGACCCGTTCCCGCTCGGCCAGGTCGAGGCGGTCAACGGTGTCATCGCCGACATCGTCCGCGAGACCGGCCAGGAGGCGCCGCCGGAGATCCTGGTGGTCAACAAGGTCGACACGGCCGACCCGCTGGTCATCGCGGAGCTGCGCCACGCGCTCGACGACGCAGTGTTCGTCTCCGCGCGCACCGGCGAGGGCATCGACGAGCTGGAGAGCCGCATCGAGCTCTTCCTCAACTCGCTGGACGCCCACGTCACTGTCGAGATCCCCTACACCCGCGGCGAGCTGGTCTCCCGCGTCCACGAGCACGGTACCGTGCTGCGCGAGGAGTACACCGACGCCGGCACGGTGCTCGAGGCCCGCATGCCCACCGAGCTGGCCGCCTCGCTCTCGGAGTTCGCGGTCGAGGAGGACGTCGAGGAGTAGCGGGCAGGCATCGCACACACGCAGATGCCGCGTGCGGTGCGCGATGGGCGCACCGCACGCCGCGTCGTCAATTGAAACGGGGGAGGGCTACTTCTCCGCGGGCATGCCCTGGGCGGCCATGGCCGTGCGGGAGCGGCCGACGAAGGCACTCGCGACGAAGAGCAGCACGACCGCGATGACGACTGCGCCGATGATTCCGTACTGGCCGAAGTTGCTCATCAGGCCGTAGTACAGGCCGAAGACACCGAAGTCGGAGTCGGAGAAGGTGGCCGAGGCGCTGCCGAGCTCACCGAGGAACGGCACGAGCACCAGCGGGACGACCGAGATGACCACACCGTTTCCGAAGGCGCAGATGATGGCACCGCGGCGGCCGCCGACGGAGTTGCCGATGACACCGGAGGCCGCGCCCGTCATGAAGTGGGCGATCACGCCCGGGATGATGATCGTCCAGCTGCACAGGCCGAAGACGATCATGCAGACGGTCCCGGCGACCAGCGAGGAGAAGAAGCCGACCATCACGGCGTTGGGGGGGCGAAGGTGAAGGTGATCGGCACGTCCAGGGCCGGCTTGGAGTTGGGCACCAGCTTCGCGGAGATGCCCTGGAAGGCGGGGACGATCTCGTTCAGCACGGTGCGCACGCCCGCGAGGATCACGAAGACGCCGGCGGTGAACATACCGGCCTGCATGAAGGCCCACAGGATGTAGTTCTGGCCGTCGGAGATGTTCTCCTGGACGTAGGTCGGGCCGGCGATCAGCGCCACGACGACGAAGACCACGGACATCGACAGGAAGATCACCACGTTGGTGTCGCGCACGAAGCTGAGGTTCTTCGGCACATTCATCTTCTCGGTGGAGTTCTCCGGGGCACCGCCGGTCAGCTTGGCCAGCAGGCCGGCGAAGGCGATGCCGATGCCACCGGTGTGGCCCAGCGCGACGTCGTCGGAACCGGTCACACGGTGCATGAACGGCTGGGCCAGGGCCGGCGAGACCGTCGTGATCACGCCCTCGGCGAGCGCGCCGAAGACGACGGCCTGCCAGGCGGGCATGCCGGAGACCATGAAGATGATGGCGATCATCACCGACTGGTACAGCGCGACGTGACCGGACAGGTAGATGTACTTGAAGTTGGTCAGCCGCGCGAAGGCGATGTTGACGACCATGCCGAAGAAGAAGATCAGGGCCGCCACGGTGCCGTACTCCACGAGGGCCGGTGCGACGATCGCCTCGTTGTTCGGCACTACGCCCTGGACATGGAAGACGTCCTGGAACATCTGGCCGAACGGTTTCAGGGCCGAATCGACGATGCCGGCTCCGGCCGCGAGGACCAGGAAGCCGATGAAGGACTTGATGGTGCCCTTCATGGTGTCGGAGAAGCTCTTCTTCTGCAGCAGCAGGCCCAGCAGGGCGATGAGCGCGATGATCACAGCCGGCTGGCGGAAAATGTCCACCAGAACGTTCAACAGGCCGTCCATGATTCTTCCTCTCTGGCGGTTCGGTGGTGGTGTGGCGCGGCTAGATCAGTCCGTTGGCGGACAGGTGATCGCGCAGCTTCGTCTCGAGCTCGTTCTGGTCGATGATGCTGTCCAGGAGGATGCGCGGTTCGAAGCCGGAGGCGGCGTCCTCCAGGTCGCGGCCGACGATGAACAGGTCGGCGTCGTTGGTCGAGGCGCCGCCGAGATCAGAGTGGGTGACCTCGTAGTCGGAGAAGCCGATCGTGTCGAGCGCCTTCTTGATGTTCATCTCCACGAGGAAGGAGGAGCCGAGTCCGGAGGAACACATGGCCATGAACTTCATGATCTGGAACCTTTCGTTGTGTGACGTCTTGTGTCGGTGGTTGGTTGTTTCGGGGGCTGGTAGGGAGGCCTGGATCAGGCGGCGGCGATCGCGGCGCGGACAGCCTCGATGTCGCGGGCGGCGCTGAGCGCCTCGCGGGCCTCGAACTGCATGAGCACCTTGGCCAGCTCGGCCATGATCTGCTGGTGGGCGTGCGAGTCGTTCGCGCACAGTCCCCAGATCAGGTTGACCGGATGGTCGTCCGAATCGCCCAGCGGCACCGGCTCGTCGAGGACCACCAGCGAGATGCCGGTTTCCAGCGCGCCGTCCTCGGGACGGCAGTGGGCGAGCATGAGGCCCTGGCCGAGGGCCATGTACAGGCCCTTGCCGGACTCGACGGAGGCGATGACGGTGTCGATGTAGTTGCGGGTGATGAAGCCCTCAGCCTCCAGCATGCCGAGGCTGCGTTCGACGGCCGCGCGCCAGTCGGAGGCGTGCATGAAGCCGATGCGGGAATCGGGGAGGGGCAGGTCCGCCATGATCAGGCTCCTTTCTTCTGGGACAGGTCGGGTCAAGGGGTGGTCACGGTTGCTGCCGTGCCGCCGGTTCGACGGTGAAGGACATCGAGGCGTCCGAGTCGCGGCGGATCGTCGCCGAGCAGGCGATGGGGCTGCCGGCGGTCGAGGTGACCGTCGACCAGCTCGCCAGGCGCGGCCGGTCCTCAGGGATACCGAGGAGTGCGGCCTCGTCGCCGGTGGGCATACGCAGGAAGACGGTGACCTGCTCGCGGTCCGTCCGCGCGCCACAGGAGCGCAGGACGGCGTAGAGCGACGCGGTACTGAAATCGGTGTCCTCCGCGACCGGGAACCGGTCGGCGCTCCGCCACGCCCGGGTGAGGTGGTGGACGGACCCGTCGAGGAAGCGCAGCCGTTCCAGCCGCATCACCCGGGCGTCCAGGGGGACGCCGAGGCGGGCGGCGATCTGCTCATCGGCGGACACAGTGCCGAAGCTCAGGATCCGCGACTCGACACGGTGGCCGCGCTGGACCATCTGCGAGTGGAATCCGAGCGGGCTCATGACCTCCGCCGGGGCGACCGGGTGGTCGTCCGGGTCGAGCACGAAGGTGCCGCTGCCCTGGATCCGCTTGACGCGGCCCTCGTTCTCGAGTTCATCCAGGGCACGCCGGACGGTGATCCGCGAGACGTTGAGCATCGAGCAGAGCCTGCCCTCGCTCGGGAGGCGGTCACCGTTTTCCTGACCGGCGCAGATGTCGGCGATCGCCGCCTCGGCGACGATGTACTTCGGATGATCCATGATGACCTCCGAGCCGATTGGTCTGATACAACTGCGCTAGTAGTCGTGCTAATGACATAACGACTCAACCGGAAGTAGTAGTGATCCGTTAGACAGATTTCCGTGTGCGACCTGGGCACGCAATAATCGAGGTCTGTGAACGAATCCGAGAACCGCACAGAAGACGCCGGCTCCGCGGGGGCGGGGACCGGCACGGACACCGCCGACGGGGGAGCGGCGGCACCCGCCCGCCGCGGACTGGGCTGGACGCTGCACGGCGACGGCCGGAGGATCCTGCCCGGTGAGGTCGTCGAGCCCGAGGAGCGGCTGAGCTGGCCGCGCACCATCGGCATCGGCATGCAGCACGTCATCGCCATGTTCGGCGCCACCCTGCTGGTGCCGACGATCACCGGCTTCCCGGTCAACACCACGCTGCTGTTCTCCGGGCTGGGCACCATGCTCTTCCTGCTGATGACGCGCAACCGGCTGCCCAGCTACCTGGGCAGCTCCTTCGCCTTCATCGCCCCGCTGACCGCCACCCAGGCCGACGGCATCGCCGTCCAGCTCGGCGGCATCGTCGTCACGGGTGCGGCGCTGGCCTGCGTGGGCTTCATCGTCAAGGCCGCCGGCAAGCGCGTCATCGACGCCGTGATGCCCCCGGCCGTCACCGGCGCGATCGTCGCCCTGATCGGCCTGAACCTCGCGCCCACGGCCGCCGACAACTTCCAGTCGCAGCCCTGGGTGGCCGGCGTGACGCTGCTGGCCATCCTGGTGGCCACCGTCGCCGGGCGCGGCATGGTCGCCCGCCTGGGCATCCTCATCGGCGTGATCATCGGCTGGGTCTTCGCCGCCCTGACCGGTGCGATCGGTCCCGAGGCCGCCGAGCACATCCGCGAGGCCGCCTGGATCGGCGTGCCGCAGTTCCACGCCCCGGAGTTCCGGCTCTCGGCCGTGCTGGTCACCCTGCCGGTGATCATCGTGCTCATCGCCGAGAACGTCGGCCACGTCAAGGCCGTCTCCCAGATGACCGGCCGCAACCTCGACGGCCTGGCCGGCGACGCGCTGCTCGCCGACGGCCTGGCCACCACCGTCGCGGGCCTGTCCGGCGGCTCCGGCACCACGACCTACGCCGAGAACGTCGGCGTGATGGCCGCGACCCGCGTCTACTCCACGGCCGCCTACTGGGTCGCCGCGCTGACCGCGGTGGCGCTGGCCTTCATCCCGAAGTTCGGCGCGCTCATCTTCACCATCCCCTCGGGTGTGCTCGGCGGGGCGACCCTGGTGCTCTACGGCCTGATCGGCATGCTGGGCATCCGCATCTGGCAGGACAACCGGGTCGACTTCAACAACCCGGTCAACCTCACCGCGGCGGCCACGGCGCTGATCGCGGGCATCGGCAACCTGACCCTCTCGGTTGGCCCGGTGGAGCTCGAGGGCATCGCCTGGGGCTCGATCGGCATCATCGTCGGCTACCCGATCCTCAAGTGGCTCTACGTCCACGTCGGCGAGGGCGGCGCGGCGGTCTTCTCCCGGCGCTGAAGCGGGACCCGATCCCGGCGCCGGGGCGGGGGAGGACCCCGCGATCCGGGGTGTGCCCGGGGCCGCGCCCGGGGCGGCGACCGGGCCGTGCCCGGGGCTGCGAGGGGGCTGATCCGGTCCTTGCGGGACATGGGGTGTCAGATTGTGCGACGAAGCGGTCGCACAATCTGACACCCCGTTTTTCGTCGAGGCTCTGACCTGCGACGATTCGCATAACGGTCGTGTGGCCGTCAGAGTGTGCGACGTCGAGATCGCACACTCTGACATCCCGGCGGGAAAATGCCCGCCCGGGCCGGCGGACGAGCCGCGGAAACCCCGCCTACCACCGCCGCACCCCGCCTGCACCGCGGATGACAAGAGCGCCAACGCCGCGCGCAACCGCCCACGGCGCCCGACGGGACGTCGGCAAGTGGAGGGCCGGAAACCGGGCAGGAAACCGGGCCGCAAACACCGCACCCGCCCATGAGAAAAGCCCTCCCGGGGACGGGAGGGCTCTTTCAGTTACAGCACCGGCTCAGGCACCGGCGCCGGCGGCGGACTACTCGGCGTCGAGGTCCTTCTCGATCAGGCCGGCGATCTTCTCCACGGCCTCCGCGTTGTCCGAGGTCACGGTGACCTGGTCGCCCTTCTCGGCGCCCAGGGCCATGATCATCAGCGACGAAGCGGCATCCGTCTCGTCGTCGTCCTCGTCACCACCGACGAGCGACAGGTAGATGTCGTCGTCGTACTCACCGGCGGCGTCGGCGATGATGGAAGCCGGGCGGGCGTGCAGGCCGACGGCGGAGCCGACGGTAACGGTCTTGGAGGCCATGGTCGTCCTTTCGTTGAACGGTTTGCGGCCACGGTGCCCGAACGGATGTCCGGGCGGACACGAGGCCTGACGATCTCGGCCAGAAGTCTAGTCGTCCGAGCCGGTCGTCGCCAGAATGTCGTAGGCCTGCGCGGCGGCCCGCACGGTGCCGGCGACCTTGACGGCCTCCCAGATCGTCTCGCGGCTCAGGCCCTCCTCGCGAAGGGTGTGCTCGTGGGCGGTCAGGCAGTGCTCGCAGCCGTTGACGGCGGAGACCGCCAGCGACCACAGCTCGAAGTCGGCCTTCTCCACACCGGGGTTGGAGATGACGTTCATCCGCAGGCCCATGCGCACGCCGGAGTAGTCGTCGCCGAGCCATGCGCGCGAGCGGTAGGCCACGTTGTTCATGGCCATCACGGTCGCGGCGGCGAAGGCGGCGTCGCGGGCGGCCTCGGAGAGGTGCTCCTTGGCCTCGGCGTCGATCTCGCGCAGCACGGTGGCGTTGCCGGCGGAGGCGGCCACGGCGAGCATGGTGCCCCACAGCTGCTGCTCGTTGAGGTCCTTGGAGCGGGTCAGCGAGCCCAGGTTGAGCTTGGTGTCCTTGGCCCAGTCCGGGAAACCGGAGCGGAGTTCAGCGATGCCCATCTACTTCAGCGCCTCCTGTACGACGTCCATCTTGTTGATGTTCTTGGTCGGGTCGTTGGCCTCCCAGTTGCAGGCGCAGACCTCCTCGGACTGCAGCGCGTCGAGCACGCGCAGCACCTCGTCGACGTTGCGGCCCACGGCGTCCGGGGTCACGGAGACGAACTGGATGATGCCGTCCGGGTCGACGATGAAGGTGGCGCGGTCGGCCACGCCGTCCGCGTTCTCGATGCCCAGCGCGCGCACGAGCTCGTGGCGGATGTCGGAGAACATCGGGAAACCGACGGTCTTGAGGTCCGGGTGGGTGGCGCGCCAGTTGAAGTGCGCGAACTCGTTGTCCACGGAGCCGCCCAGGATCTGGGTGTCGCGGTCCAGGAACTCCTCGTTGAGCTCGCCGAAGGCGGCGATCTCGGTCGGGCAGACGAAGGTGAAGTCCTTCGGGTAGAAGAAGATCACCTTCCACTGACGCGGGTACTTGTCCAGGCTGACGGTCTCGAAGTAGTCCTCGGGCTGCTGGGCGTCGGCCTCGTGGAGGTCGCCACCCTTGAGGGCGGTGAGGTTGAACTCGGGGAACTGATCACCGACGGTGAGCATGTTCACGCTCCTTCTGGGATTCGCAGAGAGATTCTCCGTGGGGCCTCCCGGGTCTGCGGCCCGGTGCCCCGTCGCCTATCGATTCTGGTCGGTTCCGCGGGATTGTCAATAAGTGAAGCAAATTAATTTTGCGGCGCTGATTGTGGCGTTAAATTGACGACGTCCCGTTGGTGCAGGTCCGTGCCCCGCCCGCGGCGTGGGTGCGTGGCCGGGCGCGAAAGGTGCTCTGATAGGTGTGGTGGAACTCATAGAATACGCCCACAAGTGGGGGGTGGTAGTGAGCGGGCCCCGGTGTCGCGTGGGAGCGGCCGGACGGGCCCAGACACAGCGAAACCCCGCCCCCGCGGGTGCGGGGACCGGGGTCGTGGCGGGCCGTGGAGGCCGGAAGAGTCTTAGGCCTTGGCCGGGGCCTTCTCCGCCTTGGCGGCAGCGGCCTCGGCGGCCTTGTTGGGCCAGAACTGCTTCATGGCGATCACGGCGACCGCGCCGACGAGGACACCGGCGATGATCGAGACGATGAAGCCCCACCAGGGAGCGATCGCGAAGATCACGAAGATGCCGCCGTGCGGGGCCTGGCTGGTGACACCGAAGATCATCGACAGGGCACCGGTGGTGGCGCCACCGAGCATCATCGAGGGGATGACACGCAGCGGGTCGGCCGCGGCGAACGGGATGGCGCCCTCACTGACGAAGGACAGACCCAGCAGCCAGGAGGACTTGCCGTTCTCCTGCTCGGCGGGGGTGAACAGGTTCTTGCGCACGAAGGTCGCGACGGACAGCGCGATCGGCGGGACCATACCGGTGGCCATGACGGCGGCCATGATCTTCAGGGAGGCCTCGTCACCGGTGGACAGGCCGGCGGTACCGAAGAGGTAGGCGGCCTTGTTGATCGGGCCACCGAGGTCGGAGCACATCATCAGGCCGATGATGATGCCCAGGATCGCGGCGGAGGAGCCGGACATGGAGGTCAGCCAGTCCTGCAGGCCGTTCATCAGGGCGGCCAGCGGGCGGCCGAGCAGCAGGAACATCAGGGCGCCGACGGTCAGCGAGCTGAGCAGCGGGATGATGACGACCGGCATCAGCGAGGCGACGAAGCGCGGTACCTTCCAGGAGCCGATCCACATGGCGACCAGGCCGGCGACGATACCGGTGACCAGGCCGCCGATGAAGCCGGCGCCGACGAGCACGGAGACCGCGCCGCCGACGAAGCCGGGCACGATGCCCGGGCGGCCGGCCAGCGCGTAGGCGATGTAGCCGGACAGAGCGGCGACGATGAAGCCCATCGACATCTGGCCGGTGGCGAAGCACACGGCACCGAGGTAGAGCAGCAGGCCGGAGCGGTCGAAGTTGTAGGTGGTGCCGTCGAAGACGACCTCGTTAGCCGGTAGGTTGGTCAACGAGTTACCCAGGACGATGGCCTTCCAGCCGTCGTCGGATCCCACGTCGTAGCCGGCGAGCAGGAAGCCCAGGGCCAGTAGCAGACCGCCGGCGGCGACGAAGGGCACCATGTAGGAGACGCCGGTCATCACGGCCTGCTGGATGCGCTTGCCCCAGCCCAGGCCCTTCTGTTCCTCGGCCTCGGCGGCGGAGGAGGAGCCGGCGGTGCCCGCCACGCGGTGGGCGCGCGGGTTCTTCGAGGCGGCGACGGCCTCGTCGATCATCTTGGTCGGCTCGTTGATGGCGCGCTTGACGCCGGACTCGATGACCGGCTTGCCCGCGAAGCGCTCGCGGTCCTTGACTCCCACGTCGGTGGCGAAGATGACCGCGTCGGCGGCCTCGATGGTCTTCGGGTCGACCGGGGTGACGGCCGAGGAACCCTGGGTCTCGACGACGAGGTCGACGTCGTCACGGGCGTCGGCCCCCTGAGTCAGGGAGTCGGCGGCCATGTAGGTGTGGGCGATGCCGGTCGGGCAGGCGGTGATGGCGACGATGCGCGTGACACCGGACTTGGCGGCCGGGGCGGCGGCCTCGGAACCGGCGGCGGAAGCGCTCGCGGCGGTGGCGCCGGCGGCACCCGCGCCGGCGGCACCGGTGGCGGCGGCGTCGGCGGCGGGCTTCTTCTTGGCCGGGGCGTTGACCACGCTGAGGACCAGCTCGACGATGCGCTCCGGGGTCTCGGCCTCGCGCAGGCCGGCCAGGAAGTCCTTGCGCACGAGGGCGCGGGCCAGCTTCGAGAGGATCTTCAGGTGCTCCTTGCCGCCGCCGGCCGGGGCGGCGATCAGGAACACGAGGTGGGCGTCGCCGTCGGGGCCGGAGAAGTCCACGCCGTTGGCCAGGCGGGCGAACGCCAGGGTCGGCTTGGTGACGGCCTCGGAACGGCAGTGGGGGATGGCGACGCCGCCGGGCACGCCAGTGCCGGACTTGGCCTCGCGGGCTTTGGCGTCGGAGGCGAGCACGGCCTGGTCGGTCGCGCGGCCGGCGGCGTGCACCAGGCCGGCGAGCTTCTGGATCACCTCGGTGGTCGAGGACCCGAAGTCGGCGTCGAGCGCGACGAGATCGGGGGTGATGATCTGGTCAGTCATGGCAGTCCTTCTTGAGCACTACTGAGATTGATGGAGTTGATTGGGTCGGTGGTGACGAATTGGCGGGGCGTGGACCCGATGTGTGTGCGCCTGGGTGCGGTCAGTCGACCGTGGAGACCCGGGTGCGCTCCACGTCGGCCTGGTCCGGCCGCGGCAGCGTGGTGCCCGGCAGACCGGCGGCGGCGGAGCCGTAGGCCACTGCGCGTCGCAGGGCCCCGGCGGAGTCCTCTCCGTCGAGGGTGGCCAGGATGAACCCGGTCAGCGAACTGTCGCCGGCGCCCACGGTCGAGGCGACCGTGGTCGGCGGCGGGGTGCCCTTCCACGCGCCCTCGGGGGTGACCAGGACGGCACCGGCCCCGCCGAGGGTGACCAGAACGTTCTCGACGCCCTGCTCGTTGACCTTGCGTGCCGCCTCGACGACGGGACCGAAGTCGCCGTCCTCGGCGAGGCGCTCGAGCTCCTGGCCGTCGACGCCGACCAGCTGGCCGAGCTCGAGACCGTTGGGCTTGATCAGGTCCGGGGCGGAGGCCGGAAAGCGACCGCCCAGGGCGATCATCGGGGCGTCGGAGGTGTCGACGGCGACCTTGGCCTCCGGACAGGCCTCGCGGACGGCGTCGACGAGCGTCGCGTACCAGTCCGCGGGGGCCCCCGGCGGCAGCGAGCCGGCGAGCACGACCCACTGGCCGGCGCCCTCGGGCACGGCGGCGATGAGCGCCTCGGTCAGCTCGGCGCGCTCGGACTCGGACAGTTCCGGGCCGGGGCCGTTGAGCTTGGTGGTGGTGCCGTCCGGCTCGGTGACCGTCGTGTTGGTACGGACCGAACCGGCGACGGTGACGTCGCGGTGCGGCACGTCCGAGGTGGCGACGAGCGAGACGAAGGGGTCATCGGCGCCGGCGGGGAAGACGGCGAGGGTGTCGGCCCCGGCCAGCTTCGCGGCGTGGGCGACGTTCACCCCTTTCCCTCCGGCGACGTGCGTGGTTGACTTGAGGCGAAGCACGGCGCCGCGCTCGAGCGGGCCGTCCAGCTCGAGCGTGGCGTCAGTGCTTGGATTGGGGGTCAGCGTGACAATCACGGTGGCGCATCCTCCTGCGGGCAGGGCCAGTTCGTTCCGCGCTCCATCATTGCCCGTTTGTGTGGGAATGTCAAGCTTTTTATGTGAGTTTATGTGGGGAACCTGAGGGTTTCATGTCTGGTCGGTAGCTGTTCGTGTGGAAATCCAACGAATGGTTCACTAGTATCGGACGCATGACTTCAGGCACTGACACCACCACCTTCACGGGCACCGCGGTTGTCGCCGGTACGGCGTACGCCCCGGTCGTCTGGGTGCGTCCCCGCCCCGAGCTCCCGGGCTCCGCACGCACCGTCGCCGAGGATGAGCGCGACGCAGAGTACGAGCGCTTCGTCACGGCGGCAGACACCGTCGCTGACCGACTCACCGCACGCTCCGCCGAGGCCTCCGGCCCCGCCGCCGAGGTGCTGCAGGCCACCGCCGGCATGGTCCGCGACCGCGGCTGGCGCAAGGCCGTCCGCAAGAACGTGCGGGGCGGCGCCGACGCCGAGTATTCGGTGGTGCAGGCCACCAGCAAGTTCATCAACATGTTCACCGCGGCCGGCGGCCTGATGGCCGAGCGCACCACGGACCTGAAGGACATCCGCGACCGAGTCATCGCCGAGCTGCGCGGCGAGGAGGAGCCCGGTCTTCCCTCCGTCGACGGCGAGGCCATCCTCTTCGCCGACGACCTCTCCCCGGCGGACACCGCCGCCCTGGACATTGACCACTACAAGGGTCTGGTCACCGAGCTGGGCGGCCCGACCAGCCACACCGCCATCATCGCCCGTCAGCTGAACCTGCCCTGCATCGTCGCCGCGGGTCGCGAGATCTCCGAGATCGCCGCCGGTACCCGCGTGATGGTCGAGGGCAGCCAGGGCGTCGTCTACGTCGAGCCCGACGAGGAGGACGCCCGCCGCCAGGTCCGCGAGTCCCAGGAGCGTGCCGTCAAGATCGCCGAGTGGCGCGGCCCGGCCCAGACCTCCGACGGCCACCGCGTCCAGCTGCTGGCCAACGTCCAGGACAGCAACGCCGCCCGTCTGGCCTCCGAGACCCAGGCCGAGGGCATCGGCCTGTACCGCACCGAGATGAGCTTCCTCTCCGCCGCCGAGGAGCCCAGCGTCGACGAGCAGGCCGCCCTCTACAAGAAGGTCTTCGACGCCTTCCCGCACTCCAAGGTCGTCGTGCGCACCCTGGACGCCGGCTCCGACAAGCCGATCGCCTTCGCGAACATGGACGAGGAGGAGAACCCGGCGCTCGGCGTGCGCGGCCTCCGCATCGCCCGCCAGAACCGGTCGCTGCTGACCCGTCAGCTCGACGCCATCGCCAAGGCCTCCGAGGGCCGCGGCGAGGACGCGCCGACCTGGGTCATGGCCCCGATGGTCGCCACCGCCCGCGAGGCCGAGTGGTTCTCCACCCTCTGCCGCGAGCGCGGCCTGACCCCGGGCGCGATGATCGAGGTGCCGGCCGCCGCCCTGATGGCAGACAAGATCATGCCGCACCTGGACTTCGTGTCCGTGGGCACCAACGACCTGACCCAGTACACGATGGCCGCCGACCGCCTGTCCTCGCAGCTGGCGTACCTGACCGACCCGTGGCAGCCCGCCGTGCTGCGCCTGATCCAGCACACCTGCTCGGTCGGCCGCGACACCAACACCGCCGTCGGCGTCTGCGGCGAGGCCGCCGCCGACCCGCTGCTGGCCTGCGTGCTCACCGGCCTGGGCGTCAACTCCCTGTCGGCCGCCTCCACCGCGATCGCCGCCGTGGGCACCCGCCTCTCGGAGTCCACGTTCAAGCAGTGCCAGGAGGCCGCCGAGGCCGCCCTGGACGCCGTGGGCGCCGTCGTCGCCCGCGAGGGCGTGCGCAAGATGCTCGTCGGCGAGTAAGTCGACAGCCCGCCGGCTGAGCCCGGCGTGACACGACCGCCCCGGACCTCGAGAGAGGCACCGGGGCGGTTCTTTCATGTGCGGGCGTGCACAAACGCCGCCGCGCGCCCCGGGGTGGGGCGCGCGGCGGCGATCAGCGGGACGTCGTCAATTGAACGACGCCGGGGGTCACTCCGCGAGGACGACCTGGACGTTGTGGTCGCGCAGGGCGCGCACGAAGGACTCGGGCGCGGTGGCGTCTGTGATGACGACGTCGATGTCGTCGATCGAGGCGAAGCTGACCAGGTAGTCGTTGCCGATCTTCGACGAGTCGCACAGCACGACCACACGGCGGGCGTTGGTGACCATCGCGGACTTGATGGCGGCCTCCTGAGCGTCGGCCGTCGACAGGCCGTGGTCCAGGGTCAGGGCGTTGGTGCCGATGAATGCGACGTCCGCACGCATCAGCGCCAGGGTGCGCAGCGCGGTGTCGCCGACGACGGCCTGGGTGATCGCCCGGACGCTGCCGCCGAGCAGCTGGATCTCGCTGAGGCCCTTGTTTGCCAGGTTCAGCGCGATCGGCAGGGAGTTAGTCACGATGGACCACTGGTTGGCCTGGCCGGAGTCGGAGATGAGGTCAGCTAGTGCGGTGACCGTGGTGCCGGCGTCCAGGAACATGCCCCCGGGCGGCTCGGGGAGGAACTCGAGCGCGGCGCGGGCGATCGCGGACTTCGCGGTCGGGGCGGAGCGCAGGCGCGCGTCCAGGGACAGCTCGGTGGTCTGGAAGGACTGGGTGGCCACGGCGCCGCCGTGGACGCGGTGGACGATGCCCTCCTTGTCGAGCACGGCAAGGTCACGGCGGATGGTCTCCGCCGTGACATCGAAGCGTCTGGCCAGTTCGGTGACGTTGACTCGGCCCTCGACCGCGGTCTGTGAGGCGATCTGGCGTCGTCTTTCCTCGGCGTACATCTCGCTGGGCGCCTCCTCAGATGGGGAAATGTTTATGAGTGTGCGGGGGGAGGGGGCAAAAATGCCCGATGCCAACATTAAACCACAAAATCCCACATTGTTCATAAGCACTGGGGCGCCATAGCAGGAAAAATAACTACACGTTTGTGTGTGAACGTGCCCGGGTAAAAATCGCCATTCCGGTTCGACCTGCACTTGCGGTGCAAAAAGAGGGACCCGTCACGGAAGCGTGTGCAGAGTCCCTGAGGTTGGATCGGGCCCACGATCGGGGGTGGGCGGGTCATTTGTGTCCGCCCGGGCGGGCGGGGGCCGGCCGGAGGGGAGAAGGCTAGAGCTTGCGCATGACCGAGACGACCTTGCCCATGATCCCCGCGTCGTTGCCTGGGATCGGCTCGAAGGCGTCGTTGTGGGGCAGCAGCCACACGCCGCTGGAGTCGCGGTGGAACTCCTTGACGGTCGCCTCGCCGTCGATGAGCGCGGCGACGAACTCGCCCTCCTCGGCGACCGGCTGGGAGCGCACGACGATCCAGTCGCCGTCGAGGATGCCGGCGTCGCGCATCGACTGGCCCGAGACCTTGAGCATGAACAGCTCGCCGTCGCCGACGACGTCCGCGGGTAGCGGGAAGTAGTCGTCGATGTTCTCCTCGGCCAGGATCGGCGCGCCCGCGGAGATGGAGCCGACCATCGGCACGAACGAGGTCTGGGCGTGCTCCGGCGGCTCCGGGGTGCCCTTGCGGCCCTTGACCGGGGCGCCGGAGAGATCGCGGACGTCGACCGCGCGCGGCTTGTTCGGGTCGCGGCGTAGGAAGCCCTTCTTCTCGAGCTCCTTGAGCTGGTAGGCGACCGAGGAGGTCGACTGCAGGCCGGCTGCGTCGCCGATCTCGCGGATGCTCGGCGGGTAGCCGCGCAGCACCACCGCGTCGCGGATGACTTCGAGGATGCGGCGCTGACGCGCGGTCAGGGATGCGGGGTCTCTGGTGGTGGAGTTCTTCTGCTTCTTGGTGGATCGGCTGGTGGCCATGGTTGCGCTCTCCTGGTCTTCGTCTCTCTGATCGGCCGGTTCGGGCTCGCCGGCTGTTCGCTCTCGGCCGGTCGAGGTCCGGTTCGGTCGGGCCCCGGTGTCCGGCTGTGGTCGGTTCGCGTTCAGTATAGCGCGTCCATGGCAACTGTGTTCGAGGAATTTGTCCGGCGTGGTGGACAGACGCCAGGGCGGGTGCTATAACTCGAACACGTACCCGTAATCGAACAGATGAACTAGTCGATGTTCGACCGGTCGCGCCCGACCTTTAGGGTGGACGTCGAACACGGCGAAAGGAGAACCCCATGACCATTTCGATGCAGCGTAACGCACAGTTTGTCCGTTCCGTCAGCGGTCTGGGCGACACCCGGAACACCGCGTCCGCACCGTCGGTGTGGGAGCCCGGCCAGAGCCGTTCGTCCACCGGTGTTCGAACGCTCGAGATTTCGAAAACCGCCTCTCCGAAGGGGCGGGCGACAATACCCGCCGGGGGTACCCGGAAGGGCGGTGTCCGGCGAACGTCTCGGCGAGTTCAGGAACAGCGCAGCTCGCTGCTGGTCGGCGCGATCTGCGGGCTGGTGCTCGTGCTGGGCGCCCTGATCTTCGGTGAGTCCGACGACGCCGCCGGCTACCCGCCGGTCAACATGGGTTCGGCCACCCACCAGGTCTCCACGGTCGACTTCGACGTCACCGCGGCCAAGTAGCTCGCCTCGGGCTGGCATTAGACTCGGGGCAGTGCCCGGGTGTTCCGGGCGAGCCGTCCCGGACCTAGGAGGGTGCCCGCAGTGTACTGCCCGTTCTGCCACAGCGACCGTTCCCGCGTGATCGACTCACGTGTCATCGACGCCGGAACCGCGATCCGGCGCCGCCGCGAGTGCACCGGCTGCGAGGGCCGCTTCACCACGATCGAGAAGGCCGTCCTGCTGGTGGTCAAGCGCAACGGCGTGACCGAGCCGTTCAGCCGCGACAAGGTGGTCAACGGCGTGCGCCGCGCCTGCCAGGGCCGCGACGTGCCCGACGACGCGCTCAAGCGTCTGGCCCAGAAGGTCGAGGAGAAGGTCCGCTCGAAGGGACCCTCGCAGGTCAACGCCAACGACATCGGCCTGGCCATCCTCGAGCCGCTGCTCGAGCTCGACGAGGTCGGCTACCTGCGCTTCGCCTCCGTGTACAAGTCCTTCGAATCCGCCGAGGACTTCGAGAAGGAGATCCGCATGATGCGCCGCCGTGCCCGCGAGGCCGAGTAGGCGGCCGTGGCCGGCGCGCGGCGCCGAAGGAGACGCCGCCTACAGCTTCGCGACCGCCTTTTCGATGCGCCGGCGCGAGACCGAACCCGCCGTGCCCAGGCGCTGGGCGAAGAGGCTGACCCGGAACTCCTGGATCTGCCACTGCACGTCGCGTACCGCCTTCGTACGCCACGATGCCGCCGGCCGGCCCGACATCTTCTTCTGGAGTGCGGCCTTGACCGCCTCGACCTCGTCCTGGCGGTCGGCGTCGCGGTCCGGGTCCTCCTGCATCTCGGTCAGCCGGATCTCCATTGCCTGGAAGTAGCGCGGCAGGTGGCGCAGGTGCGCCTGCGCGTGCACCAGCACCGCCTTCTCCGGCAGCAGGAACTCCAGCTGCGCGCGCATGTCGTCGATTGCCGGACCCTCCCAGCGCTCCAGCTCCGCGGCCACCGACAGGTACGTCACCAGCGCCGGAGCGATCGCCACCACCGTGCGGCGCACCTGGCCGGGCACCTCCGGGGCCACGGCCGCGGCGAGCTCCCGGTACTTCTCCGGGGAGCGCACCGGCCCGCCGTGGGCCATCATCAGGTCCCGGATCGCGGCCACACGCGCCTGCTCGACCAGGCCGTCGACCCCGCCGTGCGGGTAGTTGTCCACCGCCACGCGCTGCTTGAGCGGCAGCCCCCGGGTCATCTGCTTGGCCGAGACCTTGATCTCGCGCATCAGCATCGTCAGCGTGGCCGTGAGCATCGCCGCGTCCGCGGCCTGCTTCGTCGGCAGCACCTTGACCGCCACGCCGCCGTCGGTGGCCACCAGCGCCGGGTAGGCGGTGACCTCGTGGCCGTCGACGACGGTGGTGACCTCCTCGGCCACGTCGCCGAGGGTCTGCGGGGTCCACTTCTCGGCGCGCTTCGACTCCGCGGCCCGGCCCAGCTTGCTCACCGAGGAGCGGATGTGGCCCGCCTGCCGGTCGCGCAGCGCGGGCAGGGACTTGTCGGTGTCGATGACCTTGCCGCGCTTGTCGATCGCCGCGAACGTCATCTTCAAGTGCGCCGACAGCTTCGTCGGGTCGAAGTCCCCGGCGTCGATGCCGCTGGAGCCGCACTCGTGCAGCGCGCGGGCCAGCTCCTCGGTGACCGTGCCCGCGTACGGCTCGGCCAGGGCGAGCGCCTTGCGCGCGAAGTCCGGGGCGGGCACCACCGTGCGCCGCAGCGGCTTGGGCAGCGAGCGGATCAGCTCGGTGAACAGCTCCTCGCGGAAACCAGGCACGAGCCAGTTGAAGTCGGTGGCATCCAGCCCGGCGAGCATCGGCACCGGCACCTTGACGGTCACGCCGTCGTCGGGCGCGCCCGGCTCGAAGCGGTAGGACAGCTCGTAGTCGACGTCGCCGATGCGCATGTGGTCGGGGAAGGACTCCTCGGTCACGGCCCCGGCGGCGTCGGTGAGCAGCTTCTCCGGGGAGAAGTCGAGGAAGTCCGGCTGCTTGTGGCGCTTGCGCTTCCACCAGCTGTTGAAGTGCGCGCCCGTGGTCGCCATCTCCGGCACGCGGGCGTCGTAGAACTCGAAGAGCGTGTCCTCGTCGACGACGATGCCGCGCCGGCGGGCCTTCTCCTCGACCTCCGCGGCCTCCTCGAGCTTGACCGCGTTGTCGCGGAAGAAGTGGTGGCGGGTGTTCCAGTCGCCGTCGACCAGCGCGTTGCGGATGAACATCTCGCGCGCGGCCGCCGGGTCGACCTTGTGGTAGGGAACCGGGCGGTCGGCGACGATCGGCACGCCGTAGAGCGTGGCCTTCTCGTGGGCCATCGCCGCGGCCTTCTTCGTCGACCAGTACGGCTCGGAGTACTGGTAGCGCACCAGACCCGGCGCGGCCTTCTCCACCCACGCCGGGTCGATGGCGGCGACGTCGCGGGCCCACAGCCGGGAGGTCTCGACGACCTCGGCGGCCATGACGAACTCCGGCGGCTTCTTCGCCAGCGCGGAGCCGGGGAAGATCATGAAGCGGGTGCCGCGGGTGCCCTGGAACTCACGCGACTTCCCGTCGCGGGCACCGATGTGCTGGAGCAGCCCCGTCAGCAGCGCGCGGTGTATCGCGTCGGCGTCGCGCTTGCCCACGACCTTCGTCTTCTGCCAGCCCAGCTGCACGGTGACCTCTGTGAGCTGGCGGATCAGGTCGCGCCACTCGCGCGAGCGCATGTAGTGCAGGTACTCGGCCTTCATCAGCTTGCGCAGCCCGTTGCCGGAGAGCTCGTGGCGCTTCTCCTCGACGTAGTCCCACAGCTTCAGGTAGCTCAGGAAGTCGCTGATGGTGTCCTTGAACCGGGCGTGCAGCTGGTCGGCCTGGGCCTTCTTCTCCAGGGGGCGCTCGCGGATGTCGCGGATGCTCAGCGCGGCGACGATGACGATGACCTCCGCCAGGCAGCCGAGCGTGCGCGCCTCGACGAGCATGCGCGCCAGGCGCGGGTCGACCGGGATGCGCGCCAGGTCGCGGCCGACGTCGGTCAGCTGCGGCAGGCCGTCGCGCTCGCGGTCGGTGATCGCGCCCAGCTCGTGGAGCAGCAGCACGCCGTCGCGGATGGCCTTGCGCTCCGGCGGCTCGACGAAGGGGAACTCGGCGATGTCGCCCAGGCGCAGCAGCGCCATCTGCAGGATGACGCTGGCGAGGTTGGTGCGCAGGATCTCCGGGTCGGTGAACTCGGGCCGGGACTTGAAGTCCTCCTCGGAGTAGAGGCGGATGGCGATGCCGTCGGCGACACGGCCGCAGCGGCCCGAGCGCTGGTTGGCGCTGGCCCGCGAGACCGGCTCGATGGGCAGGCGCTGGACCTTCGTGCGCGTGGAGTAGCGCGAGATGCGCGCCGTGCCGGTGTCGACGACGTAGCGGATGCCCGGCACGGTCAGCGAGGTCTCGGCGATGTTGGTGGCCAGCACGATGCGTCGCCCGGAGTGCGGGGAGAAGACGCGGTGCTGTTCCTGGTTGCTCAGCCGGCCGAACAGCGGCGTGGTCTCCACCCCGCGCCAGTGGCGCGCCTCGATGGCGTCCATCGCGTCGCGGATGTCGCGCTCGCCGGGGAAGAAGCAGAGGATGTCGCCCGGGCCCTCGGCCATGAGCTCCTCGCACGCGGAGACCAGCCCGTCGAGCGGGTCGGTGTCGACGACCTTCTCGCCCTCCGTGCGCTCCAGCGGGCGGTAGCGGATCTCGACGGGGTAGGTGCGCCCGGAGACCTCGAGGACCGGGGCCGGCTCGCCTTCGGCGTCGGCGAAGTGGTGGGCGAAGCGCTCCGGGTCGATCGTCGCCGAGGTGATGATGACCTTCAGGTCCGGCCGGCGCGGCAGCAGCCTCTTCAGGTAGCCGAGCAGGAAGTCGATGTTGAGGCTGCGCTCGTGGGCCTCGTCGATGATGATCGTGTCGTAGCCGTTGAGCCAGCGGTCGCGCTGCATCTCGGCGAGCAGGATGCCGTCGGTCATCAGCTTGACGGCCGTGGTCGGGCTGACCTTGTCGTCGAAGCGGATGGCGTAGCCGACGGTCTCGCCGATCTTCTGGCCGAGCTCCTCGGCGATGCGCTCGGCGACGGTGCGCGCGGCCAGACGCCGCGGTTGGGTGTGTCCGATGCGCCCGCGGCGCCCGCGGCCGAGCTCGAGGCAGATCTTGGGGATCTGCGTGGTCTTGCCCGAGCCGGTCTCGCCGGCGATGACGACGACCTGGTTGTCGCGGATCGCCTCGGCGATCTCGTCGTGCCAGGCGGTCACCGGCAGCTGCTCGGGGTAGTGGATCTCCGGGACGTGCTTGTCGACGTCGCGCAGGCGTTGCGCGGCTGCGTCGATGTCGGCGCCGATCGCGGCGCGCGCCTTGGGCGCGCGCGCCTTACGCAGGCGGCGTCGGAAATTTCTCTCGTCGGCGATGCTCACCTCGTCGAGCCGGGAGTAGAGCTCGTCGCGGGAGGGCGCGGCGGTGTCGGCGTCGTGGTTGCGGTCGGTGTTGTTGCTGGAGTCCATGTCGATGGGGAGATTCTAGTCCGCCCGGGCGCGCCGCACCCCGGCAGGCCGGTGGAAGGCGGGGGTAAAGGGTAGCCTCACGGTGTACGAAACTCAGTGCACCGAAAAGAAAGGGTCTCTCCCGATGACTGGACCTAACGATCCCCGTGACAAAGGGGACGCGGACGACCGCGACGGAATGACCCCCGGCTCCGGCTCCGGTGACGGCTCGGGCTCCGGCTCCGGGCAGGGTGCGGCCTCCGGCTCGTACCCCTCTTACCCGGCCTACCCGTCGACCACCCACCCGGAGGACCGCGAGGACTTCGGCAAACCCGGCGCCGGTTACGGTGCCGCGGGCTACGACCAGGGCGCGGGCTACGGCGCGGACTACGAGGGCTACGGCTACGACGCCGCCGGCTACGACCAGGGCTACGGCTACGGCGACGAGCCTGCGGTGCGTCAGGGCGACGGCCGGGTCTCGATCACCGAGTCGATCGCCTGGGGCTTCCGGGCGGTCTTCTCGGGCTGGCAGGTCTGGGTCCTGGGCACCCTCGGGGTGTTGGCCGTGGTCGGCGTGCTCGGCGGCATCGGCGTCGCCGCGGACATCAACTCCGGCAGCGAGACCGGCTCCGCGGTCGGCTTCGTGATCAACTCGCTGGTCAACTTCGGCATGCTGTTCCTGATGCCGCTCGTCTACAACCTGGCCCTCGGCCACGTCAGCCGCGGGCGCGTGGACTGGAGCATGCTCAAGGAGAACCTGAACTACCTGCCCACGCTGGGCATGTCCGTGGTGGTCAGCGCCGTCGTCGGCATCCTCGTCGCCGTGATCCTGGTCCCGGGGCTCCTCCTGACCGTCTTCTCCGCCGCCAGCACCTCGACCGGCGACGACCTGCCCGCCGGTGCGCTCATCGGCCTGGGCGTCGTGATGCTGCTGGTCCTCCTGGTCGGCCTGATCGCCGGCCCGCTGACCGCGCTGTGGACCTGGGTGGTCGCGGACCGACGCGCCTCCTTCGGCGCCGCGATCGGCGTGGGCTTCCGCGCCGGCCTGAAGAACTTCTTCCCGCTGCTGGGCCTGAGCATCCTGCTCGGCCTGATCACCTTCGTGCTGACGCTGATCACCTTCGGCCTGGCGCTGCTGGTGGTGATGCCCGCGTCCTACAACGCGCAGGCGCACGCCTACCGGCAGGCCGTCGGCGGTGTGATCCCCGCGCGCCGCTGAGCCTCGGTGCGGGCGGCTGAGCGCCGCTGAGTGTCGGTGACCGCCGGTGCGGGCGGCGGCGCGTGAGCCGCTGAGCGCGGATCGCGTGAGCCGCTGAGCGCGGATGAGGACGCGCGTGAGTCGCCGCCCCGCCGCCCCGGCACCGACCGAGAAAACGGGCCCCGTACCCGGTGAGACCCACCGGGTACGGGGCCCGTCGCGCTGCGTCGGGCGGCTGCGGGAGCGACCCGCAGCCCGCCGTCCGGACGCCGCGCCTAGGCGAGCAGTTTCTCGGCGGGGCGGGAGGCCTCGTCGTAGGCCTCGCGCATCAGCCGGCCGATCTGCTCGAACTCGTGGGCGCGCGAGCTCGAGGAGCGGTAGACCAGGCCGATCTCGCGGTCGGCGCGCACGATCGGGCCGAAGGTGGCGGTGGCCACGCCGGTGCGGTGGCACTCGGCGTCGACGGCGCTCATCGGCAGGAGGGTGGCGCCAAGGCCGGCGGAGACCAGCTGCATCAGCGTGGTCAGGCTCGAGGCGCGCGTGACGGCGTGCGCGGCCTTCGACGGGTTGATCTCCGCGCGGCGGCACAGGTCGATGATCTGGTCGTGCAGGCAGTGACCCTCGTCGAGCAGCAGCAGGTCCAGCTTGTCCAGCACGTCGAGGTCGAGGTCGTGGGCGCCGGCCAGCGGGTGGTTATCGGGCACGACGACCACGAACTCCTCGGTGTACAGCGGCAGGTCCACCATGCCGGAGGCCTCTGAGGGCAGCGCCATCAGCGCGAGGTCGATCTGGCCCTCGCGCAGCATGGTCAGAAGGTGCTTGGTCTTGTCCTCGACGACCGAGGGGCTCAACTGCGGGCAGTGCTCGCGCATGCGCGGCAGCAGGGTCGGCAGCAGGTAGGGCGCGATCGTGGGGATCATCCCGATGGTCAGCGGCCCGGTCAGCTCGCCGCCGGCGCCGCGGGAACGGTTGAGGAAGGCGTCGGCGGCCTCGAGGGTCTTCTTGGCGAAGGGCAGCAGCGTCTCGCCGATGGCGGTGACGATGACCTTGCGGGTGGAGCGCTCGATGAGCTGGACCCCGAGCCCCGTCTCGAGGGCCACGAGTGCCTGCGACAGTGAGGGCTGGGAGATGTTCAGCTTCTGCGCGGCGGTGCCGAAGTGCTTGTTCTCGGCGATGGTGACGAACGTCCGCAGCTGGGCGAGCGTGGGGCGGTACTCCTTGTTCGACATATCAATCAGGGTAACCTATCGCCGCTCGGAATGTGATCTCGGCCCCTAATAAGTCACGTGATATTCGAGGAACGGGAAATTTCCGACGCCGCGCCGCCCGGCGCGGCGGGTACCGCGCCCTCGGCGTACCCTCGGCGCGCCCACGCGCGCCCACGCGGGCCACCGCGGGCGTCGGAAATCTCTTTTCCGGGGCTACTTCCCGCGGAACTCCAGCGAGATCAGGCGCACCTCGCCGGCCTCGTCGGAGGCGTCGAGGTCGACCTCGCCGACGAACGAGAAGGCGCGGTCGTTGTCGGGGTCGCGCAGGATCTGGCGCACCGGCCAGCGCCGCTCGTTCGACTCCTCGACGAGGAAGTACTCGGGCCCGCGGGCGGCCGGCGAGGTGTCCACCTCGTCGAACTCGTTGAAGTAGGTGTCCATCGCCGCCGGGAAGTCCGGGGCGTCGTCCAGGTAGTCGAATGCGTCCGCCAGCTCGTCCTCCCGCTCGTCGGCGAAGAGCTCGACGAGGCGGAACATGGCGTTGCGCACCATGATGCGGAAGGCGCGGCGGTTCGCGGTCAGCGCGCTGGGGTCGGTGACCCCGAAGGCGAGCTCTTGGGCGACGACTTCCTTGGAGACCGGCTGGTCCGGGTCGGCCATCTGCGCCCACTCGTCGACCAGCGAGGAGTCGACCTGGCGGATCAGCTCGCCGAGCCAGACGACGATGTCGTCGAGCTCGTCGGTGTAGTAGGCCTCCGGCACCGTGTGGGCCAGGGTGCGCCACGCGTCGGTGAGGTAGCGCAGCACCACGCCCTCCGAGCGGCCGAGCCCGTAGGCGGAGACCAGGTCGGAGAAGGTCATGGCGTGCTCGACCATGTCGCGCACGACCGACTTCGGCGAGACGTCGAACTCCCGCGCCCACGGCGCGCCCCGCGCATAGGTCTCGAACGCGGCGTCGAGAAGCTCCTCCAGAGGCTTCGGCCAGGTGATGTCCTCGACGATGGCCATGCGCTCGGTGTAGTCGACGCCGTCGGCCTTCAGCTCGGCGATCTCGCGGCCGCGCGCCTCGCTGCGCTGGGCGCGTAGGATGGGGCGCGGGTCGTCGAGGACGGACTCGAAGACGCTGACGACGTCGAGGGTGAACGTCGGCGAGTCCGGGTCGAGCAGCTCGAGGGCCGCCAGGGCGAACGGGCTCAGCGGCTGGTTGAGGGCGAAGTCGCGGGGCACCTCGCGGGTCAGGCGGTAGGTGCGCCCGGCCTCGTCCGGCCCGCCGCCGGGGGCGCGCTCGACCACGCCGGCGTTGATCAGCCCGCGCACCAGCCCGACGGTGGTCAGGATGTCGCGGTTCTGGCGGGCGCGCGTCTCGTGGTTGCCGCGCAGCAGGTGCCGGAAGTGCCCGTAGGCGTCGCCCGGGCGCGCCAGGATGTTGATCACCAACGAGTTGGAGACGCGGAACTGCGAGTGCATCCGCTCGGCCGGTGCCTCGACGAGCCGGTCGAAGGTCTTCCTCGACCAGGTCACCTCGCCGTCGCGGGCGTGCTTGGTGCGCACCTTCTTGAGCTTCTTCGGGTCGTTTCCGGCCTTGGCGCGGGCCCGGATGTTCTCGATCTCGTGCTCGGGGGCCTGCACGACGACGTAGCCGGTGGTGTCGAAGCCGGCGCGGCCCGCGCGCCCGGCGATCTGGTGGAACTCGCGGGACTTCAGCACGCGCTGGCGGGTGCCGTCGAACTTGGCCAGGCCGGTCATCAGCACCGTGCGGATGGGCACGTTGATGCCCACGCCCAGGGTGTCGGTGCCGCAGATGACCTTGAGCAGGCCGGTCTGGGAGAGGCGCTCGACCAGGCGGCGGTACTTGGGCAGAAGCCCCGCGTGGTGCACGCCGATGCCGCGGCGGACCAGCTTGGAGAGCGTCTTTCCGAAGGTGGTGGTGAAGCGGAAGCCGGCCAGCTCGGTGTGCAGGCGCTCCTTCTCCTCGTCGGTCAGCAGCTTCAGGGAGGTCAGCGCCTGGGCGCGTTCGGTGGCCTCGCGCTGGGAGAAGTGCACCACGTAGACGGGCGCGCGGTTGTTCTCCAGGAGGCGCTCGATGGTCTCGTGGACCGGGTCGGTGGCGTACTCGAACTCGAGGGGCACCGGGCGCTTCGCGTCCGCGCCGACGAGCTGGGTGGCCCGGCCGGTGCGCTCGGTGAGGTCCTTTCGCAGGTCCGTGGTGTCGCCCAGGGTGCCGGACATGAGGAGGAACTGCGCCTGGGGCAGCTCGAGCAGCGGGACCTGCCAGGCCCAGCCGCGCTCGGGGTCGGAGTAGTAGTGGAACTCGTCCATGACCACCTGGTCGACGCCGGCGCGCTTTCCGTCGCGCAGCGCGATGTTGGCGACGATCTCGGCGGTGGCGCAGATGATCGGGGCGTTGCCGTTGACGGTGGCGTCGCCGGTCATCATGCCGACCTGCTCGGGGCCGAAGACGTCGCACAGGGCGAAGAACTTCTCGGAGACCAGCGCCTTGATCGGGGCGGTGTAGAAGCTGCGCTGCTTCTTGGCCATCGCGGTGAAGTGCGCGGCGATGGCGACCATCGACTTGCCCGAGCCGGTGGGGGTGGCCAGCACGACGTTGTCGCCGGCCACCAGGTTGAGCGCCGCCTCCTCCTGGGCGGGGTAGAGTTCGATGCCCTTCGAGCGGGTCCAGGCGGTGAACGAGTCGAGGATGGACTCGTCGACGAGGGAGGCGGGCACCTCGTCGAGGTCGGGCAGCATCTGGGCGAGATTCACCCTGCCCACCCTAGCCGGGCGGCCGCTCGGCGCGTGGGGCGCACCCGGGCCGGGTGGCCGCGCACCCGGGCGTGCGCGCCGACGGCGATCGGCGGGACGTCGTCAATCGGGGCGGGGCGCTCGGGGCTACTCGCCCTCGGGCGGCTGCGGGGCGTCCGGGCCCTCGCCGTCGCCGCCGTCTTCGCCGTTCTCGCCGTGCCGGCCGTCGCCGCCGTCCTCACCCGGCTCGTCGAGGCGCGCCAGGAAGCGTTCGAACTCGGCGCCGAGCTCCTCGCCGCTGGGCAGCTCCGCCTCGCCGGGCATGACCGCGCGCGGGTGGGCCTCGCGGTACTTCTCCACGGCCTCGTCGTACTGCTCCTCGAGGGCGCGCACGACCTGCTGGATCTCACCGGAGTCGTCGGTCTGCTCGGCCAGCTGCTCGGCCACCCGGCGCGCGTCGTGCTCGAGGGTGCGCAGCGGCAGGTCGAGGTCGGTGGCGTCGGCGACCGAGCGCAGCAGGTTCAGCGTCGCGGCGGGGTAGGGGGAGGCGGCCACGTAGTGCGGCACGTGCGCGGTGTAGCCGGCGACGTTGCGCCCGGCGCGCGCCAGGGCAGCCTCGATGCGCAGCGCGGCCGATCCCGGCAGGACCACCTTGCCGTCGAAGCGGTACATCCGGCCGACGAGCCCGGGGGCGTTGCCGTGGGCGGAGACGACCAGCGGGCGGGTGTGCGGCACGGTCATCGGCGCGGAGTACAGGCAGATGGTGTTCTCCACGTCGTAGCGCTCGACCAGGTCGGTGACGGCCTCGGTGAAGGCGTTCCAGCGCATGTCCGGCTCGGGGCCCGACAGCAGCAGGAAGGACCGGCCCTCGGGGTCGCGCAGCACGCGCATGTCGAGGTTGATCTCGTCGGTGCGGATGATCTCGTGGTCCTCCATGGTCACCGCGGGTCGGCGCGAGCGAAAGTCGACCAGCTCGTCGGTGTTGAAGGAGGCGACCAGGCGGTTCTCCAGGGCGGCGAGCAGGTGCTCGGAGACGGCCTCGACGGCCTGCCCGGCGTCCGCGTACCCCTGCAGCGCCACCACGAGGGTGGGCCCGTGCTGGTGTCCGTCCCGGATCTCCGGGGTGGGGTACTCCAGCTCGTACATCCGACGCTCGTCGTCGTTCATGACGTGCCTCCCTTACCTTCTCGCTTCGCCGCGACCGCCCCGGTCGGCGGGACGCTCACGGTCACACCGGGTACAACGCCACCGGCCCCGCCGATAATTCCGTGGGGGTCTGCGGCGGGCGGTCAAAGCCCCGGTCTGAACCGTCGATTATAGCCGTGCGCCGCGTCTCACGGGCCGCCCCGCGCGGCCGGTCCTGTGGATCGCGCGCGGTTGTCCACAGGCGGGCGGGTACCGCCGCGCGCCGGGTGGCGGCTGCGGTCACGATGGCGCCATGACCGATTCCACGGAACACACCCTGCACACTCCCGGAGACCTGATCGCCAACCTGCCCGCCGTCTTCGGCTTCTTCCCCGAGGACTCCCTGGTGCTCGCGGCCTTCGTCGACGACGGCACGCGCTTCGCCTTAGGCCCCGTCCTGCGCGTGGACCTGCGCCCCGTCTGCGCCGAGGCTCTCGACTCCGCCCTCGGCAGCCTGGACGCCCACCGGGCCGGCGGCGGGTGCGTCATCGCCGCCTTCGTCATCACGACTGAGCCCGCCGAGCGCGACCGCGTCTGCGAGCTGCTGTTTTCCGCCTCGCGCGCCGGGGACGCCGAGCTGCTCGGCTGCTGGAGCACCGAGGGGGTGCTGGCCGGCGGGACGTACGAGCTCGAGTTCTCCCCGCCGGGCGCCGAGCCCCTCGAAGACTGGTACGGCGGGCGCATCCCCGAGGTCGTCGCCGCCGCCGCGATGGGCCCGCTGTTGCGCCGCGGTGAGCTGCCCGAGCCCGACCGGCAGGCCGCCCTGGAGTTCTTCGCGCGCGCCGAAGAAGAGATTGACGACGTCGCGCCCGGTACCGTCGCCTTGACCGTCGCCGTCGAGCACGCCCGCGGCCTGGCGGCCGCGGTGCGGCGCGGGGGAGAGGCCGGGCGTGCCGCGTTCGCGACCGTCGTCGGCGCGGCCGAACGTGCCTTGACCGACGAAAGGCAAGGTCAAGGGCTTGTCGGTGGCGCCGATCCGGAAGATCTCGCCTGCCTGGCGGGCGCCCTCGGCGAGATCCACCTGCGCGACGCGGTGGCCGCGACGGTGCTGGAGCGCCCCCGGGCCGCCGAGCGGGTCCTGGCGCGGCTCTCGCGGGTGCTCACCGGTGACGCCCGGGCCAACGCGCTGTGCCTCTACTCGTTGGTCGCCGGTCCCGCCGGCCACGGGCACCGGGTGGCCGCCGCGCTGGCGGTGGCGCGCACGGAGTTCCCGGGCCACCGGCTCACCCGCCTGCTGTGCGAGGCGCAGCTGCGGTGCCGCCCGGAGATCGTCGCCGAGCGGGTACGCTGCGGCAGCCGCCAGGTCGCCGAGCGCCTCGGCGTGGCGGGCGCCGACCCGGCCGGCGGGATCGACGGACTCGCGGCGTAAACGGTCGGGCCGGAACGGGCAGCCAAAACTTGAGCCGCCCGGGCGGGTGCCCGGACGGCTCAGGAGAAGAGGAGGAGGCTCAGGCCTTCCCGGCGCGGTAGGCCGCGGCGTCGAGGTCCTTGGTGAAGGCCCAGGCGTCGGCGACGATGCGCGGCAGGTCCGTGCGCGTCGGGTTCCAGCCGAGCTCCTTCTTGATCCGCTCGGAGGAGGCGACGAGCACGGCCGGGTCGCCGGCGCGGCGCGGGGCGACCTCGGCGGGGATCGGGTGCCCGGTGACCTCGCGGCAGGTCTCGATGACCTGGCGCACCGAGTAGCCGTCGCCGGAGCCGAGGTTGAAGATGCGGTGGCGGCCCGGCTCGTTGGTCGTCAGCGCCAGCAGGTGGGCGTCGGCGAGGTCGCGGATGTGGATGTAGTCGCGCACCGCGGTGCCGTCCTCGGTGGGGTAGTCGTCGCCGAAGATGAAGATCTTCTCGCGCTGCCCCAGTGCGACCTGCAGCACCAGCGGGATCAGGTGGGTCTCCACCTCGCGCGACTCGCCGACGGCACCGTGGGCACCGGCGACGTTGAAGTAGCGCAGGCTCGTCGCGCCGAGGCCGAAGGCCGCCGCGTACGAGGTGATCAGGTGGTCGATGGACAGCTTCGTCGCGCCGTAGGGGTTGGTCGGCGCGGTGGGGAAGTCCTCGGTGATCGGCACCTCGGCCGGCTCGCCGTAGGTGGCGGCCGTCGAGGAGAAGACGAGGTTATCGACCCCGTGGGCGCGCATCGCGTCGAGCAGCTTCAGCGTCGAGACGAGGTTGTGGCGCCAGTAGGCGTCCGGCTTCTCCACCGACTCGCCGACCAGCGAGCGGGCGGCGAAGTGCAGCACGCCGTCGAAGTTTCCCTCGGCGAGGACCTGGTCGGCGGCGTCGTCGATGTCGCCGACGACGAGCTCCGCCTCATCCGGCACCGCGCCGCGGTTGCCGGTGGACAGGTCGTCGAGGACGGTGACCTCGTGGCCGGCCTCGACCAGCACGTGCGAGCAGACGCTGCCGACGTAGCCCGCGCCGCCGGTGACCAGCAGGCGCAGCGGGCGCGACTGGCTCATTCGTCGATCCTCTCGACGCGCAGGGCGTGGCCGAGGTAGTCGGCCAGCTCGACTGACTGCCCGTCGTGGGCGACGGTGACGGTGCCGGCGATGTTGGTCACGTCGATCTCGGCGCCGACGACGGCGCCGATCTCGGTCAGGGCGCGGAACTGGCGGACGTCGACCTGCAGGATCTCGTTGATCTGCAGCAGGCGCACGTGCACGGTCTCACCCTCGGGCAGGTCGACCGGGCGCACGCCGCGCTCCAGGGGCTCCGGGCCCTTCGTGCCGAGCTCCTCGAGGCCGGGCACGGGGTTGCCGAAGGGAGAGAGCGTCGGGTCGTCGAGCACGGCGATCACGCGGCGCTCGACCTCGTCGCTCATCACGTGCTCCCAGCGGCAGGCCTCCTCGTGGACCTGGTGGATGTCCAGGTCGAGCACGTCGGTGAGCAGCTGCTCGGCCAGACGGTGCTTGCGCATCACGGAGATGGCGCGGGCGCGCCCCTCCTCGGTCATCTCGAGGCTGCGGTCCTGGCGCACGTGCAGCAGGCCGTCGCGCTCCATGCGGGCCACGGTCTGGCTGACGGTGGGGCCGGACTGCTCGAGGCGCTCGACGATGCGGGCGCGCAGCGGCGTGATGCCCTCTTCTTCCAGTTCGTAGATCGTGCGGAGGTACATCTCCGTCGTGTCGACCAGATCTCTCACGTTCTCGGACCTCTTCGTGCTCTGCTGTCAGCGGCTGACCTGTCGGCGACACCGGCGCCGGCGGGGGACGATCCGCAGACGGGCAATGAATCCGCCGCGGATAATGAAGTTATCTTATCAATCCTGCGCCGTCGGTGAGACAACGCCGCCGAACCTGCGTTCGCGACCAGAATACGCCAGGCTCGCCTTCCGTGGGCGGATTGCGACCCACGTGCCGTTCAGAACTGCATACCTAACTGCCCCGTGCAGCAGAAATCCCCGCCGCCCACGGCGACGGGGAAGGTGCCCGGGAGGGGATGACCCCCGGAACCGGGCCCGGGCGGGGGAGGAAGGCTAGAGGGCGTAGTCGCGCAGGCGGTCGGCACGCTCGCCGTCGCGCAGCTTGCTCATCACCTCGCGCTCGATCTGGCGCACGCGCTCACGCGAGAGCCCGAAGCGCCGGCCGATCTGGTCGAGGGTGCGCGGCACGCCGTCGTCGAGACCGTAGCGCAGGCGGATGACGTCCTCCTCGCGGTCCTCGAGCGTGCCCAGCACGGAGCGGATGTCCGAGTGGCGCAGCGAGGCGACCACGGCGGTCTCCGCGTCGGCGGCCTCGGCGTCCTCGATGAAGTCGCCCAGCGGGGCCTCCTCGTCGGCGCCGACGGGCATGTCCAGGCTGACCGGGTCGCGCGACTGGCGCAGCAGCATCTCGATGCGGTGCTCCGGGATGCCGGACTCCTCGGCCAGCTCCTCGTTGGTCGCCTCGCGGCCGAGGTGCTGGTAGAGCTCGCGCTTGATGCGGGAGAGCTTGTTGACCTGCTCGACGAGGTGGACGGGCAGGCGGATGGTGCGCGACTGGTCGGCCATGCCGCGGGTGATCGCCTGGCGGATCCACCAGGTCGCGTAGGTGGAGAACTTGAAGCCCTTGGCGTAGTCGAACTTCTCCATCGCGCGGATGAGCCCCAGGTTGCCCTCCTGGATCAGGTCCAGCAGCGGCATGCCGCGGCCGGTGTAGCGCTTGGCCAGGGAGACCACGAGGCGCAGGTTGGCCTCGAGTAGGTGGCTGCGCGCCTTGCGACCCTCGCGGATGAGGACCTTCAGGTCGCGCTTCTTGGCGCGGGTGAGACGCTGGTCGGAGTGATTGAGCACCCGGTCCGCATAGAGCCCGACCTCGATCTGCTGGGCGAGCTCGACCTCCTCCTCCGCGGTCAGCAGCGCGGTCTTGCCGATGCCGTTGAGGTAGACGCGGACCAGATCGGCCGACGGGTTGTCGTTGGTCTGGTTGCGGCGACTGCCCTTGTCGTGGGGGGCGTCCTTCGAGTCGTGGTCCTTGGCGGACGCAGTTGTCATGCAGGCCTCCTCAGTGTTGCCGTCTCGAAGGGTGTAACGCACGGGCGGGCGGGAAAGTTCCCGTGCCCCTTTTCGGGGTCAGTCGTGGGTGCCCCGGAACTCACTCGCGCGTGTCCACCAGCACGGTAAAGGGACCTTCGTTGACGGAGGCGACGCGCATCATCGCCCCGAAGCGCCCCTCGGCCACCGTGACACCGCGCTCGCGCAGCCCCGCGGTCACCTCCGCGATCGCCGCCTCGGCCTGCTCGCCGCCGGCGGCGTCCGACCAGGAGGGCCTGCGTCCCTTGGCGGTGCGCCCGTAGAGGGTGAACTGGCTGACCAGGAGCACCGGGGCGGCGGCGTCGGTCACGGAGACCTCGCCGTCGAGCACGCGCAGCTCGGCGATCTTGCGCACCATCTTCTCGATGTCGGCGTCCCCGTCCTCGCGGTGCACGCCGACCAGGGCGAGCAGCCCCGGCTCCTCGATCGCGCCGACGGTCTCGCCGTCGACGGTCACCGACGCCGAGCTCACCCGGGTCAGAACCGCTCTCATCGTCTACCTCTTCCTTTACTTCTCTTCGATTGTCGACGCCGCGCCCCGCCCCGCGGGCGGTTCCCGCGCCGTGGGTGCGTGGGCGGCCTAGTCGGCCTGGTCGGCCGGCAGCAGCAGGCCGTGGCGCACCAGGTCGGCGGCCACGGCCGCCGCCCCGGCGCGCACCTCCCCGGCGTCGAGCCCCTTGGCCGCGGCGTAGAGCTCCGCGACGTCGGAAAGCGTGAGCCCCTGCGGGTGCAGACCGGCGACCACGGCGGCGACGTGTGCGTCGACCTCGTGGCTGAAGCGCGGCCCGTCGGTGCGGGTCAGGCGCTTGACCTCGTCCGCGAAGCCCATGCCGGCCCCGGCGTCGGGCAGGCCGACCTCCTCGAGCGCCACCCCGGGGCGCACCCGGAAGTTCGCGGCGAGCACGCCCTCGGCGTCACGCTCGCGCAGCCAGGCCGCACGCCGGAAGTACTCCTCGACCTCGGGGCCGAGCGGGTCGGTGAAGGCCTGGGTCAGCTCCTCAGCGACGACCTCGGAGGGTGCCTCGCCGATGTTCTCCACGGCCACGAAGCCGAAGCCGACCGCTTCGACCTGCTCGGCGGCGAAGTAGTCCAGCCACGCGCGGGTGCGCGCCGCACCCTCCGGGGAGCGCGGGTCCACGCCCTCGTCGCGCAGCCAGGTGCCCACGTAGGTCGAGGGGTCCACCCGGTCGCGCTCGAGGGCCCAGGCGGCCACGCCCTCCTCGGGCAGCCAGGAGGCCACCCGGGCCGCCCAGTTCTCACCGGCGCGGTGCACCCAGGCGGCCAGCAGATGGGCGTGCCCGCCGGGGTTGAGGTGCCCGGGAACCCCGGAGACGACGGTCGCGCTCGCGGCGTCCAGGCCGAGCCCGGAGTCGCGGTAGACGTGGCCGACCTCGGGCGGGCCGACGACGAACGGCGGGTTGGACACGATTCGGTCGAAGCGGCGTCCGGCCACCGGCTCGAACCAGGGGCCGTTGACCACCTCGGCGTCCGCGCGCCCGGCGCCGGCCAGGGTGGCGCGGGTGAACTCGAGGGCGCGGTCGAGCACGTCGGTGGCGGTGATCTTCTCGGCGAGACCGGCCTGGGCCAGCGACTGCACGCCGCAGCCGCAGCCGAGGTCGAGCAGGGAGCCGACGGGGGAGTCCGGCACCGAGCGCAGCAGGGTCAGGCTGGCCTGGCCCATGCCGGGCACGTGGTCCAGGCGCTGCTCGGCGTCGGTGACCGAGGCGTCGCGGTCGGAGAAGACGACGCGGTCGGCGCCGTTCAGGTGGACGGGGCGCACGTCGACGAGCGCGCGCAGTGCGCGTCCGGTGGCGACGGCGCCGGAACCGCCGGCGTCGGCACGCGGGGCGTCGTCAATCGGGGCGGCCTCGAAGACGCCGGCGGCAACCAGCGCGGCGACAAGATCGGCACCGAGGACCTCGGCGAGTTGCGCCTCGGGTACCGGCTCGCGCAGCAGGAAGGCGCGCACGGGCACCTCGAGGTCGGTCGCGGTGCGCTCGAGGGTCCAGGCGACGGCGGCCGGCTCGCCGCGGTGCAGGGCGGCGACGGCCTCGCCGTCGAGGGCGTCGTGGAGGCCGGGCTCGGTGAAGCCGAGCTCGATAAGGCGGGCGGCCAGGCGCGCGGCGGGGCCGGAGAGGTGGTCGGTCGCGGCGTCGGGTCGGGTCACTTACTGGGCCTCCAGTTCGGGTCGTCGATGGTGGGATGGGGCTCCTCGGTCGCCTGCGCGCGTCCGGGGCCGAGCTCGCGGTACCGCGCCCCGTCGAGCTGCTCGGCGTGTTGCGCGGCGACGGCCCGGCGGTACTCGCGCGCGGCGGCCGGCTTGTAGACGTTGCGCTCGCGCTTGTCGGCGACCTCACCCTTCTCGTTGGCGATGACCACCGCGATCCAGGGCAGCGGCACGGAGACGATGAAGACGATCGTCGCCAGCCACCAGTTCTCCCAGACCAGGTAGGTCATGATCGCCAGCGCGATCAGCGGCAGGCGCAGCAGCTGCAGGGTCAGGTAGATGACCTTGCGCCGGTGCAGGTTCTGCCCGGCGGTGCGGTGCTGCGAGGTGATCAGCTCCGCGCGCCGCCGGCGCAGCCGCCAGCGGTGGTGGCCGCCGGCGTCCGCGGCGGGGGTGTCGGCGGGCGCGTCGACGAAGAAGACGTCGTCGCCCGACGTCTTCGCGTCCTCACCTGCAGTGCCCTCGTTCATCGCCTACCAAGGGTAGACCCCCGATGGACCGCCGAGTCACGGTTGGGGCATTATGGGGTCCGTGAAAACCGGAACGACCACCATCGAGCGCCCAGACACCCGGGAGAGCACCGGCACCACCGACGACACGCCGAAGTTCTTCCACTACGTCAAGAAGAACCAGATCGTGGACTCCGCGGTGAGCGGAAAAATGGTCGTCGCGCTGTGCGGCGAGACCTTCCCGGTGACCAAGCAGGCCAAGCCGGGTTCCCCCGTGTGCCCCGACTGCGAACGGATCTACAGGAGCCTGCGCAAGAAGTGACCCGGCAGCTCATCAGGGGGCGGCTGCGCGACTGGCAGGCGCGCGCCCTGCGCAAGTACCTGACCGAGCGCCCCAAGGACTTCCTGGCCGTGGCCACGCCCGGCGCGGGCAAGACGACGTTCGCGCTGCGCGTGGCCGTCGAGCTTCTCGACGTGCGTGCCGTCGACCGCGTCGTGGTCGTCGTGCCCACCGAGCACCTCAAGATGCAGTGGGCCAAGGCTGCGGCACGGGTGGGCATCTCCCTGGACGCGGAGTTCAAGAACTCCGACGGCTTCAACCGCAACTTCGACGGGGTGGCCGTCACCTACGCCCAGGTCTCGCTGCACCCGTTCAAGCACCACGCCGTGTCCACCGCCCGGCGTACGCTCGTCATCCTCGACGAGATCCACCACGGAGGCGACGCGAAGAGCTGGGGCGACGGCATCCGCGAGGCCTACCGCGACGCCGAGTACCGCCTCGCGCTGACCGGTACCCCGTTCCGTTCCGACGACGCCGCCATCCCCTTCGTGCGCTACGAGGAAGACGGCGAGGGCCACCTGGTCAGCCGCGCCGACCACACCTACGGCTACTCCGACGCGCTCGCCGACGGCGTGGTGCGCCCCGTGATCTTCCTGGCCTACTCCGGCGAGGCCCGCTGGCGCGACTCCGCCGGCGAGGAGTACGCCGCCCGCCTGGGCGAGCCGCTCAACGCCGAGCAGACCGCCCGGGCCTGGAAGACCGCGCTCGACCCGCGCGGCGACTGGATCCCGGCGGTGCTCTCCGCCGCGCACACCCGGCTGCAGCAGCTGCGCAACAACATGCCGGACGCCGGCGGCCTGGTCATCGCCAGCGACACCAAGACCGCCCGCGCCTACGCCAAGATCCTCGAGCGCTACTCCTCGACGCCGGTGACCGTCGTGCTCTCCGACGAGCCGGGCAGCTCCGACCGCATCGACGAGTTCTCCGCCTCCACCGACGAGTGGATGGTGGCCGTGCGCATGGTCTCCGAGGGCGTCGACGTCCCGCGGCTCGCCGTGGGCGTCTACGCCACCGCCGCCTCCACGCCGCTGTTCTTCGCCCAGGCCATCGGGCGCTTCGTGCGCTCGCGCATGCCCGGCGAGAACGCCTCGATCTTCCTGCCCAGTGTCCCGGTCCTGCTGGACCTGGCCGCGAAGCTGGAGAAGTCCCGCGACCACGTGCTGGGCAAGCCCCACCGCGACAACGGCGGCTGGGACGACGAGGCCCTGGCCGAGGCCAACCGGGAGAAGAACGAGCCCGACGAGGAGACCGGCTACCAGTCCCTCGGCGCCGAGGCCGAGCTGGACTCCCTGATCTACGAGGGCTCCACCTACGGCACCGGCGCCGGCGCGGGCTCCGCCGAGGAGCGCGAGTACCTGGGCCTTCCCGGGCTGCTCGACGCCGAGCAGGTCAAGGCACTCCTGCAACGCCGCCAGACCGAGCAGCTCGACGCGCGCACCCGCCAGGCCAAGCAGACCGAGGAGAACCAGCGCCGCGAGCGCGAGGCCTCGCGCACCGAGGGCGCCCGTCGGGCGCGCGAGCGCGTGGCCAGCGAGGAGCTGCCGAAGCTGCGCAAGGAGCTCAACGCGATCGTCTCGATCACCGCGGCGCGCACCGGGCGCCCGCACGGCTCGATCCACAACGAGGCCCGCCGCGCCTGCGGCGGGCCGCCGACCGCGCTGTGCTCCGCCCAGGAGCTGCGCGACCGCATCGCCTACCTGCGCAAGTGGTAGGCGACGCGGCTGACGCCGCGTCGCAGGGACCGTAAGGAGGGACCGGCCCCGGGGGAGGGCGCGCGGCGGCAGCCGCGGCCCGCACCGCAGACGCGCAAAGGGAAACGCCCGCGTGGGGGCACACGCGGGCGTCGGAAATTGAAGGTGGGGGACTAGTCGAGGTAGTCGCGCAGCACCTGCGAGCGCGAGGGGTGGCGCAGCTTCGACATCGTCTTCGACTCGATCTGGCGGATGCGCTCGCGGGTCACCCCGTAGACCTGGCCGATCTCGTCGAGGGTGCGCGGCATGCCGTCGGTGAGCCCGAAGCGCAGGCGCACCACGCCGGCCTCACGCTCAGAGAGCGTGGTCAGCACGTCCTGCAGCTGATCCTGCAGCAGCGTGAAGGAGACCGCGTCGACGGCCACCACGGCCTCGGAGTCCTCGATGAAGTCGCCGAGCTGGCTGTCGCCCTCGTCGCCGATGGTCTGGTCCAGGGAGATCGGCTCGCGGGCGTACTGCTGGATCTCGATCACCTTCTCCTCGGTGATGTCCATCTCCTTGGCCAGCTCCTGCGGGGTGGGCTCGCGGCCCAGGTCCTGCAGCAGCTCGCGCTGGATACGGCCCAGCTTGTTGATGACCTCGACCATGTGCACCGGGATGCGGATGGTGCGCGCCTGGTCGGCCATCGCGCGCGTGATCGCCTGGCGGATCCACCAGGTGGCGTACGTGGAGAACTTGTAGCCCTTGGTGTAGTCGAACTTCTCGACGGCACGGATCAGGCCGAGGTTGCCCTCCTGGATCAGGTCCAGGAAGGCCATGCCGCGGCCGGTGTAGCGCTTGGCCAGGGAGACGACCAGGCGCAGGTTCGCCTCGAGCAGGTGGTTCTTGGCCTTGCGGCCGTCGCGGGCGATGGAGCGCAGGTCGCGCTTGACCGCCGGGGTCAGGCGGGCCTCCTTGTCGCCGTCGGCGAAGGCCTTGGCCATCTGCTCCATGCGGTGGTTGGCGTAGAGGCCGGCCTCGATGCGCTTGGCCAGCGAGACCTCCTGCTCGGCGTTGAGCAGGGCGACCTTGCCGATCTGCTTGAGGTAGGCGCGCACGGAGTCCGCCGAGGCGGTCAGCTCCGCGTCCTTGCGCGCCTGGCGCAGCGCGGCCGACTCGTCCTCGTCCCAGACCGAGGAGCCGTCCTCCTCCTCGTCGTGGTCGTCGTGGCCCTCACCGTGGGCGTGCGCCTCGGCGTGGGCGTCGTCGTGACCCTCGTCGTGGGCGAACTCGTTCTCCTCGACGTCCTCCTGGGACACGTCCTCGGGGGAGGTGGCCTTGGCGGTCGCCTTCTTGGCGGTGGTCTTCTTCGTCGCCTTCTTGGCCGATTTCTTCGCGGTCTTCTTGGCCGTCGACTTCGTCGCCTTGCGCGTGGTCTTGCGGGCGGACTTCTTCGTCGCCTTCTTGGTGGCCTTGCGCGTGGACTTCTTCGCCGTCTTTTTGGCGGTCTTCTTCGCCGGGGCGGCCTCCTCGGCGGAGGAGGCGTCGGCGGGGGCCGCGGCCTTGGTGTCGGCGGCGGCCTTGGTCTTCGCGGAGGACGCCGCGGGCGTCTTCTCCGCGGTCGCGGTGGTGCCGGCGGTCGCGGCACGGCGGGGAGTCGCCTTGCGGGCGGTCTTGCGCGCCGACTTCTTGGCGGTCTTCTTGGCCGTCTTGCGCGCGACAGTCCCCTCGCCCGATGCGCTCTCGGCCTGCTGGCCGTCGGTGGGGTTTCCTGGAGTGCCGGTGGCTGCCACGTACGCCCTTTCGCTCTACCTACAAGTCCCGGAAGGTTCCCGACGGGGTGCCGGGCGCCTCCTCTACGAGGTCGCCGCGCCCTGACAGCGGGCGTTCGGCGGCCCCCGGATCGTGGTCCCCGGCGCCTGCCTTACGGTCCGGAGAGACACCAGGGCCACGAGTTGACAAGCGCCCAGTATAGATCAAAGCCGCGCGGCGGTGTGCACCCCTTCCCCGGCGCGGTCCGGGTGCGCTCTAGCGCAGGCCGTAACCGGAGCGGTTGAACTCCTCGCGCAGCAGGTGGCGAGTGGTTTTCGTCGCCGCCTTCTCCGAGAGACGACCCAGCAGCTGGTCCGACCACGCCGAGTGGGCGCCGTAACGCGAGTAGTACCCGGCCAGCGTCTCGTCGTAGGCGGCCAGCGCGGCCGCCGCCTCCGGGTCCGTGCGGCAGTCGACGTAGCGGTCCCGGTGGGCGAAGAGCTCGAGCGGCAGGCGCGGCTTGGTACCGGCCTTCTCCTCCGGGTCCGGGTGGCCGATGGCCATCCCGAGCACGGGCACGACGTCGCGCGGGGCGCCGACGAGCTCGCGCACGCGGGGGACGTCGTTGCGCAGGGAACCCAGGTAGACGGTGCCCAGGCCCATCGACTCGGCGGCGTCGACGGCGGCCTGCGCGGCGATGCCGACGTCCGTGACCGATGCGAGCACCTCCTCGAGGTAGCCCAGCCCGCCCAGGTCCGGCGCCTCGCCGCCGGCGGCCGCGCGTGCGGCGAGCAGCCGGGCCCGGGAGTGGTCGACCAGCCAGACGAGCACCACCGGGGCGCGCGCGATGTGCCCGGCCATCTGCCGGGCGGCCTCCTCCAGGCTCTGCTTGGTCGCGGGGTCACGCACGGCGACCACGGAGACGGTCTGCTTGTTTGACGACGTCGCGGCCGACTGCGCGGCGGAAAGAATCGCCGTGAGCGTGGCCTCGTCGACGTCGCGGGCCAGCCAGCGGCGCACGGAGCGGTGCCGCAGCTGGTTGGCGATTGTCTCCGTGAACGGGGCCGGCGTGGTCCGCGGGGCGTTCTCCGCGCCGTAGCGGGCGGCGAGCAGCTCCGTGGCGTCCGCCTCGGTCAGATTCCCGGTGTTCTCCTCGGGTCGGGTCAACGGTGTCCTTTCAGTTCGCCTCGGTTGGTCTCGGTCCGTCTCAGCTCGGCCGCTCAGGGCTGCAGGTGGTCGTGGACGGCCATGGCCGCGCCGACGATGCCGGCGGTGTTGCGCAGGTCGGCGGGGATGACCGGGGTCTCCACGGTCAGCTTCGGGATCCACTTGTCGGCCTTGCGCGAGATCCCGCCGCCGACGATGAAGGCGTCGGGGGAGAAGAGGCGGTCGTACTCGTTGAGGGCCACGCTGACGCGCTTGGCCCACTGCTTGTAGCTGAGGTCCTCGCGGTCCTTGACCCCCGAGGAGGCGAAGTGCTCGGCGTGCTCGCCGTCGATGATCAGGTGCCCCAGCTCGGTGTTGGGGAACAGCTGGCCGTCGATGAGCAGCGCCGAGCCGATGCCGGTGCCCAGGGTCAGGAAGATCACCGCGCCCTTGGAGGCCTCGGGCACGCCGTGGGCGGCCTCGGCCACGCCGGCGGCGTCGGCGTCGTTGAGCACCGAGATCTCGCGGTCGCCGAGGTGGGCGTGGAAGAGCTCCTGCAGGTCGGTGCCCACCCAGGACTTGTCGATGTTGGCCGCCGAGTGCGCGACCTGTCCGTGCACGATCGCCGGCAGGGTGATGCCGACGGGGCCGTCCCACTCGAAGTGCTCGACGACCTCGGCGACGACGGCCGCGACGTTCTCCGGCGTCGACTTCTTCGGGGTCTTGATCTTGTGGCGGTCCCCGATGAAGACGCCCTCGTCCAGGTCGACGAGGGCGCCCTTGATCCCGGAGCCGCCGATGTCCACGCCGAATCCGACGTTGTCCTGCTTAGCCATGCGTCTCATCCTACCGAGGCACATGCGCCGCGGCGGTGGGACAATGGCGGGTGTGACGACCGCCCCGGCGCCGCCGGGGCGGGCCCCACCACCTCGAGGAGTGAGACGGAGAAGATGACTGAGCCGACCGAGCTGCGCGACCTGGCCGCCGAGATCGCCCGGGAGGCCGGCGTGCGCGTGCGCACCCGGCGCGCCGAGCTCGGCGACGTGCGCGCCTACACCATGACGAAGTCCTCGCCGGTCGACCCGGTCACCGTCGTCGACACGATGAGCGAGGAGTTCATCGTCGGCGAGATCGCGCGCCTGCGCCCCGGCGACGGCGTCATCGGCGAGGAGGGCTCCCAGGTCGCCTCCCACTCGGGGGTCTCCTGGGTCATCGACCCGATCGACGGCACCGTCAACTTCGTCTACGGGCTGCCCGCCTTCGCCGTCTCCGTGGCCGCGGCCGTCGACGGCGAGGTCGTCGCCGGCGCCGTCTACGACCCCTCGGCCGACGCGCTCTACAGCGCCGCCCGGGGTGCCGGCGCCACCCGCACCGATCCGCAGGGCACCGAGACCCTCGCGGTCTCGAGGGAGACCGACCCGGAGCGCTCCCTGGTGGCCACCGGCTTCGCCTACGCCTCCCGCGCGCGCCGCCGCCAGGCCGAGCTCCTGGTCGACCTGCTGCCGCGGGTGCGCGACATCCGCCGCTCCGGCTCGGCCGCCCTCGATCTGTGCCGCCTGGCCGAGGGGCGCGTGGACGCCTACTACGAGTACGGCCTGAGCTGCTGGGACTTCGCCGCCGGCGCCGTCATCGCCGAGGAGGCCGGCGCTGTGGTCGACGCCCCGGCGCTCTCGGTGCCCAGCTCCGAGTACCGCCTGCTGCGCGCCGCGGCTGGCCCCCTGGACCCGGCGCTGGGGGACCTCTTCGACGAGCTGGCCATGCCGGCCCAGCTCGCCCCGCTGCACTGACGCCGCCGTCCCCGGGGCGGGACCCTCGCCGGGCGCCGCCCCGGGCCCGGGTTACACCCGCGGAAAACGCCGCGTGGCGTGGATATATGACAGGCGGGCGTGTGTGGTTTAGTATCCGCCACCAAGAACACGTCGTCCGCCCCGCAGGCAGGTGGGGCGACCCCAACCTTGTGAGGGAGTAGTGAGGCTGCCGTGGCCACCGATTACGACAACGCCCGTCGCCGCGAGGACGATGAGCTCGAGACGGATTCCCTGGAGGGCCTGAAGGCCGCCGAGGCCGCCTCCTCGCCGATCGACGAGGACGGCGAGATCGTCGACTCCTTCGACCCGCCGAGCAACGACCTCTCCGGCGAGGAGCTCAACCTCCAGGTCGTCCCGCGCCAGTCCAACGAGTTCACCTGCTCGGAGTGCTTCCTGGTGCAGAAGACCGCCCGCCTCGACCACCGCGAGGCCGACGGCTCCCCGGTCTGCAAGGACTGCGCCTAGTCCCGCAGAGCGCAAGAAAATTGCCGACGTCGCGCAGCGCGACGTCGGCAATTTCGTTTCAGGTGGGGCGCCTACCGCGTTTCTGGGGGGACGCCTACCGCAGCGTGCGGGTGGCCTCCTCGGCCTGGCCGGGAAGGAAGGCCTGCAGCAGCTGCTCGGGGTGGCGGGCACCGATCAGCCAGTAGGGGGTCGGGTCGTCGGGGTCGTCGAGGACGAGCATGACCATCTCGGCGACCCAGCCGTGGGAGACGACGAAGGCCGCCGGGTCCAGCTGGTGGCCCATGGCGTTGCGCTTCGCGTTGGCGGGCACCGCCAGGGAGCGTGAGACGACGTCGCCGGGCAGCATCGCGTCGCCGGCGAAGAGCCAGCGCGTGCCGTCCGCGTCCTCCTCGACCTGCAGCACCGTCGAGGACAGGGAGACGAGCACCCACACCGCCAGGGCGGAGAGCACCACGGCCGGCACGATCAGCCAGGTGATCGTGCGGTTGTGCGCGAACTGGGCAGTCAGCAGCGCGACCAGGAGGAACGCCAGGATCCACCAGTAGAAGGGCACCCACTGGCGCTCGCGGTAGAGCACCTTCGCTTGATTGTTCGCCGTCTCAGTCACACCCGCAGAGTCTACTGGAGGCCGCGGCCGCGCAGAACCCCGGGCGCGGGGGCCGGGCCGGGGTGTGGCGGCGCGGTGGTGCGCGCCGCGCGGGGCGCACCGTATCGTGGGGGCCGTGAGTGAGACCCTGGACCCGAACATGACCGTGCGCGTGCGCCGGATCGACCCGGACATGCCGCTGCCCAAGCGCGCGCACCCCGACGACGCGGGCGCGGACCTGTGCAGCGCCGAGGACGTCGACCTCGTCCCCGGCGAGCGGCGCCTGGTGCGCACCGGCATCGCCATCGCGCTGCCCGCCGGCACCGTCGGCCTGGTGCACCCGCGCTCGGGTCTGGCCACCCGCCAGGGGCTGACCGTGATCAACACCCCGGGCACCATCGACGCGGGCTACCGTGGCGAGTTGAAGATCAGCCTGATCAACCTCGACCCGCACGAGACCGTCCACGTCGCCCGGGGCGAGCGCATCGCCCAGCTGCTGGTCCAGAAGGTCGAGCTCGTCGACTTCGCGGAGGCCGACGACCTCGGCGAGACGGAACGCGGCACCGGCGGGCACGGCTCGACCGGGCTGAACTGAAGCCAACGGGACCGACGACAACCACAAGGGGAGCGAGGAGCACATGGCGATCTGGCCTTTCGGCAACAAGGACAAGCACAAGCACGGGGACGCCGCGCAGGACGCCGGCGCGCCGGGCGTCGGCGCTGAGGGCGCCGCGGGTGCCGGGAACGGCGCCGGCGCCGCGGTGGACGACACCGCGGCCGACGCCGCCGCGGCGCAGGACGCGGCCGCTGACGCTATGGCGCAGTCCGCGGGCACCGCCGACGCCGCCGCTGAGGCGGGCGCCGGCGAGGACGTCCAGGTCTCCGGCACGGGGGAGACCGGCCCCTTCGACGGCGACTCGGTCAACATCGAGGACTTCGACTTCTCCGACTTCGCCTCCGGCGTGCTCAACCTCGGTTCGCTGCGCCTGCCGCTGCCCAAGGACTCCCAGGTGCAGGTCGAGATGGGCGAGCAGGGCCCGCGCATGCTGCACGTGGTCACCCGCCACGGCCGCATCACCCCGGTCGCCTTCGCCGCCCCGCGCTCCGGCGGGCAGTGGCGCACCACCGTCACCGAGATCGTGGCCAAGATGAAGGAGGACGGCCTGGCCCCCGAGATCGTCGACGGGCCCTGGGGCCGCGAGATCGTCGCCCCCAACGAGAACGGCCAGCTGCGCCTCATCGGCGTCGACGGCCCGCGCTGGATGCTGCGCTTCACCCTCGCCGCCCCCACCGGCCACGAGCAGGACCTGGCCGACGAGGCCCGCGACCTGTTCGCCCGCACCTTCGTCTACCGCGGCCAGGACCCGGTGCTCGCCGGCAACTCCCTGCCGGTCGCGCTGCCCGCGCAGCTCGTCGAGCAACTGCAGCAGGCCATGAAGCAGCGCGCGGCCCAGCAGGCCCGGCAGAACCAGCAGAACCCGGGTGGTGGCGCCGGTCAGCCCAGCGGCACCACGGAAGCGTGATCGCACATGACTGAGTCCACCAGCCACCCCGAGCACCTCGCCTCCGGCGACACCTGTCAGGTCACCGTCGAGCGCATGGCGCACGGCGGCGAGGGCATCGGCACCGTCGCCGGCCGCGTCGTCTTCGTCCGCGGCGGCCTGCCCGGCGACACCTGCACGGTGCGCATCGCCCAGGCCAAGAAGCGCTTTGCCCGCGGCGACGCCGTCGAGATTCTCGAGGCCTCCCCGCTGCGCGTGCAGCAGCGCTGCCCGGCGGCCGCGAAGGGCGCCGGCTGCTGCGACTACGGCGTGGTAGACCCCGACGCCGAGGTCGGCCTGAAGGTCGACGTGCTGCGCGACCAGCTGACCCGCCTCGGCGGGTTCACCACCGCACCCGCCGTCGAGTCCGCCGCCCTGCACCCCGTGACCGGCTGGCGCACCCGCGTGCGCCTGGGTGTGGACTCCCAGGGCCGCGCCGGGCTGCACAAGGCCCGCTCGCACGAGCTGGTCACCGACGCCGTCTGCTCCCAGGTGCTGCCCGGGCTGCTCGACGGCGTGGTCGGCGACGGCGCGCGCCGGTTCACCCCGGACGCGCAGGTCATCGTCGCCCAGACCGACGAGGGTCGCCAGATCGTCGAGACCCGCAAGACCGGCCGCGGCCGGCGCGCCGAGCGCGTCTCCGAGATCATCGAGGGCCCCGAGGCCGGCCGCATCGAGGTCGCCGGCCGCGAGTTCCGCGTCGCAGCCCCCGCCTTCTGGCAGGCGCACGTCGCCGCCCCGGCCGCCTACTCGCGGCTGGTGGAGCGCTTCGTGGCCGCCGAGCCCGCGGCCAGCCGCGACAGCGTGGCCGCAGAGGCGGGACGCGAGCGCGTCGCCGAGGACGCCGGAAAGCCCGCCTCGGACGGCTCGGCAACCGCGCCTGAGGGCCTGGACGCCGACGCGGCGGGCGTCGGCGATCAGGAAGGCGACGCACCCAAGGTGGGCTGGGACCTCTACGGCGGCGTCGGGCTGTTCGTACCCGCGTTGGCCGCGGCGCTGGGGGAGGGCGCGGCGATCCACACCGTCGACTCCTCGCCCTCGGCGCGCGCGGGCAGCCAGCCGGCCCTCAAGGGCATCGACCACCACGTGCACCCGGTCACCGTCGAGCGCGCCATGGCCGAACTGCCCCACCCGGACGCGGTGGTCCTCGACCCGCCGCGCACCGGCGCGGGCGCCGAGGTCGTCGCCGCCGTGGCCGCCGCCCACCCGGGTGTGGTCGTCCACGTCGGCTGCGACCCGGCCACGCTCTCGCGCGACCTGTCCGACTGGCGCAAGAACGGCTACTGGCTGACGGACTGCCAGCTCGTGGACGCCTTCCCGGGCACCCACCACTTCGAGGTCGTCTGCCGGCTCGAGCCCGCCGACCCCGCAGGCAACGCCGCCGCCGAGGAGACCGCGCGGCTCTCTGCCGCGGGGGATGCGGCGCAGACCGCCCCCGTCGGCCACGGAGGCGCGGCACGCTAGTACGATCGAGGGAACGCGCCGTAGGGTGTCAGCCGCCCCCATCAGGGGGTGGCAGGCGGCCCGTCTCCGGCGGTGTCACCCGGTACACGAAGGAGCAGAGCTGACCCCCATGGGAATTCTCCACACCATCTCCTCTCCCGCCGACCTCAAGGCGCTGGAACCCGGCGACCTCGATGAGCTGTGCGCGGAGATCAGGCGGCTGCTCATCGAGAAGGTCTCCGCCACCGGCGGCCACCTCGGCCCCAACCTCGGCGTGGTCGAGCTGACCGTCGCCCTGCACCGCGTCTTCGACTCGCCGCGCGAGCCGCTGATCTTCGACACCAGCCACCAGTCTTACGTGCACAAGATCCTCACCGGGCGCGCCGACCAGTTCGACACCCTGCGCCAGAAGGGCGGCCTGTCCGGCTACACCTGCCGCGCCGAGTCCGAGCACGACTGGACCGAGTCCTCGCACGCCTCTGCGGCACTCAGCGTGGCCGACGGCATGTCCAAGGCCTTCGCCCTGGGCGGGGAGCCGCACCGCAACGTCGTCGCCGTCGTCGGCGACGGCGCGATGACCGGCGGCATGGTCTGGGAGGCGCTCAACAACATCGCCGCCGGCCGCGACCGCAACGTCGTCATCGTGGTCAATGACAACGGCCGCAGCTACTCGCCGACCATCGGCGGCTTCGCCGACGCCCTGGCGGACCTGCGCATGCTGCGCACCTACGACCGCGTCATGGAGCAGGGCAAGTCGACGCTGAAGTCGCTCGGCTGGGTCGGCGAGCGCACCTTCGAGGCCCTCCACGCCTTCAAGGAGGGCGTGAAGTCCCAGGTGCTGCCGGACCAGATGTTCCCGGAGCTGGGCATCAAGTACATCGGGCCGGTCAACGGCCACAACCTCAAGGCACTGGGCAACGTGCTGCGCTACGCCCGCGAGTTCGAGGGCCCGATCATCGTGCACGCCGTGACCGAGAAGGGCCGCGGCTTTGCCCCGGCGGCCACCGAGTCGCCGGACCTGATGCACTCCACCGGGGTCATCGACCCCGTGACCGGCAAGTCCCGCAAGGTCGCCGGGCCCAGCTGGACCTCGGCGTTCTCCGCCGAGCTCGTCCGCGCCGGGGCGCGCCGGCCCGACCTGGTGGCCATCACCGCCGCGATGGGCGGGCCGACGGGGCTCTCCGCGTTCAACGACAAGTTCCCCTCCCGCTTCTACGACGTCGGCATCGCCGAGCAGCACGCCGTGACCAGCGCCGCCGGCATGAGCCTGGCCGGGCTGCACCCGGTGGTCGCGCTCTACTCGACCTTCCTCAACCGCGGCTTCGACCAGCTGCTCATGGACGTCGGGCTGATCGACCGTGCCGTGACCTTCGTGCTCGACCGCGCCGGGGTGACCGGCTCGGACGGCGCGAGCCACAACGGTGTCTGGGACATGGCGATCACCTCGTTGGTGCCCGGCCTGCGCTTGGCCGCCCCGCGCGACGGACAGCAGCTCGTCGAGCTCTTCGACGAGGCCATCGAGGTCTCCGACGGCCCGACCGTGGTGCGCTTCCCCAAGGGCGAGAAGCCCTCGGACATCCCCACGCTGCGCCGCACCGACGGCGGCACCGACGTGCTCGTCGAGACGGGGCCGATTGACGACGCCGCGCGTGGTGACGCGGGCGCGGACGCCGCGGCTGCGGTGGGCGGCGCCGAGGGCGCCGCCGCCGAGGAGGCCGCTGACCCGTTCCAGCTGCTCGTGGTCTCGATCGGCGCGCTCGCCGGCACCGTGCTCGAGGCCGTCGACGGGCTGGAGAACCGGGTGGACCGCGGCGGAGACGTCGCGGTGACCGTGCTGGACCCGCGGTGGGTCTCGCCGGTGCGCGCCGAGCTGCTCGAGGCGGCAGCGGGCGCGGACCTGGTGGTCACCGTCGAGGACGGCGTGATCCGCGGCGGCATCGGCTCCCAGCTGGCCGAGGCCATGCAGGCCGCCGAGATCGACACCCCGGTGCGCCACCTGGCCTTCCCGGACGTCTACCCGCTGCACGCCTCGCGCGGGCAGCTGCTCTCCGAGGTCGGTCTCGACGCCGAGGGCATGCGCACCTCGATCGAGGGCTGGATCACCAGCCTCGCCGACGACCCCCGTCAGCGGTGAACACCGCGGCGGTGAAGGCCGGCACGACCAGCTCGATCTGCCAGTCGCGCACCCCGTAGTCGACGAGGAAGTCCACCAGCTCGCTCACCGAGTGCAGCTGGTGGCCCTCGGTGGACTCCCACACGGCACGGCGCAGCACCTTCGGGGCGGCGATGTTCTCCACCGGCATGCCCAGCTCCACCGAGAGCTCGAGGAGGTTCTCGTGGATCTTCTCCCAGGCCTCCGCGGCCTGCGGGTGGTGTTCCGGCCAGTGCGAGTGCGGCGGGATCGAGTCGTGGCGCGGGGCCGGGCGCGGCCAGTCCGCCGGGTCCGAGGCGAGCGCCTCGGCGGCCGTGCGTGCCCACAAGCTGATGCGCGAGGCAACCCGGCGGTACTGGGTGGGCTTGAGGCGTGCGGTGTTGAGCAGTCGGTCGGCGTCGGAGACCCCGGCGGCGGCGAAGGCGACGAGCGCCTTGTCCGGAAGCAGGATCGCCGGGTTCTTGTCCTCGGCGACGGCGAGGTCCTCGCGGGTCTGCCACAGCGCACGTGCGACGGCGAGCTGGCGGGGGCGGCGCAGGCGGCGCAGCCCCTTCGTCTTCTTCCAGTCGCGCTCGGGGGCGGGGTCGGTGTGGGTGGCGATGATATGGTCGAAGTCCTCTCCGGCCCAGCTGAGCTTGCCCTCGTTGTCGAGCGCCTCGGCCAGGAAGTCCGCCAGCTCCAGCAGGTAAGCGACGTCGCCCTCGGCGTAGACGAGCCAGTCCTCGGGCAGCGGGGTCGTCGACCAGTCCTCCTGGCCGTGGCCCTTGTCCAGGTGCACGCCCAGGGTGGACTCGAGCAGCGCGCCGAGGTTGACCCGGTCGTAGCCGAGCAGGCGCCCGGCCAGCTCGGTGTCGAAGAGCCGGCCGGGGACGAGTCCCAGCCAGGCCAGCGGCGGCAGGTCGGTGACGGCGGCGTGCACGATCCAGTCCGCGCCGGTCATCACGGGGGCAAGTGCCGCGGTCAGTTTCTCGCGGCGGCCCTCCGGGGCGAAGAGCAGGGTGCCGGCGCCGCGGCGGCGCACCTGCAGCAGGAAGACGCGGTCGTCGTAGCGGAAGCCGGAGGCGCGCTCGGTGTCGACGGCGAAGGGGCCGCGGCCTTCGGCGAGCACCTTGGCGCCGGCGGCGAAGAGCTCCGGGGTGTCGAGCACCCGAGGCAGCAGGTCGGCGGGTTCGGCCTCGGTGTGGAAGGGCTCCGCGTGCGTCTGACCCCGGGCCTGGCCTTTGCCCGGGGCCCGGCCCCGGACGGGCCCCGCGCCGCCCACCGTCAGTGAGCGCCGAGGGTGCGCACACCCTCGGGCGGCAGGCCGGCGACGTGGGCGAGCACGTCGGCGAAGGCCTCCACGTGCGCGGACAGGTCGGTGCCGGTGGCGGTCCAGGAGGCGCGCATCTCCAGCTGGTGGGCGCGCGGCGGGCCGCCGATCTCACCGAAGCGCATCGAGGACGTCGAGGTGACCGTGCCGCCGAGGTTGGTGTGGCCCGCCTCGAGGTTCTCCAGTCCCTCGGTCAGCCACTGCCAGGCGACGTCGGGCAAGAGCGGGTCGGAGGCGACCTCGTCGTCCATGTCGGCCTGGATGTAGGCGACCAGCCGCATCGAGCCGTCCCAGGCCTCCTCGGCCTGCGGGTCATGCAGCAGGATCAGCCGGCCGAAGGCGTCGCCGTCCGAGTCGGTCTGCGGGTCATCGGGGTGTTCGCCGCGGTCGACCTCGAGGCCGACCGCGTGGCTGTAGGGCGCGAGCCGTTGGGGTGGCCGGATCGTGCCGAGCGAGAGCTCGTCGCGCAGGCGCGCGTGGTAGAGGGACTCGACGGCGGCGGAGAAGTCCGCGGGCAGTGCCTCGTCGTCCGCGCGGCCGTCCCGGGACGGCGGAATCGTAGACTGCTCGGAAAACATCACGACCCCCAAGCTAACGGGTGCCCGCGCGGCTGCGGGGGAGGCGCGCCGTTGCGCGGGTCGGTTGGCGCGACGTCCGAAGTACAACTTATGATGGACCCAATTCGGTTTCCCGAGACATCACCAGAAAGCGAGGGTCCCGTCGGCATGGCTGACAACGACATCGACTACGTGGCGCTCAACCGCCTCCAGGCCTACATCCAGACCGCGGTCTTCCGCACCCTGCCCGGTGAGCTTCCCGCCGACCGCGCTGAGGTCGGCCGTGAGGCGCAGGAGTTCTTCGACAAGCTCGCCGAGGAGGGCGTCGTCACGGTGCGCGGGGTCTACCTGACCTCCGGCATTCAGGCGAACGCGGACTTCATGGTGTGGTGGCACGCCGAGACGTTCACCGACCTGCAGAAGGCGCTGAACTCCTTCCGCCGCGACACCGCCCTGGGCCGCGCCTCGGAGCTGGTGTGGACCGGCAACGGCGTCCACCGCCCCGCGGAGTTCAACAAGCGCCACCTGCCGGCCTTCGTCATGGGCGAGGAGCCGCGCGAGTGGATGACGGTCTACCCGTTCGTGCGCTCTTACGAGTGGTACTACATGGACGCCAAGAAGCGCTCGCAGATCCTGCGTGAGCACGGCCAGAACGCCCACGACTACGCCGACGTGCGCGCCAACACCACCACCGCCTTCGTGCTGGGCGACTACGAGTGGATGCTCAACTTCGAGGCCGACAAGCTCGACCGCATCGTCGACCTGATGCACCAGATGCGCTACACCGAGGCCCGTCTGCACGTGCGCGTGGAGATCCCGTTCTACAGCGGCCAGCGCTACGAGGACATCTCGGCGATGGTCGACCTGCTGCCCTAGGAGGCTCTGACAGGTCCATGAGAGAGGACCGCCGGTGGAATCCCACCGGCGGTCCTCTCTCGCTTCGCTGTGTGCGCGGGTCCCGCTGTCTCGGCTGCGCGGTTACCTGTCCCCGGCCTCGCCCTCGGCGGGCTCGAGGGTCAGGCACACGGAGTTGATGCAGTAGCGCAGGTCGGTCGGGGTGTCGTAGCCCTCGCCGGCGAAGACGTGGCCCAGGTGGGAGCCGCAGCTGGCGCAGAGCACCTCGGTGCGGCGCATGCCCAGCGAGTCATCGGTGCGTTCGACGACGCGGTCGCCGGCCAGCGGGGAGAAGAACGCCGGCCAGCCGCAGTGGGAGGCGAACTTGTGCTCGGAGCGGAACAGCTCGGCGCCGCAGGCCCGGCAGCTGTAGACGCCCTCGGTGGTGGTGTCGGTGTACTCGCCGACGAACGGCGCCTCGGTGCCGGCCTGGCGCAGCACCCGGTACTCCTCGTCGTTGAGGCGCTCGCGCCACTCGGCGTCGGAGATCATCTTGAAGTCGGTCACGGTCTGCCTCCTCGGGGATTCACTTGCGCTGCCTCTCACTGAAGCGTACGCGGCGGGTGCGGTATTTCCGGGCGTCGCCGGTGACCCCGGCTGGCCCGGCAGCCCGGTCGCCCGTGGCGCGCTCGGAGCGCCACCAGGCCACGGCGACGGCCGCGGCGACGGCGAGCAGTGTCGCCCAGCCGGCGGTGTTGGCGAACTGGCCGACCCAGCGGCCCCACCGGCCCCAGGCCTCGGCGTCCCAGTCGAAGGGGGAGAAGACCGCGGCCAGGGCGGCCCACGCCGGCCAGTTGTGCACCACGGAGCGCTCCAGCAGGACGGTGAAGACCAGCGGGAAGAGCATCATCGAGTAGTACTGCTGGCCCAGCGAGGACAGCAGGAACACCCCGGCCAGCAGCACCGACGACGAGGTGATCAGCCACATCAGGGGAGCGGTGAAGCGGTAGCGGGCCAGCACGATGACGGCCACGGCCACCGCGGCGGCGCACACGGCGGTCAGTGTCAGCCGCAGCCACCCGGGCCAGCCGAAGTAGACGGCGATGCCGGGAAGCGAGCTGTTGGCGTAGTCGCGGACCTCGCCGAGGTACGGGGCGAGCTTGGTCAGGTAGTCACCGGCGCCGGGCACCAGCGGCCAGGCGACCAGGTTGGCCACGACCGGCACGGCGACTGCGGCGATGACCGCTCGCCAGCGCCACACGGCGATGCACAGCACGATCAGCGGGGCGAACATCGGCTTGATCAGGATGCACAGGCCGAGTGCGACGCCGGCGGCCCAGTCGCGGCCGCGCAGCAGCCAGGCGAGGAAGGCGACGAAGACGAGCAGGAGGACGCCGTTGATGTTGGCGAAGACGAGCGTGTTGCGCACCGCCTCGGTCAGAAACGCCGCGCAGACGGCCAGGGGGAGCACGGCCGAGGTGGCGCGGTAGCCGAACAGACGGGTCAGCCAGGCCAGTGCAGCGATGATCGCGGCGGCACCGACGAGGATGAAGACCATACGCACCGCGTTCGGGTGGTGGCTCATCCCCAGCGGGCTCAGCAGCAGGGTCGCGCCCGGGTTGTAGAGGTAGTGCGGGTCGACGTGGTGGTAGATCTCGTCGTAGACGGGCACCCGGTCCAGGAAGCGGCGCGCGGCGAGGTAGACCGTGGTGAAGTCGTCCGTGACGCTGCCGGCGACGGCGCGCACGAGGACGGTGTGCACGACCAGCAGCACCGCCAGCGGCCAGAGGATGACGCGCAGCAGGCCGTCGTGGCGGCCGAGGTCGCGCAGCCCGGCAGTCGAGTCGGCGGACTGTGCGGGGGCCGTGGCGCGACCCGCGGCGTCGGCCGCGGGCACGGCGCCGACCCAGAAGCCGGCGAACGGGTCGCTGCGAAGAGATTTCACGCGGTCCACCCTACTGAATGGAATGGGCCTTCCCGGCAGCCCCGGCGCGCGGCGCGAGTCCGGCGCCCGGGGCACGGCTCGGCGACCGACGCGCGACTCAGCGCCTGCGGCGGTAGCGCAGGAAGAGCGTGGAGTCGGCGTCGCGGTGCAGGTTCTCCAGCTCCATCGGGCGGGCGGTCGTCTCCGCGCCGGTGACCAGGGGCTGCTCGACCGCGCCGGAGAGGACGGGGGAGAGGGTCAGGTAGAGCACGTCGATCAGGTCGGCGGAGATCTCCGCGCCCAGCAGGCTCGGCCCGCCCTCGCAGACGATGCGGCGCGCCCCGCGCGCGACGAGCGTGTCGACGGCGGCGCGCACGTCGCCTCCACCGGTGTCGACGACCTCGGCTCCGGCACTCCGGAGCGTCTCGGCGCGCGCGGAGGCGGCGCCGGAGGAGTCGGTCAGGATCAGCGGCGGGCGCGCGCCGGGGGCCTCGCCGCGGCAGGCGGCGAAGAGACGGGCGGACGTGTCGAGGGCCAGTGAGCCGGAGAGCACCGCGAGCACCGGGGCCGCGGCCTGGCCGCGTGCGGCGCGCCGGGCGGTGTAGTCGGGGTCGGGGCAGACCGGGCCGTAGTCCTCGGCGCGCACGGTGCCCGCACCGACGAGCACCGCGTCGGCCCACTGGCGCACCGCGGCGAGCAGGGCGGCGTCCAGGTCGTTGCCGAGTCCTCCCGAGGTCCCGTCGACAGCCGCGGACCCGGTCAGGGCGCTGACCATGATGGCGCGGACCTCGGCCGGGCGGCCGCCGGCTGCCGGGGCGCCGGTCTCCCCGTGGGCGGGCGTGTCCGGGCCGACGAGTTCATCGAGTAGCGCGTCGGGGCCGGTCGCGGTGGCGTCGTCCGTGCCGCGGGGCTGGTGTGTGTCCTCGGAGTCCATACCCCGAGACTAGCCGCGCTCCGCGGCCGCCGGTCCCGGCCGGACAGTCCCCACCCGAGTCCAGACCGACCGGCCCCGGACACGGAAAACCCCGCCGGCCCTGAAAAGGACCGGCGGGGTGGTGGAGCGGATGACGAGACTCGAACTCGCGACCCTCACCTTGGCAAGGTGATGCGCTACCAACTGCGCTACATCCGCATCGAGAACCCGAAGGTTCTCTGTGCGCGATACTGGAATTGAACCAGTGACCTCTTCCGTGTCAGGGAAGCGCTCTCCCCCTGAGCTAATCGCGCGGGGTAGATGAACTACGAGGTGGAAACGGGAATCGAACCCGTGTGCACGGCTTTGCAGGCCGTTGCCTCACCACTCGGCCATTCCACCGCAGGAGGACCTCGGCCCACCTGATTGGGTGCCCGGAAAACCGGGTACCGGAGCGGATGACGAGACTCGAACTCGCGACCCTCACCTTGGCAAGGTGATGCGCTACCAACTGCGCTACATCCGCATCGAGAACCCGAAGGTTCTCTGTGCGCGATACTGGAATTGAACCAGTGACCTCTTCCGTGTCAGGGAAGCGCTCTCCCCCTGAGCTAATCGCGCGGGGAAGGGAATCGAAATTCCCGGAGCGGATGACGAGACTCGAACTCGCGACCCTCACCTTGGCAAGGTGATGCGCTACCAACTGCGCTACATCCGCACGCCCATCCGGTAGGCGGCGCCTGCCGTTGTGCGAGGACAAACTCTATCTGGTTCCGGTCGCCTAAGACAAATCCCCAGCGTCGCGCGGTTTTGACGGCCCCCGCGGGCGCGCTCCGGCGCACCGGTGCCCGCCTCCGCTCGCTTTGCCGCTCCCCGTCGCCCGCCCGGACGCGTCCCCCGCCGCGTCCGGCGCGCCCCCCCCGTGCAGGGTTATCCGGCGTGTGCGTGTGTGCCACGTGTGCTTGACGACGCCGCGTCGCACGCCCGTGCGCGTACGCTGCCGTGGTGGGTGGTCAGCGCACTCCGGTCCACCTGCGGATTAGGTCGGCGAGGAGGTGGCGTGTTAACTTGTACAGCGCACCGCACGGGCCGTGTCGCCCGCTGTGAGTCGTTCGGTCCCATGGCTCAGTGGAAGAGCGTTCCGTTCACACCGGAAAGGTCGCTGGTTCGATCCCAGCTGGGACCACCGTCAGATCCCGCCCCCGATCAGGGGTGCGGGATCTTTTGCATCTCCGGGGTAGAATCGACCGTCGAACCCGATACGGCGGACCCCCTCTTTCACCCCGACGGGGAACTGGGACACCGGGCGCGCCGACAACTAAGCCGGAGTGCCCGGGCCCGGACGGACCGGGCCGCAGTCGAAGGAAAGGCCCCGAGAACCTTGAGAGACACCGCGCACCGTGCACGAGCCGGCCTCGTCGCCGCCGCAGCCGCCCTGACCGGCGTCTTCGGCGCCGCGGCGGCGGCGCCCACGGCGACCGCCCACGACAGCGTCATCGACGCAGACCCGGGTGTGAACGCGAGCGTCGACAATTTCCCGGAGCGCATCACGCTGGAGTTCTCCGGCGAGCCGCGCCCGAACTTCAACACCGTGGCCGTCTCGGACGCCGAGAGCGGCGAGGTCCTGTTCAGCGGCAAGCCCGAGCTCGACCGGCGATTCGTCGCCATCGACGTGCCCGAGGGCATCGACCCGGGGCCGGGCACCTACACGGTCGGCTTCCAGATCACGTCCTCGGACGGGCACTCCACCCGCGGCAAGACGCAGTTCACGGTCCTCGGCGATTCCGCCGGGGCCGAGGGCTCGACCGGGGAGACCGCGGACGCCCCCGACGGGGCCGCGGCCGAGGAGGGACCCTCCTCCTGGCTGTGGATCGCCCTCGGCGGGGTCGCGCTGCTGGCCGTCCTCGGTGCCGTGATCGTCTGGTTCACTCGTTCCACGACGTCCTCTAACAAGGAGAAGTAATTCGATGAAGCACCTGTCCAAGCGCTCGCCGATGATGCTGGCCGCGCTCACCGCGACCGCCGCCCTCGCCCTGGCCGGCTGCTCGCCCGCCAACGAGCAGGACTCCGAGGCCACCACCGCGGAGAGCAGCCAGTCGACCTCGGCCGCCGAGAGCACCACCGAGGCTGCGGACTCCGAGCTGACCTTCGAGGAAGCCGTCGTGCGTGCCAAGGGCGAGGACAACCACATGACCGGCATCTTCGGCACCCTGGTCAACCACACCGACCGCGACCTGTCGATCACCGGCTTCACCACCTCGCTGGGCGCGCCGAAGAACCAGATGCACGAGACCGTCGACGGTGTCATGCAGGAGATGACCACCCCGATGACGATCCCCGCCAACGGCGAGCGCGTGCTCGAGCCGGGCGGCGACCACCTGATGGTCATGGACTACGAAACCCCGGTCGCCGCCGGCGACACCGTCGACATCACCTTCGAGCTGGCCGACGGCGCGACCGTCGAGGCCAAGGACGTGCCCGTGCGCACCCTGCTGCCGGGCGACGAGGACTACGGCGACCTCGCCGGCCAGGAGCACGGCGGCCTCGAGGGCATGGAGGGCATGGAGGACATGGACCACTCCGGCCACGAGGGCATGGAAGGCATGGACCACGGCGACTCGGGCAACATGGAGGGCATGGACCACTCCGGCCACGAGGGCCACGAGGGTCACTAGGCCCACCCGGGGCACCGACGGCCCGTACGGGCCACACTGAGGGAGCTCGAACAGAAGGCAATGACTGACACCAACGACCGCAACCAGCACATCCACCGCCTCTCGCGCCGCGGGTTCCTCGGAGCCGGGGTCGGCGCCGTCGGCGCCGCCGCCGTGGCCTGCGCCAGTCCCGGCGGCGAGACCGCCAAGGGCGGCACGGGGGATGAGGCGACGGACGTGCCCGGGGCGGACGCCGCCCCGCTGGCCGGTCGGACGGTGGCCTTCGACGGGCCCCACCAGGCCGGCGTGCAGACCGCCTCGCAGGCCAACCTCGCGCTGATCTCCTTCGACCTCAACGAGGGCGTGGACCGCGCGGGGGTGCGTCGGCTGATGAACCTGTGGACCGAGGACGCCCGCGCGCTGTGCACCGGGCAGAACCCGGTCGGCGGGCTCGAGCCGGAGATGGTGCAGATCCCGGCGAACCTGACCATCACGGTCGGCTTCGGCGAGCCGCTCTTCGACAAGATCGGCCTGACCGACAAGCGCCCGGAGTTCCTGCACGACATCCCCGCCTTCGAACACGACGACCTGGACCCGCGCTGGGGCCAGACCGACCTGGTGCTGCAGATCTGCGGCGACGACGCCATCTCGGTGGCCTACGCGATGCGCCACATGATCCGCTCCGGGGTGGACTACGCCCACACCCGCTGGTTCCAGCGCGGGCTCAGCCACGCCGACGGCTCGATGGCCGACGGCACCACCCCGCGCAACCTCTTCGGCCAGAAGGACGGCACCGTCAACCCGCACGGCGACGAGGAGTACGACCAGCAGGTCTGGATCGACGCCGCCGCCGATGGCGCGCCCGACTGGCTCGACGGCGGCAGCGTCATGGTCGCCCGCCGCATCGCCATGCACATGGACGAGTGGGAGAAGCTCGACCGCAACTCCCGCGAGGTCGTCATCGGCCGCGACCTGCCCGAGGGCGCGCCGCTGTCCGGCGGCGACGAGTTCACCGAGCCGGACCTGACCAAGACCGACGAGACGGGCCTTCCGGTCATCGACCCGAAGAGCCACATGGCGCTCTCGCGCGACGACGAGAAGTACCAGGGCGAGCAGCGCCTGCTGCGCCGGCCCTACACCTACGACCTCGAGCCGGAACCGGGCAGCGGCGACGCCTCGAACTCCGGGCTGGTCTTCCTGTGCTACCAGCGCAACCCGGACAAGCAGTTCAGCGCGATCCAGCGCCGTCTCGACGGCGGCGACCGCCTCAACGAGTGGATCACCCACATCGGATCCTCGGTCTACGCGCTGCCGCCGGGAGTCGGCGAGGGCGGGGACACCTACTGGGGCCAGCGCCTGCTCGAGGCTTAAGGCCGTGTCGGGGCTGACGCCCCGACACCGGGGGAAGCGGGGGAGGCCGGGCCCGCGCGCCCGCCTCTGGGCGGGGCAGGGGCCGCCGGGTAGGATGCTTGACTGTCCGCGACCCCGTGCGCCTCTACGGTGTGCGGGGTGAACGCGGGGGAAGAACCCACCAGCGGCCGCGTCCCGGTATGGCGCCACCGCGTGAGCGCAAGAAGGAGCGCCTACCTCCCATGGCATTAACCAGTGAGTCCCGTACCTACCGGCCGTTCACCGTACCTGCGGGCACACCGGTGGGCGCTGCCCTGCGCGAGCTCGACCTGCCGAACAAGGGCCCCGAGGCCATCGTCGTGGTCAAGGACGCCGAGGGCCGGCTCAAGGACCTCTCGCACGTCCCGGAGGCCGACGCCGAGTTCACCCCGGTGCCCGCCGACTCCGCCGACGGCCGCGCCGTGATCCGCCACTCCTGCGCGCACGTGCTCGCCCAGGCCGTCCAGGCCGAGTTCCCGGGCACCAAGCTGGGCATCGGCCCGGCCGTGGAGAACGGCTTCTACTACGACTTCGACGCCGCCGAGCCCTTCACCCCGGAGGACCTGAAGAAGCTCGAGAAGCGGATGAAGAAGATCATCAAGACCGGGCAGCGCTTCGAGCGCCGCGTGTGGGCCTCCCAGGACGAGGCCCGCCAGGCCCTGGCCGACGAGCCGTTCAAGCTCGAGCTCATCGACGACAAGGGCAACGTCGACCCCGACTCCGACGAGGCCACCGAGGTCGGCGCCGGCGAGCTGACCGCCTACGACAACGTCAACCCGCGCACCGCCGACGTCGAGTGGTTCGACCTGTGCCGCGGCCCCCACGTGCCCACCACCCGCTACATCCCCGCGTTCTCCCTGACGCGCACCTCCGCGGCCTACTGGCGCGGCGACCAGAACAACGCCGGCCTGCAGCGCATCTACGGCACCGCCTGGGAGTCCAAGGAGAAGCTGGCCGAGTACGAGCAGATGCTCGCCGAGGCCGAGAAGCGCGACCACCGCCGCCTGGGCCAGGAGCTGGACCTGTTCAGCTTCCCCGACGAGGTCGGCTCCGGCTTCCCGGTCTTCCACCCGGACGGCGGCATCGTCCGCCTCGAGATGGAGGAGCACTCGCGACGCCGCCACCTGGCCGCCGGCTACTCCTTCGTCAACACCCCGCACATCACCAAGGGCGACCTGTTCAAGAAGTCCGGCCACCTGGACTTCTACGCCGACGGCATGTTCCCGCCCATGCAGCTCGACGGCGAGTACGACGCGGAGGGCAACTGCACCAAGCAGCCGCAGGACTACTACGCCAAGCCGATGAACTGCCCGTTCCACAACCTGATCTTCGCCTCGCGCGGGCGCTCCTACCGCGAGCTGCCGCTGCGGCTGTTCGAGTTCGGCACGGTCTACCGCTACGAGAAGTCCGGCGTGGTCCACGGCCTGACCCGTGCCCGCGGCTTCACCCAGGACGACGCGCACATCTACTGCACCGAGGACCAGCTCGAGAATGAGCTGACCTCCGTGCTCGAGTTCATCATCTCCCTGCTGCGCGACTACGGCCTGGACGACTTCTACCTGGAGTTGTCCACCAAGGACCCGAACAAGTTCGTCGGCTCCGACGAGATCTGGGAGCGCTCGACGAGCATCCTCGAGCGCGTGGCCACCAAGTCCGGCCTCGACCTGGTCCCGGACCCGGAGGGCGCGGCCTTCTACGGGCCGAAGATCTCCGTGCAGGCCCGCGACGCCATCGGGCGCACCTGGCAGATGTCGACCGTGCAGCTCGACTTCAACCTGCCGGAGCGCTTCGAGCTCGAGTACACCGCCCCGGACGGCTCCAAGCAGCGCCCGATCATGATCCACCGCGCGCTCTTCGGCTCCATCGAGCGCTTCTTCGGCGTGCTCCTCGAGCACTACGCCGGCGCCTTCCCGGCCTGGCTGGCCCCGCACCAGGTGGTCGGCATCCCGGTCGCCGACGAGTTCGTCCCGGCCCTCGAGTACGTCGCCGCACAGCTGCGCGGGCGCGGCATCCGCGCCGAGGTCGACACCTCGGACGACCGCATGCAGAAGAAGATCCGCACCCACACCACCGGCAAGTCGCCGTTCATGCTGCTCGCCGGCGGCCGCGACGTCGAGGCGAACGCGGTCAGCTTCCGCTTCCTCGACGGCTCCCAGGTCAACGGCGTGCCGGTCGAGAAGGCCGTCGACGCCATCGAGGAGTGGGTGCGCTCGCGCCGCAACGACCAGCCGATCGCCGAGTCGCTCAAAAAGCTGCTCGGCACGGAGGCCGCCGATGGCGAGTGAGGCAGACGAGACGTCTCGCAGCGCCCACGGCGCGGGTGCCGGCGACGTCGCGGGCGCGGCGTCGTCAAGCACCTACGTCGACCGCGGCGTGGGCGAGCCGGACGGGCTGGTGCGCCTGTGGGCGCCCTACCGGATGAACTACATCACCACCCGCCCGGACGGTTCCTCGACTGACGACGCCGCGCGCGCCGAGGCCGCGGCGGAAGCTGACGCGAAGGAAGCTGACGCTTCCGCCGCCGGGAAGCGGGAGCGCGACAACGACCCGTTCGTGGACGCGCCGCGCCACTCCGACGAGGAGTCGCTGATCGTGGCGCGCGGCGAGACGGTCTACTGCATCCTGAACCTGTACCCGTACAACGCCGGGCACATGATGGTCATCCCGTACCGCAAGGTCGCCGACCTCGAGGACCTGACCGAGGCCGAGTCGCACGAGATGATGTCCTTCGCGCAGGAGGCCGTGCGCACCGTCAAGCGGGTCTCGAACCCGGACGGCGTCAACGTCGGCTTCAACCTGGGCAAGGGCTCCGGCGGTTCCGTCGGCAGCCACCTGCACATGCACATCGTGCCCCGCTGGTCGGGCGACGCGAACTTCATGACCGTCCTCGGCGGCACGAAGGTGCTCCCGCAGCTGCTCTCGCAGACCCGGCAGCTGCTCGCCGACGCCTGGGGGCGCACATGCTGAGCGTGCGCGGCAGGCGTCCGGCCGCCGTCGTCGTCGAGCCGGTAGCCCGTGCCGTGATGCGCACCGGTGTGAGCCCCAACACGGTCACGCTGACCGGCACGGCGCTGACCTGCGCGGCGATCCTCGTGCTCATCCCGACCGGGCACCTGTTCGCCGCGGCCGTGCTGTGCACGGTCTTCGCCAGCTTCGACCTGATCGACGGCACCATGGCCCGGCTGTCCGGGGGAGGCACCGCCTACGGGGCCACCCTGGACGCCAGCTGCGACCGCATCACCGACGGCGCGCTGTTCGCCGCGGTGGTCTGGTGGCTCGTCTACGTCGACGACGCCGCGCGGTCCACGGTCGCCGCCGGCCTGGTGGTGCTGGTGACCTCGCAGGTCATCTCGTATGTCAAGGCCCGGGGCGAGGCCGGCGGGCTGAAGATCAACGGCGGGCTCGTCGAGCGCGCCGAGCGCCTGATCGTCGGCCTGCTCGGCCTGGGCCTGGAAGGCCTGGGCGTGCCGCACGCCGTCGAGGTGGCCGTCTGGCTGCTCGCCCTCGGCTCGGCGTTCACCGTCTGCCAGCGCCTGTGGCGCGCCTCGCGCGACCCGGAGGCCGGCCGGCGCATCGCCCCGCCGGCCGGAGCGGCCGAGGTGCCCGACGATGCGGCGGAGACCGGTCGGGAGGGTGAGTAGCGTGCGCCTGCCCCGCCGCGACGACCTGGCCGCCCTCGGCTACCTCGCCGGGTGGCGGCTGGTTCGCCTCGTGCCCGAGAGGTGGGTCAACGCCGCCTTCCGCTTCGGCGCCGACAGGGCGAGTGACGACGGCCGCGGCATGGAGCAGCTGCGCCGCAACCTCGCCCGCGTGGTCGGCCCCGAGAACGTCACCCGCCGGCTGGTGCGCGACTCCGTGCGCTCTTACGCGCGCTACTGGGCCGAGGCCTTCCGCCTGCCCTCGATCGCCGGCGACCCCGACCTGATCGACCGGCTCGCCACCGGGGTCGAGGGTGAGGAGCGCTTCGCCGAGTCCTTCCGCCGCGGCAAGGGCGTGGTCCTCGTGCTGCCGCACACCGGCAACTGGGACATGGCCGGCGCCTTCCTGGTCGGCCGCTACACCGGCTTCACCACCGTCGCCGAGCGGGTGCGCCCCGAGGCGCTCTTCGACGCCTTCGTCGACTACCGCAACAGCCTCGGCTTCGAGGTGCTCGCCCACGCCGGCGGGCGTCCGCCGATGGAGCGCCTGCGCGAGGTGGTCAAGGCGGGCGGCGTGGTCTGCCTGGTCGGCGAGCGCGACCTGAAGGGCCACGGCGTGCCCGTGCGGTTCTTCGGCGAGGAGACCACCATGCCCACCGGCTCGGTGGATCTGGCCCGCGAGACCGGCGCGGCCCTGCACGTGGTGCACTGCTGGTTCACCGAGGAATGCTGGGGCTTCTCCGTCGGTGAGCAGGTGGCCGTGGACACCCGCGAGGAGATGCAGCAGGAGGTCGCCGACCAGTTCGCCGCGAACATCGCGGCGCACCCGGCCGACTGGCACATGCTGCAGCCGCTGTGGCCGGCCGACCGCGAGCGGCGCCGCGCCGAGCGGGCGCGGCAGGCCGCCGACGCCGAGGCGCTGCACCGCTCCGACCGCGGCGCGCGTGCTGCCCGTGGGGCCGGGCAGCCCGAGACCCCGGAAGGCGGGGCCTGAGATGCGCGTCGGCCTGGTCTGCCCCTACTCCTTCGACGAGCCCGGCGGCGTGCAGGCGCACGTCCTCGAGCTCGGCGCCCAGCTGCGCGCCCGCGGCCACCACGTCGAGGCCATCGGCCCGGCCTCCGAGACCGCCGAGATCCCTGAGTGGGTCCACCGCGGCGGCCCGGCGATCCCGATCCCGTACAACGGCTCGGTCGCCCGGCTCTCGATCGGCCCGCAGGTGCGCCGGCGTGTCGACCGCTTCCTGCGCGAGGGCGACTTCGACGTGCTGCACATCCACGAGCCGAACTCGCCGAGCTACTCGATGGTCGCGCTCGCCCGCGCCCACGGACCGATCGTGGCGACCTACCACGCCTCGGCCTCGGGCTCGAAGGTGCTCAAGGCCGCGCTGCCGGTGCTGCGCCCGCTGCTGGAGAAGATCCGCGGCGGCATCGCGGTCTCCGAGATGGCCAGGCGCTGGCAGGTCGAGCAGCTCGGCGGCGACCCGGTGCTCATTCCCAACGGGGTGGACACCGGCGTCTTCGCCCGCGCGCGGCGCGCGGCGGAGGAGGCGGCCGGCGCTGATGGCCCGGACGCCGTGGCGCCCGGCGCCGCCGGAAACGCGGACGCCGAGCCCGCCCGCCCCGTGGAACTGGTCTTCCTCGGCCGCCTCGATGAGTCCCGCAAGGGCCTCGACGTGCTGCTCGCCGCCCTGGAGACCATGCGTTCGCGCACCCCGGTGCACGTGACCGTCATCGGCTCCGGGCGGGCCCGGCCCGCCCGCGGCGTGCGCTACGTCGGCCGCGTCAGCGACGCCGAGAAGGCCCGCCTGCTCGCCGCAGCCGACATCTACGTCGCCCCCAACCTGGGCGGGGAGAGCTTCGGCATCGTGCTCGTCGAGGCGATGGCCGCCGGCTGTGCCGTGGTGGCCAGCGACCTCGAGGCCTTCAACGCCGTTTGCGCCGGCGACACCGCCCGGCCCGCAGGGGCGCTTTTCGCCACCGGCGACTCCGCGGCGCTGGCCGTCACGCTGGACCGGCTCGTCGACGACCCGGCCGCGCGCAGGGACCTCGCGGCCGCCGGGCGGGCGCGCGCCGTGCGCTACGACTGGCAGACCGTGACCCGCCAGGTGCTCGCCGTCTACGAGACGGTCACCGACGGCACGAAGGTGACGGTGGGCTGATGGACTGGTGGATCGTCCCGGCCGTCCTGGTCACGCTCGTGATCTTCTGGGCGGTGCAGACCGCCCAGCGCCTCGACCGGCTGCACATCCGCACCGACTCCGCCCTGCAGGGTCTGGCCGGCGCGCTGGACAACCGTGTCAACCTCGTCGAGGCCGTGCTCGCCGACGCCGCGGGTGTGCGCCCGGGTGGGGCAGACGCGGGCGTCGTCAATAAGGCGGTCCACGCCGCACGGCGGGCGGGGGCCGTCACGCTGCGCTACGGCACGCTGCCGGCGCGCGCCGAGCGCGAGCGCGAGCTGACGGCCGCCCTGGCCGCCGCGCAGTCCGCCGGTGTGGTCTTCCCGGCCGTGCTCTCCGAGGCCAACGCGCGCGTCGAGATGGCCATGCGCTTCTACAACGACGCCGTGCGCGTCACGCGCGCGCTGCGGCTGCGCCCGGCGGTACGCCTGCTGCGCCTGGGCGGCACGGCGAAGTTGCCCAGATATTTCGAGGAATCGCGATGGGACGCCGTCGAGGGTGACACAATGAGCCCAGCAGACGGCGCGGACCGCGAGGCCGGCCCGCAGCCGAGACCGGACGCAGAGTAAAGGAGCGGCAGCCACCGTGGCGCGTATCGAAGAGATCCTGGCGCTGGAGCGCATCGACGACCTGATCTTCCGGGGGCCGGCCGTGGAGAGCACGCTGACGCGCACCTTCGGCGGGCAGGTCGCCGGCCAGGCGCTGGTCGCCGCGGTCAACACCGTCGACGACGAGCGCCCGGTGCACTCCCTGCACGGTTACTTCCTGCGCCCGGGCGACTCGAGCGAGCCGACCGTCTTCCTCGTCGACCGGCTGCGCGACGGCCGCAGCTTCTCCGCGCGCCAGGTCCGCGGCGTGCAGCGCGGCGAGACGATCTTCAGCATGCAGGCCAGCTTCCACATCGCCGGCGACTCCGGCCCGGACCACTCGGACGAGATGCGCGCGGTGCCGGACCCCGAGGAGCTGGGGGAGGAGGGCCAGCTGCGCCCGCCAGGCTCGCGTGCGCTGCTCGACGAGTGGGGCGACTGGGACATCCGCGTGGTGCCCCCGGAGCGCTACGAGCCGAACAAGTACGCCGCCAGCCAGCAGGTCGTCTGGTTCCGCTCGCAGCGCAGGCTGCCCGACGACCCGAAGTTCCACCAGTGCACCCTGGCGTACATGTCGGACATGACGCTGCTGCACTCTTCGCTGGTGCCGCACCCGGACACGAAGGTGCAGATGGCCAGCCTGGACCACGCAATCTGGTTCCTGCGCCCCTTCCGCGCCGATGACTGGCTGCTCTACGACCAGACCTCGCCCTCGGCGCACGGCGGGCGGGCGATGACGCAGGGGCGCATCTTCAACCGCGCCGGCGACCTGGTCGCCCAGGTCACCCAGGAGGGCCTGGTGCGCACGCTCGACGAGGCGCGCTAGGCCGCGGCGACGCGGCGCCGGGCCGCCCCGCGCGGCGCCGGGGAGCCGCGGCGTCCTGCACGGACACGCACGGGTGTGTTCGGAGCCGCGGGGCGTGCTGCGTATACTGACAGACCGCGAGCCGCACGGTGCCGGGGGCGTGGACGCTCGCCACCGTGAGCCAACGACGAAAGGACATCAATGTCAGGTCACTCCAAGTGGGCCACCACCAAGCACAAGAAGGCGGCCAACGACGCCAAGCGCGGCAAGGAGTTCGCCAAGCTGATCAAGAACATCGAGGTCGCGGCGCGCACGGGCGGCGGGGACCCCTCGGCCAACCCGACCCTCGACGACATGATCAAGAAGGCCAAGAAGGCCTCCGTGCCCAACGACAACATCGAGCGCGCCCGCAAGCGCGGCTCGGGTGAAGAGGCCGGCGGCGCCGACTGGCAGACCATCATGTACGAGGGCTACGGCCCCAACGGTGTGGCCATGCTCATCGAGTGCCTGACGGACAACCGCAACCGCGCCGCCACCGAGGTGCGCACCGCCATGACCAAGAACGGCGGCAACATGGCGGACTCGGGCGCGGTCAGCTACATGTTCAACCGCAAGGGCGTCGCCACGGTCAAGTCCGAGGGACTGACCGAGGATGACGTTCTGATGGCTGTGCTCGAGGCCGGCGCCGAGGAGGTCAACGAGCTCGACGGTCTCTTCGAGGTCGTCACCGCCCCGGAGGACCTCAGCGCCGTCAAGGCCGCCCTGGGCGATGCCGGCATCGAGGTCGAGGACTCCGACCAGGACTTCCGCGCCGACGTCAACGCCCCACTCGAGGCCGCCGACGCCCGCAAGGTGCTCAAGCTCATCGACGCCCTCGAGGAGTCGGACGACGTCCAGAACGTCTACACCAACATGGACCTCTCCGACGAGGTCGCCGCGGAGCTCGCCGAGGAGGACTGAGCCCCGCCCGTGCGGGCCGTTGATTGACGACGTCCGCGCGTACCCGACGTCGCGGTCGCGGCACCCGGGACGGTGCCGCGG
>NZ_JASODI010000012.1 GCF_030211955.1 Corynebacterium frankenforstense | reverse complement strand
GGTTTTGGTCGTGTCGGTGGTTATAGTGGTGGGGAAACGCCCGGTCCCATTCCGAACCCGGAAGCTAAGCCCGCCTATGCTGATGGTACTGCACTCGGGAGGGTGTGGGAGAGTAAGTCACCGCCGACACCACAACTCAAAAATGAAATAGGGAGCGTCCGTCATCGAAGCAATTCGATGAGGGGCGCTCCTTTTTGCGTCTGCACCCCTTTTACTTCAGACCATTCAGGCTATTCAGGCGGCTTTTCCGCCGGCGCTAAATGGCAGATGGAAAAGGGGAGGAGCCGCGCAATCCGCGTCCCCTCCCGTGCGCTCAGCGCGACTCACAAAGGCGAATCACATCTCCGCGAGGTCCACGGCCTTCAGCCGCTTCACGGCCTCGCGCAGCGTCTTCTCCTTACGGCAGAAGGCGAAGCGCACCAGGCGTTGCCACGGTTCCTGGTCCGCGCAGAAGACCTGGACGGGGATGGCGGCCACGCCGGCCTTCTCCGGTAGGGCCAGACAGAACTCCACGCCGTCGTCCTCATATGCGTCCGGCAGCTCGGCGGTGAGGAAGTAGGTGCCGTGGCTGTCGTGGACGCGGAAGCCGGCCTCCTGAAGCCCCTCGGCGAGCAACGTACGGCGCCGGCCCAGCGACTCCACCTGCTTGCGCACCCACGCATCCTCGTTGTCGAGGGCGTAGGCCACGGCCGGCTGGAACGGGGTGGCGCCGACGAAGGTCAGGAACTGCTTGGCCTTGTGCACGCCGTCGAGCAGCGGGGCAGGGGCCATCGCCCAACCGGTCTTCCACCCGGTGGCGCTGAACGTCTTCGCCGCCGAGGAGACGGTCACCGTCCGCTCGCGCATCCCGTCCTCCAACGCCAGGGGGCGGTGCGCGCGAGCGTCGTAAAGCAGGTGCTCGTAGACCTCGTCGGAGAGCGCCAGCAGATCGTGGCGCACGCACACCCGTGCCACACCCGCAAGATCCAGCTGCGCGCCGGTGGGGTTGTGCGGGGAGTTGACGATGACCATCGCCGTGCGCTCGGTGACCGCGGCCTCGAGCGCCTCCTCGTCGACGCGCCAGGACGCTCCCTCGGCGACCAGCGGCACCGAGACCCGGGTCGCCCCGGCCAGCGCGACGGCCGCGCCGTAGGCGTCGTAGGAGGGGTCGAGCACGACGACCTCGCTGCCCGGCTCCACCAGGCCCAGCACGCTCGCGGCGATGGCCTCGGTGGCTCCGACGGTGACGAGCACCTCGGTGTCCGGGTCGAATCTCTGGCCGTAGTCGCGGTCACGCTGGGCGGCGATCGCGCGGCGCAGGGAGGCGACACCCCGGCCGGGGGCGTACTGGTTGTTGCCCTCGGCTATCTCGCGCTGGGCGCGCTCGAGCATCGCGGCCGGCCCGCCGGTGTCCGGGAAGCCCTGCCCGAGGTTCACCGCCTCATACTCGACCGCCTTGGCGGTCATGGTGGCGAAGACGGTCTCTGCGAAGGGACGCAGGCGCTCGACGGTCACGGAAGCCTCCTCACAGGCTCGGCGGACGTTTGCCGGGCATGTTATCCGCGTCGCACTGCGCTCCCGCCGGGCCCACCCCGGCCTGGGCCCGAAACCCCCGAGACCCCCGCCGCGCTCTAGTCCAGGACGAGGAGGTTCAGCTTCGTCTTCTTGACGTCCTCGAGGAGCTTGCGGTTCTTCTCCAGCTTCTCCCACAGCTCGTGCGGGATGGCCTTGCGCGCGGCCTCGATGACGTCGGTGTCCGGGGTGCCCCAGGCGACAGGCATCGGCGTGATCTCGTCCCAGGTGTCCTGGGAGCGCGCGCTGCGCCGGCCGCTGACGGCCACCGAGGGCACCTGCGTGCCGCGCTTGCGGTGGTGTCCGTCGATGGCGCTGACCGGGCGCAGCGCGAGCGCCCAGCGCGGCGGCCGGGTCTGGTCGACGTTGACGTTGACCAGGGCCAGCAGGTCCACGGTGCGCGGTTTGACCTCGGCGATGACGGCCGGGACCAGCGGGTAGTTGTCGTAGAGCTGCTGGGCGCTGCCGACCGCGCGCGGGGCGGCCACGCCCACGGCCACGGCCACGACGGTCACGGTGGCGCACAGCACGGGCACGATCACGCGCCACGGCCCGGACGGGTCGAGAACCAGGAAGCACAGCACGCCGACGATCAGCGCGATGACGCCCATCACGATCGCGCTGGAGCGCAGCCGGCGGGTGTCGCGCAGCATCTCATTGTGGGCCTTGGCCCACGCCTCGTCGACGTCGAACCGGAAGTTCTGCATCTGGCTTTACCTCTCCTCGTCGTGCGTGCCCGCGCCGCGCTGCGCGCCGTCGGCGCCCTCCGGGATGCCGGAAATCTCCCCGCCGGCCGCGGTGAGGTCCGCGGCGTCGATGATGCGGTAGGCGTAGCCCTGCTCGGCGAGGAAGCGCTGGCGGTGCGCGGCGTACTCGGAGTCCAGGGTATCGCGGGTGACCACGGTGTAGAAGTGGGCCTCACCACCGCCGGCCTTGGGGCGCAGCAGCCGGCCGAGGCGCTGGGCCTCCTCCTGGCGCGAGCCGAAGGTGCCCGAGACCTGCACGGCCACGGCGGCCTCGGGCAGGTCGACAGAGAAGTTGGCCACCTTGGAGACGACCAGGGTGGAGATCTTCCCGGCCCGGAAGTCCGCGAAAGCCTGCTCGCGGCGCCTGTTGCTCGTCTTGCCGTCGACCAGGGGCAGGCCCAGGCGCCCCGCGATCTCCTCGAGCTGGTCGAGGTAGGCGCCGATGATCAGCGTGGGCCTACCGGCGTGCCGGGCGAGGATCTTCTCGACGACGCGCACCTTCGCCGGCGCGCAGGCGGCCAGCCGGTAGCGCTCGCGCGACTCTGCGGTGGCGTAGGCCATGCGGCCGGCCTCGTCGAGGGTGACGCGCACCTCGGTGCACTCGGCGGTGGCGATGTAGCCGGCCGCCTCGAGCTCCTTCCAGGGGGCGTCGTAGCGCTTCGGGCCGATCAGGGAGAACACGTCGCTCTCCCGGCGGTCCTCGCGCACCAGGGTGGCCGTCAGCCCCAGGCGGCGCCGCGACTGCAGGTCGCTGGTCAGCCGGAAGACGGGGGCGGGCAGGAGGTGCACCTCGTCGTAGATGATCAGGCCCCAGTCTCGGGAGTCGAAGAGCTCGAGGGCCCGGTACTCGCCCTTCGTCTTGCGGGTGACCACCTGGTAGGTGGCGATGGTCACCGGGCGGATCTCCTTCTTCTCCCCGGAGTACTCGCCGATCTCGTTGTCGGTCAGCGTGGTGCGGCGCAGCAGCTCGGCGCGCCACTGGCGTGCGGAGACGGTGTTGGTCACCAGGATCAGCGTGGTGGCCTTGGCCCGGGCCATGGCGGCGGCGCCGACGATGGTCTTGCCCGCCCCGCACGGCAGCACGACGACGCCGGAGCCGCCCTCGAAGAAGGAGTCGGTGGCCCAGCGCTGGTAGTCGCGCAGGCGCCAGCCGTCCGCGGCCGTCGCACCGTCGCCGGCGTCGGCGCCGCCCCCGCCGGCGCCCGCGTCCGCGCCCTCGAGTCCCACGGCCGTCAGCTCGATCGGGTGTGCCTCGCCGTCGACGTAGCCTGCCAGGTCCTCGGCCGGCCAGCCGATCTTCGTCAGCTCCTGCTTGAGCCGCCCGCGCTCCGAGGGGTGCACCACCACCGTGCCCGGGTCGAGCCGCTCGCCGAGCATCGGGCGGATCTTCTTGTGCCGCACTATCTCCTCGAGCACCGCCGGCTCCTCGGTGTCCAGCGTCAGCCCGTGCGCGGGGTTCTTCTGCAGGCGCACCCGCCCGTAGCGAGCCATCGTCTCGGCGACGTCGATGAGCAGCGCCTGCGGCACCGGGAAGCGGGAGTAGCGCTCGAGGACGTCGACGGCCTGCTCGGCGTCGTGCCCGGCGGCGCGCGCGTTCCACAGCGCCAGCGGGGTGATGCGGTAGGTGTGCACGTGCTCGGGCGCGCGCTCCAGCTCCGCGAAGGGCGACAGCGCCGCGCGCGCCTCGTCCGCGGCCGGGTGCGCCGTCTCCAGCAGGACGGTCTTGTCCGACTGCACGATCAACGGTCCGTCGCCGAGCCCCACCGTGGCACCACGCTCCTTGTCCTCTTGGTCTGTACGGGCAGGCTAGCAGCCCGCTCTAGGCGTCATCGACGCCGGTGACCCGGTGCAGGGCGAAGCGCAGCACCGCGTCGCCGGCCGCCGGCTCGACGGCGTAGACCTGCCCGCCCGCCACGCGCAGCGGGCGCAGCCGGCGCGGGTTGGCCCGCCCGTGCTTGTCCACCAGCCCGACGGTGACGGTGCGCCCGGCGCGTGCGGCCGTCTTCAGCGCGGTGACCGGGTCGACTCGATTGCCGACGTCGCGCCCCTCGCCCTCGGCGCCACCCGCCCCGTGGGCGCCGGCGGCGCCTGCGGCGCCGGTGCGCGCGGCGTCGTCAAGCGAACCAGGGGCGGTGACCTCCGCGCGACGCAGGGCGGCGACGGCGGTCCGGGCCCGTTCGGCGCGGTCCACGCCGGAGGCTGCGGGCGCGGGGGAGCGGCGGCGCGTGCGGCGCTTGCGCGGTGGGGTGACGCGCACCGGGTCGGGGCGGATGTCGACGGAGCGGCCGGCGGCGTCCTCGGCCACGGCGTGTACGCCGGCCGCCTGGAGGGCGCCGATGACCTCGATGACCGGGCGCGGCGAGACCGCGACCGTCGGCGCGATGAGACGCAGGCCGACCGAACGGGCGGCGTCGGTGCCGGCGGCCGCGGCGAGCTGGTCGGGGTCATCGCAGCGCAGGTAGCAGCCGGCCGGGCCGCCGCGCAGGTGCCCGTGGGGGCGGGCGACGTCCTCGACGAGCACGCGCACGCCCTGGGGCACCTCGCCGAGGGCGTGGTCGGTGAAGAAGGCGGCGATGTCCTGGGCGGAGTCGCCGGCGTCGAGCGCGCGGCGGATGCTGTCGGCGCTGAGCCGGTAGACGGCGGCGAGCCCCGGCGACTCGAGGTCGGCGAAGCGGGTCAGCCGGTTGGCCAGTTTCGCCGGCAGCGGGCCCGGGGCCAGCACGGTCATGTCGGCCTGCACGATGACGGCCTCGACGGTGTCGGGGACCAGTCCGGCGGCGGCCTCGGTGAGCTCCCCGGCGTCGGCGCCGGTCAGCGCCACGCGGCCGAGGCCGGCGGCGCGGTCGGCCTCGTCGGCTCGCTCGGTCCCGGTGGTTCGGGCGAGCAGGCCGAAGAAGCGGGCGCCGGCGAGCACCTCGTCGCGGGCGGCGTCGGGCACGCGCAGGGCGGCCAGCGGGGCGTCGAAGACGGCGGCCGCCCACGCGGTCCGCGGGCTCAGCGCGGTGTTGCCTGCGACCTCGGCGTACGGGGCGAGCACGAGGCGGCGCGCGGCGGGCAGGCCCGGCGCGTGCGAGGCCTCCTCGAAGAGGTGCACCGAGCCGGTGACCGCCCAGGGGGCCAGGGTGGCGCCGCGCCAGCCGGTGACCAGGCGGGCCCAGCGGGCGGCCAGGCCCTCCTCGGCCCACTCCTCGGCCAGCGGCGTCGGCGCGAAGACCGGGCCGGCGGGCTCGGCGGGGTCCGCGGCGTCGTCGCGGTCGGGGCGCGCGCAGGCGAGCAGGCCTGCGCTGACGCCGGTGCCGGCCAGGCGGATCAGGGCGTCCTGCTCGCAGTCGAGGGCGGCGCACAGACGGCGCAGCTCGCGCACGGCCAGCCCGCCGGAGCGGATCAGCTCGCCGGGTTCGGCGCCGAGGACCTCGATGAGGCGGTCCATCAGGCGCACGGCCTCCAGCCCCTGGCCGGTGGCCTCGCGGTCGGCGCGGTCGTCGGAGGCTGTGGCTTCGGTGGCGGCGTCGGTGTCGATGTCGGCGTCGGTGTCGGCTTCGGTGGCGGCGTCGGTGGCGCGCAGCCCGGCCAGCGGGTCGGTCAGCGGTACCGCGGTGTGCGGGCGTTCGCGCAGCGCGTCGCGCACCACCCGCGGCATGCGCACGGTGCGCGCGTCGACGCGGGAGAGAAGGCCCTCGGCCAGCAGCCGGGGCACCGGGCGGGTCGGGTCCGCGTCCGGGGCGGCGTCGCGGGTCAGCCCCACCCCGCCGGTGCGCGCCAGCGTGTCCAGCACGGCGCGCGCGGAGTCGGGCAGTGTCTCCAGCGCCTCGTGCACGGCCTGCGGGTCGGCGGGAGAGTGGGCCTCCTCGAGCAGGCTCAGCCCGTCCGGCAGCGCGGCCGGCACCTCGGACAGCAGCCGCACGCCGTCGTCGGGGCCCCACATCAGCCCGGCGGAGCGCAACGTCTCGAGCGCACGGGCGGCCACCGCGGCGTCGGGAAGCGGGGCGAGAACGTCCGCGGCGGCCACGGGCGCGGTCGCGGCGCCCAGGGCAGCCGCCGACTCGCAGACGGCGAGCTCGAGGGCGGTGCGCTCGGCGACGGCGCGCGCGACCGAGCCGGTGATGCGCAGCCGGGTGGCCAGCGCCTGGGTGTTCGGCGGGGGCGGCACCGCGGCGTCGGGGCGGAGCTCGAGCAGGCGGGTGAGCGCGGCGTCGTCGAGACCGGCCAACCAGTCACCGAAGCGTTCGGCGGGTGTGGCGGACGTGGGCGAACTTTCGGATGGATTCATCGTCCTGACCATCATAATCGCCGCTCGGGCTAACCCCGTACGCATCTGACGTGGCAGAATGGGGCGCATGGCTAACGTTGAGAAGAAGGCGCACGTCAACCCCTCCTGGCCCGAGCTCGCCCACGAGGACGACCACCCGGTCACCGAGCTCGTCTCCCAGGTCGCGGGCGCGTCCAGCCCCTTTGGCGACGACCTCGTGCTCCCGCGCCCGGCCGAGGAGATCGGCTACGTGCACCCCTACACGCGGATCAACCGCTGACACCTCCGCGGCCGCCGCGCGGGTGAGAACTCGTGCGGCGACTTTGTGCTGCGACGCCGCGGCCCGCATCGCACGGGCCGCGGCGTTTCGCTGTGTGTGGAGCGCCCGCCAGGGCGCGGCGGCGCGCATACGGCGACGGGCCCCGCACCGGTGATGGTGCGGGGCCCGTCGGAAATCGAGGCCGGAAAACCTCTTAGAGGTTGGTGCCGGCGACGGCGTTGACCTGGGCGATCGTCTCCGCGTTGGCGGCGTAGAAGGCCTGGAAGTCGTGGCGGTTGGCCTGATAGAAGGCGTGGACCTGCTCCGGGACGGCGATGCCGTAGGAGGACAGGGTCGACACGATCTGGTTGTACAGGGCGTCGACGGCCAGCTCGTCGGAGGAGGAGTTGGCGGCCGGGGCAGCGGCGGCGGCCGGCTGCGGGGCCGGGGCGGTGCGGTCGGTCGGCGCGGAGTTCAGGCCGAGCTTGGCGGAGCAGGCGGGCCAGGCGCCCCAGCCCTGGGAGGCCAGCACGCGCTCGGCGACGACGATCTGCTGCTCGCGGGAGGCCTGGTCGGCAGTCGCGGCGTACTGGGTGCCACCGTGGGCGGCCCAGGTGCCCGGGTTGAACTGCAGACCCCCGTGGTAGCCGTTGCCGGTGTTGATCGACCAGTCACCACCGGACTCGCACTGGGCCAGACGGTCCCAGTCGGAGTCCGGGGCGGCGGAGGCGCTCGGCGCGAGGATCGCGCTGGCGGCGCCCACGGCGACGGTGCCGGCGGCGAGCTTGGTGAACAGGGAGGTGGAGTTCTTGGAGTGGCGTCCCATGAATTCGATGTATCCTCTCGTCGTCCATCGTCCCGCCCCGCGCCCGGTTGCCCGGTCGCCCGTGGGCGGTCCCTGTCCGTCGATGAGATTGTCCTCGGTGAATCGGGTCCAAGTTCGTGGTGCACGCTGACCGCGACGCTCCTGTGGGCGTCGGGCCGGGCACGAGTGGGGTTTCCCGTCCGGACAGGGTTCAGATGGAACGGGGGAACCGCGTCGTGCGGTGCATGACTCAAGAGAGTAACGGTTTGTAACGTTTGTGTCACGTTATTGGCCGATCCGTGACTCTTCTGGGGCCGATGAGGCGACAACATCTGTCACAGGGCCAGGTCAGCGGCGTGACGGTTACTAGCTATGAGCTATGTCACTCGTGGGGTGGTGTGCCTGGAACCGCGCCCCCGCTCGGACTGGGCCATGGGTCCCGGGAGGTGTAAAATCGGGCGGTTCAGACAGGCCCCACGGACGGGGCGCCGGTGCCGCGGCAGGGGAGACCCGTCGCCGCGACCGGAGGAGACAGGAAGGTCAACGACATGCCCGTGGGCAAGGTCAAGTGGTATGACGCGGACAAGGGATTCGGCTTCGCGTCGAATCCGGGCTACGAGGACGTCTACCTGAGCAGTCACGTCCTGCCCGAGGGCGTCGAGGAGCTGCACAAGGGCCAGCGCATCGAGTTCGACGTCGCCTCGGGCCGCCGTGGCCCGCAGGCGCTGCGCGTGGCGCTGCTCGACCCGCCGAAGGTCCGCCGCCACCGCCGCTCCGCCGAGGAGCTGGGCAGCATGGTCTCCGACCTGATCACGCTGCTGGAGGGGGTTCAGCCGGGGCTGCGCTCGGGGCGCTACCCGGAGCGCAGGACCGGCCGGCAGGTCGCGGGCATCCTGCGCGCGGTCGCAGACGAACTCGACGGTTAACCAAGGGGACAGATAAAAAAGACGCCGCGGGGCCCGGGCCACATGGCTCGGGCCCCGCGGCGCGGGGTTCAGGGGTTCGGCGACCGTGGCTCGGGGGAGTCGGGGCCGGGGCTCCGGGGCGCCGCCTACTCGGCGGTGGTGTCCAGCGACCAGACGGTCGCCTTCGGGGTCTCCTCACCGGCGTCGTCGGTACCGATCATCACCGAGTGGATCTCGAGGACCGTCAGCTTCGGCCGCGGGGCGTTCTCGCCCTCCTCGACCGGGTCCACCGAGCCCTGCACGGTCACGGAGTCCTCGTCGTAGGCGCCGAAGCTGCGCTCCTCGTTGGCCGCGGGGTCGTCGTAAATCTGCAGCAGCTGCCAGTTGTGGTCGTGGATCGCGTTCGGGATCTTCAGGCGCACCTCGCCGTCGGCGGGGACCGGCACGCGCGCGATCTCGCCCTCGGGGCAGTCCTCCTGGTCGAGCTCGCAGACGGCGTAGGGGGAGACCTCGGTCTCCGTGTCGCCGACGGTCGCGGTCACCGTGACGTCCTGCGGCTCGGGGCCGGGACGCGAGCTCCACCAGCGCTGGCCCAGGTAGACGCCGACGAGCACGATCACCACGGCGATGATCAGCGCCAGGAACTGTAGGAGGCTGCGACGTTTCGCTTCTTTGCGGGGGGCCATGAGGTCTCATCCTACCGGCGGAGTCGTGGCCGGCCGGGGGAGGCTGTGGCGGAGCGGGGTCGGCCTGTGCCTGGGTCGGCCTGGACGGGTGTCGGGGCCGTCGCGGCCTGTGTCTGGGTCGGCCTGGGCGGGTGCCGGGGCGCCTCGGCATCGGTTTTACCGGGTGCGGGTCGGTAAACCCGAAATCGTCACCGCGTCATTGCAGGTCAGGGGAGTGACGAAATTTGGCTACCGACCCCGGGTCGGTAAAACCGTGCGCCGCAGAGCCCGGAACGCCCGGGAGCGCCGCAGAGCCCGGAACGCCCGGGAGCGCCGGAAAACCCGGCCCGAGCCCGCCCCGGATCCAGCCCCCGAGCCCCCGAAACCCGGCCCCCAAGCCCCGAAACCCAAACCCCGAAACCCAAACCCCGAGCCCCCGAAACCCGGGCCCGCTAGGAATCCTGCGGCACGAAACGCACCTCGTACAGGTCCGGCCACCGCTTGCCAGCCAGGTAGAAGTGATCCGAGGCCGGCTTGTGCGCGATGCCGTTGAGCACGTTGTCGACGTTCGGCTCGGCGTTGTTGGGCAGCCCCGAGGCGTCGATGTCCGCGGTCAGGCTGCCGGTGTGCGGGTCGAAGCCGACGATCCGGTCGGTCTGGAAGACGTTGGCGTAGACCTCGCCCTCGACGCACTCGAGCTCGTTGAGGCCCTCGACCGGGTCGTCGCCGCCGACGGTGGCGTGGCCCACCTCGGTCAGGTCGCGCGAGTCCAGCAGGCGGACCCGGGAGCTGCCGTCGGAGGCGACCAGGGTCTGGTCGTCGAGCGAGCAGATGCCCCAGCCCTCGCCGGGCCAGTCGAAGCGCCCGGTCTCCTCGAGGGTCTGCGCGTCGCGCCGGATGGCCACGCCGTCGTGCCAGGTCAGCTGCCACAGGTTCGAGCCGGACTGGGTGATGCCCTCGCCGAAGAACTCCGGGTCGAGGTCCACCGACTGCACCTCGTCGCCGTCGAGCTCGCGGCGGTAGATCCGCGACTGGCCCTGCAGCCCGGTGCTCACCAGCAGGTGGCCACGCGAGTCGACCTCGAGGCCCTGGGTGAATGAATCCTCGTCGAAGGGCAGCATGTCGACGACCTCGGCGCGCAGGTGCTCGGGGCCGGTGTTGGCCGCCAGCGGGGTCTCGACGTCGTCCGAGCAGGCGGCGGTGCCCGCTGCCAGGGCGGTCAGGCTGGTCAGGACGGCTGCGGTCCGCACGAGGCGGCGGGGGAAGCGGTGAGCCATGTTGTCCATCATGCACCAGCCCGGGGATAATGGGACAGGTGGGTCACTACAGGAACGGACAGAAGAACGGTCGCGGCGGCGGAAGGGGCGCCGGCGCGGACCCGACCCTGAGTCGGGTGGCCCGTGACGTGGCCCGGGACGCCGTCGAGGAGATGGAGGCCGGCCGCGTCGGGGCGCACCTGGGCGCCCACCGGCTGGCCGAGGCGGGCGACGGGCACGTGGCCGTGCACCGGTTCGCCGCGGACGTCCCCGGCTACTCCGGCTGGGAGTGGCAGGCCGTGGTGGCCTGCGCGGCCGGTTCGACCTACGTGACCGTCAACGAGGTCTCCCTGGTGCCCTCGCAGTCCGGCGACGCCCTGCAGGCCCCGGAGTGGGTGCCGTGGGCCGAGCGCGTGCGCCCCGGCGATCTCGAGCCCGGCACGGTCATGCCGCCGGAGCCGGGGGATCCCCGCCTGACCGAGGACCCCTCGCGCTCGGCGACCCGGGCCTCCGACGCCTCCCGCGGCCGCGCGGCCAGGGGCCGCCGGTACTGGCTCTCCCGCGAGGGCCTGGCGGGTGCGACCGCCCGCTGGCGCGCCGGGGACTTCGGCCCGGACGGAGACTTCGCCCGCGAGGCGCACCTGCACTGCCGCACCTGTGCCTTCTACGTGCCCTGCGGCGAGCCGCTGGAGAACTTCGGCGCCTGCACCAACGAGTTCGCCGCCGACGGCCGGCTCGTGCATGCCGCCGCGGGCTGCGGCGCCCACTCCGAGACCCCGCCGGCCGGCGGCGACCACACCGCGGGCATGCCCGCCTTCGACGACGAGCGTCCCGTCTACTGACGCTTGCCGACGCCGCGTCCCTCGCCGTGTGCGGTTCCCGCCCGCGCTCCTCGCGGTGTGCGGTTCCCGCCCGCACACCTCGCCGGCGACGCGCGCGCCGCGGCCGCGTGGCCTGGGGCGCGCTCATTTGCGCCGGGACCGATCTCAGTGCCACCCTGACTCTGTCAAAACGCTGAATTCTTGAGAAACGGATGGCTTCTCCATGAGCTCCACGGCATCCCCCGCCGGCGAGACGGCCCCGCCGAACACCGGCGGGGCCGCAGGCTTCCTCGACCGGTACTTCCACATCTCCGAGCGCGGCTCGACCATCGGCACCGAGGTCCGCGCCGGCGTGGTCACCTTCTTCGCGATGGCCTACATCATCGTGCTCAACCCGCTGATCCTCGGCACCACCGAGGACATCGAGGGCACGACCCTGGGCGTGCCGCAGGTCTCCGCCGCCACCGCGCTGGCCGCCGGCGTGATGACCATCGCCTTCGGCCTGATCGCCCGCTACCCCTTCGGCATCGCCGCGGGCCTGGGCATCAACACGATGGTCGCCGTCACCCTCGTCGCCGGCGAGGGCCTGACCTGGCCCGAGGCGATGGGCCTGGTCGTCGTCGACGGCATCGTCATCGTCCTGCTGGCCATCTCCGGTTTCCGCGAGGCCGTCTTCAACGCCATCCCGGCGCCGATGAAGGCCGCCATCGGCGTGGGCATCGGCGCGTTCATCGCGATGATCGGCCTGGTCGACGCCGGCTTCGTCACCCGGGTTCCCGACGCGGCGCACACGACGGTGCCGGTCTCACTCGGCGACGGCGGTTCCGTGGGCACCTTCCCGACGCTCGTCTTCGTCATCGGCGTGATCATCTGCGGCGCGCTGGTGGTGCGCAACGTCCGCGGCGGGTTGTTCATCGGCATCGTCGCCACGACCGTGCTGGCCATGGTCGTCGAGGCGGTCGTCGGCGCGGGCTCCTCTGCGGAGAACGAGGGCGGCTGGTCGCTGGCCGTGCCAGGCATCCCGGACTCGCTGGGCGGGCTGCCCGACCTGTCGATCGTCGGTGACGTCGACCCGGTCGGTGCCTTCACCCGCGTGGGCGCCCTGGCTGCCACGCTGCTGGTCTTCACCCTGGTGCTGGCCAACTTCTTCGACGCCATGGGGACCATGACCGCCCTGGGCAAGCAGGGCGACCTGGTCGACGAGCACGGCAACCTGCCGGACCTGAAGAAGGCCCTGGTCGTCGAGGGCACCGGCGCCATCGTCGGCGGCGCGTGCTCGGCGAGCTCGAACACCGTCTTCGCGGACTCGGCCGCCGGCGTGGGCGACGGCGCGCGCACCGGCCTGGCCAACGTGGTCACCGGCCTGGTCTTCCTGGCCGCGATGTTTTTGACCCCGCTCTACGAGGTCGTGCCGATCGAGGCGGCCGCACCGGTGCTCGTCATCGTCGGCGCGATGATGATGGCCCAGGTCACCGACATCCCGTGGTCGCGCTTCGACATCGCGCTGCCGGCCTTCCTGACCATCGTCGTGATGCCCTACACCTACTCGATCGCCAACGGCATCGGCGTGGGCTTCATCATGTTCACCCTCATGGCCGTCGCCCGCGGCAAAGCCCGCGAGGTCCACTGGATCATGTGGCTGGTCTCCGTGCTCTTCGTCGCCTACTTCGGCATCGACCCGATCATGAACGCCATCGCCTGATCGGCGCGTGTCTCCGGCGCGGACCGAGCGGTGCGGGACTCACCCCGCACCCCGGGACGCACCGGACACGAGAGGAGGGCCCCGGCTTGTCGCCGGGGCCCTCTTCGCGTGCGCGGGGACCGGTGAGGCCCCACTTCGGGGGTGTTAACCCCTGATGGCGGCCATCCAGGAGACCTTCTGGCCGTTGCGCAGGATCGCGTTGCGGTAGATGCGCGCGACCAGCGCCAGGATGCCCGCGGTGATGACCGCGGAGACCGCCAGCGAGGCCGCGACCTGCCAGCCGGACCAGTTGCCCGCGGCCAGCTGCAGCGGCGCGACCGTCAGCGAGGACGGCGGGATCCAGGAGAGCACCTGCATCAGCGTCGAGTCCAGGTTGTTCAGCCCGAAGGTCGGCGCGAAGATCGCGACGTACATCAGCATCATGATCGGCATCTGCGTGCTCTGGATGTCCTCGCTGCGCGCGACGAGCGATCCAGCCGCGGCGTAGAGGCTGCCGAAGAAGAGCATGCCGAGGATGAAGCAGGCGATCAGCATCGGCAGCACCGACCAGTCGAAGTCGAAGTCCTCGGCCAGGCCCGTCACCGCCAGGGCGACGCCGCCGGCGGCGAGGAAGAGCGCCGCGCCGATGACGCCCACGATGAGGTTGCCCAGCAGCTTTCCAGCCAGCAGCTCGATCGGGCGGACGGTGGCCAGCATGATCTCGACGATGCGCGAGGCTTTCTCCTCGGTCACACGCCCGCCGAGGATGCCGGCGAAGAGGAAGACCAGGAAGATGATCACCACGACGCCGAGCATCACGGTCACCAGCATCGAGGGGTTCGTGCCGAGGGCGTCGGCGTCGACGTCGGTGACCTCGAGCGCGCCGGGCTGGAAGGCCTGGGCGAAGGCCTGCGGGTCCGCCCCGGAGGCCTCGAGTGCCTGGCCCAGCGCGTGTTGCTCGAGGAAGGCGCTCGCGGTCTGGCTCAGCTCGGCCGGCGGGGTGCCCTCGGCGATCAGCTCGCCGGAACCGTCGGGGTTGAGCACAAAGGCGGCGTCGACGTCGCCGTCCTCCACGGCGGCGGCCGCGGCGTCGCGGTCGGCCGCGGCCGAGGCGTTGACGTCCTCGCCGGCCGCCGCGAAGGCGTCCGGCTCCACCTCGCCGGCCACGGCGACGTCGACGGTGCCCCCGTCGGAGCGGTCCATGAACCAGGCGCCGAGGCCGATGCCCGCGACGGTGACCACGAGGATCACCGCCAGCGAGATCAGGATCGCCTTGCTGCGCATGGTGGTGCGTACTTCTCGGGCGGCGACGGTGGTCACCGCGTTCATGGGGGAGTAGCTCATGGCCTACGCCACCACCTCTCGGAACAGTTCGGTCAGGTCGGGACGGTGCCGGGTGAACGAGTGCACGGGCCCGGCGCCCAGCGCGGCGCGCAGGAGCTCCTGGTCGCGCGCGGCGGAGTCCACCTCCACCAGCAGCGTGTCGCCGTGGCGCTCGACCAGGCGGCAGCCCTCCGGCAGCCACGCAGGCTTCGCGGCCCCGGGCGCGGCGTCGGGCGCGGCACCCACCGGGACGGAACCGCCCGCGGGAGCGGGCGCGGCGTCGTCAATCGGGGGCGCACCCACGGTGACCTCGAAGAGCACGGGGCCGGCGTCGCGCAGCTCGGCGACGGTGCCCTCGGCGCGGCGGCGGCCGTCGGTGATGATGACGATCCGGTCGCACAGGCGCTGGACCAGGTCGAGCTGGTGCGAGGAGAACACGACGGGGGCGCCGCGCTCGGCGTACTCGCGCAGCAGCTCGGCCATCACGTCGACGGCGACGGGGTCGAGGCCGGAGAACGGCTCGTCGAGCACGAGGATCTCCGGGTCGTGCACGAGCGCGGCGGCCAGCTGCACGCGCTGCTGGTTGCCCAGCGAGAGCGTGTTGAGCTTGTCGCCGGCGCGCTCGGCCAGGCCGAGACGCTCGAGGAGAGCCTCGGTGTTGGCCTGTGCGGCCTGCTTTCCGACGCCGTGCAGGCGCGCGAGGTAGGCGAGTTGCTCGCCGATGGGTTCCTTGTCGTAGAGGCCGCGCTCCTCGGGCATGTAGCCGATGGTGCGGCGCACGGCGTCGTCGACGGGGCGGCCGTCGACGCGGACCTCGCCGGAGTCAGCCTCGAGCACGCCGAGGGCGATGCGCATGCAGGTCGACTTGCCGGCGCCGTTGGAGCCGACGAAGCCGTAGAGGCTGCCGGCGGGCACGGTGAAGCTGAGGTTGTCCAGGGCGAGGTTGTCGCCGTAGTGCTTGGTCAGGCTGTCTATCTCTAGGGTGCTCACGGTCTTTCCGGTCGTCTCGTGGGTGGACGGGGGTTGGGGCTGTGGTGGGTGGGGCGGTCGGGTTCTGTGGTGTTGACGTTACGTCGTGGGGCCGCGTGGCGCGCGCCGTGTGCTAGTCCACCGGCTCCGGCGCCGCGTCCTCGGAGGTGTTGAAGGTCAGCGCGTAGCCGACGGCCGGCAGTGTCGAACAGGCGGTGACGACGAAGAGGAGCGTCAGGCCGCCGATGATCAGGACGCTGTCTGCGGGGGAGATCTGGGGCACCCAACTGCCGATGAACATGATCGCGAAGGCGACCACCAGGGTGGTCCACTGGAGGGCCTGGAAGCCGGTCCGGCGCCAGCGCGCGAGTACCTCGGCCTCGTACTCGTCGAGGGCGGAGTCCGGTGCGGTGTCCTTGATGTCGATCGTGCAGCGCAGGACGGTCCAGGCGATGCAGCTCACGAGCCAGCCGACGAGGTAGAGCCCCAGAAAGCTGAAGTTCAAGTTGTCGGGCCCGCTGTCGCGGGTAAAGGAGAGGGACAGCGGCAAAGCGGCGAAGGCGACGGCCATGCCGCCGAGGTAGATCGCGATCAGCGTACGGGTCGCACGCGGCTTGCGCAGCTTCTCGAAGCGGGGCTGCCGCTCGACCCGGCGGCGCCAGCTCTCGACGCGGCGGCGCTCGCGCTCGGCGTGGTGGGCCGCGCGCGGGTCCGGGGCGGTTGCGGTGGTGGTCGCCCCGGTGGACGGTTGCTGGTACGGGGACTGGTGCTGGAACTGGGACGGTTGCGTGGGGTGGGACATGCCTCTCACCTTCCGTAGACGTCGTGGGACAGGTAGCTGAATTCCTTGCGGGAGAAGACCGCCTCGACGGGCAGGTCGAAAACCTCGCAGATCCGGAAGGCGAGATCGAGGCTGGGGTAGTGGTCCCCGCGCTCGAGCGCGCCGACGGTCTGGGGGTTGACCTCGATCAGTTCCGCGAGCTGGGCGCGCGTCATGTCCCGTTCTGCGCGCAGCATCCGCATCCGGTTGTAGATTGGCCGTTCGGCCCTTTTTCTTGGGGACATGACTCAAAGTGTTGCATAAACCCAACAACCCGTCAACGGGTGGCAACAAATTCGTCGGGGCACGCGCGGCGTCGGAAATCTCCCGGGGTATCTTGGGCGCCATGACTGGCCCCACCCCCGTGCGCATCGACGACCCCGCGGATCCGCGTCTCGACGACGTCCGTGACCTCAACCACTCCGACTCCCGCCCCGACCTGCCCGGCGGCAAGGGCCTGGTTATCGCCGAGGGGCCCCTGGTCTGCGAGCGCCTGCTGGAAAGCCGCTTCCCGGCCCGCTGCCTCGTCGGCTTCCCCGACCGGCTCGCCGGCTTCCTCACCGACCACCCCGATCTGCCGGAAGACCTGCCCGTCTACGAGGTCACCCGCGAGACGCTGCGCGAAGTCGCCGGCTTCGACATGCACCGCGGGCTGCTCGCCGCCGCCGACCGCGCGCCCGAGCCCGGCCTCGAGGAGACGCTCGCCGGCGCGCGCACCGTCGTCGTGCTCGAGGGCGTGGGTGACCACGAGAACATCGGCGCGATCTTCCGCAACGCCGCCGGCATGGGCGTCGACGCCGTCATCTTCGGCAACGGCTGCGCCGACCCGCTCTACCGGCGTAGCGTGCGCGTGAGCATGGGGCACGTGCTGCGCACCTCGTTCGTGCACCTCGGCGGCACCCACACCACCTGGCAGCGCCGCCTCGAGGAGCTGCGCGCGGCCGGCTTCCGCCTGGTCTCGCTGACCCCGGACCCGGGCGCGGTGGTCCTGCCGGAGGCGCTTGCCGACGCCGCGGGCGACGCCTACGAGCGCGTGGCCCTCCTGGTCGGTGCGGAAGGACCCGGGCTCACCGAGCACGCCATGCGTGCCACGGACGTGCGCGCCCGCATCCCGATGGCGCCGGGCACCGACTCGCTGAACGTGGCGACCTCGGCGGCCGTCGCCTTCTACGAGCGCGACCGCTCACTCGGCTTCCCCGGTGTGCGGCGGAGCTGAGCGGCCCGGGGCCTGAGTCGCCTCTGCTGCCGGGGCGCACTGGGGGGTGAGGCGCGCTGGGCCCGTGGTGTGCCGACGGGAGCGCGCCGGGGACGGGGCGCGCGAGGGCGTCGGCGGGCGGTGGCCTGCGCCTCTTTTTTTGGGGGGGGGGCGGGGAGCCGTCAATTCTGCGGTGTCGGGAGCGGGACGGTGCCCCGCGCGGTCTAAGAGAGTGAGGCGACTGTCGTCCGCGGACCGCGCGGGGTGGCCGGGCGTGACCGGCGGGGAAAGACTCGGCGGGGAAGGAGCCGGCGGGGAAGGTCTCGGCGGGGAAGGGGAGAGATGTACGGGGGAGCGGAGATTGACCGACGCCTGCGGTGGACCATCGCGGCGGAGGCGAGGCGGACCGGGAGGTTCAACACGGAGAGCGCGGTCGCCTTCGCCGCCGGGGGAGTCCTGCGCGTGGAGAGTTTCCCGGAGCCGATCAGGTTGTCGCCGGTGCGGCGGCACACCGCGGAGCTGCTCCGGGTGTCGCTTTCCGAGGACACCGTCACCGCCGAGCTCCTCGCCCGCTACCACCGGGTCTCCCGGGAACACGCGATCACCCGCGGGGACATGAAGCCGGACTGGCTGGTCGACAGCGAGCCCGCCCGGCACCCGCGCGGCTGGCGGTATCCCGCCGGGGCGGCCACCCGGGCGCTGGCTCACGCGCGGGAGAACCCGGGTGCGGTGGTCACCGGGTGGGCGGCCGCCGCGCTGCTCGGCATCCCGGAGTTCAGCGACGGGGCGGACACCCAGCTGCTGACGCGGAGTCGGAGCCGCGGTCCGGATGATCCTCAGGAACCGCGGCTGATCCGGCCGCGCAACCCGGTCGAGGCCTGGCAGGCCCGGCACCGGGGGCTTGCCGTGGCGGTCGTGCCGCCGATGTACGCGCTCGGTACCTGTGTGCGGGAGGCGCTATCCGGCCGGCATGCCTGGGACGTGCCGGCCATCCCCGGTCTCGCCGGGGAGCGGGTGCGTGCGGTGCAGGTCATTGACCGGTTCCGGCGGGTCTTCGTGCTGAGTGCCGCGGACGTGCGGGAGGGGCGTGCCGGGCTGGTGCACAACCGGGAGCTCGCCAAGGCGCTCAAGCTCAGCGACCCGAGTGCCGACTCCGGGTGGGAGACCCTGACCCCGCTCATCGTGGATCCGATCGCGCGGGGCCACGGCATCGCGTTGCGCTCGCAGATCCGGCTGGGTGAGGACGGTTCGCCGGTGGGGCCCGACGAGCCTTGCATGACCGTGCTCGACCTGGGATCGGTCGAGTTCCGCGTGGCCGTCTACTACGACGGCGGGAATCACCTGGAGCGGCGGCGGCGCGACCGGGACGCGAAGATCACCGCGAGTCTGCTGGCCGCCGGGTGGATGGTGCTGCGGGTCTCCGCGGGCATGGTCCGGGACACCGGTGACCTGGTGAGGCGGTTCACGGCGCTGTGCGAGTCGGCGGCGGGGCGCCCGCGGGCCGGGTGAGGCGGGATGGCTGCCCGGCGGCTCTGGTGCCGGGATGGTGCTGGAGCGGTGCGGGCGTCGGGGTGGTGTCAGATTGTGCGACGGGAGAGTCGCACACCGTGACGGTCACACGACCGTTACGCGAAAAGCCGCAGGTCAGAGGCTCGGTCAAAATCGTGCTGTCAGAGTGTGCGACGCCGCGGTCGCACACTCTGACATCGGCCGGGGAATCGGCGACATCAGCGGGGCAAGCGGGTCGAGCCCGAGGTTGGGGAGCCGCTGACCAGCACGAACGAGGTCGCTGACCAGCATCAATGCTGAGGTCCCCACCCGGACCCCACCCGGCCCCGCCCGGACCCCGCCCGGCTCCGCCCTGCCCCACCCGGACCCCGCCCGGCCCCCGGACCCCACACGCGGCCCGCCCCGTCTCTATCCGCGGTCGGAGTGGCGGATCGCCTCGTTGATCCGCGAGCCCCAGCTCCGCGCCGTGCGGCGGATGCTCCGGCCCACCCGCCGACCGGCGGCGGCCGCGGCCTCCGCGAGCCGCGCGAACTCCTCGCCCTGGCTGGGCTCCACGGAGTGGTCCTCGTAGTCGTCGTAGGAGACCTCGGGCCCCAGGTTCAGCGCGGTCGCGGCCTCGTGGGCCAGCTCGCCGTGGGTACGCCGCCGGGGCGCGGGCTCCTCGTCGACGCGGGGCTCCTTGCGCCCGTCCACGGCGAAGGCCGCGACGTTGACGTCCGGACCGCCGGGCCCGAAGTCGACGCCCAGCCAGGCGCTCTCGGCGGCAGCGGCCAGCTCGACCGGGTCGAAGGGCAGCGCGATGCCGCCGAGCTGCTCGCCGTGCTCGCCGGCCCAGAAGGGCCCCTCGAAGGGCTCGGGCAGTCCGATGTCCTCGATGACGCCCTCGCGCAGCGCGGAGAAGGCGCGCACAATCTCCCCGTCGCGCCAGTGGGCGAAGCCGCCGAAGTCGGCGTCCGTGTTGCGCGCGAAGGCGTAGATGTCGCGGGCGGGCCGGCTGGCGCGCAGTTCGGGGTCAACGGCGGAGATCTTCTGCACGCCGTCGAGAAGCGTCTGCACCACGGTGACCCCGGGGAAGGCGGCGATGTAGAACTCGCCGCGGCCGGCGGGCGCCGAGCGGTGCAGAGGGAAGCGCCCGATCGAGGTCACCGGCCAGGAGGGCCGCAGCTGGGCGAGGTACTTGCGCCCGAAGCCGCGGTCGGCCTTCGGCTCGGGGGCGAGCACGCGGGCGACGTGCCCGGGCTCCCCGTCGGTGACGAACCACAGGGTCACGGCCGCGCTGATGGGCTTCTGGTCGAAGAAGCCGGCGTAGCGGTCGCCGCCGGCCGCGGCGTAGCCGTCCCCGGGATCCCCGGGGGTGATTCCGAACATCGTCATCGTGGTTTCCGCCTATCCCGTGGTGGTTATCCCGTGGTCCCGGCCCGGTCTACTTCCGGGGTCGCTTGGTGTTGGCGCGCACCCCGAGCAGCACGTCCTCCCAGTGCGGGGTCACGGCCCGGCGGCGGCGCTTGCTCGGCTTGTCCTCGGAGTCGGGGTGGCGCAGGAAGGAGTCCTCCTCGTCGGCCCCCTCCGAGCGGTCCTCCGCCTCGGCGTCGGCTGGGCCGGCGTCGTGCCCATCGCGGTCCTCCGGGGCGCCGACGGCCTCCTCGTGGTCGTCGAAGCCCTGGTCGCCGGCCCCACCGTCGAGCGGGGTGAGCGTGCGCACCGGGCGGGCGGACTCGGGGTCGGTCAGCTCGGCGGCGGTGGCGTTGCGCGCGACCGTCGTCGAGGAGCTGGTCATGTGGTCCTGCAGGGTCCACTCGGCGCGGTGGTCGGTCATGCCGGTCTGCCAGGACACGGCCACGACCCACTGGCCGTCGTGGTCGCGGAAGGCGTCCCACTCCGCACCCGCGGGGTCGATGTCGCGGGCGGCGAAGGCGGTGGCCAGCACCTCGGAGAGCGGCAGCTTGGCCGGGCCGTCGTCGCGCACCGGGTGCGAGCCGCGGGCGAGCTCCGCGATGCGGGCGCGCTCGAGGAGCACCGGGTGGGCGAAGGGCTCGATGCGGGACTCGGCCACGCCCATCTCGTCGGCCAGCTCCGTGATCGTCGCGCCGCCGCGCACGCGGTCCTGGATCTCGCGCGGGCGCATGGTCAGCGGCGCGGACAGGCGCGGGTCCGGCTCCTTGCCGCGGTTGCTTGCCGACGCCCCGTCGGCCCCCGTCGCGTGTCCCGCACTGTGGGCGGGCTCCGCCGCCTCCGCGGCGGAGCCGTCGGAGTCGTCGCCGGGCTCTCCGGCGGCGGCGAAGAGCGGGGTGGCGGGGGACGCACCCGCTGTGTCGGACCCGCCGGCGTCGGCCGGCGCGGCGTCGTCAATCGAAGCCTCGGCGCCGGGGTGCAGGAGCGCGCGCAGCTCGTCGGTGACGGTCACCCGGAAGCGGGCGGCCTCCTCCGACTGCTCCGGCGCGTCGGACAGCACCAGGGAGGTGTCCGAGGACTCACCGGGAACGAGGTAAAGCTCGCGCATGCGCTCTCCTTTGACGGGGCCAGAATGTCCTTTTCCACTGTAACGCAGCGGCGCGCCGCAACCTGGGAGGTCACGGCGCGCCGGTGTGTTAGCGGGGAGGTCCCCGCGGCGGGTGGGGCGGCGGCTACTTCGCGGCGGCCACGCCTGCGTCGAGCACGGCGTCCAGGGCGCGGGTCAGGGTGACCATGTCGTCCTTCTCGATGGCCGGGAAGGCGCCGATGCGCAGCTGGTTGCGGCCGAGCTTGCGGTACGACTCGGTGTCCAGGATGCCGTTGGCGCGCAGCACCTTGGCCACCTCGGCGGCGTCGACGGACTCGTCGAAGTCGACGGTGCACACGACCAGCGAGCGGGCGGCCGGGTCGGACACGAACGGGGTGGCCTCCGGGCGGGACTCGGCCCAGTCGTAGATGACCGAGGAGTTGGCGGTGGTGCGCTCGACCATGCCGGCCAGGCCGCCGTTGGCGTTCATCCACTGGATCTGGTTGTCCAGCATCAGCAGGGTGGCCACGGCCGGGGTGTTGTAGGTCTGGTTCTTGCGCGAGTTGTTCACCGCGGTCTGCAGGTTCAGGAAGGCCGGGATGAAGCGGTCCGAGGCGTCGATGCGCTCGATGCGCTCCAGGGCGGCCGGGCTCATCGCGGCCAGCCACAGCCCGCCGTCGGAGGCGAAGCACTTCTGCGGCGAGAAGTAGTAGACGTCGGCCTGGTCCATCTCGACCGGCAGGCCGCCGGCGCCGGAGGTGGCGTCGACGACGACCAGCGAGCCCTCGGAACCTTCGGGGCGGGTGACCGGCACCATCGCGCCGGTGGAGGTCTCGTTGTGGGCCCAGGCGATGACGTCGGCGCCCTCGAAGGCCTGCGGGGTCGGGGCGGTGCCCGGCTCGGCCTCGAGGATCTCGGGCTCGTCGAGCCACGGCGCCTGGGCGGAGGCCTTGGCGAACTTGCCGGAGAACTCGCCGAAGGAGAGGTGACCGGACTTCTTCTCGATCAGCCCGAAGGTCGCGGCGTCCCAGAACGCCGTGGCGCCGCCCAGCGAGAGCACGATCTCGTAGCCCTCGGGCAGGGAGAACAGGTCGGCCAGCCCGGAGCGGACGGAGCCTACGACGTCCTTGACGCCGGGCTTGCGGTGGGAGGTGCCGATCACGGTGCTCGCGCCGTCGACGATCGCCTGGATCTGTTCGGGGCGGACCTTCGACGGGCCGCAGCCGAAGCGGCCGTCGGAGGGGATGAGCTCGGGGGCGAGCGTGAACGGGGTCTCGGACATTGAGGTCACCTTTTCTCTGGGTGTGCTCTGGGGCTTTTCCTTCTCGGCCGGGGAGTCTCCCGGAGATCTCACTGTATCGCCCCGGCCGTGCGAGGGGGACTGTGGTGGGTCTGAGCGGCGGCGGGGGAGTGGCCGGCGACGGGGAGGGCCCCGAAAACGGGGGCAATGCGCCACCCCCGGCGGCGTCGGAAATGTTGTGTCTGTCACAACTGGACGTACACTGTGGGTGCGCTCATCACAGGTCCGCACCCCGATCTCCGGGGTGCCTCCGGGTGTGCCGGAGCAACGGTCGACCACCGTGGCCCGGGACGCCCCCGACCCCGGGTGTGCGCCGCGGTACGCGTGTACTGTTTCGGGTGAGGCCGTTACAGTCGCCCAGCCCTCAGCGGGGCCGCGACGGTGGTCCACGCGACACCCCGCCTTTAAGGTGGGGTGTGACGGTGACGGTGCCTCACGGTCGGGTTCAACCCCCCGGCCGGGGCGCCGTGGCGGACACCGCTGAAGTTCCGCCATGAGGCCCGGAGAAGGGTCCGTGAAGGTCAACGACAAAACCGAGAAAGGTTCACAGTGGCTACTGAAAACGACAAGGCCGTGCTCCACTACCCCGGCGGGGAGTACGAGATGAGCATCAAGCAGGCCACCGAGGGTAACTCGGGCATCGAGCTGGGCAAGATGCTCAGCGAGACCGGCTTCACCACCTTTGACCCCGGCTACGTCTCCACTGGCTCCACCGAGTCGAAGATCACCTACATCGACGGCGCCAACGGCATCCTGCGCTACCGCGGCTACGACATCGCCGATCTCGCCGAGAACGCCACCTTCAACGAGGTCTCCTACCTCCTGATCAAGGGTGAGCTGCCGAACGAGGAGCAGCTCCGCAACTTCTCCAACGAGATCCGCCACCACACGCTGCTGGACGAGGACTTCAAGGCCCAGTTCAACGTGTTCCCGCGCAACGCCCACCCGATGGCCGTGCTGGCCTCCTCGGTCAACATCCTGTCGACCTACTACCAGGACCAGCTCGACCCGCTCGACGAGGCGCAGCTGGACAAGGCGACCGTACGCCTGATGGCCAAGGTCCCGATGCTGGCGGCCTACGCCTACCGCGCCTCCAAGGGTGCGCCGTACATGTACCCGGACAACTCGCTGAACGCCCGCGAGAACTTCCTGCGCATGATGTTCGGCTACCCGACCGAGCCCTACGAGGTCGACCCGGTCATGGTCAAGGCCCTCGACAAGCTGCTCATCCTGCACGCCGACCACGAGCAGAACTGCTCCACCTCGACCGTGCGCATGGTCGGCTCCGCCCAGGCCAACCTCTTCGTCGCCATCGCCGGCGGCATCAACGCCCTGTCCGGGCCGCTGCACGGCGGCGCCAACCAGGCCGTCCTCGAGATGCTCGAGGATATCAAGAACAACAACGGCGGCGACGCGACCGACTTCATGAACCGCGTGAAGAACAAGGAGAAGGGCGTCCGCCTGATGGGCTTCGGCCACCGGGTGTACAAGAACTACGACCCGCGCGCCGCCATCGTCAAGGAGACCGCCCACGAGGTGCTCGAGCACCTCGGCGGCGACGACCTGCTGGACCTGGCCATGGAGCTCGAGGAGATCGCCCTCAAGGACGACTACTTCATCTCCCGCAAGCTCTACCCGAACGTGGACTTCTACACCGGCCTGATCTACCGCGCCATGGGCTTCCCGACGGACTTCTTCACCGTCCTGTTCGCCATCGGTCGTCTGCCCGGCTGGATCGCCCACTACCGCGAGCAGCTGCAGATGAACTCCAAGATCAACCGCCCGCGTCAGATCTACACGGGCCACACCCTGCGCAAGGTCACCCCGCGCGACCAGCGCTAGTTGCGGCGGGCGGCTGACACCGCCCTTCGATTTCCGACGGCCGCGCCACCCGCCCGGGTGGCGCGGCTTTTGCGTGGGTGGGGTGGCGGCGTGGGGGCCGTTTCGCCGTGGGGCCGGCGCCGCCGTTTTCGCGCCGGGGCGGGGTGCGGGTTAGGCTCGCCAGACAGGCGTATGATCTATCGTTTCGCATATAATGCACGCCGATGGCCCTCCGCCGCCTCCCAGGCGGCGTGCAGCGGCCGGACACTGCCCCCGATGAAGGAGAATGCATCACCCATGGAGAAGCCCGACGTGAACGTGCCCGAGGGTCCGGCACCGGAGGACCTGGTCATCGAGGACGTCACGGTCGGTGACGGCGCGCAGGCCCAGGCCGGCGACACCGTGGAGGTGCACTACGTGGGGGTCGACTTCGAGACCGGTGAGGAGTTCGACTCCTCCTGGGACCGCAAGCAGAGCATCGAGTTCCCTCTCGACCGGCTGATCGACGGCTGGAAGGAGGGCATCCCCGGCATGCGCGCCGGCGGTCGCCGCCGCCTGATCTGCCCGCCCGAGAAGGCCTACGGTCCGGCGGGCGGCGGGCACCCGCTCTCCGGGCGCACGCTGGTCTTCGTCATCGACCTGCTGGACGTCGTGCAGTAGCGGCCGCGGCTGCCACTCCATCGCGCCACACCACTCGCGCGGCCGCCTGCCCGCCGGCCCCGGTCTCCCGGGGACGGCGGGCTTCTCGCCGTGCGGGCCCGCGGCGGGCGTCCCTCCCCCGCCTGGGCGCCTGGGGCGGGAGCGGGCCGCCGGTGGGCCGCAAGCGTGTTTAATGGAGGTGTGGCGCATCCGCCGCATTCCACCCCCACAACGGATCGTTCGGCACGTACCTGCCGATGGAGGAGCGAACAATGGCGTCTGTGACGTTTGACCGGGCAACCCGGATCTATCCCGGCGCGAAGAAACCGAGCGTCGACAAGCTGAACCTGGACATCGCCGACGGGGAGTTCCTCGTGCTAGTCGGCCCCTCGGGCTCGGGCAAGTCCACCGCCCTGCGCATGCTCGCGGGCCTGGAGGACACCGACGAGGGGCGCATCCTCATCGGCGAGAGGGACGTCACCGACGCCTCGCCCAAGGAACGCGACATCGCGATGGTCTTCCAGAACTACGCCCTCTACCCGCACATGACGGTGCGCGAGAACATGGGCTTCGCCCTGAAGATCGCCGGCGTGGCCAAGGACGAGATCAACCGCCGCGTCGAGGAGGCCGCCACCACCCTCGACCTGACCGAGTACCTCGACCGCAAGCCCAAGGCCCTGTCCGGCGGGCAGCGCCAGCGCGTGGCGATGGGTCGGGCGATCGTGCGCGAGCCCCAGGTCTTCCTCATGGACGAGCCGCTGAGCAACCTCGACGCGAAGCTGCGCGTGCAGACGCGCACCCAGATCGCGAACCTGCAGCGTCGCATGGGGGTCACCACGCTCTACGTCACCCACGACCAGACCGAGGCGCTGACCATGGGCGACCGTATCGCGGTGCTGAACTTCGGCGTCCTCCAGCAGGTGGGCACCCCGCGCGAGCTCTACCAGGCGCCGGTCAACGTCTTCGTCGCCGGGTTCATCGGCTCCCCGGCGATGAATCTGGCGACCTTCGACGTCGACGCCGCCGCCGGCGCCGCGCGCATGGGCCGGGCGAGCATCCCGCTCGACCCCGCGGTGCTCGACGGGGTGACCGCGGAGGACGGCGGCCAGATCATCCTCGGCTTCCGGCCCGAGGCCCTCGAGCTGGTCGACGGGGAGGCGGAGCACACCATCCCGGTGGAGGTCGACTTCGTCGAGGAGCTCGGCTCCGACTCCTACGTCTACGGCCACCTGGCCGGCGGCGGCTGGCGCGACGCGGGCCGCGGCGACGAGGACTCGAACCCGGGCCAGATCGTCGTGCGCACGCCGCCGATGTCCGGCGTCCGCGAGGGCGACGTGATCCACGCCCGGATCAAGGACGGCGGGTTGCACGCCTTCTCCCGGGCGACCGGCCGGCGCCTCTGAGGGCCGGAGAGGAGGCGAGAGCGGGTGCCGCAGCGGGAGAAACTGAACGTCCAGTCCCCGGTCTACGCGTCGGCGCTGCTGCGGCTGCCCTGGTCCCGGCCGCTGGCGCAGTGGGGTGCGGACCTCTTGGCCGCCCTGCCCCGCGGCATCTCCCGGCACACCGTGCGCCTGGTGCGCTCCGAGGGACTGGTGCTCGCGGTCAAGGAGATCGGCGCGCACGCCGCCTGGCACGAGTACCGCACCCTGCGTCGCCTGCGGCGGTTGGACGTGCCGTGCGTGGAACCGGTCGCCGTGATCGCGCAGCGGCGCGACGCCGACGGCGAGGAGCTGACCCCGTGTCTGGTCACCGAGCATCTGCGCTACTCGCTGCCGTACCGCGACGTCTTCTCCCGAGAGCTCGACGCGGACACCGTCAGCAAGCTGGTGCGGGCCCTGGCGGTGCTGCTGGTGCGCCTGCACCTGCTCAACTTCTACTGGGGTGACGTCTCGCTGTCGAACACCCTGTTCCGGCGCGACGCGGACCAGTTCTCCGCGTACCTCGTCGACGCCGAGACCGGTGAGTTCCACGAGCCGCTCTCGCGCGGGCGCAGGCTCCAAGACGTCGAACTGGCCCGGGTCAACATCATCGGCGAGCTGATGGACCTGCAGGCCGGCGGACTGCTCGACCCGGGCGTCGACGTCATCGCCCTGGGCACCACCGTCGAGGGGATCTACGCGGACCTGTGGGAGCTCGTCGTCGGCGAGCTGGAGGTCGAGGGCGACGCCTTCGACGCGGTGGCCGAGCGGGTCGGGCGCATCAACGAACTGGGCTTCGACGTCGGGGAGGCCGAGATCGAGCAGGAGGGCGACGTCACCCACGTGCGTTTCGAGCCGGCGGTGTTCTCCACCGGTTTCCACCGCAGGAAGCTCAAGGCGCTGACGGGGCTGGACGTCCAGGACCGGCAGGCGCAGCGGCTGCTGGGGGAGATGGAGGCCTACCGGGCGGTGCGCTACGGCGGCCGGCTGCCCCTGGCCGACGTCGCGCACCGCTGGATGGTCAAGGAGTACGAGCCGGTGGTCAGCCTGGTCCCGGAGCCGCTGTGGGGCAAGCTCGAGCCGGCCCAGATCTTCCACGAGATCCTCGACCATCGCTGGTTCCTGACTGAGCAGAAGGGCGGGTTCGTGCCGCTGGCCCGGGCGGCGGAGTCCTACTTCCGGGCGGTGCTTCCCGGGCGCCCCGACGAGGAGGTCGTCTACCTGCCCCGCCGAAGGGACGCGGGCGGGCTGAAACCCGACGGGGGCGCACGCGATGAGACCTAGAATGAAAACCGAATGCATGCTGCGCAAGCAGCCGATCCGCGGAAAGGACGAGAACCTTTCATGAGAACGACACTGGCGCGCGGCATCCGGCGCGCGACGGCCGTCTGCGCCGTCGCGGCGCTGGCCGCCTCCGCCCTGGTGGGCTGCGGCTCAGACCGCGGCCCGAGCGTGTACTACATGAACTTCAAGCCCGAGCAGGCCCAGCAGTTCGAGGACATCGCCGAGGAATACACGGAACTGACCGGCGTGCCGGTCAAGGTGGTCACGGCCGCCTCCGGGTCCTACATGCAGACCCTCAAGGCCGAGATGGCCAAGTCCAACGCCCCGACGCTGTTCCAGATCAACGGCCAGGAGGGCTTCGGCATCTGGCAGGACTACCTGGCCGACATCTCCGATTATGGCGTGGTCACCGGGCTCAACGACGACGTCGAGCCGATCACCGACGCCGCAGGGGTCGCCCGCGCGTTCCCCTTCGCCGTCGAGGGCTTCGGTCTGCTCTACAACGAGGAGATCTTCGACCGCTACTTCGCTGCGCCGAACCCGGCGGTGGGCTCGGTCGAGGAGATCGACGGCTTCGACGACCTCAAGGCCGTCGCCGAGGACCTGCAGGCCCGCAAGGACGAGTTCGGCCTCGACGGCGCCTTCGCCTCGACCTCCCTGCTGCCGGGCGAGGAGTGGCGGTGGACCAACCACCTGATGAACGGCCCGCTGCACTACGAGATCGTCGACCGCGACATCTCCGATTTCTCGGAAATGGCGCAGGCGGAGTTCACCTACGAGAGGCAGTTCCGCCAGCTGTTCGACCTGTACCTGGAAAACTCCACGGTGCCGCCGGCGCTGGCCACCGGCCGGGCCACCTCGGACGCGATGGCGGAGTTCGCCACCGGCAAGGCCGCGATGGTGCAGAACGGCAACTGGGCCTGGTCGCAGATCGCGGGCGTGGGCGGCAACGTGATCAAGGAGGACAAGATCAAGTTCATGCCCATGTACATGGGCATGCCCGACGAGGAGCGCAACGGCCTCAACGTCGGCACCGAGAACTATCTGGCGGTCAACTCCCGCGCCAGCGCCGAGGACCAGCAGGCCACCCGGGACTTCGTCGAATGGCTCTTCCTCTCCGAGCGCGGCAAGGAGCTGGTGGTCGACGAGCTCGGCTTCATCGCCCCCTTCGCCGACTACGCGCCCGACGAGGTGCCCGCCGATCCGCTGGCCCAGCAGGTCCAGGCCGCCATCCAGGACCCGGAATCGAACTCGCTGCCGTGGGACTTCCAGTTCAGCCCGAACCAGAGCTTCCGCGACCGCTACGGACAGAACCTGGCGCAGTACGCGATGGGCAACCTGACCTGGCAGGACGTGGTGGACCGGTTCCGGGACGACTGGGAGTACGAGATGGCCAACCAGATCGCCCTGCAGAGCTAGGAGGCTGACGCTCGAATGCAAACCGCACTGAAAAAGTACTTCCCGGTCTTCGTCCTGCCGACGCTGCTGGCGTTCCTGGTCGCCTTCCTGGTGCCCTTCGTCATCGGTTTCGCGCTGTCTTTCACGGAGTTCACCACGATCACGGACGCCTCCTGGGTGGGCCTGGACAACTACGCTCGCGCCTTCGAGGCCCGCGAGGGGTTCGTCTCCGCGTTCGTGTTCACGGTGCTCGTCGCCGTCGTCTCGATCATCACGGTCAACGTCGTCGCCTTCGCGGTGGCCTGGACCCTGACCCGCAAGCTGCGCGGCACGAACTTCTTCCGCACGGTGTTCTTCCTGCCGAACCTCATCGGCGGCATCGTGCTCGGCTACACCTGGCAGTCCATGATCAACGCGGTGCTGGCCAACTACGACCAGACGATCGTCGCGGACTCCCGGTTCGGCTACGCCGGCCTGGTCATGCTGATCAACTGGCAGCTGATCGGCTACATGATGATCATCTACATCGCCGGGCTGCAGAACGTGCCGCCGGAGCTGATCGAGGCCGCCGAGATCGACGGCGTCTCCCGCTGGGAGATGCTGCGGCACGTGACCATCCCGATGATCATGCCCTCGATCACCATCTGCCTGTTTCTCACCTTGTCCAACACCTTCAAGATCTTCGACCAGAACCTCGCGCTGACCGACGGCGCGCCGGGCGGCGAGACCGAGATGGTCGCCCTCAACATCGTCAAGACGATGTTCAACCGGGTTGGCGCCGAGGGCGTCGGCCAGGCCAAGGCCGTCATCTTCGTCGTCGTGGTCGTCGTCATCGCGATGTTCCAGCTGCGCGCCACCCGGCGCAGGGAAGTGGAGGCATAAACCGTGACCACCCAAGTCAATCCTTCCGCCGGGCCGGTGCGGCCCGATGACGCCGCGGCGGCCGTCGACATCGGGCCCGCCGGGGCCGGCGCCGGTACGGGGGGCTCGGCCGCCCGCGTCGGCGGCCCCGCCAAGGTCCTCATCTACGCGGTGCTGGTCTTTCTGACCCTGGTCTTTCTCACCCCGATCGCCTTCATCCTGCTCAACTCCTTCAAGGAACGCTTCGCGATCTCGAACAACCCGTTCGCGCTGCCCGTCGGCGAGATGTGGGCCGGGCTGACCAACTACGTCACCGGCATCCAGGGCGAGGGCTTCGGCTGGGCGATCGTCTGGTCGTTCGTGATCACGATCTCCTCGGTCGCCGCCATCGTCTTCTTCAGCTCCATGACGGCCTACTACATCACCCGGGTCAAGACGTGGTGGACCTCGACGCTGTACTACCTGTTCGTCTTCTCCATGGTCATCCCGTTCCAGATGGTCATGTTCCCCACCGTCGTCATCGCCGACCGGCTGGGCCTGGCCAACCCGCTGGGCATGGTGGTGCTCTACGTCGGCTTCGGCTCCGGCCTGTCGGTGTTCATGTTCTCCGGGTTCATCAAGGCCATCCCGCTGGAGATCGAGGAGGCCGCGACGATGGACGGCTGCTCCCCGCTGGGCACGTTCTTCCGCGTGGTCATGCCGATGCTCAAGCCCACGGCAATCACGGTGGCCATCCTGAACGCGATGTGGGTGTGGAACGACTACCTGCTGCCGTACCTGGTGGTGGGCCTGTCCACGCCGTACCGCACCATCCCGGTGGTCATCCAGCAGTTCATCGGTTCCCAGGGCGACCGCGACCTCGGGGCGATGATGGCGATGCTGGTGCTCGCGATCATCCCGATCGTCATCTTCTACGCGGCCACCCAGAAGCACATCGTCGAGGGCGTCGCCGCCGGCGCCGTGAAGGGCTGAGCGGCGCGCCGTGCGACTGTTCAACCCGGACTCGCGGTTCATGGCCGTCTTCAGCCTGTTCGCCGACCTCGTCGTGGTCAACATGCTGATGGTGCTCAGCGCGTTGCCGGTGCTCACCGCCGGTGCGGCGCTGCGCGCCGGCAACGTCGTGATCGGCCAGATGGTCCGCGGTGTCGGCTCCGGTTACGGCGTGCGCTTCGTGCGCGAGCTGCCGCGGCGCTTCGCCGCCGTGACGGGGTACTGGCTGCTCGCGCTCCTGTTGGCCGCGGTGCTGGTCTACCAGCAGTGGGTGCTCTTCCGCGCCGGCGTCGAGGGGCCCGCGTTGACGGCCCTCCAGGTCCTCGCCCTGTCCGGCGCGCTTCTGATCGCCGGCGTCGCCGTGTGGTTTTTCGCCCTCGGCGCCGCCTCGCGGCGCGCGCTCGCCGACGCCGTCGTGCTCGCCGTGGCGCACCTGCCGTGCACGGTGGCGGCGCTGGCGCTGTGCCTGGGGGCCGTCGCCTGCGTGGTGTACCTGCCGGTGGCCTGGTCGGTGCCGCTGGTGTTCTTCCTCCTGCCGGCCTTCACCGTCTATCTGGTGCGCCTGGTGCTCGCCGGAGCGCTCGGGGAGCGCCTCGCCGCCGATTGACCGCTTCGTCGGGGGTGCCGCGGGCTGGGCGGTGGCGCAGGTCAGCGGGGCCTCGGGGGTGGCGTTCGTATTGGCTGTGAAGCTGTCTGTCCATTCACTATTCATAACGGCTGTGAACCGGGTAACTTCTAGCGGGCAAGCGTGGCGTGCGGCCCGGCGATCCGGGTCCTGGTGCCCCACCTGACGTCCACGCGCTGAGCTGACCACGCCGTGGGACCGGGTCCCCTCCGACGCGAGCCCGCGGCGCGACACAGAGAGGACACCCGCCATGAGCACCGCAGAGCCCACGGCCGTCGCGGAGCGCCCGGTACGCCGGGAACCGACGGCCGAAGACTTCCGAGAGGTACGCGCCGGAGCCCAGTTCCAGGAGCTGCGCAGCCGGTACCGCTCCTTCAACTTCCCGATGTCCGTCGCCTTCTTCCTCTGGTACGTCGCCTACGTCGTCGCGGCGACGTTCTTCCCCGAGCTGATGGCCCTCAACGTCTTCGGCAGCGTCAACCTGGGCATCGTGCTCGGCGTGCTCCAGTTCGTCACGACGTTCATCATCACCTGGGTGTACGTGCGCTACGCCAACAAGAACATCGAGCCGCGCGCGGCCGCGATCCGCACCAAGATGGAAGGGTAGGCCCCACCTCATGGACCCGTTGAACACCACCCATGTCCTGGCCCAGGAGTCGGGAGCTGACGTGGGCAACCCGATCCTGAACATCTCGGTCTTCGTCGCCTTCATCGTCGTGACCATGGCGATCGTCATGCGCGCCGGCAAGACCACCAAGGAGGCCTCGGACTTCTACACCGGCGGCGCCTCCTTCTCCGGCGCCCAGAACGGCCTGGCCATCTCGGGCGACTACCTGTCGGCCGCGTCGTTCCTCGGCATCGTCGGCGCCATCGCGCTGAGCGGCTACGACGGCTTCCTCTACTCGATCGGCTTCTTCGTCGCCTGGCTGGTGGCGCTGCTGCTGGTCGCCGAACCGATGCGTAACGTCGGCCGTTTCACCATGGCGGACGTGCTCTCCTTCCGCCTGCGCCAGAAGCCGGTGCGTACCGCGGCCGCCTTCGGCACGCTGTTCGTCTCGCTGTTCTACCTCATCGCCCAGATGGCCGGCGCCGGCTCGCTGGTCTCGGTGCTGCTGAACATCCACGACACCACCGTCCAGGCCGGCGTCGTCGGCGTGGTCGGCCTGGTCATGATCGCCTACGTTCTCATCGGCGGCATGAAGGGCACCACATACGTGCAGATGATCAAGGCCGTGCTGCTCATCGGCGCGGTGGTCATCATGACCGTGCTGGTCTTCGTCGCCGTGCGCGGCGGGGCCTCCGAGCTCTTCGACCGCGCCGTCGAGATGCACCGCGGCTCCGAGGCGCGCGCCGAGGCCGGCTACGCCGCCGAGGACGTGATGAAGCCGGGCCTGAAGTACGGCGCCGACGTCGTCAGCCAACTCGACTTCCTCTCCCTGGGCCTCTCGCTGGTCCTGGGTGTCGGCGGCCTGCCGCACGTGCTGATGCGCTTCTACACCGTGCCCACCGCCACCGAGGCGCGCAAGTCCGTGACCTGGGCGATCGTGCTGATCGGCTCCTTCTACCTGATCACCTTGATCCTGGGCTACGGCGCTGCCGCGCTCGTCGGCCCGGACAAGGTGCTCGCCGCGCCGGGCGGGGCGAACTCCGCCGCGCCGCTGCTGGCCCTGGAGCTGGCCGGCCCGCTGTTCATGGCCGTCGTCTCCGCGGTCGCCTTTGCCACGGTGCTCGCGGTGGTCGCGGGCCTGGCGATCACGGCCTCGGCCTCGATCGCGCACGACATCTACCATGCGGTCATCCGCGACGGTCAGGCCACCGAGGAGGAGCAGGTCCGCGTCTCGCGCATCACGGTGGTGGTGCTCGGCATCGTCGCGATCGTCCTGGGCATCCTGGCGATGCAGCAGAACGTCGCGTTCCTGGTCTCGCTGGCCTTCGCCATCGCGGCGAGCGCGAACCTGCCGACGATCCTGTTCTCGCTGTACTGGCGCCGCTTCAACACCACCGGCGCGGTCGCCTCGATGTACACCGGCCTGGGCAGCGCCCTGCTGCTGATCTTCTTCTCGCCGGCGGTCTCGGGCACCGAGACCTCGATGTTCTCGGGCGTCGACTTCTCCTGGTTCCCGCTGACCAGCCCCGGCCTGGTCTCGATCCCGCTGGGCTTCCTGGCCGCGATCATCGGCACCTACCTGGGCAAGCCGGACAACCTCGACGACCTCGCCGACGAAATGGAGGTCCGCTCCCTGACCGGCGTCGGCGTGGAGGCCCCGGTCAGCCACTGACCCGCGCTGTGCACCGAGATTTCCGAGGCCCGCCCCATCACCCGGGGCGGGCGTCGCCCGTCGGGTGACCCCTCGCCGTCCTGCGGCGCCGCGTGCGCGGCGCCGGTACTAGGATCTTGCGCATGTCTGAATCCTCCGGCCGTGACGGGCTGGCCACGGTCAACCGGGTCCTCGTCGGAATCTGCGCGGTGCTCGGCGTGGCGGTGCTCGTGCTCGTCATCGCCTTCGTCAGCCTCTCCCGCTCCGGTGGCGGGGAGCACGCCACGGGCGAGGGCGTGGTCGGCGACGGGGGAGTGGTTCAGGACGGGTTGCACGGCGGGCCGGTGGAGAACGCCACGGCCGCGCAGGTCAGCGTGATCCGGTTGAGCGACGGCAAACGCCGCGGCACGGCCTCGGAGCGCTACGCGCGCCCGGCGCTGAGCCTGGCGAAGCTCTACATCGCGGACTACGTGCTCGACCACGGCACCGTCTCGCAGCGGTGGGAGGCGATCAACATGATCTCGGACTCCTCGGACGCCGCGGCCGAGGACCTCTACACCGCCTACCCGGACTCGATCGACGCGACGGCGGAGAAGTACGGCCTCGAGTCGACCCGCTCGGGGGAGGACTGGGGCTACGCGCTGACCTCGACCTATGACGTGGCGACCTTCGTCGCGCGGGTGCTCGACGACGCCCCGACCTCGCCGATCCTCGTCGCGATGGCCCGGGCGGCCGACGTGGCCGCCGACGGCTACGAGCAGGACTGGGGCACGGCGCTGCTGCCGGGCACGATCGGCACGAAGTGGGGCTGGTCGAATGACAGGGACCTGCACTCCTCGGTCTCCTTCAGCGGGGACTTCGTCGTCGCCGCCGCGGTGACCGGCTCGAGCGAGGACCTCACCGAGCTCGTCGAGGACCGGATCAAGGGCATGGGTGCCTGGATCGGCGACGACGCGGTCGACCGCATCGACGCGGACACGTCGGAGGACGGCTCGGAGGACAAATCCGAAGATAAGTCCGGGGAGGAGTCGACGGAGAAGTCCGGTGACAGGTCCTCCGGGGAGTCCGGGAAGAAGTCCGGCGACAAGTCGGACGACAAGATGACCGACGAAAAGAAGTCCGACTCGAAGAAGTCCGGGGACGACAAGAAGCCGGAGGAGAAGTCGAATGACAGGTCCTCCGGCCGGTCCGGGGAGAAGAAGTCCCCGGAGAAGTCCTCCGCCGAGCCCTCGGCGAAGAAGGACGGGAAGTAGCCGCCGGCGGGAAGCGGCCGCCGGCGTCAGCCGTTAGCTGGACAGCCGGGCGGCCTGCTCGGCGATGGAGCGCAGCTGCCCGCCGTTGACGGAGATGCCGCCGGGCAGGTTGATGGTCACCTTGTCCAGGCTCGGCAGGGTGAAGTTCCCGGAGCTGCCCAGCGGCAGCCCGCCGCCCTGACCACCGTTGCCGCGGGTGCCGTTCTGGCCACCGCCGTTACCACCGTTTCCGCCGTTACCGGTGCCGCCGCCGTTACCGGTGCCGCCGTTCCCGTTCCCGCCGTTTCCGCCCGTTGACTCGGTGGTCGGGGTGCTCGGCTGCAGTGCCGGCAGGGAGGTGGTGCCCGGGGTCCACTGGCCCCAGTCGCGGGTGTAGACGTCGTTGATGTCGACCTCGACGCCGCCGACGCGGGCGGTGACGCCGGGACGCTGGTAGACGTTGGCGCGCGGGTGGATCTTGCCGTTGGATCCCCAGCCGTGCTGCCAGAAGTACTCGCCCATGCCGTCGGCGATCAACCAGTCTATGGTCGGGTAGTTGGCGTAGACGCCGGTCTTGAGCCCGGCGGCGGCCAGCGCGGCCGAGAAGCCCTTGAGGTACGGCTTGATCAGCGTCTCGTACTCGTTGCGGGTGGGGTTGTCGTCGATGGCGACGTAGATCGGCTTGCCGGTAGGCCCACCCGCGGCGGCGTGCAGGGCGATGGCCTTCGGCGCGTGCTTGGCCGCGCCGGCGGCACCCTCGCGCCAGTCGGCGGTCCGGTCCTTGCCGTACTGATAGACGGAGGCGGTGGCCAGGCCCGCGGCGGCCATGGCCTTCGTCTCCTCGATCTTGACCGGCTTACCCTTCATCCAGGCCGCGCGCGGCTCGGAGACGTAGCGCACGGCGCCGAGGTGGCCGGCGTTCTTGATCGCCTGGGCGCTCGGCACGCCGCCGGAGTAGTCGAGGACGGTGCCGAGCGAGCGGCCCTGCGCGTCGGCCTGCGGCAGCACGGCCGCGCCGGCGCCGAGGGCGAGGGTCGCGCCGGCGACGCGAAAGAGGGACCGGCGGCTGAGCGGGGAGTTCAGGTTCATGTGCGCTCCTAGGGAAGGTGGGTGCGTCTGGTCTCCGCTTGCCGACGCCGTCGTGGCGGCCGTGGCGCGGAACTGCGGCGCGGGTGCCACCGCGGCGCAGCAATACTAACTTCAGTCACATTGGCAACATCGGTAACTATAACAGGCCCGTCCACCGGCGCAGGTCCGCCGAGCCTCAGAGACACGGAAAACCCGGGCCACCGGAGAGTCGGTGGCCCGGGTTTTCACCGGGTGCCCCAGAAAGGATTCGAACCTTCGACACCCGCTTTAGGAGAGCGGTGCTCTATCCCCTGAGCTACTGGGGCGGGTGCCCGCCTCGGCGGGCACCAGACTAGGGTACCGCACCGGCGCGGGCGCCCGTAAACCCTCCCGGTCCTGCCGGGCCACAGGCCGGAAGGCCCCGCCCCGCAGCCGCCGGCCCTCAGGCCAGGCGCTTGCGCTCGTAGCTGAGGAACCGGTAGCGCAGCGGCATCTCGCTGACGCCCACGGTCAGGCGCCCGCGCTCGGAGACCAGCCAGCCGCTGTCGGAGACCTGCGAGAAGTCGTCGGGCACGTCCGGCGCGGAGACCGCACGTTCGCGCAGCACGGGGAGCAGCACGGCGTCAACAAGCGTCACCTCGATGCGGTCGACCACCTCGACCGCACGCGCGTAGAGGCGCGCGCCGCCGATGATCCAGCCGTCGTGACCCTCGCGCTGCTCGTGGCCGACCAGGCCCTGGCGGCCGACGCGGCCGGGCAGGCCGGTGAAGCCGGTCAGGCCCGGCGGGGAGCTGACCACCTCGGCGCCGGCGGACCACTCGCCGGGCCCGCGCGAGGAGACGACGATGTTCTCCCGGCCCGGCAGCGGGCGGTTCTTCGCCGGCAGCGACTCCCAGGTGCGCCGCCCCATGATCACGGGGTAGCGCAGGGTGGTCTCCTTGAAGTGGGCCAGGTCCTCGGGCAGGTGCCAGGGCATCGTCTCGCCGTCGCCGATGACCCCGTCGACCGACTGCGCCCAGATCGCGCCGAGCATCAGACCGCCACCGGGGCCTTGATCGTCGGGTGCGGGTCGTAGCCGACCAGCTCGACGTCGTCGAAGCCGTAGTCGAAGAGCGAGGCGACCTTGTGCAGCTTCAGCTGCGGGTACGGCCGCGGGGTGCGCGAGAGCTGCTCGGCGACCTGCTCGCGGTGGTTGTCGTAGACGTGGCAGTCGCCGCCGGTCCAGATGAACTCGCCGACCTTCAGCCCGACCTGCTGGGCGACCATGTGGGCAAGCAGCGAGTAGGAGGCGATGTTGAACGGCACGCCGAGGAACATGTCCGCGCTGCGCTGGTAGAGCTGCAGGCTGAGTTTGCCGTCGGCGACGTAGAACTGGAAGAGCAGGTGGCACGGCGGCAGCGCCATGTTCTCCAGCTCGCCGACGTTCCAGGCGCTGACGATGTTGCGCCGGGAGTCGGGGTCCTCGCGCAGAAGGTCGAGGGCGCGCTGCATCTGGTCGATGTGACGCCCGTCCGGGGTGGGCCAGCTGCGCCACTGCACCCCGTAGATGGGCCCGAGCTCGCCGTCCTCGCCGGCCCACTCGTTCCAGATCCTGATCCGGTTGTCCTGCAGCCAGTGCACGTTGGAGTCGCCGCGCAGGAACCACAGCAGCTCGCCGACCACCCCGCGGAAGTAGACCTTCTTGGTGGTCAACAGGGGGAAGGACTCGGCGAGGTCGAAGCGCATCTGTGCGCCGAACAGGCTGGTCGTGCCCGTTCCGGTGCGGTCGTCCTTGTGCGCGCCGGTCTCGATGATCCGGCGCAGCAGGTCCTCGTAGGGGGTCTCAACCGGTGCTGCACTCATGGGCGTCACCCTACCGCGGGGCCGGGCCACCGGGCGTCACAGGTGGCCGGACGTCACAGGTAGCTGCCGTTCTCCTCGAGGAAGGTCGCGGCGTGTTCCATGATCTCGTCGGCCAGCTCGGGGCGGCAGATCAGGATGTCCGGTAGGTAGGTGTCCTTGTGGTTGTACGTGGGCTCGCTGCCGTCGAGACGCGAGCAGTGTAGCCCGGCCGCGCGGCAGACACCGATCGGGGCGGCGGAGTCCCACTCGTACTGGCCGCCGGCGTGGATGTAGGCGTCCGAGTCGCCGAGCAGTACGTTCATGGCCTTCGCGCCGGCCGAGCCCAGCGGCACGGTGGTGCGGCCCATCTTCTCGGCGATGTACTCGGTCACGGCCGGCGGGCGGTTGTGCGAGATGGCGATCTTCATCGAGTAGGGGCCGGTGACCGCGCGGACGTCGCCGGTGTGGAAGACCACGCCGAGGTCGGGCAGGCCGACGGCGGCGTGGGTCGGGCGGCCGTTCTCGACCAGCGCGATGTGCACGGCCCAGTCCTGGCGGCCCGTGGCGAACTCCTTGGTGCCGTCGAGCGGGTCGATGATCCAGACCCGGTCCTTGCCCAGGCGCTCCGGGTTGTCCGCGGCCTCCTCGGAGAGGAAGCCGTCGTCGGGGCGGTGCTGCTCGAGCACGCGGGCGATCCAGCTCTGCGCGAGCTCGTCGCCGGCGTCGCCGAGGTTTCGTCCGCGCAGCAGGCCGACGTTGCGCACGCCCTTGAGAATTTCACCGGTGCCCTGTGCCAGCCTCTTGGTGAGGCGGGCGTCGGAAAGCTCAGCTGTCATGGTGACCACTCTATCCGTTTGGTTAGATCGAGGCATGGCCTCCCGCATCGTCGACGACTTCCGCCCGCAAGTGGCGCAGTGGTTCCGGGAGGTCTACGAGAAGCCCACGAAAGTGCAGGAAGAGGCCTGGGCGACCATCTCGAAGGGCGAAAACGCCCTGGTCGTCGCGCCCACGGGCTCCGGCAAGACGCTCGCGGCCTTCCTCTGGGCGCTCGACTCGCTGGTCGAACCGGCGGGTCAGGGGGTGCTCACGGCCCCGGGCGAGGGCGCGTGCGAGATGAGCGCGGCGGAGAAGGGCCACGGGGTCAAGGTGCTCTACATCTCCCCGCTGAAGGCCCTGGGCGTGGACGTGGAGCGCAACCTGCGCGCCCCGCTGACCGGCATTGCCCGCGTCGCCGAGCGCACCGGGCAGGCGGTGCCGAACATCACCGTCGGCGTGCGCTCGGGAGATACGCCACAGGCCGAGCGTGCCCGTCAGCTGCGCCGCCCGCCGGACATCCTGATCACCACGCCCGAGTCGGCCTACCTGATGCTCACCTCGAAGGCCGCCGGGATCCTCAGGGACGTCGACACCGTCATCGTCGACGAGATCCACGCCCTGGCCGGCACCAAGCGCGGCGCGCACCTCGCGCTCTCGCTCGAGCGGCTCTCCCGGCTGACCGGCCGCGACCCGCAGCGCATCGGGCTGTCGGCGACCGTGCGACCGCTGGACGCCGTCGCCGACTTCCTCGGCGGCGACCGCCCGGTGGAGATCATCGCCCCGGCCGCCCCGAAGCGCTGGGGCCTCAAGGTCCACGTGCCGGTGGAGGACATGGCGGACCTGCCGGTGCCCGAGGAGGGCTCGACCATCGGCGCGGCCGTCGTCGACGACACCGTGGGTGTGACCGGCGGGGTGCCCGAGGAGTCCGCCCTGCCGGCGCAGAAGTCCATCTGGCCGTTCATCGAGCGCGAGCTCTACGCCGAGATCACCGCCGCGCGCTCCACGCTCGTCTTCGTCAACTCCCGGCGCACCGCCGAGCGGCTGACCAGCAGGCTCAACGAGCTGTGGGCCGCCGAGCACGACCCGGAGTCCCTGGCCGCGCCCACCCGGCGCGACCCCGCGCAGCTGATGAAGTCGGTCGACACCGCCGGCTCCGCCGCGCCCGTCATCGCCCGTGCCCACCACGGCTCGGTGTCCAAGGATGAGCGCGCCGTCACCGAGCGGATGCTCAAGGAGGGCACGCTCAAGGCCGTGGTGGCCACCTCCTCGCTGGAGCTGGGCATCGACATGGGCGCCATCGAGCTCGTCGTCCAGGTCGAGTCGCCGCCCTCGGTCGCCTCCGGCCTGCAGCGCGTGGGCCGCGCCGGGCACACCGTCGGCGCGGTCTCCCACGGCTCCTTCTACCCGAAGCACCGCGCGGACCTGGTGCAGACGGCCGTGACGGTCGAGCGGATGCGCACCGGCTCGATCGAGGAGCTCCACCCGCCGAAGAACCCGCTGGACGTGCTCACCCAGCAGACCGTGGCCGCCGTGGCGGCCGCCGACCTCGACGTCGAGGACTGGTTCGCCACCGTGCGCCGCGCCCACCCCTACCGCGAGCTGCCGCGGGAGGTCTTCGACGCCGTGCTCGACCTGGTCAGCGGCGTCTACCCCTCGGCCGACTTCGCCGAGCTGAAGCCGCGGGTGGTCTACGACCGCACCACCGGCGTGCTCTCCGCCCGCCCCGGGGCGCGCCGGGTGGCCGTCACCAGCGGCGGGACCATCCCGGACCGCGGCATGTTCGGCGTCTTCCTGGAGGGCGGCGGCGAGAACGGGGCCCCGCGGCGCGTCGGCGAGCTCGACGAGGAGATGGTCTACGAGTCGCGCGTGGGCGACGTGTTCACCCTGGGTGCGACGAGCTGGCGCATCGAGGACATCACCCGTGACCAGGTCCTGGTCACTCCGGCGCCCGGCCACACCGGCCGGCTGCCCTTCTGGAACGGCGGCGCGGTGGGCCGTCCCGCCGAGCTGGGCCGCGCGCTCGGCGCCTTCCGCCGCGAGATCCTCGCCGAGGCCGACTCCGCGGACCCCGGCGCGGGCGCGGGTGCCGGCGTCGGCGTGGGCGGCGCCGAGGAGCGTCTGCGCACCGCCGGGCTTGACGACGACGCGCGGGCCAACCTGGTCGCGTACCTGCGCGACCAGCGCGACGCGACCGGCGTGGTGCCCGACGAGCGCACTCTGGTCCTCGAGCGCTTCCGCGACGAGCTCGGCGACTGGCGCGTGGTGCTGCACTCGCCCTTCGGCAGGGGAGTCAACGCCGCCTGGGCCCTGGCCGTCGGCGCGGCCGTCGAAGAGAACCTCGGCATGGACGCCCAGGCCGTCGCCGGCGAAGACGGCATCGTGCTGCGCCTGCCGGACGCCGACGCCGAGCCCTCCGGTGCCCTGTTCGCCCTCGACCCCGACGAGGTCGGCGAGACCGTGGCTGCCCGCGTCGGCGACTCGGCGCTCTTCGCCTCCCGCTTCCGCGAGTGCGCCGCCCGAGCCCTGCTGCTGCCGCGGCGCAACCCCGGTCGGCGCGCCCCGCTGTGGCAGCAGCGCCAGCGCGCCGAGCAGCTTCTCGACGTCGCGCGGCGCTACCCGTCCTTCCCGATCATCCTGGAGACCGTCCGCGAGTGCCTCCAGGACGTCTACGACCTGCCCGCCTTAGAGGAGGTGCTGCGGGCGGTCGCGCTGCGCCGCGTGCGCATCGCCGAGGTCACCACCGAGCAGCCCAGCCCCTTCGCCTCCTCGCTGCTGTTCAACTACACCGGCGCCTTCATGTACGAGGGCGACACCCCGGCCGCCGAGAAGCGCGCCGCCGCCCTCGCCCTGGACCCGGCGCTGCTGGCCAAGCTGCTGGGCACCGTCGAGCTGCGCGAGCTGCTCGACCCCGAGATCATCGCCGAGACCCACGCCCAGCTGCAGCGCACCGCCGACGGTCGCCGCGCGCGCGGGCCCGAGGAGCTCGCCGACGTGCTGCGCCTGCTCGGCCCCGTCCCCGTCGAGGAGCTGGGGGACCACTGCGACTTCGCCGACCCGGCCGGCGTCGCGCGCGCCGAGCTTTCCGGGCGCGTGATGTCCGTGCGGTTCGCCGGGCGCGAGCACCTCGCCCAGATTCCCGACGCCGCGTTGCTGCGCGACGGCCTGGGCGTGCCCGTCCCGCCGGGCGTGCCGGCCCAGGTGGACACCGTCGTCGACGCCCTCGATCAGCTGGTGGCCCGCTGGGCGCGCACCCGCGGGCCCTTCACCCTGCGCGACCTGGCCGGCGCCTTCGGGCTGTCGGTCTCGGCGGCGCACTCCGTGCTCGATACCGCCGCGCGGGCCGGCAAGGTCGTCGAGGGCCGCTTCCGTCAGGGCGTGGAGACCGCCGAGTACTGCGACGCCGAGGTCCTCGGCGTGATCCGGCGGCGCTGCCTGGCCGCCGCGCGCCGGGAGTCCCGCCCGGTCAGCCAGTCCGCCTTCGGCCGCTTCCTGCCCGAGTGGCAGCAGGTCGCCGCCGTCGGCGAGCGGCCGGGCCTGCACGGCGTCGACGGGGTCTTCGCCGTCGTCGAGCAGCTCGCCGGGGTGCGGCTTCCGGCCTCGGCGTGGGAGTCGCTGGTGCTGCCGGCGCGCGTCGACGGCTACGAGCCGCGCTGGCTCGACGAGCTGACCACCTCCGGCGAGGTGCTCATCCGGGGCGCCGGCACCGCCGGGGCCCGCGACCCGTGGATCACGCTGCTGCCCGCCGACTACGCCGCGCAACTGGCCGATGGCACCGACTTCGTCGGTGCCACGAGGCAGAAGGAGGGTGGCGACGGCGAAGCCGTCGCCACGTTCAGCGGGCTGCAGGAGTCCGTGCTCGGCGTGCTCGGCAGGGGAGGGGCGTTCCTGTTCACCGACCTGCTCGCCGAGGTCACCGGCGAGGACCTCGGCCTGGTCACCGGTCAGGTCACGCCTGAGGAGCTGCGCGAGGCGATCTGGGGCCTGGTCGAAGCCGGCCGGGTCGCCCCCGAGAGCTTCGCCCCGCTGCGCGCCCGGTTGGCCGCCTCCGGGCCGGCCTCCGGTTCGGCGCACCGCGCCAAGCGCACCCCGGGGCGCACCCGCCTGCGCATGGGGCGCACCAGCTTCGCGCAGTCCCAGCGCGCCGGGGCCTTCGGCAACTCCGGCGGCAGCCGCGTCCCGCCGGACATGCGCGGGCGCTGGGCGCTCGCGGTCGCCCCGACCGAGGACGCGACCACCCGCTCGGTGGCCCTCGGCGAGGCCTGGCTGGACCGCTACGGCGTGCTCACCCGCGGCAGCGTCGTCGACGAGGGGGTGGCCGGCGGCTTCGCGCTGGCCTACAAGGTGCTCTCCAGATTCGAGGAGAACGGCCGGGCCCTGCGCGGCTACCTCGTCGAGGGCCTGGGCGCCGCGCAGTTCTCCGCCCCGGCGATCATCGACCGCCTGCGCGGCTACGCCGACACCCCGGACCTGGAGGGCTGGCCCTCGGGGACCCGCGAGCCGAAGGTCCACGTGCTGGCCGCCTGCGACCCGGCCAACCCCTACGGCGCGGCCCTTCCCTGGCCGCGCAAGGGACCGACCCGCTCGGCCGGCGCGCTCGTCGTCCTCGTCGACGGCCTGCTGCTGGCGCACGTCACCCGCGGCGGGCGCCGGCTGAGCCTGTTCACCGGCAGCCTCCCGGTCGGCCTCGGCGTCGGCGAGGAGGAGCTCGCCGGACTCGTCGTGCGCGCCCTGGCCGAGCTCGTCGCCTCCGGGCGCGCCCGCGGCTTCGTCATCGAGCACGTCGACGGCGAACCGGCGCTCACCCATCCGCTCGCAAGCGCCATGCGCGCCGCAGGCGCGCGCGTCACCCCGCGGGGGCTGCGCGTGACCGCGCACGCGGGAGGGGCGGGACGTCGTCAATCGAGGGGGAGTGATCCCCGCCCGGAACGCCCCGCGCACGGCGGGCGCAGCCTCGGCGAGGCGCTCGAGGAGCTCAGCTTCGACGACGACGAACTGCCCTGGGGCGGCGAGCCCGACCCCACCGTCTGGGAGGGCGGCGAGGAACAACCCCCGCGTGGGGGTGGCTTCGGCCGCCCGCGCCGTGGCGGCAGGGGCGGATGGGGCCTACGTGGCGGCGGTGGCGGACGACGTGGCCGCTGACACATCTGCCCACCGCGGTGGGCGTATGCGTACGGGGGAACTGATTCGACCCCACTTATAGTTCGTGGTGCAGCGGGGCGAGGATGCGCCACCAGGGGATCCAGCTCCGTCGCCGACGGGAGTCGAACCACCGCGAGTCGACCCCGACCGCACGCCGCGGGACGGGTCGCCAGGGGGGAGCGCCCGCGGCCGCCTCCGGGGGACAACGGGGAGGCGGCGGGGGCGCGGGCGCGGCGGTCTCACGGCCTCACGGCGACGGCGTGGACCCCACCGGTGGGAGGGTTCAGGAGGCCCGGCAAGGGACGCCGGCACCGCAGGAGGGCGCCGCGGCGCCGCGTAGCATGAAGGGGTCATGCCCGAGGGAGACTCCGTATTCCAGCTGGCCCGCCGCCTGCAGTTCATGACCGGACGCACGGTCACCGAATCCTCGCTGCGGGTGCCCCGGCACGCCCTGGCGGACTTCACCGGCACCACCTGCCGGCGCGTGTGGCCCTACGGCAAGCACCTGTTCATGCTCTTCGACGACGACGTGCTGCACACCCACCTGAAGATGGAGGGCACCTGGTCCGTGCACCGCGCCGGCGAGCGCTGGCGCAAACCCGGCCACACCGCGCGCGTGGTGCTGCGGCTTGTCGACACCCCGGGCAACCCCGACATCGAGGTCGTCGGCCACTCGCTCGGGCTGGTCGAGGTCTTCCCGGCCCGCGAGTGGTCCGCACGCATGGGGCACTTGGGCCCCGACGTGCTCGGCGCGGACTGGTCGCGCGGCGGAGCACAGGAGGCGCGCCGCCGCCTGCTCGCCCGGCCCGACCGTCCCGTGGGCACCGCGATCCTGGACCAGAGGAACCTCGCCGGGGTGGGAAATGAGTACCGCGCCGAGATCTGTTTCCTGCTCGGCGTGCACCCGGCCACGCCCGTGCGCGCGGTGGACGTGGACAGACTGCTCGCGCTGACCCACCGGCTCATGCGCGCCAACCGAGACTCGCCGATCCGGGTGACCACCGGCGTGCGCCGGGCGGGGCAGAGCTCCTACGTCTTCGGTCGGGCGGGAAAGCCCTGCCGGCGCTGCGGCACCCCGATCCGCTCCGGCTGGCTCGGCGGGCCGCCGGCACCCGCGGGCGCCCCGGGCGGCGGGCGCCGCGACGAGCGGGGGCGCACGCGCACCCCGGGCGACGCCACGGAGCTCGAGCGCGTGATCTGGTGGTGTCCGCACTGCCAGCTGATGCTCGGCGGCGCCGGCCCCGCTAGCCTGGGGTCATGAAGCTTCTGCTCAACCTGATCTGGTTCTTCCTCGGCGGGCTGTGGTTGGCGATCGGCTACTTCGTCTTCGGCGTCATCGCCTGCATCTTCATCATCACCATCCCCGCCGGCGTGGCCAGCTTCCGCATGGCCAACTACGCCCTGTGGCCCTTCGGTCGCACCGTGGTGCGCGAGACCGGGCGCGTGCGTGCCCTGTCCGGGGTCACCAACGTCATCTGGTTCCTCATCGCCGGGCTGTGGCTGGCGATCGGGCATCTGACCACCGCAGCCGCGCAGGCGATCACCGTCGTCGGCATCCCGCTGGCCATCGCCAACGTCAAGATGATCCCGGTGACCTGCTTCCCCTTCGGCAAGCGCGTCGTCGACAGCGACCACGTCCCGTTCGGCTGGGAGCCGATGGTCCGGATGTGAGCCGGCGGGCCGGGCGCGCCGGGCGAACGTCCCGGGTGCCCGCTCAGCGGCCCATGGACCAGGTGTGCACCGGCTCCTCGGTGGCCTGGTGCTCCAGGTAGAGCCGGAGCATCTCCCGGATCGCCGCGGCGCGCTCGGGGGTGTCCGGCTTGGCACCGCGCGGGCTGAGCGCGTCGAGGGTGCGTACCTGCCAGTGCGCCCCGTTCTGCCGGGTGCGCGCCCGGCCCTCGATGATGCCGAGGTAGTGGTCGATGACGTCGCGGTCCGCGCCCAGGCGCTCCAGGCCGGCGCGGGCCTCCGGGAGCAGGTGCTCGCGCACCAGGTGGGCGACGTCGACGGTGCCCAGCGTGGGCCAGTGCATCCGCGCGGTCAGCCCGTTGCGCGCGGCGTTCATGAAGTTCTCCTCCGCCTGCGGGAAGGTCAGCCGCGACCAGACCGGCCGGTTCTCCTCGGTGAGGTGGTTGACCATGCCGTAGTAGAACGCGGCGTCGGCGATCGTGTCCGCCACGGTCGGCCCGGCGGGCAGGAGCCGATTTTCGACGCGCAGGTGGGCGCGTGGTGACCCGGGCGCGTAGATGGGCCGGTTCCAGCGCCACACGGTGCCGTTGTGCAGGTTGAGGTAGTGCACGGCCGGGGTGTCGCCCTGCATCATCGGGGTGCCGGAGGCCTGGCGGTCCTCGGGCAGCAGCGGGGAGAAGTAGCGCACGTTCTCCTCGAAGAGGTCGAAGACGCTGGTGATCCAGCGCTCGCCGAACCAGACGCGCGGGCGCACGCCCTGCGCCTCGAGCTCCGGGGTGCGGGTGTCGATGGCCTGGCGGAAGACCGGGATGCGGGACTCGGGCCAGACCTTGCGCCCGCAGAACAGCGGGGAGTTCGCGCCCAGGGCGACCTGGACGCCGGCGATGGCCTGCGAGGCGTTCCAGGCGTCGGCGAAGCGGTTCGGCGGGACCTGCAGGTGCAGCTGGACCGAGGTGCACGTCGACTCCGGGGCGATGTCCGCGAAGTCGTGGCCGTAGTGCTCCCGGCCGGTGAGATCGATGCGAACCATCTCGCCGCGGCTGGACATGATCGCGTTGTTGAGGCCGCGGAAGCGGTTCTCCGGGGTCATCCAGCCCGGCGACTCGAGGAACTCGGTGGTCAGCGTCGGCAGCGTGCCGATCATCGCGACCTTCGCCCCGGCCTCGGCCGCGGCGTCGCGCACCCGGTCCAGACGGCCCAGCACGCTGCGCTCGAGGTCGCGCAGGCCCTGGCCGGTCAGGTCGACCGCCGGGTTGTTCAGCTCGACGTTGTAGGCGCCGAGCTCCGGCTGGTACTCGTCGTCGAGGTGGGCCAGCACCTCGCGGTTGCAGGTGACCGGGTCCATGTCCTCGTCGACGAGGTTGAGCTCGAGCTCGAGGCCGACGGTGCCGGCGTCCTCGAACTCCGCGTGCTGGAGGTGCCGGTCGAAGATCTCGAGGTCGTGTGCCAGGGCCCGGCGGTACTCGGTGCGCTGGCGGGGAGTGTAGGTGTCTGTGGAGACGGCTTCGCCCATGGGGAAAAGATTAGCCGCGCGCGATCCCCGGGGCGGGGGATTCGCGCGCGGCGCAGATCACGCTTCGCGGATCAGACGGAGCGCCGGCCGGGCCCGTCGGACCGACGGGTTCACCGGCTCAGCAAGACCGGCTCAGCCTCAGCGGCCTAACCGCGGTGGGTGCGGTACCAGCCGATCAGGGAGTCGGTGGAGGCGTCGCCGGTGTCCGGCTCGACCTCGCCGCTGACGGCCGGGGCCAGGTCGTTGGCCTGCTGCTTGCCCAGCTCCACGCCCCACTGGTCGAAGGAGTTGATGTCCCAGACGGCACCCTCGACGAAGGTGATGTGCTCGTAGAGGGCGATCAGCGCGCCGAGGACGGCCGGGGTGAGCTCCTCGGCCAGGATCGTGGTGGTCGGGCGGTTGCCCGGCATGACCTTGTGCGGCACGATCGCCGGGTCGACGCCCTCGGCGGCGATCTCCTCGGCGGTCTTGCCGAAGGCGAGCACCTTGGTCTGGGCGAAGAAGTTGCCCATCAGCAGGTCGTGCATCGAGCCCTCGCCGGTGGCGGTGGGCAGGTCCTCCTTGGGACGGGCGAAGCCGATGAAGTCCGCCGGGATCAGGCGGGTGCCCTGGTGAATCAGCTGGTAGAAGGCGTGCTGGCCGTTGGTGCCGGGCTCGCCCCAGAAGATCTCGCCGGTGGAGTAGTCGACGCGCTCGCCGTCGCGGCGGGTCGATTTGCCGTTGGACTCCATGGTCAGCTGCTGCAGGTAGGCCGGGAAGCGGGAGAGGTCCTGCGAGTAGGGCAGCACCGCGTGGGTCTGGGCGCCGTGGAAGTTGGAGTACCAGACGTTGAGCAGGCCCATGAGCACCGGGATGTTCTCCGCGAACTTGGCGGTGCGGAAGTGGACGTCCATCGCGTGGAAGCCCTCGAGGAAGCGCATGAAGTCCATCGGCCCGATCACGCACATCAGGGAAAGCCCGATGGCGGAGTCGACGGAGTAGCGGCCGCCGACCCAGTCCCAGAAGCCGAACATGTTGTCCGTGTCGATGCCGAACTCGGCGACCTTCTCGGCGTTGGTGGACACCGCGACGAAGTGCTTGGCGATCGCGGCCTCCTCGCCGTCGAAGCGCTCGAGCAGCCAGCGCTTAGCGGCGTGCGCGTTGGCCAGGGTCTCCTGGGTGGTGAAGGTCTTCGAGGAGATGATGAACAGCGTCGACTCGGGGTCGAGGCGGTCCAGGGTGGCGGCCATGTCGGCTGGGTCGACGTTGGAGACGAACTCGCCGCTGATGCCGGCGGTGGCGTAGGCGCGCAGCGCCAGGGTGGCCATCTTCGGGCCCAGGTCCGAGCCGCCGATGCCGATGTTGACGACCTTCTTGATGGTGTGGCCGGTGTGGCCGAGCCACTCGCCGGAGCGCAGCTTGGAGGCGAAGTCGCGCATGCGGCCGAGCACCTCGTGCACGTCGGCGGCGACGTCCTGGCCGTCGACCTTCAGCTGCTCCTCGGCGGGCAGGCGCAGGGCGGTGTGCAGCACCGCGCGGTCCTCGGTGTTGTTGATGTGCTCGCCGGAGAACATCGCCTCGACGCGGTCCTTCAGCCCGATCTCCTCGGCCAGGGCGACCAGGGCGTCGCGGGTCTCCTCGTCGAGGAGGTTCTTCGACAGGTCGACGTGCAGTCCGGCGGCGTCGAAGGAGAAGTTCCCGGCCCGGTCGGGATCGGCGGCGAACAGCTCGCGCAGCGTCACCTCCCGGGTCGCCTCGTAGCGGTCCTCGAGGTTCTTCCAGGCGGTGGTGGCCGTGATGTCGGCGGTCATCTGCGCTCCTTATCTGGGAGGTTCGGTGGTACTCCACCACGATAGTTCGGCCCGGCGCCCGGCGCCGCGCACGTGAGCGGGCGCACGGCCGGCCTGCCTGCCCCGCCACACGGCGGCGTGGCGTCCCCGGCACCCGCCCTGGACAGTGGCGGAGGCCACGTCGCCGGGGGCATAGTGGGGTCATGGCCGATAACACCGAGAAGAACACCGAAAACACCTCCGCCGGCACCGCGCAGGCGTCCTCCGTGGACCCGCGGGAGCTGATCGAGAGGACCCCGAAGGGGCTGTTCATCGACGGCGGGTTCGTCGCCGCCGAGGACGGGGAGACCTTCGAGGTCTTCAACCCGGCCGACGGCTCCGTGCTCACCGAGGTCGCCGCCGGCTCCGAGGCCGACGCCCGCCGCGCGCTCGACTCGATCTGCGCCGCCCAGGACTCCTGGGCCGCGACCGCCCCGCGCGAGCGCTCCGAGATCCTGCGCCGCGCCTTCGAGCTGCTCGGCGAGCGCTCCGAGGAGCTGGCCCTGCTGCAGACCCTCGAGCTGGGCCGCGCGCTGAAGGACTCCGCGGCCGAGGTCGGTTACGGCGCCGAGTTCTTCCGCTGGTTCGCCGAGGAGGCCGTGCGCCCGCGCGGCGAGTACCGCGTCAGCCCCGACGGCAAGTCCCGCATCCTCGTCGCCGAGCAGCCCGTGGGCCCCTGCCTGGCGATCACGCCGTGGAACTTCCCGCTGGCCATGGGCGCGCGCAAGATCGCCCCGGCGCTGGCGGCCGGCTGCACCATGCTGGTCAAGCCGGCGTCCAAGACTCCGTTGACGATGCTCTACCTCGCCCAGGTGCTCAAGGAGGCCGGGCTTCCCGACGGCGTGCTGGCCGTGGTCCCGGCCAAGAAGGCGTCGAACGTCTCCGCGTTGCTTGACGACGCTCGCGTGCGCAAGTTCACGTTCACGGGTTCCACCGCCGTGGGCCAGCAGCTCGCGGCGGAGGCCGCGGGCCACTCCATGAAGGTCTCGCTGGAGCTGGGCGGCAACGCGCCCTACATCGTCGCCGCCGACGCGGACCTCGACACCGCCGCCCAGGCCGTCGCCGTGGCCAAGATGCGCGGCGCCGGCCAGGTCTGCATCGCCGCCAACCGCTTCCTGGTCCACGAGTCCGTGGCCGAGGAGTTCACCGCGAAGGTCGCCGAGCTGATGGGCTCGCTGACGATCGGCCCGGGCAACGGCGCGGGCGTGGACTACGGCCCGCTCTCGGGCACCGACCAGGTCGAGACCGTCTCCGGGCTCGTCGACGACGCCCTGGACAAGGGCGCGCGCCGCATCGTCGGCGGGGAGCTTCCCGAGGGGCTTCCCGAGGGCGGCTACTACTACCCGGCCACCGTGCTGACCGACCTGCCGGCGGACGCGGAGATCCTGCACAATGAGATCTTCGGCCCCGTGGTCGCGGTGGACACCTTCGCCACCGACGACGAGGCCGTCGAGAAGGCCAACTCCACGCCCTTCGGGCTGGCCGCCTACGTCTTCTCGGAGAACCTCACCCACGCCCTGGCGCTGGCCGAGCGCGTCGAGGCCGGCATGGTCGCCCTGAACAAGGGCGGGCTCTCCGACCCGGCCGCCCCCTTCGGCGGGGTCAAGGAATCCGGCCTGGGCCGCGAGGGCGGCTTCCAGGGCATTCACGAGTACCTCGAGGAGAAGTTCATCTCGGTGCCCCGCTAGATCAGCCCCTCCGCTGATCCGGTTCCGCCTGCCCCGGTTCCGCGGCGTAGGCCGCGGAACCTAGCCGAGGCGGCCGCGCCCGAGGCGCAGCAGGATGGCGGCGAGCTCCGGGCCCTCCTCGCCGAGCTCCCCGCGGAACTGGTTGATGATGGCCACCTCGCGGGTGTGCACCAGGCGGGTGCCGCCCGAGCCCATGCGAGCCTTGCCCACCGCCCGGGAAATCTGCGTGCGCCGCTTGACGGCGGCGAGGATCTCCTCGTCGAGCCGGTTGATCTCCGCGCGGTACTCCTGGATCTGAGCGTCCGAGAGCGGATCGTCGGTGCCGGTGGGGGAGAGGTCGGGTGCCGGGGAGTCAGACATGTCCATCATCATGCCACGCCCGCAGGTGAGCGGCCCCTCCGGTCCCGCCCCGGCCACCGGGTAGGTTGGGATCCATCATGGACAACCCGCAGCCGCAGCAGCCCCGAGCCCACGCCGCCGACAACCCTTTCGCCCGCGCCCGCGGGCGCGCCGACGCCCCCGCGCCGACCCGCACGTCCGCGCCGACGCGCACGGACGCGACGTCGGCAAGCGGGGCGGACCTGGTCGAGGGGCTCAACCCCGCCCAGCGCGCCGCCGTGGAGCACGCCGGCGGGCCGCTGCTCATCGTGGCGGGCGCGGGCTCCGGCAAGACCGCCGTGCTCACCCGGCGCATCGCCTACCTGATGCGCGTGCGCGGGGTGAACCCCTGGCAGGTGCTGGCCATCACCTTCACCAACAAGGCGGCCGCCGAGATGCGCGAGCGCGTGGCCGACCTGGTCGGCCCCGTCGCCGAGCGGATGTGGGTGGCCACCTTCCACTCGGTGTGCGTGCGCATCCTGCGCGCCCAGGCGCAGCTGGTCGAGGGGCTGAACTCGAACTTCACCATCTACGACTCGGACGACTCTCGCCGGCTGTTGACCATGATCGCCAAGGACATGCGGCTGGACCTGAAGAAGTTCACCGCGCGCACCCTGGCCAACCAGATCTCGAACCTGAAGAACGAGCTGGTCGACCCCGCCCAGGCCATCGAGGACGCGGGCAACACCCGCAACCCCTTCGAGTCCACCGTCGCCGCCGTCTACGCCGAGTACCAGGCGCGCCTGCGCCGGGCCAACGCCGTCGACTTCGACGACCTGATCGGCGAGGTCGTGCGCGTCTTCCGCGAGCACCCCGAGGTCACCGAGTACTACCGGCGCCGCTTCCGCCACGTGCTCATCGACGAGTACCAGGACACCAACCACGCCCAGTACGAGCTCGTCTCCACCCTCGTCGGCCGCGGCGAGGACGCCGGCGAGCTGTGCGTGGTCGGCGACTCCGACCAGTCCATCTACGCCTTCCGCGGGGCGACCATCCGCAACATCGAGGAGTTCGAGCGCGACTTCCCGCAGGCCGAGACGATCCTGCTCGAGCAGAACTACCGCTCCACGCAGACGATCCTGGACGCGGCGAACTCCGTGATCTCGCGCAACGAGCACCGCCGCGAGAAGAAGCTGTGGACCGCGCTCGGCGAGGGCGAGCGGATCACCGGCTACGTCGCCGACAACGAGCACGACGAGGCGCGCTACATCGCCGCCGAGATCGACTCGCTGGCCGAGCGCGGCACCGCCTACTCCGACATCGCCGTGATGTACCGGACCAACAACGCCTCGCGCGCGCTCGAGGACATCTTCATCCGCTCCGGCATCCCCTACAAGGTCGTCGGCGGCACCCGGTTCTACGAGCGTCGCGAGATCCGCGACCTCGTGGCCTACCTGCGCGTGCTGGACAACCCGGACGACACGGTCAGCCTGCGGCGCATCGTCAACACCCCCAAGCGCGGCGTGGGCGACCGGGCGCAGTCCTTCGTCGCCCTGCACGCCGAGAACGCCGGGATCTCCTTCGGCGAGGCGCTGCGCGACGCCGCCGAGGGCAAGATCTCCATGCTCGGCTCGCGCGGGCGCAACGCCATCGGCCGCTTCGTCGAGCTGATGGACGGCCTGCGCGCCGAGGCCGAGCAGCTGGTCGACCCGGACACCGGGCTGCCGGCCATCGGCGACCTGGTCGCCCGCATCCTCGACGCCACCGGATACAAGGCGGAGCTGGAGGCCTCCAACGACCCGCAGGACGGCGCGCGCCTGGACAACCTCAACGAGCTGGTCTCCGTGGCCCGCGAGTTCTCCTCCCAGGCCGCCAACGAGGCCGCCTACCAGGCCATGGACGGCTCGGCCGCCCCGGAGCTCGAGGAGGACGAGCCCACCCCGGGCAGCCTGCAGGCCTTCCTCGAGCGGGTCTCCCTGGTCGCCGACGCCGACCAGATCCCCGACGACGAGCAGGGCGTGGTCACTCTGATGACCCTGCACACCGCCAAGGGCCTGGAGTTCCCCGTGGTCTTCCTGACCGGCTGGGAGGACGGGCAGTTCCCGCACCTGCGCGCCCTGGGCGACCCGAAGGAGCTCGCCGAGGAGCGCCGCCTGGCCTACGTCGGCATCACCCGTGCCCGCCGCCGCCTCTACATCACCCGCGCGCTGGTGCGCAGCTCCTGGGGCAACCCGATGACTAACCCGTCGAGCCGATTCCTCGGCGAGATCCCCGACGAGCTGATCGACTGGGTGCGCGAGGAGCCCTCCGGCGGCTGGACCGAGCCGTCCTGGGGTTCCTCGGGGCTCGGCTACTACGGCGGTTCGCGCTCCGGTGCCGGAGGCCCGGGCCCGCGGTCCGGGTCGGGCGCCGGCTCCGGATCGGGCTCGGGCGGGCGCGCGCGGCGCAACCGCGAGCGCCAGCAGTCGATGAAGAACAACCACCTCACCCTGGCGGTGGGCGACCGGGTCAACCACGCCAAGTACGGGCTGGGCACGGTCACCGCGGCCGACGGCAGCGGTCCGCGCGCGACGGTGACCATCGACTTCGGCTCGGCCGGCACGGTGCGCCTGATGCTCATCGGCGGCGTGCCGATGGAGAAGCTGTAGGCAGAGGGGGCGGGGCCGGGGATCGGCCCCCAGATACGAGAAGGCCCCCGTCCCGAAAAGGGGCGGGGGAGAGGCCGGGAGCGGGGCCCGGCGGTGAGACCTGCTTAGAGCGTGATGCCGCGCTCGGCGAGCCAGGGCAGCGGGTCGATCGGGCCGCCGCCGGCGGGGTGCACCTCGAAGTGGAGGTGGGAGCCGGTGGAGAAGCCCTCGGAGCCCATGCCGGCGATCTTGGTGCCGGCGGTGACCTGCTGGCCGACGGTCACGTCGATGGTGGACATGTGGCCGTAGACGGTGATGGTGCCGTCCTCGTGCTTGATGCGCACCCAGTTGCCGAAGCCGGAGGCCGGGCCCGCGTCGATGACGACGCCGTCCATGGCGGCCACGATCGGGGTGCCCAGGGCGTTGGCGATGTCCACGCCGTTGTGGACGGTGCCCCAGCGCGCGCCGAAGCCGGAGGTGAAGGAGCCCACGGCGGGCTTGATGATCTGCGGCATGCGCGCGGCGGCGTCGGCGGCCATGCGCTCGTCGTTGAAGGCGACGGCCTTGCCCAGCTGGTCCTGGATGTCGGAGGCCGGCTTGAACTCGGAGATGTTGAGGATCTGCGGGGCAGCCTCGGCGGCGGTCGCGTCGTCGATGGTGGCCGCGTCGGCGGCCAGCTCATAGGAGTGCGCGTCCTGCTCGGCCGGGTTCTGCATCGTCGCGGCGGCCGCACCGCCGATGCCGGCGGTGGAGACCGTGCCGGCGGTGGCGGCGACGAGCGCGATACGACCCTTGGTCGTCTGGGCCGAGGTGATCTTGCGGTGCCTACCCAACGTTCCTACTTCCGTCTCACGTTCTTTCCGACTGCAGGCCTGGGATGTATCACATTCCGTGACCGCGTCGTGACCTTCTCGTTATCTACGCCGGATAACAATAGCGTCTCGATTTGAGGGGGGCAAGCCCGCTCGGGGGCGTGTGCGGAGAAGACCTATCGCACGCACTCCGGGGAATGTTACAGGACGGTGACCGGAACTGTCCCGGACCACCGGAGAAGCCGTGGTGAACGCCTCGCGCGGGCGCGCGCCGCCGCCACGGGGGCGCCCGGGCGTGGCACAGTAAAGGAGATGAACCGTCAGTCCAACCGCACGCCGCGCACCGCCGCCGGCCCCTGGGGTGCCCGGGGCGGCCCCGACGTGCGCGCCACAGCCCGTTCCGGCCGCACCGGCCGGGGTCGCCAGCGGCCCCGGCGCCGTCCGCGCACCCAACCCGTGCAGGAGGGGCGCCCGCCGCGCTCGGCGGAACGGGTGGGCACGCGTGCCGACGTCGCGACGGACACCGCCCGCACCGTCAGCGAGCGCTCCTGGCGCCTGCCGGTGCGCCTGCGTCGCAAGCTGCCGACGGCGATCCTGCCGCACATCGTGGCGGTGCTGCTGATCGTCGTGATCGCCGCGGTCACCCTGCTGGTGACCTCGACGCCGCTCTCGGCCCTGCCGGCGAGCGTGGGCAGCGCCTGGCTGGTGCTCAACGCCGCGCCGATCTCGCTTGACGGGGTGGCCCTCGGCGTGGTGCCGCTGGTGCCGGCGATCCTCTTCGCGTGGGTGATCTCGCGCAGGGTGCACCGCGCGGTGAAAGACCGCGTGAGCCTGGCGGACCTGGGCGTGCTCACCGCCGGGGTGGTCGGGCTGCCGCTCGGGCTCACCCTGATCGCGCTGTTCATGGTCTACGACGCCGCCTCCGTCTACCCGGTCGACCTGCCCCCGGTGGGCCACGCCGTGCTCGCCACGTTGCTCGTCCACCTCGGCGCTCTGGTCACCGGCATGCGCGCCCGCCTGTGGCGGGCGCTGGCGCACCGCTTCGGCTCCCCGGACTGGCTTGTCGACGCCGCGCGCACCGCGGCGAAGTTCCTCGGCCTCACCGCGGGCGCGGGGCTCGTGGCCTGGCTGCTGGGCCTGGCCCTGCACGGCGGCGAGGTCGCCGAGATCTTCGCCTCCGCGCACGGCGTCGGCGAGGCGCTGCTGATCGTGCTGATCACCCTGCTGTACCTGCCCAACGCGGTCATCTCCGCCGGCGCGGTGCTGCTCGGCTCCGAGGTGCACGCGGGCGCGGCCTCGGTCTCGCTGTTCTCGGTGCACCTGGTGCCGCTGCCGCCGCTGCCGGTCTTCTCCGCGGTGCCCGCCGAGATGCCCGCCTGGGCGATGGTCTTCCTGCTGCTGCCGGCCCTGGCCGGTGCGTGGCTGGCCTACCGGCGTCTGCCCGACTGGCGTGAGGCGCTCGCCGGGGCCGCCTTCGCCGGGGTCTTCGCGTGGGCGGCCTGCTACCTCGCCGGCGGCGAGATGGGCGTCTACGGTCCCACGGGCCCGATGGCCTGGCTGGCAGGTCTGCTCGCCGCCGTGTGGCTCGGCGTGGTCGGGCTCGTGGCCGCGGGCCTGGCCGAGATCCGGCGCCGCCGCCTGGCCGACACGCTCTCCGCGGACGCCCTCGCCGCCGACGAGCGCGCGGCGCAGGATGAAGAGGACGGGGACGAGGACGCGGAGCCGGTCGACGGTGAGGTCGTCGACGAGGCCGATGACGACACCGACGCCGAGGCCGATGAGGTCGAGGACGTCGAGGCCGACACCAACGCGGACGACGCCGACCCGGACGGGGACCCCGAGGACACCGCCACCGACACCGACGCCGCCCCGCGCGGCGAGGCCGTCCCGGTCAGTGAGCTCCTCGACTCCGACGCCGACGCCGACGCCGACTCCGAAACCGGCGCCGACGCCGAGTCCACCCCGGACACCGCGCCCGCCGAACCCACCGAACCTGCCGAGCCCGATTTCGAGGGCTTCTACGAGGACTTCCAGGAGGACACTCCCGTCGACTCCGACGGCGCGGACGCGGGCGAGGACCCGCAGTCCCCGCAGCCGCGCGACTGAGCGCCTGACCCGGCCGGGGGAGGGGACAGGCCGACGCGCTAGGCTGTGAGCCGTGACATTCAGGGATCCGCTGAACATCGTCGTACTCGTCTCCGGAACCGGCACGCTGCTGCAGTCGCTGATCGACCACCAGGGCACCGCCTACCGGATCGTCCGCGTCGTCGCGGACAAGGACTGCCCCGCGCTTCAGCGCGCCGGGCGTGCGGGGATAGAGGCCCTGACCGTCCCGCTCGAGGGGGACCGGGACGCCTGGAACGGCCGGCTCGCAGACACCGTCGAGGCCGCCGCGCCCGACTACGTGGTCTCCGCCGGATTCATGAAGATCCTCGGTGCGCCCTTCCTCGACCGCTTCGGCGGGCGCACCGTCAACACCCACCCCGCGCTGCTGCCCTCCTTCCCGGGCGCCCACGCCGTGCGCGACGCGCTGGCCTACGGGGTGAAGGTGACCGGATCGACCGTGCACTTCGTCGACGCCGGTGTGGACACCGGCCCGATCATCGCCCAGAAGCCCGTCGAAGTCGTCGACGGGGAGGACGAGGCCGAGCTGCACGAGCGCATCAAGAAGGTCGAGCGCCGCCTCATCGTCTCCGTCCTCGAGGGCTTCCACCGCGCCGGGGCCAGCCCCGACTGACCCGCGTGAGCGAGACGACCCCCACCCGAACGACCCAAGGAAGTGTCTGCCCCATGACCGAAGACCGCAAGCCCATCAAGCGCGCACTGATCAGCGTCTACGAGAAGACCGGCCTGGAGGACCTCGCCCGCGGCTTGGCCGAGGCCGGCGTCGAGATCGTCTCGACCGGCTCGACCGCCGCCCGCATCGCCGACGCCGGTGTGGACGTCACCCGCGTCGAGGAGCTCACCGGCTTCCCCGAGTGCCTCGAGGGCCGCGTGAAGACCCTGCACCCGAAGGTGCACGCCGGCATCCTCGCCGACACCCGCAAGCCGGAGCACCTCGCCCAGCTCGAGGAGCTCGGCGTCGAGGCCTTCCAGCTCGTGGTGGTCAACCTCTACCCGTTCGCCGAGACCGTCGCCTCGGGCGCCGGCTTCGACGACTGCGTCGAGAAGATCGACATCGGAGGCCCGTCCATGGTGCGCGCCGCCGCGAAGAACCACCCGTCGGTGGCCGTGGTCGTCGATCCGGCCCGCTACGGCGACGCCGTCGAGGCCGCCAAGGCCGGCGGCTTCACCCTCGCCGAGCGCACGGAGCTGGCCGCCGCGGCCTTCCGCCACACCGCCGAGTACGACGTCGCCGTCGCCGGCTGGCTGTCCGAGCAGACCCGCGGCGAGGACCAGGCCTTCCCGGGCTGGCGCGGCCAGGCCCACGAGCTGGTCCGCGAGCTGCGCTACGGCGAGAACCCGCACCAGGCCGCCGCGCTCTACCGCGACCCGGCCGGCGGCGGGCTGGCCGGCGCGAAGCAGTACCACGGCAAGGAGATGAGCTACAACAACTACCAGGACGCCGACGCCGCGTGGCGCGCGGCCTGGGACCACGAGGACGCCTGCGTGGCGGTGATCAAGCACGCCAACCCGTGCGGCATCGCCATCTCGGACGTCTCCATCGCAGACGCCCACAAGAAGGCCCACGCCTGCGACCCGATGAGCGCCTACGGCGGAGTCATCGCCGCCAACCGCACGGTCACCCTCGAAATGGCCGAGCAGGTCAAGCCGGTCTTCACCGAGGTCATCGTCGCCCCCGGCTACGAGCCGGAGGCCCGCGAGCTGCTCGAGACCAAGAAGAACCTGCGCATCATCGAGGCCGAGGCGCCCGAGCGCGCCGGCTTCGAGGTCAAGCAGATCTCCGGCGGCGCGCTCGTCCAGGAGCGCGACATCCTGCACGCCGACGGCGACGACCCGGCCAACTGGACCCTGGCCGCAGGCGAGCCCGCCGACGAGGCGACCCTGAAGGACCTCGCCTTCGCCTGGCACGCCGTGCGCGCGGTGAAGTCCAACGCCATCCTGCTGGCCCACGACGGTGCGACCGTCGGCGCCGGCATGGGCCAGGTCAACCGCGTCGACTCGGCCAAGCTTGCCGTCGAGCGCGCCAACACCCTCGGCGGCGAGGGCAACGAGCGCGCCCGCGGCTCCGTCGGCGCCTCGGACGCCTTCTTCCCGTTCGCGGACGGCTTCGAGGTGCTGGCCAACGCCGGTGTGAAGGCCGTCGTCCAGCCGGGCGGCTCGATCCGTGACGATGAGGTCATCGCCGCGGCCGAGAAGGCCGGCGTGACGATGTACCTGACCGGCGCGCGCCACTTCGCGCACTAGCGCGCCAGCCGCCGGCGCTAGTCGCCGGCGAACCCCTTCAGGAGGGCCACGGTGCGGGGACCGCGGCCCTCCGGCAGCTCGGTGTGCAGCACGTCGAGCGCCGCGTCGGCGAGTGTGACCGCGATCTGCGGCAGCTCGTCGGCCCCGGCGTCGGCGGCGGGGGTGCCCATGTTGTCGCGCATCTCGATCGCGCTCATCGCCAGGTGGAAGGGGAGCGTCAGGCGGGGGTCGTCCTCGCCGACCAGCTCGGCGGCCAGCGTCCGGAAGGACTCCGCCAGCTCCGCGCGCTGGGCGTGGTACTCGGCGAACTCCTCGGAGGCGGCCACGGGCAGCTGGTAGAGCCGCCCGACGTTCCACCGGGTGACCAGAAGCAGCCGCGCCTCGGCGGCCACCATCGCCCACAGCCGCAGCGGCGCGGGCTCGTCGGTGGCGGCCAGCTGCTCGGCCAGCTTCACCGAGGGCTCGATCGTGGACTTCAAGAGTGTCAGGAAGATCTCGGTCTTCGACGGGAAGTGGTAGTACAGCGAGGCCTGCCGGATGCCGACGGCGTCGGCGATCTGGTGGGTGGAGGTGGTGGCGAAGCCCTGGCGGGTGAACAGCTCACTGGCCGCGTCGAGGATCTCCTCGCGCGCCGTCGCTCCCCGGCGCCGCGGGCTCTGCTTGCGGGGGCGTCCCACCTGTCCTGCCACGCTCTTCTACCTCCTGATCGTCTTTTCGGCCGTCGTCCATGCTACCCACCCGGGCGGCGGGGTCACGCCGGCGCCGCGGGGTCGCCCGCCGGGTCGCCGGCCTCGACCTCCACGCGGGCGGCCACGGCGTCGATGACGGTCGCCAGCCCGCGCGCGGAGGCGCCGTAGGCGCTGCGCTGCACCGCGGAGAGGTCCTCGGCGGGCACCGGGCGGGTGCTCACGCGCTCGTCCCAGCGACGCAGCCGGATGCGCACGCCCGTGCGCCACGCCAGCTCGAGCTCCTCGGCCTCGGCGGGGGAGAGCACGCCACGGTCGGCGGCCACGGCCAGCCGACCCGAGGTCGTCATCGAGGGTGTGCCCGCGCTGTTGGCGGCCCAGCGGGCCACAGCGGCCACCGGCTCGACCAGGTCCCGCTCCACGTCCACGGTCACCGAGCGGTCCGGCAGTCCGTCGCGCACGCGCAGGCCCACCGGGCGGGCGGCCTCGAAGCAGGCCGCCAGCGGCGCCCAGGAGCGCTCGTCGAGCGTCTCACCCTCCGCGAGGGCGGAGTCGGCGGCGTCGGCCACCGTGGCCATGTCCGCCTGCTCCAGCGCGGCCTCGAGACGGGCGGCACGCTCGGCCTCCGTCACTGGCTCCCCGCCGGCCTCGGCCGGCACCTCGGCGTCGGCGAAGAGCGCCACCACGCGCCCCACCGCTTCCTTCGCGCCCGCGCCGGCCGACGCGGCGTCGTCAAGCACGGCGGCGAAGCGCAGCGGGCTGTCGGGCAGCACCTCACGGCGCGCGAGCGCGCCCAGCGGAACCAGCCGCACGCCGCCGGCGATCTCAGCCACGGCGGGGGAGGCCAGCACCGCCGCGAGCACCCGTGAGTACCAGTGCACCAGCTCGGACTCGTCGTCGGAGTGGGCCAGGGCGTTGCGCAGAAGCTCGTGGGACTCGGCGAGGACGCCGCGGGCCTGGGCGGCCGATCGGCAGTCGGGCGCGGCCTCCTCGAGGGCCCGCAGGGAAGCGTGCAGCATGAGTGTCTCTCTCACCATCCTGAAGAGGCGGTTTCGGTACCCCACGGAGCCTAGACGAAAAACCGCCCGCCCGGTTCCTCGTGGGAAACCGGGCGGGCGGTCATGGCCGTCACCGACGCGGGGTGAAACCAGCGGGATCAGGCCGCTGTTGCGTCCTAAGCGTCAGACGTCCTCAGTGCTGGTTTAGCGGCTGGTGAACGGCAGGAGCGCCATCTCGCGCGCGTTCTTCACGGCGGCGGCGACCTCGCGCTGCTGCTTCGGGGTCAGGCCCGTGACGCGGCGCGAACGGATCTTGTGACGGTCGGAGATGAACTGACGAAGAGTCGTCGTGTCCTTGTAGTCGACCTTCTCGATGCCCGCTGCCTTGAGCGGGTTCTTCTTGTTGCGGCGGCTGTGCTCGATGCGGCCGCGCTTGGCGTTGTTACGCTTCATGCTTTCTCAGAACTCCCTCTCACCAGCTCGACTTACGGACACCGGGCAGCTCGCCACGGTGGGCCATGTTGCGCATGCGGACACGCGACAGACCGAAGCGGCGGAGGTAGCCGCGCGGACGGCCGTCGTGGGAGTCGCGGTTGCGCACGCGCACCGGGGAGGCGTCACGCGGCTGGCGGTTCAGTTCGAACTGTGCCTCGAGACGGTCCTCGTCGGGGGTGTTCGGGTTCTTGATGATCTTCTTGAGCTCGGCGCGGCGCTCCGCGTAGCGGGCGACGATTTCCTTGCGCTGCTCGTTCTTGGCGATCTTGGACTTCTTGGCCATGAATTATCGCTCCTCGCGGAACTCGACGTGCTTGCGGACGACCGGGTCGTACTTCTTGATCGTGATGCGATCCGGGTTGTTGCGCTTGTTCTTCCGGGTCACGTAGGTGTAACCGGTGCCCGCGGTCGACTTCAGCTTGATGATCGGGCGGATGTCGTTGCGTGCCATTGGTTAAATCTTCTCCCCACGTGCTCGGATCTTCGCGACAACGGACTCGATGCCGTCGCGGTCGATGATCTTCAGGCCCTTGGTGGAAACGTTCAGGGTGATGGTCCGGCCCTCGGAGGGCAGGTAGAACCGCCGGCGCTGGACGTTGGGGTTCCAACGGCGCGAGGTGCGGCGGTGCGAGTGCGAGACTTGCTTGCCGAACTGCGGCTTGCGTCCCGTGACCTGGCAAATAGCCGACATGGTTGGGTCTTTCTCCTAGCCGCCCACGTCCGCTCCACGGCTGCGCCACGCCGGCCGGGGGCATCGAGAGGCGGCTCGATACGTGGTCGGGGCGCTGCCGTCGCCAGCGTACGGGGCGTAGACGATTATTTTCGACAACAGCAAGGGGACAGCATACACGGGCCCCGCCGCTGGACATAATCCCCGGTCGCAGGGTGTCTACGCCCCTGGCCGGGGCGATTTCGCCCGCGGCGCCCCCACGTGTACAGTGTCAGAGGTTCATCGAAGCCCAACTCAGGCACGATCCGTCCGGGCCGCGTGCAAGCGGTCCCGACCGGCGGAGACGACCTGAAGTTTCAACCCTGAGGGAATCGTATATGAAGAAGGACATCCACCCCGACTACCACATGGTGGTCTTCCGAGACGCGGGCACCGGTCACCAGTTCCTGACCCGCTCTACCGTCACCTCCGACCGCACCGTTGAGTGGGAGGACGGCAACGAGTACCCGCTCATCGTCGCCGACGTGACCGCTGAGTCCCACCCGTTCTGGACCGGTGCGCAGCGTCTCATGGACACCGCCGGCCGCGTCGAGAAGTTCCAGAAGCGTTTCGGCGGCATGGCCCGCCGCAAGAAGCGCACCACCAACAAGTAATAAAGAGGAGGGAAAGAGACCATGGCAACCCCGAAGTTCAGGAAGTCCCGCGCGAACACTCACATGCGTCGTTCGCAGTGGAAGGCCAACAACACCGCCCTCCAGGAGGTCCGCATCGACGGCCAGACGGTGCGCATCCCGCGCCGTCTGGTCAAGGCCGCCCAGCTCGGCCTCGTCGACGTCGAGGAGTTCTAGCTCCCCGCGTCACCGGACGCTTTCCGACGCCGCGCGCGCCTGACGACGCCGCGCCCGTCACCGCCGGCCCCGCCTGACGGCGTGGGCCGGTTTTTCACTGTCCGCTCCCTTTTGTTTGAGGTTGTTTCCTCAGGTGGCCCGCGACCGTCCCACGGCGTCCTCCGGGCGAACCGCTGGCCGGGTTCGGGACCCGCTCGCAGCGAACATACAGGCGGATGGGCCACAATGGTCGCCATGGAAAACTTCAATCCCCAGGATTCCCGTTACCCTTCCGCGCCGCAGCAGGGCAACGGACCGACGGCCGGGTGGGGCTCGCCGGAGCAGACGCAGGAGACCACGGCGCAGTTCCCCTCGGGGCAGGGGCCCGCTGAGGGCCTTTCGCAGGGCCGGCCGCAGGCCGGTCACGAGCGGGCCCGACGCGTCGTCGGCGCCGGCGCGGCCACGACGATGTGCCTGGTCGCCGCGCTCGTCGGCGGCGGCGTGACCGGCGTCGTCGTCTCGCAGACCTCCGGCCAGCAGCAGACCGCCGTGAGCGCCCTGGACAAGGAGCCCACCTCCGCCGACTCCGGCACCGGCTCCGGCGAGGGCCAGGGCGGCACCACCGGCGAGACCACCGGTGTCGAGCGCGTCGCAGACGCCGTGCTGCCCTCGGTGGTCTCCATCCAGGTCGCCACCGCCCGCGGGGGCGGCGAGGGTTCCGGCTCGATCATCTCCTCCGACGGCCTGGTGCTCACCAACGCCCACGTCGCCGCACCCGCCGCCGAGCCGGGCGCCCAGATGCAGGTCACGCTCAACGACGGTCAGACGCACCCGGCCGAGCTCGTCGCCGCGGACACCGCCACGGACATCGCGGTGGTCAAGATCCAGGGCGTCGACGGGCTGCCGGTGATGGAGTTCGGCGACTCCAGCCAGCTCAAGGTCGGCCAGCCCGTCGTCGCCGTCGGCTCCCCGCTGGGACTGTCCTCGACGGTGACCTCCGGCATCGTCTCCGCGCTCAACCGGCCGGTCCGCGCCTCCGCCGAGGGCGGCGAGTCCACCCTCATCGACGCCGTGCAGACCGACGCGGCGATCAACCCCGGCAACTCCGGCGGCCCGCTGGTCGACATGGACGGCCGGCTGATCGGCATGAACTCCGTGATCGCCTCGCTGTCCGCCGGCGGCTCCAGCGAGCAGTCCGGCTCCATCGGCCTGGGCTTCGCCATCCCCTCGAACTTCGCGCAGCGCGTGGCCAAGCAGCTGGTGGACACCGGTGAGGCCGAGCAGCCGATGCTCGGCCTGCAGGTCCGCGCGGACGACCGCGTCCAGGGCGCCGTGGTGGCCGCCGTGCCCGACGGCCCGGCCAAGGACGCCGGCATCGAGGAGGGCGACATCATCACCCAGGTCAACGACCGCCACGTCGACTCGGCGGACGCGCTCATCGCCGCGGTGCGCACCCACGACTTCGGCGAGACGGTCACCCTTCAGGTCCGCTCCGCCGACGAGCGCGAGACGCACCCGGTCGAGGTCACCCTCACCAGCGAGTAGCGCGGGCGCACTGCGCGGAAGTGCTGAGCGGAAGTGCTGACAGCGCAGGCGAGATGCATTAGTCTGCGAAAAGACATCGAGGTCCCCGGACCGCGCCCGCGGCGGGCCGGGGTAGGACAGGACACGAGATGACGGACGGGCCCGAGACGGAGGCGGACGTGGCCGAGAACTTCGACCCGGTGGACGCGGTCGACCCGATCGACGAGGTCGACGAGATGGACCGGCACTTCACGGCCGCGCACGGCGACCTTGCGGACCTGGGCGACCCGGATCCGGACTACCTGCTGGCCACCGAGCGCGAGCAGCCGGTGCACGCGCAGCGCAACGCGCTCGCGGTGATCGTCAGCGACCACCGCACCGAGGAGGTCGACGGCACCGGCTACCTGCTCACCGAGCTGCTCACCGAGGCCGGCTTCGCCGTCGACGGCGTGCTGCGCGTGGCCTCGAGCAAGTCGCAGATCCGGCAGGCCATCGAGACCGCCGTGGTCGGCGGCGTGGACCTGGTGGTCACCGTCGGCGGCACCGGGGTCAGCCCGCGCGACAAGACCCCCGAGGCCACCCGCGCCGTGCTCGACCAGGTGGTGCCGGGGGTCTCGCAGGCGCTGCGCTCCTCGGCGCTGCGCGGCGGGGCCATCGACGCCTGCACCTCGCGCGGCACCGCCGGCGTGTCGGGCCAGACCGTGGTGGTCAACCTCGCCGACTCCCGGGCCGCCGTCCGCGACGGCCTGGCCACGATCCCGCCGCTGGTGCACCACCTCATCGACGAGCTGCAGCGGGCGAGCATGGGCGACGTCGCGCCGCGCGACGAGGCGCACCGGTGACCGGGCGCAGGCGGCGCGCGCGACGTCAGCGCCGCGCGGTGCGCCGGCCCTCCACGGCGGAGAACATCGACCGGAGCGCAGACACGCCCCGCCACGGCTTCGGGCCGGGCGGGGCGTGGGATGAGTCAGCGGGGGACGCGGACGCCGCACGCGAGGTCCTGCTGGACCCCGAGGCGGACGACGAGCCGCACGGGCTCGAGTTCTTCCTCGAGCAGCGGCCCCCGCACTACGGCGGTTAGTTGACGCCGGTGCCGCGCTGCTCCTTGAGCAGGTCGCGGATCTCGGAGAGCAGGTTGGCCTCGATGGAGGCCTCCTGGCCCTCTTCCTCCGCGACGCCCTTGCGGCGCGCCTGGAGCTCGTTGAGCTTGTTCATCGGGGCGATCAGGATGAAGTAGACCACCGCGGCGATGATCAGGAAGTTGATCGCGGCGGTGATCACGGCACCGAAGTCCAGGAAGGTGGCCTCGTTGCCGGGGATGATGCTGAAGCCCAGGCCGGAGACGTCCGGGCCGCCGCCGATGGAGGCGATCAGCGGGTTGATGATGTGCTCCGAGAACGCGGTGACGATGGCCGTGAACGCGGTGCCGATGACGACGGCGACCGCGAGCTCGATGACGTTGCCGCGCAGGATGAAGTCGCGGAATCCCTTGAGCATTAATGCCCTCCACAAATCGGGTGTCTGATTTTGCCTACCGGATCCTAGTGCACGGAACCTAGCCCGCGGAGGGAGCGTCATCCGGGCAAGGGGAGGGGGCGTCGCCCCGGCCGGCTCGTTCGCCGGTGAGCACCACGGTCAAGGGCCGCTCGAGTGCCGCCGAGGCGACCGCCGCGGCCTCCTCCGGCGGCAGGGCCACCAGCAGGGCCCCGGGCTCCTCGTCCTCGCCGCCGGTGAGCACCACCCGCGCCCCGCGGGCGATCTCGCGGGGGCCGTGCTCCTCTTCCTCCGCGGTCAGCACCGAGACCTCGTCGCCGTGGCGCAGCAGCCCGGCCACGCCCGGGTCCGCCAGGGCCAGCGGCACGAGGTGGCGCGGGCCACCGCCGAAGGAGGCCACGCCCGCCGGGCCGAGCAACTTGACCTCGGTGGCGGTCTCCCCGGCGCCGAGGGTGGTCACGGTGATCTCGCCGGCGGCCTCCTCGAGACCCTCCCGGCCGGTCAGCGCGCCCTCGGGCACCAGGTGCGGGGGAGTGGCGCGCAGCTCGAGGTCGCCCTCGGTGATTGTGGTGCCGGCCGGCACCCGGTGGGTGAAGACGACGACCTCGACGTCGGCCTCGCCGCCGCGGGCGAGGTGGGCGACGAGCGCGAATAAAACCAGCGTCGCCGCGGCGACGCGGCGCAGCAGCACGGTGCGCCGCCAGCCGGGGGTGCCCAGCGCGCGCAGGGCCGGGGGAAGGGGTCTCATACCCGGTTAGACCCGCGCACCCGCCCGCGCGGTTCCGTCACCGCCCCGCCGGCTCAGTGCGTGCGGAAGGTGCCCCGGTCCGTGACCACCACGTCGACGGCGGCGTCGTGCTCCTCGACGGGCACCTCGCGCACGTCCTCGTCGTAGACGATCGCGATCGTGCGCGGGCGCCGGCGGCCCTCCCGGGCGGCCAGCTCGTCGAGCTCGGCGAGCGTGCGGTCGTAGTAGCCGCCGCCCTGGCCCAGGCGCCGCCCGGAGCGGTCGACGGCCAGCGCCGGCACGATCACGGCGGCGCAGTCGAGCAGCGCGGCGGTGTCCCGGTACGGCCCGGGCGGCTCCTGGGTGCCCAGCGGACCGGGGGTCATGCGCGCCCGGCCGCGGAAGACGCCCCAGCTCAACCGCCCGTTCTTCCCGGAGACGGGGAGCACGACGCGCTCGGCCTCGCCCTGCAGGACGTCGACAAGCATGCGCCCGCCGGGCTCGGAGCCCACGGGGAAGTAGGCCGCCACGGCGGCCGGCGGGCGGTCCATCGCGCGCAGCTCGGCGGCGAGGTGGGCCAGCAGCGCGGCGTCGAGGTCGCTGCGGCGCTCCGGGCCGATCTCCCCACGCGCGGCGCGGATGCGTCGGCGCAGCTCACGTTTCTCGGCGTGCAGCGGGTTGTCCGTCATGGACTCCAAGTTAGTCGTGCCACCTGCCGCTGTGTCGCCGTCCCACCCGGGCCTGCGGTGGGTAGGCTGAAAGATTATGACTAGACCCATCGCGCAGCATCCCCATGCGGTCAAGACGGTCGTCGTACCGGCCGCGGGGCTGGGGACGAGGTTCCTGCCGGCCACCAAGACGGTGCCCAAGGAGCTGCTCCCCGTCGTCGACACCCCCGGCATCGAGCTGATCGCCGACGAGGCCGCCGCCCTCGGGGCCTCCCGTCTGGCCGTGATCACCGCACCGGGCAAGGCCGGGGTGCTCGCGCACTTCGACGCCGCCCCGGAGCTCGAGGAGGTCCTCGAGGCGCGCGGCAAGACCGAGCAGCTGGACAAGGTCCGCCACTCCTCGCACATCATCGAGGCCTGCCCCGTCACCCAGGACAAGCCGCTGGGCCTCGGCCACGCCGTCGGCCTGGCCGAGTCGGTGCTCGACGAGGACGAGGACGTCGTCGCCGTCATGCTCCCCGACGACCTGGTGCTGCCGGTCGGCGTGATGGAGGAGATGGCGAAGGTGCGCCGCGAGCTCGGCGGCTCCGTGCTCTGCGCGGTGTGCGTGCCGGACGACGAGGTCTCCAACTACGGAGTCTTCGACGTCGCCGAGGTCGACGGCCGCGAGGACGTGCGCCGCGTGGTCGGCATGGTGGAGAAGCCCGCCCGCGAGGACGCCCCCTCCAACCTGGTGGCCACCGGCCGCTACCTGCTCGACCGCGACATCTTCGACGCGCTGCACCGCATCACCCCGGGCAAGGGCGGCGAGCTGCAGCTGACCGACGCCATCGAGCTGCTCATCTCCGAGGGCCACCCGGTGCACGTCGTCGTGCACCGCGGCCACCGCCACGACCTGGGCAACCCGGGCGGCTACATCCGTGCCTGCGTCGACTACGGGCTCTCGCACCCGACCTACGGGCCGGGCCTGCGCCGGGCGATCGACCAGATCCTCGCCGCGCACGACGCCGCGGCGGCCGGGGCCGCCGACCGCGCGGGGGACTAGACTCCGCAAGCGACAGCGCGCCCCCCGCCACGGGGTCGCGCGGAAGGAGGAACGCGCCGTGCGATCCGTCGAGGAACAGCTGGAACTGGTCACCGACGCCGCGCTGACGCCGGAGCCGGTGCGCGTGTCGATCGTCGACTCCCTCGGGCTGATGTGCGCCGAGGAGGTCCAGGCGACCCACGAGCTGCCCGGCTTCGCCCAGGCCGCCGTGGACGGGTACGCCGTGCGCGCCGTCGACGTCGGCGGTGAGCGCGCCCTGTCCGGCCGTTCGCGCCCGACCCGCGAGCACGGCGAGGAGACCGGCCCGTCCCGCCTGACCCCGCTCGAGCAGTCGCTGCCCGTGGTCGGCGAGGTCGCCGCCGGCTCCCAGCAGCCCCTGCGCCTGCAGCCGCGCCAGGCCGTGCGCGTGCACACCGGTGCCGCGCTGCCCGCGCTTGCCGACGCCGTGCTGCCCCTCGCGTGGTCGGACCGTGGCCGTCGGCGCGTGGTCGCCGCCCGCGCCGTGCGCTCCGGCGACTTCGTGCGCCGCCCCGGCGACGACATCGGGCGTGGCGACGTCGCGGTGACCTCCGGTGCCGTACTGGGCCCCGCCCAGGTGGGCCTTCTGGCCGCCGCCGGGCGGGCCAACGTGCTCGTCTACCCGCGGCCCAGGCTCTCCGTGATCTCGGTGGGCGCCGAGCTCGTCGACGTCAACCGCGAGCCCGGCCTCGGCCAAATCTACGACGTCGCCGGCTACGCGCTGGCCGCCGCGGCCAAGGAGGCCGGGGCGGACGTGCACCGCGTCGGCATCGCCGCCGGCGAGCCGCGCCGCCTGCGCGAGATCATCGAGTCGCAGCTGATGCGCTCGGAGATCCTCGTGATCACCGGCGCCGTCGGCGGCAGCGGGGCGCTGCGCGTCCAGGAGGTGCTGCGCGAGTTCGGCGACGTGGACACCACGCGCGTGGCCATGCACCCCGGTTCCGTGCAGGGCTTCGGCCTACTCGGCGACGAGCGCACCCCGGTCTTCCTGACCCCCTCCAACCCGGTCAGCTCCCTGGTCATCTTCGAGGTGCTCGCCCGCCCGCTCATCCGCCTCTCGCTGGGCAAGCGCAACGCGAAGCGGCGCATCGTGCGCGCCCGCGCCCTCGGCCAGGTCGCTTCGCGCCCGGGGCGCACCGGCTTCATCCGTGCGCGCCTCATGCGCGACGCCCACACCGGCGACTACCTGGTGGAAGGCCTCGGCGGGGCCACCGGCGCCCCGGCGCACCTGCTGGCCGGCCTCGCCCAGGCCAACGCCATGATCCGGGTGCCGGCCGACGCCGCGGAGATCCGCCCCGGCGACGTCGTCGACGTCATCTTCCTCTCCCAGGCGGGCTGACCGCGGGTGATCGACCTCTTCGGGCTGCGGCGCACGCGTCGGGCGCGCCCCGCCACCGGCGACCCGCACCCCGATCACCCCGGCTGGCCCGAGGTCACCGAGACGGTGCGGCTCACCGACGGCGGGCAGCTGCGCCTGCGCCCGATGACCAGCTCCGACGGCGACCCCTGGCGCGCGATGCGTATCGCCGACGAACGCTTCCTGCGCCCCGTCGAGCCGACGCTGCCCGGCGGCTGGGCCGAGGGCCACACCCCGGCGCAGTGGTGGGCGCACTTCATGGAGCTGCGTGCCGCGGCGAACGCGGGCACCGTCGTGCCATTGGCCATCGAACTCGACGGCCGCTTCGTCGGGCAGGTCACCCTGGGCAACATCCAGCACGGGCCCGTCTCGGAGTGCTGGATCGGCTACTGGGTCCACTCCGCCTGCACGGGCCGTGGCGTGGCCACGGCCGCCTGCGCCCTCGGCACCGACCACGCTTTCCGACGCGTGCGGCTGCACCGCGTCACCGCCACCTTCCTGCCGGCCAACCCCGCCTCCGGGCGGGTGCTGCACCACAACGGCTTCCACGACGAGGGCGTGCTGCGCGGCAACCTGCACATCAACGGCCGCTGGCAGGACCACAACTTCGTCGCCCAGCTCGCCGGCGAGCACCGCGGCACCTGTGTCGAGCGGCTGCGCGCCGCGCGCCGGATCGCCTGACGCCCGGCGTGGCGGGACGGGGGAGCGGTGCCCCACGGATAACCTGACAATGAACAACTGTCCCCGTCGTCCTGAAAGGTGATGGTCGCGGCCATGTCCGGTGGAATTGTCCTGGTGCTCGTCATCGTCCTCTGGCTCTTCGTGCTCGCTCCGCTGTGGCTGCGCGGCCAGAAGCCGATCCGCAAGGCCGGCGAGGCCTTCGACGAGACCCGCGTGGTCTACGAGGGCGGCACCGAACTGCCGCGGGCCGCCCGCGGCCCCCGCGTCGGCGCCGCCGACGTGCGCGAGGCGCGCGGGGAGGACGAGGCGGACTACGAGATCGTCTCGGCCGACGCCGCGGACGAGGAGAACGTCGACGACGTGCTCATCGACGAGCGTGAGGAGAGGGACGACCACGCCGCCTCCGAGGAGGTCATCGATGGCGACGTCGTCCGCGAGCTCGAGGCCGGGGACACGGTCACCGAGCCCGTCGCCGAGGCCGACGACGAGGAGCTCCCGGAGGCGGAGCCGGCCCCCGGCGACGAGGACACCTACGAGCTGGCGGAGACTTTCACCTCCCCGGAGGACCTGCTCTACCCGGACGCCACCCGCCGCACCCGCGGCGAGGCGATCCGCGTCGTGCGCGACGACGAGGCCGCCGGGGACGCGGTGGACTCCGACTCTGACGCCGAGGCTGATTCTGACTCTGAGGTCGCAGCCACCGCCACCGCCACCACCGCCACCGCCGAGGACACCGACCACGTCGAGGACGAGTCGAGCCTCGCCGACGCCGCGGAGGAGCTGACCGAGGAGGAGCTCGAGTTCGCCGCCAGCCGGCGTGGCCGCGGCGGCTGGGACCCCGAGGCCGACGAGCGTTACAGCCTGGACCGCTACCAGCGTCGCCGCCGCACCCTCTACGCCCTGGCCGGCGTCGTCGTGGCCACCCTGATCCTCGGTGTCATCGCCGGCGGCTGGGCCTGGCTGGCCCCGGTGCTCGCAGTGGCACTCACGGCCGCCTACCTGGTCGCCCTGCGCAGCCAGGTGCGCCAGGAGCAGGCGCTGCGTGCCCGCCGCATCCGCCAGCTGCGCCGTGCCCGCCTCGGCGTGCGCCACCGCGACGACGAGGCGCTGGCCATCCCGCGCGCACTGCGTCGCCCGGGCGCGATCGTCGTGGAGCTCGACGACGAGAGCCCGGACTTCTCCACCCTGCGCACCGTCGAGTCGCCCTTCGGCCACGGCGGTGACGACGAGCCGCGCGCCGGCTCCTACCGCGACCGCGTCGCGGGCTGAGCGGGCTCAAAAATCCCCTCACCTGCCGGTTAGGTGTTTGAGACACCGCCGACTATGGTGTTGGGGGTACCCAGCACTGGGGCTATAGCTCAGTTGGTAGAGCGTCGCGTTCGCAATGCGAAGGTCAGGGGTTCGATTCCCCTTAGCTCCACAGAAAGACAAGGCTTCGGCCGGAGAGTGATTCTCCGCCGGAGCCTTTTCGCTTGCCTGGCTCCCCTGGTCCCGCTTCTTCCCGTCCCCTCACCACCCGCGCAAGCCCGAACCGCGTTACTGTGTGGGCACCAAGCACGGAGAGGAAGCACGTGAGCGAGTTCTACTACAATGACCCCTTCAACGGCGGCAAGCGCCGCATCGAGGCCGCCGAGGGCAGCCGCTACGTCGTCGTGCGGCAGCGCACCGGCGGCCCGCTCGAGGCCCTGGAGTGCTTCGCGGACCACGACGCCGCCCGCGAGCTCGTCGTCGGCGAGCTCGAGCGCGCCGCGCGTAACGTCGACAAGCTCGGCTACGGCGAGGACGTGCGGGTCACCCACATGAACCTCAAGCCGATGCCCGTCTTCGACGCCTGACTAACGCTTCTTGAGCCGGTAGTAGACCTGCCGGCGGTGCCGGGCGATGACGGTGCCGGACTCGTCGACGGCCTCGGCCTCGAACCAGTGCAGGTACTTCGAGCCGTCCGCCGTCTTCTCCCGGATGACCTTCAGGTCCTCCTCGGTGACCTCGACGACGACGCGGATGCGCCCGTGGCCGGGCTTGAGGAACTGCACCTCGGCGGCGGTGTCCCAGACGTAGTAGCCGCCGCCGAGCTGCATCATCGAGCTGAGCATGAAGAACGGGTCGATCATCGACATCAGCGTGCCGCCGAATGCCGTCTTGACCGCGTTGCGCGTCAGGAAGTTCGGGCGGTGCTCGATGACGAAGCGCGAGCCGTCCTCGGCGGCCTCGGCCACCTTCACCCCGGCGCCCAGGAAGGGCGGCCAGAGCCACATGAAGCGGCGCAGGGCCGTCGCGTTGAAGATCTTCTTGTTCAGGGCCACCGGGTGGGCTCCAATCCGGGTCGGGGCAGTGACGTCCGCTACAGATTTAGCACGCCCGCCGGCCTAGCGGGGCCAGATTCCGGAGCAGCCCCTTCGGTGCGAGTCCATCAGGTGGGTGTCGACGACGCCGACGGCCTCCATCAGCGCGAACATCGTCGTCGGCCCGACGAAGCGGAAGCCCGCCTTCTTCAGGTCGCGCGCCAGCGCCTCGGACTCGGGGGAGACCGTGGGCACCTCCGACATCGTGCGCGGCTCCGGGGTGCGCTCCGGCCGGTGCGACCAGACCAGGTCCACCAGGCCGCCGTGGGCGCGCAGCGCCACGGTGGCCCGGGCGTTGCCCACCGCCGCGTCGATCTTTGCCGCATTGCGGATCAGCGCGGCGTCGGAAAGCAACTGCTGTCTGTCGCTCTCGTCGAAGGCGGCGACGACGTCGGGGACGAAGCCGGCGAAGGCCTCCCGAAACGCCGGGCGCTTGCGCAGCACCGTCGCCCAGGACAGGCCCGCCTGGAAGCCCTCGAGCACGATGCGCTCGAAGAGCCCCGTCTCGTCGCGCACGGGCACGCCCCACTCGGTGTCGTAGTACTCGCGCAGCAGGGGGTCGCTCGCCGCCCACGGCGGGCGGCGCAGGCCGTCGTCGCACAGCATGGTGCCGTCGTTCTCAGAATCTCTCATGTCAGGTATGACTCCCGGAGACCAGTCTACGGTTCCACGGAAGGTACCCTGGGCGTCATGGACAGGCCCGCGGTGAGAGACGCCATGCTGCTCATTCTGCGCGTCGTGCTCGGCGTCGTCTTCGTCGCCCACGGCTGGCGCATCCTGCTCATCGACGGGATCGCGGAGACGACCGGCCAGTTCAGCGCCTGGGGCGTGCCCCAGCCCGCGCTCTCGGCCTGGGTCGCCGCGCTCGGCCAGCTGCTCTGCGGCGCGCTGCTGTGCGTCGGCCTGCTGACCACGGCAGTGGCGGGGGTGCTCGCCGTCTTCGTCGCCGCCGCGGCCTACCTGGTGCACCTGGACCACGGGCTGTTCAACGTCGACGGCGGGCTCGAGTACCCGCTCGTGCTCATCGCCGCGCTGCTGGTCATCGTCGTCTTCGGCACCGGGCGCGCGAGCGTCGACGGGGTGTTGTCGCGATGATCGGCCACGAGGACATCCAGGACGAGCTCTCCGCGCGCCTCGACGGCGAGCCCGGGCGGCTGCCCGACGACGTCGTCGAGGCCCACCTGGCCGCCTGCGAGCGCTGCCGCGCCTTCTACGAGCGTGCCCGTTCCCTGAAGGACATGCTCGGCGCCGAGGAGCCCCACGATGCCGAGCCGCAGGCCGTCGCGCCGGACCTGACCGCCGAGATCCTCGCCGAGGTTGAGACCGAGTGGCGCCGTGCGGCCGGCACCCGCCAGGCGCTCCTGGCCACCTGCCGGGTCGTGCTGGTCGTCGCCGGGCTGCTCTTCGCCGTCTGGGCGGTGATGACGGTGGCCGCCAGCGGCGGGCTGACCGCCACCGACGCCGAGGCCGGGGTGCTCGCGCCGGACGCCCAGCCGGAGCTCGCGGCGATGCTCGGTCAGGCCGCCGCGGTGCGCCTGGCCACGGCCATCACCCTCTTCTTCGGTGCCTGGCGCCCGCGGATCCTGCCCGGCTTCCTGGTCTTTTTGTGCGCGTGCACCATGTTCAACCTGGGCTTCGCCATGCGCGACCTGGTCCTCGACCTCGCCGGTACCGTCCAGGTCGCAGGCCTCGTGCTCTACGCCGTGACCACCGTGGTCGCCGCCGTCGCCTGCTGGCTGTCCTGGGACGCCGGGCGCGCCGGCGGCTGGCGCATGCTCGGCGCCGGGCCCTCGGAGCTCGGCTGACTCAGTGGCCGGTGCCGCCGCTGCCGCCGCGGCTCAGTGCCAGCTCGGCAGCCACATGATCTGCTGGTACCAGAACTCGGGGATGAGCGTGCCGTAGAGGATCGGCCCGAAGTAGATGAACATCGCGACCACCAGGCCGAGGTAGCAGACCACGGCGAAGGTGCCCGTGCGCAGCGGCCGGCCCGCCAGCGCGGTGACGGCCCGCGAGTGCAGCGGGCGCCCGGCGCCGACGAGCCCCGCGGCCGCCAGCGCGATGAGCAGGACGATGAAGGGCGCCAGCGGCTCGGCGTAGAAGAAGTACATCTGGCGGTCGTAGGTGGCCAGCCATGGCAGAAAGCCCGCGGCGAAGCCGATCAGCGGCACCGCGAAGCGCGCGTCGCGGCGCACCAGAAGGCACCACAGACCCCACAGCAGCGCCGGGACGGTCAGCCACCAGATCGCCGGGGTGCCGAAGAGGAAGATCATCCGCCGGCACTCGCCGGCCGCGCAGTCCACCCCGTCCGCGGACAGGTAGAGGATGGGGCGGCCCGAGGCCAGCCAGGACCACGGCTTGGAGTCCCACGGGTGCGAGTGGCCCGAGGAGGTGGTCAGGCTGGCGTGGAAGTCCAGCACCGAGCGGTGGTAGTACAGCCATCCGGCCAGCCCGTCCGGCAGGAGGTTGAGCAGCGAGTCCGGCTCGATGCTGCCGTCCTCCGCCGCGTGCCGGTAGACCGAGGTCTCCGAGGCGAACCAGGCCCGCCAGGACCAGACGTAGACCAGCAACGGCACCAGAACCAGGGACGCCAGGGCAGGCGCGGCGTCGCGAAGCAACGCGCCCCACCAGGGGCTGCGCACGCCGTAGCGGCGGCGCAGCAGCGCGTCGGCGCCCACGGAGGCCAGCCCGAAGAAGGCGATGTAGTAGAGGCCGGACCACTTCACTCCGCACGCCAGGCCCAGCAGCACGCCGGCGGTGAAGCGCCACCAGCGGAAGCCCATCCGCGGCCCGAGCCTCCCGCCCGCCAGCGGAACGGCCGCCCACGCCGCGTGCAGGCGGGCGTGGACCTGCTTGTGGTCGTTGACCAGTGCCCAGGCGGCCAGCACGATGAAGAGGACCTGGAAGATGTCGAGCATGCCGAAGCGGGAGCCGACCAGCAGCACGCCGTCGAAGACGGCCAGCACACCCGCGATCAGCGCCACCCGCCGACTCGCGCTGAGCTGGCGGGCCAGGCCCATCGTCGCGAGCACCACGCCGACGCCGAAGGCCGCGCCGACCACGCGCCAGCCCCACGGCGAGTAGCCGAAGACGTGCTCGCCGAGCGCGATGAGCTGCTTGGCCACCGGCGGGTGCACCACGAGCCCGAAGCCCGGGTTCGACTCGATGCCGCCCGTGATCGGAGTGTCCCCGGAGAGCACCATGTCCCAGGCCTGGGGCACGTAGTGCTTCTCGTCGAAGACGGGCGTGCCCGAGGACGTCGAGCCGCCGAGGCCGACGAAGCGGGTCAGCGCCGCCAGCAGGCCGACGACGAGGAAGGACAGGGTGTCCGCGCGGCCCCAGGGCAGGGTCGCGGGCGGGCGCGGTGCGGGTCGCGCCACGCGGAGGGGGCGGTGGCTCGCGGTGGTGGTCACCCGGCTGATTGTAGGCCCGGAGGGCCTGTGGGATGCTGGCAGGCATGGACGAGCGTCAGGAAGAGTCAGGCGCCCCGGCACTGCCCCGGGGCGTGATCGTGGCGGCCACGCCGCTGGGCAACATCGACGACGCCTCCCCGCGCCTGCGCGCCGCGCTCGCGGGCGCCGACGTCGTCGCCGCCGAGGACACCCGGCGCACCCGGGCCCTGGCCGCGGCGCTGGGCGTGGAGATCCGCGGGCGCGTGGTCTCCAACTTCGACCACAACGAGGCGCACCGGGCGGAGACGCTTCTCGACGCCGCGCGCCACGGCACCGTGCTCGTGGTCACCGACGCCGGCATGCCCGTCGTCTCCGACCCGGGTCTCACCCTCGTCGACGCCGCGCTCGACGCCGGCGTGTCCGTGACCTGCTTCCCGGGACCGTCGGCCGTGCCCACGGCGCTGGCGCTCTCGGGGCTGTCGGTCGGCCGCTTCATCTTCGACGGCTTCGCGCCCCGCAAGTCCGGCCGGCGCCGCAGCTGGCTGGAGTCGCTGAAGGGGGAGCGGCGTGCGGTCTGCTTCTTCGAGTCCCCGCACCGGCTCGCCGAGACGCTTCACGACGCCGCGCAGGTGCTCGGCGCGCAGCGGCGCGCCGTGGTGTGCCGCGAGCTGACCAAGACCCACGAGGAGGTCGTGCGCGGCACCCTCGGCGAGCTGGCGGAGCGTGCCGACGCCGGCGTGCTCGGCGAGGTCACCGTGGTGCTCGACGGCTCCGACGGGGAGGAGGCGGACGTCGCCGGGCTCGTCGACGCGGTGCTCGAGCGGGTCTCCACCGGCGAGCGGCTCAAGGCCGTGTGCAAGGACGTCGCCGGGGCCGCCGGGGTCTCCTCGCGCGAGCTCTACGAGGCCGCTCTCGCCGCCCGCGGCTGAGATGGTCATGACAACTTCCGGTTAGCCAGCGGGACTTTCTCCGCGTACCCTGAAAAGACGGTGCAGAAAAAGTAATCAATCTGACAGGGAAGGACGTCATGACCGATCGAGAAAGAGAGACAGCGGCTTCCGCGCCGGCTCCCGACCCCGATGAGGCGGTCGTGGCCCGGCAGGTCCCCGAGGAATACGAGACCGTCGCCGAGCAGATGGACAAGCGCTCCGCGACCGCGCAGCTCGACGACATGCTGCACTCCCGCGAGGCGATCGAGGCCGAGCTCGCCAACCCGGAGAAGGTCGAGCTCGCCGCCGAGAGCGACTCGAACCGCATCAACTGGGTCGTCGTCGGCATCGCCGGCGCGATCGTCCTGGCCACCGTGCTGTGGGGCCTGCTCGGCGCCGACAGCTTCGCCGACTTCGCGGCCTCCGCGCTCGACGTCGTCGTCAACAACCTGGGCTGGGCCTTCGTGCTCTTCGGCACCGTCTTCGTCGTCTTCGTCATCGTCATCGCGCTCAGCCACTTCGGCACGATCCGGCTGGGGCAGGTGAACGAGGAACCGGAGTTCAACAGGGTCTCCTGGATCGCGATGATGTTCGCCGCCGGCATGGGCATCGGCCTGATGTTCTACGGCGCCAGCGAGCCGCTGAACTTCTACCGCGACGGTGTGCCCGGCCGCGGCACCGAGGACGTCTCCGCGTCCATGGCCTCCGCGATGTTCCACTGGACCCTGCACCCCTGGGCGATCTACGCGATCGTCGGCCTGGCCATCGCCTACTCCACGTTCCGCATCGGCCGTAAGCAGCTGATCTCCTCGGCCTTCGTGCCGCTGATCGGCGAGAAGAACGCCAACGGCTGGGTCGGCCAGCTCATCGACATCCTGGCCATCTTCGCCACCGTCTTCGGCACCGCCTGCTCCCTGGGCCTGGGCGCCCTGCAGATCGGCGCCGGCCTGACCGCCGCCGGCTTCGTCGACTCCGTGGGCAACCAGCTCATCATCGGCATCGTCGCCGTGCTGACCCTGGCCTTCCTGCTGTCCGCCATGTCGGGCGTGGGCAAGGGCATCCAGTACCTGTCCAACGCGAACATGGTGCTGGCCGCCATCATTGCCATCTTCGTCTTCGTCGTCGGCCCGACCCTGGCCGTGCTCAACCTGATCCCGGGCACCGTCGGCGCCTACCTGGCGGACTTCTTCGACATGGCCTCGCGCACCGCGACCAACTCCGACGGCGAGTGGCTGTCGAGCTGGACCATCTTCTACTGGTCCTGGTGGATCTCCTGGTCGCCGTTCGTCGGCATGTTCCTGGCCCGCATCTCGCGTGGCCGCACCATCCGCGAGTTCTGCCTCGGCGTGCTCTTCGTGCCCGCCGGCGTCTCCATTATCTGGTTCGCCATCTTCGGCGGCACCGCGATCACCATGGAGCGCGAGGGTGAGTCCATCTGGGGCGACGGCAGCGCCGAGACCCAGCTGTTCAACCTGCTGCACAACCTGCCCGCCGGTGAGATCGTCGGCGTGGTCGCCGTGATCCTGCTGGGCACCTTCTTCATCACCTCGGCAGACTCGGCCTCCACGGTGATGGGCTCGATGTCCATGTTCGGCCGCTCCGACGCCAACCCCTGGGTCTCCGCCTGCTGGGGCCTGGCCACCGCCCTGATCGGCATGACCCTGCTCGTCTCCGGCGGCGATGACGCTCTGAACAACGTCCAGAACGTCACCATCGTCGCGGCCGCGCCCTTCCTGGTGATCATCATCCTGCTGATGTTCGCCATCGTGAAGGACCTGAGCAGCGACGTCATCTACCGCGACTACGTTGAGGACGCGGACTTCAGCCGCCGCCTGTCCCGCGAGCGTCGCATCCGCGCCGCCCAGCTGCGCGCGCGGACGCTGACCGAGCGCTACTCCGAGCGCACCGGCCGCCCCCGCGGCACGGCCGCCCGCACCACGGAGGACTAGACCCCTCCCCGGTGCGCCGGGCCGGGCGCCCAGTAGAGTGTCACCCATGAACGACACTGTGCTTGTCTCGGTTGCCTGGCCCTACGCCAACGGCCCGCGCCACATCGGTCACGTGGCCGGCTTCGGCGTCCCCTCGGACGTCTTCGCCCGCTACCAGCGAATGCGTGGCGCGGACGTGCTGATGATCTCCGGCACCGACGAGCACGGAACCCCGCTGCTCGTCCAGGCCGACAAGGAGGGCGTCAGCGTCCAGGAGCTGGCGGACCGCTACAACCGCCAGATCGTCGAGGACCTCGCGGGCCTCGGCCTCTCCTACGACCTGTTCACCCGCACCAGCACCCGCAACCACTACGCGGTGGTCCAGGAGCTCTTCCGCGGCCTGCTGGACAACGGGTACATGATCCGCCAGAAGACCCTCGGCGCCGTCTCGCCGTCGACCGGGCGCACCCTGCCGGACCGCTACATCGAGGGCACCTGCCCGATCTGCGGCGCCGACGGCGCCCGCGGCGACCAGTGCGACAACTGCGGCAACCAGCTCGACCCCGTGGACCTGATCAAGCCGGTGAGCAAGATCAACGGCGAGGCCCCGGAGTTCGTCGAGACCGAGCACTTCCTGCTCGACCTGCCCGCGCTGGCCGGCGCCCTGGAGAAGTGGCTCAAGACCCGCGACTCCTGGCGCCCCAACGTGCTGAAGTTCTCGCTGAACCTCCTCGGCGACCTGCACCCGCGCGCGATGACCCGCGACATCGACTGGGGCATCCCGGTGCCGGTCGAGGGCTGGCAGGACAACAACGCCAAGAAGCTCTACGTCTGGTTCGACGCCGTCGTCGGCTACCTCTCGGCCTCCATCGAGTGGGCCTGGCGCAGCGGTGACCCGGAGGCCTGGAAGAAGTGGTGGCAGGACCCGGAGGCCACCAGCTACTACTTCATGGGCAAGGACAACATCACCTTCCACTCCCAGATCTGGCCCGGCGAGCTCCTCGGCTACGCCGGCAAGGGCGACAAGGGCGGCGAGGTCCACCGCTACGGCGAGCTGAACCTGCCCACCGAGGTCGTCTCCTCCGAGTTCCTGACGATGTCCGGCTCGAAGTTCTCCTCCTCGAAGGGCGTGGTCATCTACGTCAAGGACTTCCTGCGGGAGTTCGGCCCGGACCCGCTGCGCTACTTCATCGCGGTGGCCGGCCCGGAGAACAACGACACCGACTTCACCTGGGACGAGTTCGTCCGCCGCATCAACAACGAGCTGGCCAACGGCTGGGGTAACCTGGTCAACCGCACCGTGTCGATGGCGCACAAGAACTTCGGCCAGGTGCCCGCCCCGGCCGCGCTCGAGCCCGCCGACGAGGAGATCCTCGGCCTGGCCGAGCGCACCTTCGACGAGGCCGGCGAGCTGCTCGCCCAGTCGAAGTTCAAGACCGCCATCACCGCCGTGATGCACGTCGTCGGCGAGGCCAACGCCTACATCGCCGACCAGGAGCCCTGGAAGCTGGCCAAGGACGAGTCCGCCCGCGAGCGCCTGGCCACCGTGCTGTGGACCGCGCTGCAGGTCGTCAGCGACTGCAACACGATGCTCACCCCGTTCCTGCCGCACACCGCCCAGGCCGTCCACGAGACCCTCGGCCGCTCCGGCGTGTGGACCGCGGAGCCGCGCGTCGAGGAGGTCACCGACGACATGCCGGTCGACCTCGTCGGCGTCGGCCTGCCCGAGGAGGGGCGCACCTACCCGGTGATCATGGGCGACTACGCCGACGAGCAGGCCCGCTGGGCCCGCGTCGACGTCGAGCCGGGCACCCCGCTGGCCAAGCCGAAGCCCCTGATCGCCAAGCTCGCCCCCGAGCTCGCCGAGACCGGACCTGAATGGGCTCCCGTCATCGAGTAGGGCGCGTCACCGCCGCGCTGGCCTTCGTCGCGATCTTCCTCGCGGCGCTCAACCTGCGCGCCGGCATCGCCTCCGTCGGACCCGTCCTCGCCGACGTCCTCGCCTGGTACTCCGCCGGCGGGGCCCTGGCGGGCCTGGTCACGGCCATGCCCTGCTTCTTCTTCGGGGTGATGGGCCTGGCCGCCGTGCCGCTGGCCCGCCGCGTCGGGCTCTCCCGCGCGCTGCTCGGCGGCATGGTGCTGACCACGGTCGGGCTCGGGGTGCGCCCCTGGGTCGGCTCGGTGTGGGCCTTCCTCGTGCTCACCGCCTGCGTGGTGGCGGGCATCGCGCTGTCCAACGTGCTCATCCCCGCCTGGGTCAAGACCCACGGCGGGCGCAACATGGTCACGCTGATGACCGTCAACTCCTCGGTGCTCGGCCTCTCCGGCGCGCTCGGCCCGCTCTCCGCGGGCCTGGCCCACGAGCCCGGCGGCTGGCGCCACGCCCTGTTCATCTGGGTGTGGCTCTCGGTCGCACAGGTCCTCGCCTGGGTGATCGTCGCCTGGCGCACCGGCTACGACTTCCCGCGCAGCGGTGCCCGCGGTGCCGGCCCGGCCGTCCCGCTGCGCCGCTCGCCGACGGCCGTCGCACTCACCGCCTACTTCGGGCTGCAGTCCCTCCAGGCCTACACGCAGATGGGCTGGTTGCCGCAGATCCTCATCGACTCCGGCCAGTCCCGGGGGATCGGTTCGCTGGCGCTGTCGATCACCCTCGTGCTCGGCATCCTCGGCGGCCTGGTCATGCCCGCCGCCCTCGCCCGCGCCGAGTCGCCGCAGGTCTACCCGGTCCTCTTCGCCGCGCTGACCGCGCTCGGCTGGGTCGGCGTGCTCCTCGCCCCGTCCTGGTCGGTCCTCTGGGCCTTCGTCCTCGGCGTCGGCGGCTGGTCGTTCCCCACGGCGCTCAACCTCATCGTCGTGCGCGCCCGCGACCCCGAGGTCGCCGCCCGCCTGTCCGGCTTCGTCCAGCCGGTCGGCTACTTCCTGGCCATGCTCGCCCCGCTGGCCGTCGGCTTCGTCTACCGCCCGGAGATGGACTGGACCGTCGTCATCCTGGTCCTCGCCGGCCTCGCCGTGGCCAAGGGCGTGGTCGGCCGCCGCGCCGCCCGCCCGGTGCTCGTCGACGACGAACTCGCCGTCGCGCGCCCCTGTTAGGTTGGCGGACATGGACACCCGTACCTCCCGGGCCGCCGCCGAGGAGCTGCTGCGCGGCATCGCCGGCCCCGACGCCCGCCTGCGCGACGACCAGTGGCGCGCGATCGGCGCCCTCGTCAACGAGCACCGCCGCATGCTCGTCGTCCAGCGCACCGGCTGGGGCAAGTCCGCGGTCTACTTCATCGCCGCCAAGCTGCTGCGCGCCGCAGGCCGTGGCCCGACGCTGATCATCTCCCCGCTGCTCGCCCTCATGCGCAACCAGGTCGCCGCCGCCTCGGGCGCGGGCATCCGCGCCGAGACCCTCAACAGCTCGAACATGACCCGCTGGGACGCCGTCGAGGCCGCCATCGCCGCCGACGACGTCGACGTCCTGCTCATCTCGCCCGAGCGCCTGAACAACCCCTCCTTCCGCGACGAGGTCCTGCCGCATCTGGCCGCCGGGGTGGGCATGGTCGTCGTCGACGAGGCGCACTGCATATCCGACTGGGGCCACGACTTCCGCCCCGACTACCGCCGCATCCGCGACCTGCTCGCCGGCCTGCAGGCCGAGGTCCCCGTGCTGGCCACCACGGCCACCGCCAACGACCGCGTGGTCGCCGACGTCCAGGCCCAGCTCGGCGCCGACACCGGCGTGCTGCGCGGCGGGCTGGACCGCGAGTCGCTCTCACTGTCTGTGCTGCGCCTTAAGGACACCACCGAGCGCGCCGCCTGGCTGGCCGCCCACCTCGGCGAGCTGCCGGGCTCCGGCATCGTCTACTGCCTGACCGTCGCCGCCGCCGAGGACCTCGCCGGGGCGCTGGAGGCCGCCGGCTGGGACGTCGCCGCCTACACCGGCCGCACCCAGGTCGAGGAGCGCGAGCGCCTCGAGCACGCCCTGCTCGACAACGAGGTCAAGGCCCTGGTGGCCACCTCCGCGCTCGGCATGGGCTTCGACAAACCGGACCTTGGCTTCGTCGTCCACCTCGGCGCGCCGTCCTCGCCCGTGGCCTACTACCAGCAGGTAGGCCGAGCCGGCCGCGGCACCGAGCACGCCGAGGTCCTGCTGCTGCCCGGCGCCGAGGACGCCGGCATCTGGGCCTACTTCGCCTCAGTGTCCTTCCCGGACGAGGCCACCGTCCGCGAGCTCCTCGGTGTCCTCGAGGCCGTGGGCACGCTCTCGACGGCCAAGCTCGAAACCCGCGTCGACCTCTCGCGCTCCCGTCTCGAGCAGACCCTCAAGGTCCTCGACGTCGACGGTGCGGTGCGCCGCGTGCGCGGCGGCTGGGAGCCCACCGGGCAGCCCTGGACCTACGACGCCGAGCGCTACCACGGCCTGACGGTCGCCCGCCGCGCCGAGCAGCGCGCCATGGTCGACTACGAGACCACCGACGGCTGCCGCATGCTCTTCCTGCGCCGGCAGCTCGACGACCCGCTCGTCGACGCGGCCACGCCCGGCTGCGGTCGCTGCGACAACTGCACCGGCCGGCACTGGTCGCCCGAGATCGACGCCGAGGTCTCCACCACCGTCGGCGCGCGCCTCGCCGCACCCGGGGTGCGCGTCGCGCGGCGTCGGCAATGGCCCACCGGCATCGCCGTGCGCGGAAAGATCGCCGGAATTGGCGACGGTCGCGCGTTGGGACGCCTCAACGACATCGCGCGCGGGCCCGCGCTGAAAGAGCTTCTCGACGCCGCGTCGTGGCGCCCGGGTGCGAACTGGCGCGCGGACGAGTGGTTGCGGCGCCTGGTCGCCGTGCTCGCGGACTGGGACTGGGAGCGTAGGCCGGTCAGCGTCGTCGCGCTCGGCTCGACCGATCCGGTGCGCACGGAGATGGTGCTCGCCGCCGCCCGCGCGCTCGCCGAGGTCGGGCAGATGAGCTTCGCGGGGCTGCTGCCCGTGCGCGAGGGGCGCGGCGAGGTCGCCGCGCAGAACTCCGCCTACCGCGTCACCGCGCTGCTCGACCACTTCGACATCCAGGCGTGGTCCGCCGCCGGGCTCGTCGAGGGGCCGATCCTGCTGGTCACCGACCTCATAGACACCGGCTGGTCGGTCACCGTCGCCGGCTGGCGCCTGCACGAGGCCACCGGCGCCGAGGTGCTCCCGCTCGCCCTCGCGCTCAGGGGCTGACCGGCAGCACCGCCGCCGTGCGCGCCGGGAACCCCGAGGCCACCTCGGGCACCGGCCAGGTCGCCACGATCACCGCGCCCGTCGGTGGGACCCGCCGGAGGTCCTTCATCGACTCGATCATCCAGCCGTCGTGTTCGAGCCACCACCGCTGCGCGCGCAGGTCACCGGCCGAGACCCGCACGCCCGGGTCGGCGTCGCAGGTCTCGTGGCCGACGGCGACCACCCCGCGCGCGGCGAGCGCCTCAAGCGCCGAGACACCCCAGCCGGGGGAGTGGAAGACGCCCGCGGTGTCCGGGTTGTGCATCGCGTCGCCGGGCTCGTTCCAACGCCGCGACCACCCGGTGGCCAGCGCGACGAAGCTGCCCTCCGGGATGCGGCCGTGCTCCGCCTCGAAGGCGGTGATGTGCGCGGCGGTGACTTCGAGGTCCACGTCGCGCTGCGCGACGTCGGCAAGCGGGAGGACGACCAGGGGCAGTACGGTGTCACGAACCGGCAGTTCGGCGAGCGTGCGGCCGCCGGCGGCGAAGTGCGCGGGTGCGTCGACGTGCGTGCCCCACTGGCCGATCAGCCCGAAGCGCTGCACCCACGCGCCGTCGGCGACGGTGCTGACGGTCTCGACCGTCTCGTCGGGGTCGCCGGGGAAGCTCGGCTGGCCGGGTGCGAAGCGGTGGGCCAGGTCCACCCAGCGCGCGGCGCGCAGCCGGCGGGCGACCTCCCACAGGTTCCCGCCCACCGGGTCCCCGCCGCTCACCGGGCCCCCGGGCGGGTCGGCTCGGCGGCGGCCGCGAACATCGCGCGGGCGGGCGCGGCGTCGGTGCGCCCCGTGGTCAAGTGGTCGACCAGCAGGAACACCGAGTCCCAGCGGTGGTAGAGCCACGCGCGGTCGAGGATGCCGGGGTCGGCGGGGCCGGTGTAGCGGGCGAGGACGCGGTCGGCGAGGTCGTCGGCGACGTCGGTCAGGTTGGCGAAGTCGACGGCCGGGTCGCCGACGTTCATGTCCGAGAGGTCGATGACCCCGACGCGGTCGTCGTCGACGAGCACGTGGCCGACGGCCAGGTCACCGTGGATGGGGCGGGTGGCGCGCGCTGGGTCGAGCAGGCTGCGTGCGTCGGTGAGGATGCCGCGGGCGACGTCGAGTTCGGCCGGGTCCAGCGCGTCGGGCAGCGCCTCGGCGGCGCGGGCGGCGAGGAGGTCCATCTTCGCCGGCAGGCTGCGCGGGTGGTCATTGGGCCGGCCGTCGCGGAACCAGGGCACCACGCCCTCGGCGGGCTCGGCGGTGTGCAGAACGGTGAGGAAGTCGGCGAGCTGGGCGACGACGCGCTCGCGCCGGTCCCCGGGCAGGTTCGTCCAGAGCTGTGCGTCCAGCGGGACGCCGGGTACGCGCCGCTGGAGGGTGAGCCGACCGTCGGCGGTGGTGCGCAGCGGGCGGGGCAGGGCGACGGTGGTGCGGTCGGCCAGTTGGTCGACGACGCGCGCCTCGACGCGGGCCTGCTCCCGGTAGGTGTCGGTGAGCGGGCGGCGGGCGACGACGGAGTCGAAGACGACGACCGCGTGGTCGAGTCCCTGCTGCGGTACGATCACCGTGCCGAGGTCCCCGAGACCGGGCCAGGTCTCGGCGACCATCTTGACGAGTCGATCCGGATCCATGGTTCCGCAATTCTAGTTGCGGGGCCCGGCACTCCCGTCGTCCGTCTCTGCCTGGGTGTTCTCGGGTTCGGGTTCGGGTTCCGGGGGCTCGCCGGTCTCGAGGCGCTCGATGAGGTCCGGGTCCGTGATCGCGGGGAACTCGGTGGTCTGCGGCCACAGGGACTGGTGGGGGACGGTGAACTCGCCGGTCGGTGTGGGCTCCTCGCCCGGCCCGGGCTGCGCCTCGAAACTGCCGGTCGCGTCGATCACGGGCTCCGCGACGGTCCCGTCCTGCCCGGGCTGCACTGGCTGGCCCGGCGCCGGTTGCGCGGGCATGGCACCCGTCGTCGGCGCGGCCGTCGCGGCGGTGACGGGGTCGGTGGTCGGGTTGACGGGCTCGCCGGGCACCCAGCCCATGCCGCGCAGGCGGCGCAGGGTGCGCGGGCGTGCCCAGGACAGGCGCGGCCGCGGCACGGAGAGCGTCTGCGGTTCGGGCAGGGTCCAGCGGCGCCAGCGCGAGAGCACGCCGAGCACCGGGCAGAGCACGATGCACATCGGCATGGCGATCGTCGGCTGGTCGAGCACCCCGATCACGGTCGCAGCGAGCGCAGAGCTCAGGATCGCGATGGTCGCGTAGAGGACACTGCCGCCGAAGATCGACGGGATGCGGTTGAGCAGCACGTCGCGGAGCATGCCGCCGCCGACGGCGGTGACCACGCCCATCGCGACGGCCGGCAGCCAGCCGAGCCCGAGGCTCAGCGCCTTGGTGACGCCGGTGGCGGTCCAGCAGCCCATGCCGAAGAAGTCGATGAGCACGAGCGCGCGGTTGGTCCACTTGCCCGAGAGGTCGATGAAGAACGCGACGGCCGCGGCGATCAGCGCGCCGAGGAGGTAGGCCCGGTCGGTCAGCATGACGGGGAAGCCGTGCCCCAGGAGCACGTCACGGATCATGCCGCCGCCCATGCCGGTCACGACGGCGAGCAGGATGAATCCGATCATGTCGAAGCGGAACGCGCGGGCGGCGACACCGCCGAGCAGCCCGTTGGCCACCACGCCCGCGACGTCGACTAACCGGAACAACGAATCCGAGTCAAACTCCACGGCTACCATCCTAGCGGTCGCAAATGCGCTGTACACAGGGGTCCTTTACCCCTCCTTTCGCACCGCTTGCCGACGTCCCTTCGGTCGCCGTCGGCGACCGACCCCACGGTCGCGCGGTGCTTCCCCTCAGCCGGCCGCAGACGCCGCCGGGCAGGGGCCCTTGGAACGGGATCGGCTCAGAACGGCACAGGTGCTTCCGGGTCGTAACCGATCTCCTCGTTATAGGCCGCCCGATTC
>NZ_JASODI010000123.1 GCF_030211955.1 Corynebacterium frankenforstense | reverse complement strand
CAGCAACCAGATCGTCATGCCCGACACCGGATCATGGAGGTATTTCACCTGCCCGTCGGTCTTCAGGTTGTGCCAGTACTGGGAGACCCGCGAGGCGTTATCCAACGCGGTGGGCCCACCCTGCCCATGAGGGATGCGGTGCTCGAACTGGGTGGCAGGCGTCTTCGTCGTCGACGACGGACCCGAACAATCCGCGTGCACACCGGT
>NZ_JASODI010000122.1 GCF_030211955.1 Corynebacterium frankenforstense | reverse complement strand
ACATCGCTAAACGTCAGGGGGAACTGGCGCAGGCGAATAATGCATTGCAACTATTATTGGGAAGCTACGGCAAGCTGCCGCAAGCGCAGACAGTAAACAGCGACAGCCTGCAAAGCGTTAAATTACCGGCGGGCTTGCCGTCGCAAATCTTATTGCAGCGCCCTGATATTATGGAAGCTGAACACGCGTTAATGGCGGCTAATGCCAATATTGGTGCTGCGCGTGCGG
>NZ_JASODI010000121.1 GCF_030211955.1 Corynebacterium frankenforstense | reverse complement strand
CCCAGATTGGTAGCGATTGGTGACGACGGGCCAGCGTGCTCGGGGTCATTGCCGATGGCGTTGATAGCCTCAGCGGATTCGGTCGGAGGTCCGGCAATAACTGCGCGGCGAATCAACCAGAACCACACCACTGCCAAAATCAGGTAGAGCAGGGTAAAGCCCACCAGGGTGATAATCACCGTGGCCGGTGCGTGGTCGGACACACCCATATCGACGGTCATGCGAATC
>NZ_JASODI010000120.1 GCF_030211955.1 Corynebacterium frankenforstense | reverse complement strand
TGGCCCGAACCAGGAACGTGTGGCGTAAACTGCAGACGCCCCGACGACAACGGTTGCGTCGGGGAACCCGGCACCACCACGCGTCGGTACTCCACCTGCGCACCGACGGCGCAATAGTCCTCTGCCAGTTGGGTGGCTTGCGGCTCCGGAACGAGGTCGTCGTCGGCATTCGTCATCACCATGATCGGCGCAGACGGCGCGACGGTGCCCATTTTGTTTAGTTCCAGAT
>NZ_JASODI010000119.1 GCF_030211955.1 Corynebacterium frankenforstense | reverse complement strand
GCGTCCGGTATGGAACGTTTCCCGCTGCCGTATGTGCTGACCAACTGCCATAACTCACTCTGTGCTGTGGGCGGCACCATTAACGGTGATGACCATGTTTTTGGTTTATCGGCGGCCCAGCGTTATGGCGGTATTTTTGTGCCACCGCATATTGCGGTCATCCATCAATATATGCGTGAAATGATGGCGGGCGGCGGCAAAATGATCCTCGGGTCAGACAGCCATACCC
>NZ_JASODI010000011.1 GCF_030211955.1 Corynebacterium frankenforstense | reverse complement strand
GGCCCGGCCGGCGTCGGTTCCCCGGGCGGGACTCCCCTCGGGGGGTCTCCCCGCGGGGGGGGCGGTGATCAGAGGTTGATCATGTGGCCGAGGGTGCCCTCGGCGGCCTCCTTGACGGCCTCCGACATCGTCGGGTGGATGTGGACGTTGCGTCCGATCTCCTCGGCGGTCAGGTCGAAGCGCTGGGCCAGGGTCAGCTCGGCGAGCATCTCGGAGACGTTCGCGCCGACGAGGTGGGCACCGACGATCTCGCCGAACTCCTTGTCGACGATGACCTTGGCGAAGCCGGCGGGCTCGCCCATGCCGACGGCCTTGCCGTTTGCGCTGAACGGGAAGGTCGCGGAGACGATCTCGCGGTCGGCCCACTTCTCCTTGGCGGCGGCCCCGGTGTAGCCGAAGGAGGCGACCTGCGGGTTGCAGAAGGTCGCGCGCGGCATGAACTGGTAGTCGCCCAGCTCCTGGGTCTCGGCGCCGGCGATGGTCTCGGCGGCGACCACACCCTGGGCCTCGGCGACGTGCGCGAGCTGCAGCTTGGCGGTGACGTCACCGATGGCGTAGACGTGTTCGACGTTGGTGCGCATGCGCTCGTCGACGTCGATGGCGCCGCGCTCGGTGAGCTTGACGCCGGTGTTCTCCAGGCCGAAGCCCTCGACGCGCGGGGCGAAGCCGACGGAGATCAGGACGCGGTCGACGGTCAGGGTGTCCTGCTTGGAGCCGTCCTTGCTCTCGACGTCGACCTCGACGGAGTCGCCGTTGTCGCGCACGGCGGTGGTCTTGTAACCGGTCAGCAGCTTCACGCCGAGCTTCTTGTACTCCTTGGCGATCGCCTTCGAGACCTCGGGCTCCTCGTTGGGCAGCACGCGGTCCATGAACTCGACGATGGTCAGCTCCACGCCGTAGTTGGCCAGGACGTAGGCGAACTCCATGCCGATGGCGCCGCCGCCGACGATGACCATCTTCTTCGGGGCCTCGGGGTTGAGGATCTGCTCCTCGAAGGAGACGACGTTCTCGGAGAGCTCGACGCCGGGCAGCGTCTTGACCACCGAGCCGGTCGCGATGATCACGTCGTCGAAGGTGAGGGTCTTGCCCTCGTCGTCACCCTCGGTGATCTCGATGGTGTGGGCGTCCTTGAAGGAACCGGCACCGTGGATCTCGGTGATCTTGTTCTTCTTCATCAGGTAGTGAACACCCTTGACAATGCCCTCACTGACCTTGCGGGAGCGCTGGTGCGCGACGCCGAAGTCGAAGGAGACATCGCCGGAGATGCCGAAGGTCTTGGCCTCGTGGTTGAAGGTGTGGGCCACCTCGGCGTTCTTCAGCAGCGACTTGGAGGGGATGCAGCCGACGTTGAGGCAGACGCCGCCCCAGTACTGCTTCTCCACCACGGCCACCTTCTTGCCGAGCTGGGCTGCGCGGATGGCGGCGACGTACCCTCCGGGGCCGGCACCGAGGACTACAACATCATAATTCTCACTCACGCGGCCAAGGATACGTACTGCGGCTCACAATTGCCGCACTCTGCGGTCCGGGCGGGGGTGACGTCACCCGTGAGGTGCGTGCCGCACGGGTTGCGGGGGCCGCCGCGGGGCGACCGCGGGACGCCCCTGGGCGGCCGTCGGTCCGGCGAACCCGACCGCCATTCCGGCCGGCGGGCCCGGCCGGGAGTCCGGTCGCTCCGGTCTAGAACAGGCCGAGGCCGAGGGCGATCTCGGAGGAGCCGGAGGACATCAGGTGGAGGACGGGGCCGAGGAGCTCGTTAACGGCGACGACGATCTGCTCGATGGGGTTCATGTCGGACCTTTCCTGGAGATTTTCTTCAGACAGTTCTGCATTGCGGCGCTGCGGTCAGTGCCGGTGTCCCGCCGGAGAAACATGACTGCACACCAGCCACAATTTCCCCTTGCGTAACATCCGCCGCGATATTACCGTAACCTGGGGCAAAGCGCACCGGCACCTGTGCCGGATCCCGCATACACGTTAAGATATCCCGGGTACATACGGTCCCCCTTTCGGGAGGGAGACCACTCACACCCGTCACCGAAGTCGTCTCACGGAGGTATCCCGAGCTCATGAAGGTCTCCCGCCGAATCGTCGCGGCCGTCGCCGCCGCGACCCTGTCGTTCACCACGCTCGGCGTCCACTCCGCCGCAGCCGACCCGGCCGCCGAGGGCACGCCCGCCGAGGGCGCGACCGAGGCTCCGGCCCCGGAGGGCACGCCCGCCGAGGGCACCACCGAGGCCCCGGCCGCCGAGACCGCCCCCCCCGCGGACGCCGCGCAGGCGACCATCAGCACCACGCCGGTCTCCGCCGACTACCTCAAGCAGTTCACCACCAACCAGGGCAAGCCGGCCGTGCCGCGGTGGCGCGGGATCGTCACGGAGAAGGCCAAGCAGGACAGCCGCGTCCAGGAGCTGACGGCCCACTCGCCGTCGATGAACCGCGACATCCCGCTGGTCACCGTCAAGGCGAAGTCGCCGAACCGCCCGACCTTCTACCTGCTCAACGGCGCCGGCGGCGGCGACCAGTACTCCCACGACTGGGTCGCCAACACCGCCGTGCTCGACTACTTCCTCGAGCAGGACGTCAACCTGGTCATCCCGATGGCCGGCAAGTTCTCCTACTACATCGACTGGGTCAACCAGCCCAGCGGCAGCCTCAAGGGCCCGCAGAAGTGGGAGACCTTCCTGACCAAGGAGCTGCCCGCCCCGCTCGAGAAGCAGCTCGGCGCCAACGACAAGCGCGCGATCGCCGGCATGTCGATGTCCGCGACCTCCTCGCTGCTGCTGGCCCAGCACAACCCGGGCTTCTACCAGGCCGTCGGCTCCTACTCCGGCTGCGCGGAGACCTCCACCCCGATGGGCAACCTCTTCGCGGAGATCACCGTCAACCGCTCCGGCAACACCGCGGCGCAGATGTGGGGCCCGCAGGGCTCTGAGACCAACCGCCACCAGGACGCCCTGCTCAACGCCGAGAAGCTGCGCGGCACCGAGCTCTACATCTCCAACGGCTCCGGCCTGATCGGCGAGCAGGACACCGCCGGCTGGATGGAGAGCAAGGGCATGAACCCGGAGGCCGCGCGCTCCGGCTCCTCCATCCTGCTCGTCGAGGGCGGCGGCATCGAGGGCGCGACCAACCTGTGCACGCACAACCTCGAGGCCAAGTTGAACAGCCTGAACATCCCGGCCCACTACAACTTCAACAACGTGGGCACCCACACCTGGAACTACTGGTTCGACGACCTGCGCCGCTCCTGGAGCGAGGTCATCCAGCCCGCCGTGGAGGCCTGATCCTCACGCGCCCGCCCGTCGGGTGAGCACCGGCCCCGCCGTCCCCTCCCGGGGAGGCGGGGCCGTCGGCGTCTTTCCGCCCGTCCCGCCGGCGCCCGCCACCTACACTGGGACGCCATGACCACCCCGAAGCGCGCAGAGATCGACCCCGCCGTCCTGGAGTCCGTCGAGGACCCGTCCGCCCTCGCCTGGGCGTCCGACTGGTCGGCGCAGACGGAGTCCGCCGCCGCGTCCGTGCCCGGCCACGACGCGCTCGAGGCCCGCATCCGCGCCGCCCTCGACGCCGACGACCGCATCCCCTACGTCAACCGCCGCGGCGAGCGCCTGTTCAACTTCTGGCGCGACGCCGAGCACCCCCGCGGCCTGTGGCGCTGCTGCGACGAGGCCTCCTACCTCGCCGACGCCCCGGACTGGCGCGTCCTGGTCGACGTCGACGCCCTGGCCGCCGCCGAGGACGAGAGCTGGGTGTGGAAGGGCGCGCAGGTGCTGCGCCCCGACTGCGACCGCGCCCTGGTGCGCCTCTCGCGCGGCGGCGCCGACGCCGTGGTGCTGCGCGAGTTCGACCTCACCGCCGGCGCCTTCGTCACCGACTCCCCCTTCGAGGTGCCCGCCGCGAAGACGTCCGTGAGCTGGGTCGACCGCGACCGCCTGCTCATCGGCACCGACCTCGGCGAGGACAGCCTGACCGAGTCCGGCTACCCGTTGCAGACACGCCTGTGGCGGCGTGGCGCCCCGCTTGCCGACGCCCCGGTGGTCGCCGTCGGCGAGCGGCGCGACGTCGCCGCGGGGGCGTGGGCGGACACGGCGCGCGAGCCGCGCCGGCTGCTGTTCTCACGGGCCCTGGACTTCTACCGCTCCAGCGAGTGGACCGCGCCGCTCAGCGCGCTCGACGCCTTCGAGGCCGAGGGCACCGAGATCCCCTGGCGGCCGATCCAGGTGCCCGAGGACTGCGAGACCGTCATCCGCGGGCGCTGGCTGTTCGTCTGGCCGCGCACCGACTTCGCCGGGGTGCCCGCCGGCGGGCTGGGCCGCTGCGCGCTCGAGGACTTCCTGGCCGGTTCGCGCGAGTTCACGCCGGTCTACACGCCCGACGCGCACGCCTCGCTGCAGTCGGTGGTCAGCACTAAGAACCACCTGGTGCTCACCGAGCTGCGCGACGTGGTCACCCGGATCCTGGTGACCCCGCTCGAGCCGAACGCCGCCGACGCCGCGGGCGAGGGCGCCGAAGCCGCCCCACTGACCGAGCTGGAGATCCCCGGGCTGGTCACGGCCTCGGTCATCGCGGCCTCGGAGTGGGACGGCGATGAGCTGTGGATCAACACCTCCAGCTTCACCCGCCCGGCCACGCTCTACCGCGTCGCCGATGCCGGGGACCCGCGTCTCGAGGAGGTCCGCCGGGCCCCGGAGCGCTTCGACGCGACCGGTGTAGAGCCCCGCCAGCACTGGGCGCGCTCGGCCGACGGCACCGAGATCCCCTACTTCGTCGTCGGCCGCTTCGGCGGCGCCGCCGACACCGCCCCGCAGCCGGCCCCGACGCTCGTCGGCGGCTACGGCGGATTCGAGGTCTCGCTGGTGCCCGGCTACTCGGCGGTGCGCGGCATGGCCTGGCTCGAGCGCGGCTTCACCTGGGTCCAGCCCAACCTGCGCGGCGGCGGGGAGTTCGGCCCCGACTGGCACACCCAGGCCACCAAGCTGAACCGGCGCCGCGTCTTCGAGGACCACCGCGCCGTCCTCGAGGACCTCGTCGCCCGCGGCTACGCCACCCCCGACAAGCTCGCCGTGCGCGGCGGCTCCAACGGCGGGCTGCTGACCTCCGGTGCGCTCACGCAGTACCCGCAGGACCTCGGCGCGGCGGTGATCCAGGTGCCCCTGACGGACATGCTGCGCTACCACACGCTCTCGGCCGGGGCCTCCTGGATGGCCGAGTACGGCGACCCGGAGATCCCCGAGGAGCGCGAGGTCATCGCCTCCTACTCCCCGCTGCACAACGTCGCGGCCCACTCCGAGCGGGCCTATCCCCCGGCGCTGGTGACCACCTCGACGCGCGACGACCGCGTCCACCCCGCCCACGCCCGGCTCTTCGCCCGCGTCCTGGCCGAGGCGGGCCAGCCCGTCGACTACTTCGAGAACACCGAGGGCGGCCACGCCGGCGCGGCCGACAACCGACAGGTCGCCCGCGTGGAGGCGCTCATCTACTGCTGGCTCTACACGGCCCTGGGGCTCTAGGCGCCGCTTCGGCCTGGCACAGCGCCCCGCCCACGCCCCGCCCCACCCCGCTCGACCGACCGCGGCGACTCGGTCCGGGCGGGCGCACGGGGTAGGTTCTAGTCCTGATGCGTTCGCTCTCCCTGGCCACAGTCTTCGCCGCAGCCAGCGGCTTCATCGTCATCTGGCTCGCGTCCTTCACCGTCGACGCCGCCTCCTACGCCGAGTTCCAGGCGTACTGGGGCCTCTTCTTTGCGCTCACCGGCGCCATCGACGGCGTGATGCAAGAGACCACCCGCGCCGTGGCCGACGCCCGCGAGACCGGCCGGGCCTCGAAGGCCTCGCCCTGGCGCCTCGGCGCCGTCGTCGCCCTGGTCGCCGCCGTCATCGCGGGCATCGGCGGGGCGCTCGGCATGGACCGGATCATGGCCGATCCCCCGGCGGCGGCCACCGGGCTGCTCGCCGCAGGTCTCGCCTCCTACACGCTGCAGGCCGTACTCTCCGGCGTGCTCTCCGGGCTGAAGATGTGGGGCCGCTACGCCGCCCTGGTCGCCCTCGACTCCGGGGTGCGCCTGCTGGCCGTCATCGCCGCCTGGGCCCTGGGGCTGGGCGGCCAGGCGCTGCTGTGGGTCACCGTCATCGGCACGGTCAGCTGGCTGGTCGTGCTCGGCACCGACCCGCAGGCCCGCGAGCGCCTGCGCACCCCCGTCGACGTCGACGCCCGCCGCCTGACCCGGCGCGCGCTCTCCGCGATGGTGGCCACCGGTGCCTCGGCCGCGCTGATCACGGGCTTCCCCGTCTTCGTCCAGGCCAGCTTCAAGGACGCCGGTCCCGCCGCCCACGCCGTCGGCTCCGGGGACGGCGCCTCGGTGACCGTCGCCGGGATCATCCTCGCGGTCACGCTGACCCGCGCGCCGATCCTGGTGCCCCTGCAACGCTTCCAGTCCGCGCTCATCGTGCGCTTCGTGGCCCACCGGGAGACCCTCTACCGGGCGCTGGGCACCCCGCTGGCGGCCACGCTGGCCCTCGGCGCGGTCGGCGCGCTGGCCGCCTGGGCGGTCGGCCCGTGGATCCTCGAGGTGGCCTTCGGCAAGGAGGAGCTCATGGTGCCCGGCGGGGTGCTGGCGATTTTGACCTTCGCATCCGCCTTCACCGGCTGCCTGATGATCACCGGGGCGGCCACCCTGGCCGTGGAGCGCCACGGCCACTACGTCGCCGGCTGGCTGACCTCCTCGGTGGTCGCCTTCGCCGTCCTGTTCACCCCGCTGGCGCTCGTGCCCGCGGTGTGCACCGCCCTGATCGCCGGGCCGACGGCCGGCGCCGCCGTGCACCTGGTCGCGCTCGGCCGCCGCCCGGCGCACCACCCCACGACGGGCACCATGTCCTAAGATTCTGCCCATGCCCACCCTCGCCGCCCTGATGACCTACTACCGGGGCACCGACGCCGACGACATGGCCGCGGCGCTGAAATCGCTGGCCGCGCAGACGCGTCCGGCCGAGAGCGTCGTCATCGTGCGCGACGGGCCCGTCGAGGCCGCCACGCGCGACGTCGTCAAGCGGTTCCTGGACGCCCACCCGGAGGCGCACCACGTACCTCTCAAGCAGAACCGGGGCGCGGGTCCCGCGCTCATCGAGGGCATGCGCCACGTCGACGCCGAGTGGATCGCCCGGCTCGACTCCGACGACGTCGCCACGCCCGGGCGCTTCGAGCGCCAGCTCGCCTACCTGGAGGAGCACCCCGGCGTCGATGTCCTCGGCACCGCGCTGCGCGAGTTCGACGACGAGACGTACCGCGGGACGGGCTCGCTCGAGCGCGCCGCCGGCGGCGTGCGCACCCTGCCGGAGAACCACCCGCAGATCGCCCGCTACGCGCGCCTGAACTCCCCGGTCAACCACCCCTCGGTGATGATGCGCACCGCCGCTGTACGCCGCGCGGGCGGCTACCGCGACGTGCACCTGATGGAGGACTACGACCTGTGGGCGCGGATGCTGGCCACCGGCGCGCGCTTCCACAACCTGCCCGAGGCGCTCACCTGGTTCCGCACCTCCCCGGCGCAGACCGGGCGGCGCACAGGCCGCGACATGTTCGCCGCGGAGCGCACCATGCAGCGCAACCTCGTCTCCTACGGCTTGGTCTCCAAGCCGCGCGCCGTGCTGAATTTCCTGGTCCGCAGCGCGTATCGTCTGTTGCCGACGGCTCTGCTCTCGCGCACCTACGCCCTGCTCTTCCACCGCCGCGGCGGGACGGGCACCGCGGGCGACGCGTCCAACTAGCCCGGAAGGAGACCATGGAATCCACCCGTGACCCGGCGGCGTTCGCCGACACCTGGCTGATCATCCCCTGCTACAACGAGGCCACGGTGATCGGCGAGGTCATCGCGAACGCGCGCAGGACCTTCCCGAACATCGTCGCCGTCGACGACGGCTCGGCCGACGGCTCCGCCGAGCAGATCCACGCCGCCGGCGCCCACCTGGTGCGCCACCCGGTCAACCTGGGCCAGGGCGCGGCGATCCAGACGGGTGTGGAGTACGCGCGCGCCCAGCCGGGCTCGCGGTTCTTCGTCACCTTCGACGCCGACGGCCAGCACCAGGTCAAGGACGTCGTCGCGATGGTCGGCCGGCTGCGCCGCGAGGACCTGGACATCATCGTGGGCACCCGCTTCGGCCGGGCCCGCAGCGCCGACGACCAGGTGCCGCTGATCAAGCGCATCGTGCTCAAGACCGTCGTCGCGCTCTCCGCGCGCACCCGCCGGCTGGGGCTGACGGACGCGCACAACGGGCTGCGCGCCTTCGACCGCAAGGTCGCCGAGGAGCTCAACCTGCGCATGAACGGCATGTCGCACGCCAGTGAGTTCGTCGCCCTGATGGACGAGCGCGACTGGAAGGTCGCCGAGCAACCCGTGGACATCCTCTACACCGAGTACTCGATGTCCAAGGGCCAGTCCCTGTTCAACGGCGTCAACATTCTCGCCGACGAGCTGCTCGCCAGGAGGCTCCCGTGACTGTCGTGATGCAGATCCTGCTGCTGGCCGCCACCCTCGGATTGGCGTGGTACCTGTTCAGCAACCGCCGCAAGGCCCGTGCGAAGGCCAGCGCGAAGCTGTTCTTCATCGTCTTCTTCATCGTGTGCATCTGGGCGGTGCTGCGCCCGGACGACCTGACCGTGATCGCCAACGCCGTGGGTGTCTCCCGCGGCACCGACCTGCTGCTCTACGGACTGGTGGTGGCCTTCATGTTCACCACCGTCAGCGCCTGGGTGCGCTTCCGTGAGCAGGAGCTGCGCTACGCCCGCCTGGCGCGCGCCGTCGCCCTGCGTGGCGCGGTGCCGCCCGAGGCGACGAGCGTGCCCGGCCCGATTGCCGACGTCCCGGCGCGTACCGTGGGCGAAAACGGGCGCGCGTCCGCGTCCGCCGCCGGCGCTGGACGCGCCGCCGGCACCGACGGTGCAGGCAACGACGAGGAGAGCAACGAGTGAGCGACGAGCACACCGACCCGAACGAGCCGCAGGGCACCGACGAGCCCCAGGGTGCGCGGCAGGGCGCCACGGCTGCCGGCGCGCAGCAGCGCCCGGCCGGCGAGACCGGCTGGGCCACCGAGGAGCCCCGTCCAGAGGGCGCCGAGGGCGTCGCGCCCGTGGCCGGCACGCACGGCGCGGAGGGCACCCCGGACGCCGAAGACGCCGAGGGAGCTATGGCCGAGGCGCCCGAGCGCGACCGGCGCAGCTGGCTGGCCCCCGTCCTCGCCGGCGGGCTCGTGCTCGTCGTGGCCGCCGGTCTCGGCGGCTGGGCGCTCGGCCACTGGCAGGGCACCCGCTCGACCGAGCAGGCCCAGGCCGCCCACATCGTGGGCCCGGGCCGCGCGATGCAGGACTTCGACGACCTGCCGCGACGCATCGAGAACGACCCCTTCGCCGTCGGCGAGGTCGACGCCCCGGTCGTGATCAGCGAGTTCTCCGACTTCGAGTGCCCCTACTGCGCGAAGTACGCCAACGAGACCGAGCAGCAGATCCTCGACGAGTACGTCGCCACCGGCAAGGTGCGCATCGAGTGGAACGACATGCCCATCAACGGCGAGAAGGCGCACCTGGCTGCCGAGGCCGGCCGCGCGGCCGCCGCGCAGGGCCGCTTCCAGGAGTTCAAGGACGTCCTCTACGAGGCGTCGAAGGACGTCGAGGGCCACCCGGACAACGACATCGACGACCTCGTCGGCTTCGCCGAGAAGGCCAGCGTGCCGGACATCGACCGCTTCCGCAGCGAGATCGAGGACGGCACCTACGGCGCCGACGTGGACCGCGCAATGGCCATCGGCACGGTGCTGGGCGTCAATGGCACTCCCACCTTCGTCGTCGGCGAGCAGCCGATGAGCGGCGCGCAGCCCTTCGAGGAGTTCAAGAAGGCGATCGACGCGGAGCTCGACAAGAAGTAGTCGGGCGCCGGCCCGTCAGTCTTCGCCGCGGAAGTAGTCCACGGTGCGGGCCACGCCCTCGGCGATGTCCACCTCGGGCGTCCAGCCCAGCACCCGCCGCGCCTTGTCGGCCGACAGTGCGGAGCGCGGGACGTCGCCAAGCCGCGCCGGGGCGTACTCGGGGTCGTCGGAGGCGCCGGCGGCCTGGGCGACCAGGGTGTGCAGCTGCCGGTCGGAGGTCTCCACGCCGGTGCCGATGTTGAAGCGCTCGCCGTCGCCGGTCTCGCCGGAGGCCAGGTAGAAGGCGCGCACGACGTCGCCGACGAAGACGTAGTCGCGGGTGTTGCCGCCGTCGCCGAAAACGCGGGTGGGCTCGCCGTTGAGCAGGCGCTCCGAGAAGATCGCGACCACGCCGGCCTCGCCGTGCGGGTTCTGGCGCGGGCCGTAGACGTTGGCCGGCGCGATGAAGGAGCACTGCAGGCCGTAGAGGTGGCGGAAGGTGTTCAGGTAGACCTCGCCGGCGTACTTCGAGGCGGCGTAGGGCGAGTGCGGGTCGACCGGGACGGTCTCGTCGACCGGGAAGTTCTCGGGCTCGCCGTAGATGGAACCGCCCGAGGAGGTGTGCACGATCTTGCGCACGCCGGCCTTGCGGGCGGCCTCGGCCAGGCGGATCGTCGCCAGGATGTTCAGCTCGGCGTCCGCGACCGGGTCGGCCACCGAGTGGCGCACGTCGATCTGGGCGGCCAGGTGGAAGATGACCTCGGGGGCGACCTCGGCGACCAGCGCGTCCAGGTCCACGGAGCGCAGGTCCTCGACCCGCAGCTCGGCGTGTCCGCCCGCCAGCGCGTCAGTGAGGTTCTCCCGCCGCCCGCTCGACAGGTCGTCGAGGACGGTGACCTCGTGGCCCTCCGCCACGAGCAGATCGACGAGGTGGGACCCGATGAAGCCGGCGCCGCCGGTGACGAGAGTTCGCATGGCCACTGATTCTACTTGGGGTGGGGTTACCTGGGCTCGCTGAGGCGGGAGCGGCGCTCACGGGCGGCGCGGCGGGCCGACGGCACGGCGACCGCCATGCAGACGAAGGCCATGACGATGCCGAAGCCGAGCATCACCGGGTACGGGAAGACGCCGGAGAAGAACGTCAGCAGCGCCGGGAAGAACATGCCGACGTAGGTCGCGCAGTAGAAGAAGCCGGTCAGCCCGCCCAGGTCGTCGGCCGGGGCGATGCGCTGCGTCTGCGCCAGGCCGATGTACATGCCCAGGCCGTAGGCCAGGCCGAGGATGACCGAGGAGGTCACCGACAGCGCCGCGGACGGGAAGAGGGTGGTGACCATCGCGATGGTCATGCCGCAGGCGGCCAGCAGCATGCTCAGGAACGGCCCGCGGGCGGCCTGGTCGTCGATGCGGGGGCCGAACTGCTGGATCATGAAGCCGACGCCCATGGTGATCAGCGAGATCATGCCGGCGTAGGCGACCGGGTGGGAGAGCTGGTCGTAGATCTGCGTCGGCAGGATCGTCTGCGAGGTGAACGAGGTGCCGAAGACCCAGGGGGCGCACGGCAGGACGATCAGCAGGAAGCGCTTGTCTGTCAGCGAGGGCACCGCGATGTCCCGCATCAGCGAGCCGCGGGAGTCGCGGCGCTCGCGCGGGCGGCCGTCGGGGCCGAGGCGGTAGGTCTCCGGGACCTTGAACATCAGCGGGTAGACCAGCAGCGTGATCACGATGTGGATCGCATAGATCAGCTGGCCGGGCAGCGCCGCCCACTGGGCGAGCATGCCGCCGGTGAACGGGCCCATCGCCAGGCCCAGGGTGAAGGACATCGAGAAGCGCTTCGCGCCGGAGGAGGCGGCGGACTTCGGGTCGAAGGGCGCGCCCGAGAGCTCCTTGACCCAGGCGCCGCCGGCGGTCATCGCCAGGCCCAGGGCCACGCCGGCGACGAAGCGCCCGGAGGCCATGAGGACCTCGACATGCTCGCCGGTGGCGATGAGCAGGCTACCGACGATGGCGAGCGCCGGTGCGGGCAGCATGATCGGGCGACGGCCGTAGTGGTCGGTCAGGGCGCCGCCGATGAGCAGCGCGCCGCCGACGCCCACGGCGTAGATGGCCAGCATAGAGTCGACGAAGAGGTCGGCGAACTCGCCGCGGCCGCGGTAGAAGACCAGCATCGAGGTGAACTGGTTGCCGCCCCACGCGACGGTGAAGACGTTGAGCACCACCAGGAACCACAGCTTCGGGTTCGGCGACACCGCGGGGGTGCCGGCCGCGCCCGGGCCGGCGGCCCCCGTGGCGCCGGAGGCGCCCGCGGGGGCCGTGGGAGCAGCGGAGGCCGCGGGTTCCGGGGAACCCGCGGCCGTGTTCTCGCCGTCGGTGCTGCGCTTCATCATGCGCGCAACGCTACTCCGCTGTGTCCGGGGACACAGAATTTTCCGTACGTGACTGTGATTTCCCCACCCCCGGAATGGTGGCCCGGGGTGGGCGGGCCTCACCGGGACTCAGTAGCCCCGGCGGATCCACTCCTCGAGGTGCGGGGCCTCCGAGCCGACGGTGGTGTGGTCGCCGTGGCCGGTGCGCACGGTCGTCTCCGCCGGCAGGTCCAGGATCGAGGTCTTCAGCGACTCGATGATGGTGTCGAAGGAGCTGTAGGACCGGCCCGTGGCGCCGGGGCCGCCCTGGAAGAGCGTGTCGCCGGAGAAGAGCTCGTTCGCCTCGGGCAGGTACAGGCAGCAGGAGCCGGGCGAGTGGCCGGGCGTGTTGAGCACCCGCATCTCGGTGCCGGCGACGTCGAAGACCTGGTCGTCGGCGAGGTCCTGATGCGCGACACCGGGCAGCGTCTCGTCCCAGAGCATCTGGTCGCCGGGGTGCACCCACACCGGCGCATCGACCTTCTCCAGCAGCGCGGGCAGCGCGTTGATGTGGTCGTTGTGGGCGTGGGTGCAGATGATGCCGCGGACCTCGCGGCCGTCGACGGCCTCGAGGATCGGGGCGGCGTCGTGCGCGGCGTCGATGATGTAGACCTCATGGTCGTCGCCGACGAGCCAGATGTTGTTGTCGACCTCCCACTCGCCGCCGTCGAGCTTGAAGGTGCCGGAGGTCACGGCGTGGTCGATGCGCAGATCGGGGTGTGCCATCAGAAGACCACCACCGATCGCAGCACGTCGCCGGCCTTCATCGTCTCGAAGGCCTGCTCGACCTCGTCGAGGCCGATGCGCTCGGAGACGAACTTGTCCAGCGGGAAGCGGCCCTGCAGGTGCAGGTCGACGAAGGCCGAGAAGTCACGCTCCGGCAGGCAGTCGCCGTACCAGGCCGGACGCAGCGAGCCGCCGCGCGAGTAGAAGTCGATGGCCGGGACCTCGATCTTGTCGGTCAGGTTCGGCACGCCGACCATGACCATGCGGCCGGCGTGGTCGCGGGAGTAGAAGGCCTGGCGCCAGGTCGGCATGATGCCGACGGCGTCGATGGTCACGTCCGCGCCGAAGCCGTCGGTGATCTCGCGGACGGCGTCGATGACCTCCTGCTCGCTCAGGTCCGAGGAGTCGATGGTGTGGGTCGCGCCGAACTCGCGGGCGCGGTCCAGCTTCCGGGCGTCGAGGTCGACGGCGATGATCGTCGAGGCGTTGTTGAGCTCGGCGCCGGCGAGCGCGGCCATGCCCACGCCGCCCAGGCCGAAGACGGCGACGGACTCGCCGCGGCGCACGGCGGCGGTGTTGACGGCGGCGCCGAGGCCGGCCATCACGCCGCAGCCGAGCAGGCCGGCGGCGGCCGGGTCCTCGTCGGGGTGGACCTTGGTGCACTGGCCCTCGTGGACCAGCGTCTTCTCCGCGAAGGAGCCGATGCCGAGCGCCGGGGTGAGCTCGGTGCCGTCGGCAAGCGTCATCTTCTGCGAGGCGTTGAAGGTGGCGAAGCAGTACTGCGGCTCACCGCGACGGCAGGCGCGGCACTCGCCGCAGACCGCGCGCCAGTTCAGGACGACGAAGTCGCCCTCGGCGACGTGGGTGACCTCGGAGCCGACCTGCTCGACGCGGCCGGCGGCCTCGTGGCCGAGGAGGAACGGGAAGGCGTCCTCGATGTCGCCGTCGCGGTAGGCGAGGTCGGTGTGGCACACCCCGCAGGCCTCGATCTTGACGACGACGTCGTTCGGGCCCGGGTCGGGGATGACGACGTCTACCTGTTCAACCTCCGCGCCCTTCGCGCGGGCGATGACTCCGGTGACGGTCTGGCTCATGCGTGGCTCCTGTCGGTCGGGTGCTTGATGACCCGACCCTACCGACGGTGCGCGACGTTTCGCCTGTTGAAAACCGTTTTCGGGCCCGCCACCCCGGGAGGTGGCGGGCCCGATCCACGGCCGTTCCGGGCCCGCCGGACCGGCGGGCACGTGCGCGCTAGAGGCGCCGGCCGTAGCCGAGGGTGTAGGCCACCCCGTCGCGGTCGTGGTAGACGTAGCCGTTGTCCAGCTCGCAGCCGGGCACGTCGCGCGGGGCGTCCTGCACCGCCTTCTCCGAGGCGGGCAGCACCATCGGCAGCACGCCAGCCGGGCCGCCGTCCTCGCCGGCCAGGGAGCGCAGCAGGTTCTCCGGGGTCACGCCGAAGGTCGCCACGAGCGCGCGGGCGCCCGGCTCGATCTCGCGCAGCAGCCACGGGTTGGTCATCTCGACGGCGAGCACCGTCGGCAGGACGCGCTCGAGCTGCTGGATCTGCTCGACGTCGACGCCCGCGGCGCGCGGGTCCAGGCTGAGCTCGAAGCCCTCCTGGTCGTCCTCGAAGAGGCGGATCTCGGGGCGCGCCCACACGATGGCCAGATCGGCGTCCTCGACCTTGTCGGTGACCCGCGCGTGCGGCCAGACCTCGCCGACGGCCGCGGCGAGGCGCTGCTCCACCTTGCCCGGGCCGACGCGGCCGGTGACCTTGACGTAGACCATCGGCGAGGACTCCAGGTCCAGCGGCAGCAGGAACTTGTCCGAGCGCAGCAGGGTCACCGACCGGCGCTGCGTCTTCGCGCCGAGCTCGGCGACCTCGGTGCCGCCGACCTCGCGCTCGGCGACGTCCTCGTCGACGTAGGGGTTCTCGAAGAGCCCCAGCTCGACCATCTCGGCGGCCAGGCGCGCCACCGAGGCGTCCAGCGCGGACTCGTCGAGGTGGCCCTCCTTGACCGCGGCGATCAGCTGGGTCGGGTCGGCCATGTCGGAGAAGATGTCGGTGCCGGCCTTGACGGCAGCGGCGAAGCGCTCCGGCTCGCTGAGGTCCTCGACGCCCCACGGCATCTCGTCGATGACGCCGGAGTCGGAGTTGACGTAGCCGGCGAAGCCGAGGCGGTCGCGCAGCAGGCCCTTGATGACCGGGGCGTTGTAGGCGAAGGCGACCTCCTCGAACTGGCCGTCCTCACCCTGCAGCTCCGCGGGCAGCTGGCGCGCCGAGGTGTTCACGGGCTTGGCGTAGTACGGCATGATCGACGAGACCCCGGCGCGCACGGCGGCCTCGAACGGCGACAGGTGGTACTTCTCCAGGGCGCCGTCGGTCGGGTACTCGTTGGACTGGCCCCAGGAGAAGTGCGGGTCGTGGCCGTCGGTGCGCACGCCGCCGCCCGGGAAGTGCTTGACGGTGGTGGCCACCGAGTCGGTGCCGAGCTTCTCGCCCTGCATGCCGCGCACGATGGCCTCGACGTAGCGGGAGACCATGTCGACGTCCTCGCCGAAGGTGCCGTTGAAGCGCGACCAGCGCGGCTCGGTGGGCAGGTCGGCCATGTAGCCGTAGATCTTGTGGATGCCGGCCGCGCGCCACTCGCGGGCGATGCGGCGGCCGAACTCCTCGACCAGCTCCGGGTCGCGCAGGGCGGCCAGGCCGAGCTCGCCGGGCCACTCGGAGAAGACGCCGGCGGACTCGTTGACGCCGAACTGGGCGACGAGTGCGACGTGGTTGCGCGGGTTGGAGGCGAAGACCACGGGCACGCCCAGGCGGGTCTTCTCGGCGGCTTCCTGCACCGCGTTGGTCCAGTGGGCCAGGTCGCGGGCGGGCGGGTCGTCGCGGACGATGAAGAAGTGCTGGAAGCGCTCGTTGAGTGCCTTGTCCGTCGCCGAGGTCACCAGCACCGGGCGCGGGTAGGGCTGGCCGGTGATCGGGTTGTTCTCACGCCAGACGTCGCGCGGGTTGAGCAGCGCGTTCTCGTCGGGCTCGGGCAGGAAGGCGGAGTAGCCCGGGTAGTGCGAGCCGATGATCATCATCCCGGCCTTCTCCTCGAGCGTCATCCGGGAGACCAGGTCCGCGGCTCGCTCGGCGGGACTCAGGCGCCAGTCCTCGTAGGGCTCGAGGGTGCCGTTGCCGTTGAGGTCACGGAACTTCAGGCCGTCGACCTCGATCACCGCATCGGCACGGGTGCCGATCTCGGGCTGACCGTGGTTGTCGTGCTGGATCTCGGACATGTCTGGGACAAACCTCCTGATTCTCCGGGCGGCCGATCGGCGCTCCGTTCTCAATCACCCCAGGATACGTTGCATAACCCCATGAACCATATGACATATCTCACCGACTGGGACACATCACCCCCTCCCCCACACGTCGCGCCGGCGCCCGCACGGACAGCCCCGGGACAACCGCCCTCAAGACCCCGCGCAGCACGAAGCCCCTCCCGGCGGGGAACCGCTCGGGAGGGGCTGGAGTGGAGCCGCCTGCGAGAATCGAACTCGCGACCTATTCATTACGAGTGAATCGCTCTACCGACTGAGCTAAGGCGGCGCGCTCACGCACCCAAAGGCGCAATGGCACGGTTGCACAGCCTAGCGCAGACGCGCCCGGGAACGAAAACGCCGGGACACCGGCACGCCCCCGCCCCTCAGCGCACCCCGTAGGCCATGCGCAGCTTGCCCATCAGCCCGTCGAGGGCGATCTGCGGCCACACGTTCTGCTTCAGGTGTTCGCGGCACTGTCCGATCGCCTCCAGGCAGTCCGCCAGGCCCGCCGCCCCGACCTGCCCGGCGATCTCGCCGGCCAGTTCGGCGAAGTCCGGGTGCACCGGATCACCCGGGGCGTCGACGGCCCGCAGGAAGGCGTCGCGGTAGAGCCCCGAGAGGTCGACCAGGCACAGGTCGATCAGGTCCCGGTGGATGCGCTTGTGGCGCCTCTTCTGCTCCTCCTCGAGGCTCTTGACCGCCCGCTCGGCCTCCCGGGCGAGCTTTGCCACGCCCTTGCCGCGCCCGCCGGCGCCGAAGGAGCGCCGGAGCGTCTCGGCCTCCTCGGCCTCCTCCTCGGCGTGGAGTTCCTCGGACTCCTTCTTCGTGGCCTTGACCAGGGTGCTGATCTCGCGGAAGGCGACGTCGCCGTGGTTGACCAGCTCCGCCAGGCGCAGCACCCGGGCGCGCCGACGCTGCATGCCCTCGTCGGTGACCAGCAGGCGCGCCCGCCCGATGTGCCGCAGCGAGGCCTGGGCGGCCAGTGCCGCGTCGTGCTCCGGGGCCCCCTCCTCGCGCACGAGCAGGCGCACGATGCGCTCCACCGACGGCGGCGGGACGTAGATGTGCCGGCAGCGCGAGCGCAGCGTCACCGAGAAGTCCTCCGGGTCCACCGACGGCGCGCAGAAGAGCACCACCGACTGCTTCGAGGGCTCCTCGACGGTCTTGAGCAGCGCGTCGGCGGCCTGACCGGTGAGCCGGTCGGCGTTGTCGATGATCACCACGCGCCAGCGGCCCACCGTGGGCAGCTGGCTGACCGTGGGCACGATGTCCTCGCGCGCCACCGACACCGCGATGGAGTACTTGCGGGTCCGGAACTCCTGGACGTCGGTGTGCGAGCCGTTCATCACGGCCCGGCACGCCTCGCAGCGCCCGCAGCCCGGGGTCTCCGGGTCGGTGCACTCCAGGCCCGCGGCGAAGGCCCGGGCGACCTGCAGGCGCCCGGAGCCGGGCCCGCCGGTGATCACCCAGGAGTGGGTCATCGCCGAGCGCTCCCCCGCGCCCACGGCCTCCTCGCTGAAGCCGGAGGCGGCACGGGCACGCGCCGCGACCACGGCGCCGTGCACGACCTCCCGGACACGCGGGGCGTCGGAAAGCGCCTCCTCCACCAAGTTCGTCACAACCGCCCACCCTAGTGCACGCCGCACCCCCGTCCCGCCCGCCTGCGGCGTCCGCCCGGGGCGGCGTCTCCCCCGCACCCGGCACACCCGGCGGGCGGGGCCGATAGAGTGGGAGACCATGAGACGACTGCTGCGCGCGCTGCGCTGGGTGTTGACCACCTCGTGGCCGCTGTACGCGGCACTCGTGCTCGGCGCGAACGTGCTCGGCGCGGCCGCGATCATGCTGTTCATCCGCTTCATGATCCCGATGCCGGAGATCGCCGAGTTTGACACGGACATGACGGACCTGCCCGCCGTGGGCGTCGCCTACGTCATCTTCGCGATCGTCGTCGGCGTGGTGGTCACACTCCTGATGTTCCGCCCCGTCCTCGAGTGGCAGCGCGACCCCGACGACCACGACCCGAACATGGTGCGCACGCTGGTGCTGCGCCTGCCCGTCTACCAGGCCGGGGTGTGCGCGATCGTCTGGGCGATCGGCATCGTGCTGGCCGTCTCCGTCGCCGCCACCAGCTCGGGCCGTCTGGCGGTGGTCATCGGCGTGGCCACGCTGCTCGCCGGCGCCGTCGTGGTGCTGCTGACCTACCTGTGCGCCGAGCGCATGGTGCGCCCCGTCGCGGCGATGGCGCTGTCGCGCCGCTTCGAGGACTCGACCCTCGAGCCGCCGATCAAGCAGCGGCTGCGCATGACGTGGCTTCTGACCTCCGCGGTGCCCTCGGTCGGCGTGCTGCTGCTGATCCTCGGCCAGGAGGCCGGCTACTTCACCGACAACGCCGCCGACATCATCCCGGCCACCCTGTGGCTGATCCTGGCGGCGCTGGTGACCGGTTTCTTCGGCACCACGCTGTCGATCATGAGCGTCGTCGACCCGATCCAGGAGCTGCAGCAGGCGATCAACCGCGTGCGCCGCGGCGACTCGGACACGCAGGTCGACATCTACGACGGCTCCGAGATCGGCGTGCTGCAGGCCGGCTTCAACGAGATGATGCGCGGGCTGCGCGAGCGCGAGCGGGTGCGCGACATCTTCGGCCGCTACGTCGGCGTCGAGGTCGCCCGCCGCGCCCTCGAGGAGCGGCCCACCCTCGGCGGCGAGGACCGCAAGGTCGCCGTGCTGTTCATCGACGTCATTGGCTCGACCGCCTTCGCTGTCAGCCACACCCCGGAGGAGGTCGTCGCCGAGCTCAACCGGTTCTTCAAGCACGTCGTGGAGACCGTGCACCGCAACCGCGGCATCATCAACAAGTTCCAGGGCGACGCCGCGCTCGCCGTCTTCGGCGCCCCGCTCGCCCTCACCGACGCCAACTCGATGGCGCTGACCGCCGCCCGCGAGCTGCGCGAGGAGCTTAAAGGTCTGCAGCTGCAGGCGGGCATCGGCGTGGCCGCCGGGCACGTCGTCGCCGGCCACATCGGCGGCGCGGACCGCTTCGAGTACACCGTCATCGGCGACGCGGTGAACCAGGCCGCGCGCCTGACCGAACTGGCCAAGGACACCCCCGGTCGGGTGCTCACCAACGCCGCCACCCTGCGCGGCGCCAACGAGGCCGAGCGCGCCCGCTGGACGATGATGAAGTCCATCGAGCTGCGCGGCCGCCACGAGATGACGCAGCTGGCGCGCCCGATCCGCCAGACCCTGGCCGACCGTTCCTGACGCTTTCCGACGTCGCGCCGCGCGACGTTTTCGCCGACCTCACCGAGCGAGCGAAAAATGGCTGTCTTAGGCTCGAGGTATGTCGATTCTCGCCATCGGAACCCCTGTCGGTACCTTGACGATCGTCGTCGAAAACGGCCTGCTCACCGCCGTGCAGTTCGGCGCTGACCCGGAGACCCCGGTCATCGGGACCGTGCCCACCACCGGCGAGGTCGCCGCCGCCCTCGACACCGAGCGCACCGGTGACCTCGACGACCTGGACGCCTACGCCTCCGGGGTGGTCACCGCCGTCGCCGAGCTGGGCTTCAAGCCCGAGGACACCGCCGCCCTGATCAACATCGCCGTGCAGTTCGGCGACTACTTCGCCGGCCTGCGCCGCATGTTCTCCCTGCCGGTCGCCTACGCCCGCGGCGAGCGGGTCCGCGACCGCGCCCAGCGCCGGCTCTCCCTGATCGGCTACGGAAAGACGGCCACCTACGGAGAGATCGCCGAGGCCATCGGAAACCCCAGGGCCGCCCGCGCGGTGGGCACCGCCTGCGCGAAGAACCCCCTGCCGATCGTGGTGCCCTGCCACCGGGTGCTGCCCTCGGGCGGGTCGGTGGACGGCAACATCGGCGGCTACGCCGGAGGGCCGGACACCAAGCGCGCGCTGCTGCGCCTCGAGCGCATGCGCTGAGGTCGCGCCCCGGCGGCGCCGGTCGAGCTCTAGCGCCGCTCCAGCCCGTGCACCATGAGCAGGTGCGCGAAGATGTGCGCCTCGCGGGCCAGCGCGTCGACGACGCGCGCCCCGAAGCCGCCGCCGGAGGGCGCCCCGAACGCCCCGCGCAGCAGCTGCACGGCCTGCACGCCGAGCAGCAGGTTGCCCGCGTGCCCCAGGCCCATCGCGGCCACCGCCGACGGCGAGTCCAGACCCGCCCCGGCGCGGGTCACGCCGCGCAGCGCGCTGCGCCCGGGCCCCTGGGCGTCGACCAGGCGGCGGTCGTTGGCCAGCGCCGCAGTCAGCGCGACCGCCGGGCCGGCCACCGCGGTCGGGGCCGCAAGGACCGGGACCTTCGCCGCGGCCAGGCCGACGCCGGCCGCGCACGCCGCGCCGTAGCCGAGCGCGCGCGGCGCGCTCAGCCGCGCACCGCGGCGGAAGAGCAGCCAGGAGTAGATCGCGTGCTGCCCGGCCAGGGCCAGCGCCCCGGTCACCGGGCGCGCCGCCGGGCCGTCGGCCTTGCCGGGCTCACCCGGCTTCTTGCCTGCCTGCTCGGCGGCCTTGTTGACCTTGGCGGCCGGGTCGTGCGGCTGCTCCTCGGGAAGCCTGCGGGTCTGCTGGGCGTCGGCGAAGGCGCCGAGCAGCAGCGCCCCGGCCAGCGGGCCGCGCGAGGAATCCTCCTTGAGCACCCCGGCGGCCAGCACCGACTGCGCCACCGGCACGAGCACCCGGGTGGTGCGCCGCAGGCCGAACAGGCGGGTCCAGCCGGACGCCTCGCCGAGGGCGATGGAACCCAGGCGCGTCGGGTCGACCACCGCGCGGCCGAGCGCCTGGCCGAGGGCGGCCACGCCCTCGGCGGTGCGCCCCACCGCGTCGTCGGTGGCGTCGGCGGCACGCCGGCCGTTCTCGTGGCCGGCCACGGCGGCGACGGCGTCGCCCACGACGCCGCCGGCGGTGTGCGCGACGTCGGCAATCGAACGCGCGCCGGAACCCAGCGCACCCTCGATGGTGCGCGCGGCGTCGGCGAGCGAGGAACGCCAGGCGGAGGTGTTGAAGGACATCGGAAAACTCCTGTTCGTGCGGGCGGGGCCCGCACGAACGCGCGCCCCGCCGGGTCTGCCCGGCGCAGGCCTACTTGCGTCGGCTGCCGGCGCGCACCACGTTGCGGGTGGTCTGCGGCGGCTTCTTGGCGGCCTTCTTCGTGGTCTTCTTGGTGGACTTCTTGGTCGTCTTCTTCGAGGTCTTCTTCGTCGACTTCCTGGAAGTCTTCTTCGAGGACTTCTTGCCGGCCTTCTTGGTGGACTTCTTCCCGCCACCGTCGGCGGCGACCTTCGCGCGACGCTCCGAGAGCAGCTGGTTGGCGCGCTCGTCGGTGATCGTCTCCGGGGTGTCGCCGCGGCGCAGCGAGGCGTTGGTCTCGCCGTCGGTGACGTACGGGCCGAAGCGGCCGTCCTTGACGCTCATCGGGCGGCCCGAGACGTCGTTGTCGCCCAGCTGCTTCAGCGGCGGGCGCGCCGCCTGGCGGCCGCGGCGCTTCGGCTCGGCGTAGATGCGGCGGGCCTCGTCGAGGGTGATCGTGAAGATCTGGTCCTCCTCGGCCAGCGAGCGCGAGTCCGAGCCCTTCTTCAGATACGGGCCGTAGCGGCCGTTCTGGGCGGTGATCGTTTCGCCGTCGACCGGGTCCACGCCCACCTCACGGGGCAGGGAGAGCAGCTTGAGCGCCTCCTCGAGGGCCACCGAGGCCGGCTGCATCGACTTGAACAGCGAGGCAGTCTTGGGCTTGAGCTCCGCGTCGACGATCTCCGCGATGCGCTTGTCCTTCTGCTTCGCGGCGGTCTTGGTCTCCCAGTTCTTCTTGCGCTTGCCCTCCTCGGCGCGCTGGCGGTCCTCCTCGGCGCGCTCGGCGGCGACGATCTCCTCGGCGTGCGCCTCGGACTTCTCGCGCTCGTCGTCGCGCACGATCTCGGTGACGTAGGGGCCGTAGCGGCCCTCCTTGGCCACGACCATGCGCCCGTTGGCCGGGTTCTCGCCCAGCTCACGGCCGCCCTGCGGGGTGGCGAAGAGCTTCTCGGCGTACTCGAGGGTCAGCTCGTCCGGAGTGGTCGCCTCCGGCAGGTTGGCGCGCTGGTACTCCGGCTCGCCCTCCGCGGTGGTGCCCACGCGGCGCTCGATGTAGGGCCCGTAGCGGCCCACGCGGACCACCACGGCGCGGCCCTCGGAGTCGTCGAAGAGGTGCAGCGAGTTCACCTTGCGGGCGTCGATGTGCTCGAGGTTCTCGCCGACCAGCGACTTCAGGCCGCCGCGGCGCGCGATCGCGTCCGCGAGGTCCTCGGGGGCGTCGGCGTCGCCGAAGTAGAAGCCCGTCAGCCACTCGGTGCGGTCCTCCTCGCCGGCGGCGATGTCGTCGAGCTCGTCCTCCATCGAGGAGGTGAAGTCGTAGTCGACCAGCGCGGCGAAGTTCTCCTCGAGCAGGCCGACGACGGCGAAGGCCACCCAGCTGGGTACCAGGGCGTTGCCGCGGGGGAACACGTAGCCGCGGTCCTGGATCGTCTTGATGATCGAGGCGTACGTCGACGGGCGCCCGATGCCGAGGTCCTCCATCTTCTTGACCAGGCTGGCCTCGGTGTAGCGCGACGGCGGGTTGGTCGAGTGGCCCTCGGCGGAGATCTCCGCGGCGGTCAGCGAGTCGCCTTCGGAAAGGCGCGGCAGGCGGCGCTCGGCGTTGTCGGCGACCTTGCGGCCGTCGGAGAGCTGCGAGGTCTCCACGTAGACGCGCAGGAAGCCGGGGAAGGTGATGGTGCGGCCGGTGGCGGTGAACTTGGTGTCCTCGCCGTCGGCGGTGGCGGCGGTGATGTCCACGCGCATCGAGGTGCCCTTGGCGTCGGCCATCTGGCTGGCGACGGTGCGCTGCCAGATCAGCTCGTAGAGCTTGTACTCCTCGGCGTCGAGGCGGCCGTGCAGGGAGCCCGGGGTGGCGAAGGACTCGCCGGCGGGGCGGATGGCCTCGTGGGCCTCCTGCGAGTTCTTGACCTTGCGGTCGTAGTGGCGCGGCTTGGCGGCGACGAACTCCTCGCCGTAGAGCTGGCGGGCCTGGGTCCGCGCGGCGTTGAGACCCTGCTGCGACAGCGCGGTGGAGTCCGTACGCATGTAGGTGATGAAGCCGTTCTCGTAGAGGCGCTGCGCGATGCGCATCGTGCGCTCCGAGGTGAAGCGCAGCTTGCGCCCGGCCTCCTGCTGCAGCGTCGAGGTCATGAACGGCGCGTACGGGCGGCGGGTGTACGGCTTGTGCTCGACGTCGGCGACGGTGAACCGTGCGTCGGCCAGGCCGGCCTTGAGCGCCTCGGCGCGGGCGGAGTCGACCACGACGACCTCGTCGCGGGACTTCTTCAGTTGCCCGCGGTCGTCGAAGTCGCGGCCCTGGGCCACGCGCCTGCCGCCCACGGCGGACAGGCGGGCCGGGAAGGTCGAGGGGTTGTCCGGGTCGGCGTCGCTGGCCCCGGTGTCCAGGGTGGCGGCCAGGTCCCAGTAGTCGGCGGAGATGAACGCCATGCGCTCGCGCTCGCGCTCGACGATCACGCGGGTGGCCACGGACTGCACGCGCCCGGCGGACAGGCGCGGCATGATCTTCTTCCAGAGCACCGGGGAGACCTCGTAGCCGTAGAGGCGGTCGAGGATGCGGCGGGTCTCCTGGGCGTCGACGAGGTTCTCGTCGAGGTCACGGGTGTTCTCCGCGGCGGCGAGGATGGCGGGCTTGGTGATCTCGTTGAAGACCATGCGCCGCACCGGCACCTTGGGCTTGAGCACCTCGAGCAGGTGCCAGGCGATGGCCTCGCCCTCGCGGTCGGGGTCGGTGGCCAGGTAGAGCTCGTCGACCTGCTTGAGCTTCTTCTTGAGGTCCGCGACCTTCTTCTTCTTGTCCGGGCTGACCACGTAGAGCGGGGCGAAGCCGTGGTCGGTGTCCACGCCGAGGCGCGCCCACGGCTCCTTCTTGTACTTCGCGGGCACGTCGGCGGCCCCGCGCGGGAGATCGCGGATGTGGCCCACGGAGGCCTCCACGATGTAGTCGTCGCCGAGATAGGGCTGGATCTTCTTCGCCTTCGTCCCCGACTCGACGATGACCAGGCGCTTGACGCCCTTACCGCCGTTGTCTGCCACGCGGTCTCATCCCTCTCGTTGTCTCTGCTGAGGTCGGCGGCGGCGCGGGCCCCGGGGCGGGGGCGAACTTCGGCCCCGCGCCCGGCGGCCGACCCCGACCCTCGGGGCGCGCCGCGCTGACCGGCCGGTACACCCGGCCCGGGAAATTCTGTTCTACACCGTACACAGTCCTCTTTACCTCGCACGCAGCCGCATTAGAATCAGCCAGGAACGACCCGCGCTCTTCACCCCCGCCGGAGGCCCCCAAATGGCAGACCAGCTCACCGTCCTCATCGAGGCTGTGCTGGGCTCGTGGTGGTTCCATCCGCTGCTGGCGTTCTTCATCGTCGGCGACGCCCTGTGTCCCCTGCTGCCCAGCGAGACGATCATCACCGCGGGCGCGGCGTGGTCGGCCAGCCGCGGGGTGCCGGACGTCTGGGCGGTGTGGACGATCGCCGTGGTCGCGGCCGTCATCGGCGACAACATCTGCTACCTGCTGGGCACCCGCCTGGTGATGTTCGTGCGCTCCATGCCGCCGAAGTCGAAGATGGGCCGGGCGGTCGACTGGGTGGAGAAGTCCATCCGCACCCGCGCGGCGATGACGATCATCGTGGCCCGCTTCGTGCCCTGGGGCCGCTGGGTGCTCACGATCATGCTGGGCGCGATGAAGTACCCCTGGTGGCTGTTCCTCCTCATCGACTCCGTCGGCGTGGTCGTCTGGGTCAGCCAGGCGGTGCTCATCGGCTACCTCGGCGGCTGGGTACTGCAGGACTACCCGATCCTGGGCATGATCCTCGGCGTGACCCTCGGCGCGCTGGTCGGCGTCCTCATCGACCGGGTGCGCCAGTACTTCTCCGACGCCCACCAGGTGCGCACCGGCACCTCGCGCGCTTAGTCCCGCGATTTCCGACGTCCCGCCGGTCGCCGCCGGCGCGCAGGCTTCGGCGCCCGCGGGTGGCGCGCGCCTGCGGCGCGCTTCCGGCGCAGGGTGCGCCGGGCTGAAAGCACAGAAAAACCCCGGCGCCCCTGAAGGGGACGCCGGGGTCTCGGCTGCGCGGGGCCTAGACCCCGCTACGGCGCGGTCTAGAGGGCGCGGACCTGCTGGGCCTGCGGGCCCTTGGTGCCCTCGCCGATCTCGAACTCGACCTTCTGGTTCTCCTCGAGGGTGCGGAAGCCGCTGCCCTGGATCTCGGAGTAGTGGACGAAGACGTCGGAAGAGCCGTCATCGGGGGCGATGAAACCGTAGCCCTTCTCAGCGTTGAACCACTTCACGGTTCCCTGTGCCATTTCAGTACCTCTTTTTCGGTGGCTGGTGGTGGATGGTGGTCATACCGAACTTCCAGGTACGACTCCACCGCCTGGAAGGACTCCCGGAGACCGGAGGGCCTTGAAGGGGGAAGAAGCATCTGGACGCCCGCGTCAAGCTTTTCTGCGAGCGCCGTGTGAAACATGAAACACTGCGCGAAAAATCTGCGACCAGCCCTCAGTGTTCCACAAAAGGTCGCGCGGCGATAGGATCAGGTCCACCGAATAGGCAGAAATCGCCCCCACCCGGGGTCTCCCGGGTCGGGGGCGGCCGGTCACACCAGCGCGCGGACCGGCTTCCCGGACAGCGAGGCGGCGGTACGAGGGTGGACGAGGAGACTCACGTCGGCGCACACGACGGCACCACCGCCGCCACCCCCACCGGGCTCGGCGCGGAGCTGACCGACCTGATCCTGCGCCGCTTCCCCGAGTCGACGTGCACCTACCGCGGCACCATCCCGGCGCGCCCCGCGCGGTACGCCGACTGGCCGGGGTGGGTGCACCCGGGCCTGCGCGCCCACCTGGAGGAGCGCGGCGTCGTCAAGCCGTACACGCACCAGGCGGAGGCGGCGCAGCTCGCGCACGCCGGCCGCGACGTCGTCGTCGCCACGGGCACCTCCTCGGGCAAGTCGCTGGCCTACCAGCTGCCCGTGCTCACCGACCTGGCCGCCGACGAGACCGCCTGCGCGCTCTACGTCACCCCCACCCGCGCGCTGGGCTCGGACCAGCTGGCCGCCACGCTGCGGCTGACCCGCGCGGTGCCGGGGCTCTCCGGCGTCGCACCCGCACCCTACGACGGCGACACCCCCACCGAGGCGCGCCCGGGCATCCGCGACCACTCGCGCTGGGTGTTCACCACCCCGGACATGCTGCACGTCTCCGTGCTGGCCAACCACCCGCGGTGGGCGCGGCTGCTGCGGCACCTGCGCTACGTCATCATCGACGAGTGCCACACCTACCGCGGCGTCTTCGGCGCGAACGTGGCGCTCGTGCTGCGGCGGCTCAGCCGCATCGCCGCGCACTACGGGTCGCGGCCGACGTTCGTGCTGGCCTCGGCGACGACCGCGGAGCCGGCCGCGCACGCCGGCCGGCTGACCGGCCGTGAGGTCACCGCGGTGACCGAGGACGGCGCGCCGACGGGCCGGCGCACCCTGATGCTGTGGGAGCCGGGCTTCATCGAGGGCGCCGAGGGCGACAACGGCGCGCCCGTGCGCCGCGCGGCGACCACGGAGGCCGCCGACATCATGGCCACGCTGATCGCCCAGGGCGCGCGCACGCTGACCTTCGTGCGCTCGCGGCGCGCCGCCGAGACGGTCGCCCTGCGCGCGGCCGAGGGGCTCTCAGCGCAGGGGCGCCCCGACTTCGCCCGCAGGGTGGCCTCCTACCGGGCCGGATACCTGGCCGAGGACCGCCGCCGCCTCGAGCGCGAGCTCGACGAGGGCACGCTGCTGGGCGTGGCCACCACCAACGCGCTGGAGCTGGGCATCGACGTCGGCTCGCTGGACGCGACCGTGACCGCCGGTTTCCCGGGCACGGTCGCCTCCTTCTGGCAGCAGGCCGGCCGTGCGGGGCGGCGCGGGCAGGAGTCGGTGGTGGTGCTCGTCGGCCGCGACGAGCCGATGGACACCTACCTCGTGCACAACCCCGACGTGCTGCTGGGCCGCCCGGTCGAGCGCAGCGTCTTCGACCCCGCCAACCCCTACGTGCTGCGCAGCCACGTCTACTGCGCGGCGGTGGAGAAGCCGCTGTCCGACGCCGAGGTGGTCGCCCTGGGCGCGCAGGACGTGGTGGCGGGGCTCGCCGCCGAGGGGCTGTTGCGCCACCGCCCGCGCGGCTGGTTCCCCGCCCCGGTGCCGGCCGGAACCGGGCGGCTGAGCCCGGAGACCGCGCACACCCAGGTCTCGCTGCGCGGCTCGGGTGCCGAGGAGGTCATGATCGTCGACCAGACCGACGGGCGCCTGCTGGGCACCGTCGAGGGGGCGCGTGCGGCCGCGCAGGTGCACCCCGGGGCGGTCTACCTGCACCAGGGCGAGTCCTTCGTGGTCGACGAGTTGGACTGGGACTCCTCGCTGGTGCTCGCGCACCCGGAGACCCCGGAGTACTCGACGCACTCGCGCGGGCAGACGGACATCCGCATCATCGGCGGACCGGACGACGACGGCATCTTCAGCCCCTCGCCGGGGCTGTGGGTGGCCTCGGTGGAGGTCGAGGTGACCGACCAGGTCACCGGGTACGTGGTCAAGCTCCCGGACGGCACCACGGTGGACAACATCCCGCTGGACATGCCGCCGCAGGTGCTGCGCACCCGGGCGGTGGCCTACACGGTGGACCCGCTGGTGCTCTCGGCGGCCGGGATCGCCGCGGCCGACATCCCGGGCACGCTGCACGCCGCGGAGCACGCGGCGATCGGCATGCTGCCGCTGATCGCCACGTGCGACCGGTGGGACCTCGGCGGGGTGTCCACCGCGGAGCACGCGGACACCGGGCTGCCGACGGTCTTCGTATACGACGGGCACCCGGGCGGGGCCGGCTTCGCCGACTGCGGCTTCGAGCGCTTCGCCGAGTGGATCGAGGCGACCTTCGAGGCGGTGCGCTCGTGTGCCTGCGAGTCGGGCTGCCCCTCGTGCGTGCAGTCGCCGAAGTGCGGCAACGGCAACCAGCCGCTGGGCAAGGCCGGGGCGGTCAAGCTGCTCGGGGCGATGGTGACGATGTGCGCCGGCGGCGCCGGGCGATAGACCCAGGCGGGGTTGAGACCCGGAAGGCGGCCGGGTACCCCGCGCCCTGCCCGGGGCACAGGCTCAGAGTGGACCCGCACGGGCCACGCCGGTGCGCCCGGAGACGGTCACGGTGACCACCACGTCCCCGCCGTCGACCCGGCAGGCTGCCGGTTCGGCGTCGTTGAGGCGCGCGGTGGACTCGGCGACCGGGCAGGCCGCGTGTCCCTCGGCCAGCGCGGTGGCCGCGGCGACGGCGGCCATGTCGGCGGCGACCTGGGCACGGTGCAGGGCGATCAGGGTGGCGGCCACGGCGGCGAGGACCACGATGACGCCGGTCAGCGCCGCGGCGAGGCTGGCCGCCAGGATCGTGGCGTAGCCCTCCTGGTCGCCGAGGACGCCGCGGGCGGGGCGCCGCGGGCGCCCGGGGCCGTTCACCGGTACTCCACCGGGTAGGCGGCCCGGGCGGTCAGCTCACCGATGGGCGCCCGGACGGTGGCGGTCGCGGTGACCACCCCGCCGGACTCGCGGACGGTGAGGCTGCCGCGGTCAAACTGCACGCCCTCGGCCCCGATGGCGTGCGCCCGGGCGGCGGCACCGGCGGCGTCGACGGCGGCGAGGTAGCCGGCCAGTGTCACGGCCCCGCCGACGAGCGCGGTGAAGACGATGACCAGGCAGGCCACCCCCACCGCGGCCTCGATCGTGACCGAGCCGGACTGGTCGGCCAACACGGCCCGGCCGTGTCTGCGCGCAGTGCGCCTGCGCGACGGTGTCGACGCCACGGCGGCCACCTCAGTTCGGGGTGCTCGACAGCGCGTCGTTGATGATGCCCTCGAGGGCGTCGCTGACCGCGTCGCTGTTGATGATCATGTACAGCACCGCCGCCAGCGCCGCGGCGGCGAGCGTCCCCATGGCGTACTCGATCGTGGACAGGCCGTACTGGTTGCCGAAGACGCCGCGGACGTCCTTCGACTCGGCGTCGGGGATCGGCTGGTCGGGGGCGGTTATGCGGTCGCGGGTGCCGGCGACGGCGGTGGACTCGTCGGTCGCGGTCAGGTCGGTCAGGTCGTTCAGGTCCGGGTCGGTGGCGGTCAGGGCGTTCGTGGTCCGGTCAGTGGCGTGGATCGTTGTCGTGGTCATGGCGGATGTCCTCTCGGATCGGTCGGTTGAAGTCGAGGTCGGTCAGGTCCAGGTCGGTTCCCTCTTCAGCCCAGGATGTTCCCGGCCAGGCCGAGGACCACGGGGGCCAGTCCGAGGATGAAGAAGGCGGGCAGGAAACAGAGCGTGAGCGGCATGGCGATCAGGACGCCGGCGCGCTCGCCTGCGGTCGTCGCGCGGTCCTCGGCGCGGCGGCGCAGACGCCCGGAGATCCGCCCGGCGGCGGTGGCCACCCGGGTGCCGGAGGCCGCCGATCCCGCCGCCAGCGCGGCGAGGTCGGACAGCCCCGGCACCGCGGCCATCGGCTCCCAGGCCCGCTCGGGCTCGGCGCCGACGGCCAGGAGGCTGGCCACCGTCCGCCAGGTGCCGGCCAACGGCTCCCGGCTCGCCTCCGACGCGATCTGCGCGGCGACCGCGGGCGCGAGCCCGGCGGCGGTGCACGCGGCGTACAGGTCGATGTCGGCGGCGATGTCGAGCAGCAGCCGGTCCCAGCGGCGGGTGTCCTCCGCCCCGAGGCCCAGGCGTCTGGCCAGGGCACCGGCGGCGGGCAGCCGGGCGGTCGTCTCCGGGTGCGTCACCCGCGACGGCCCGTCACGGGCACGCGGCTCTCCTGCCGCTCCCCCGGTCGTCCCGCCGGCCGCGACGGCCCCGTCGGCGGCGGCGAGCCTGCCGCCCGGTGCCGGTGGCGCCCAACAGACCAGCGCGAGGGCGAGGGCGAGCGCGGCGATCATCGCGCCACCCCCGAGGCCCGGGTGATGATCACCCGCGACCAGCTCAGGCCCGCCGCGATCAGGGCGATGCCTGCGACCAGGAGCATCCCGCCCGTCCCGCCGCCGGTGAGCACGGCCAGGGGGTTGGCGCCCATCGCGGTGCCCAGCCCGATGCCGGCCAGCGGCAGCAGCGCGAGGATGACGGCCGTGGACTGCGGGCCGGTCAGCGCCGCGGCCGTCGACTCGCGGTGGCGGCGGCGCTGCTCCACACGGGCGCGGGCCTGCTCGACCAGGGCGGCGGTGGGCAGCCCGTGGTCCTGCGCGGCGTGCCACAGCCCGGCAAGCTGCGCGGTGTCGCGGTCGGCCTCCCCGTCGGTGCCCTGCGCCCAGCCACCCGTCGTGCCCGCGGCCCCGCCGCTCAGCGCGAGGGCGAGGGCTGCGACGTGGGCGGGATCCTTCTCCCGGGCCCCGCGGGCGGCCGCCTCGACGGCGCGCGACGCCGGGGCGCCTGCCTCGAGCTGCCCGGCGAGCAGCCCCAGGAACGCCGCGGTGGCCTCCTCCCGGCGCTCCCGCGCCCGGCGGGTGCGCCAGGTGCGCCAGCCGGCGACCGCGGCGGCGACCGCGACAGCCCCGGCCAGCGCGGTGGTGGTCTGCCCGGCGCGCACGACCACCGCGACCACGGCGGTCACGCCGAGCACCGCGGGCAGGATCCGCCCCGAGAACCTCCCCGTACCGGCGCGCCGCGCGAGCGCTCGCAGCCGGATCCGCGGGGCGGGCAGCCACGCGACGCAGACACCGGCGGCGAGCAGCAGGGCGAGCTGGACCGTGGTCATGGCTCTCTCCTCCCCCGGTGGCGCCCGCCGTCGGTCGTCGGACCGTCCGGCCCCTCCGGTCCGGCCGGCGCGGCGACCGACCCCGCCCCGACCAGCGCGGGCGCGTCCGCGCCGTCGCGGTCGAGGTCCCAGGCGGGCACGAACTCGACCGTGGCGTCCGCGCGGGTGCGCGCCACGCCGATCTGGGCGAGCCGGCGCACCCCGTCGGCGCCCCGGCGCATGACCAGCACCGCGGTGACGGCCGCGGCCAGCTGGGAGTGGGCGGCCACCCGGTCCAGCCCGCCCATGGCGGCCAGGGCCTCGACACGGGCGGGCACCTCGCCCAGCGAGTTCGCGTGCAGGGTGCCGGCCCCGCCGTCATGGCCGGTGTTCATCGCGGCGAGCATGTCGACGATCTCCCCGCCGCGGATCTCGCCGACGACGATGCGGTCCGGGCGCATGCGCAGCGCCTGGCGCACCAGGTCGGTCAGGGTGATCTCGCCGCTGCCCTCGACGTTGGCCCGGCGCGCCGACATCGAGACCACGTGCGGGTGGCGCGGGCGCAGCTCCGCGGTGTCCTCGATGCAGATGACCCGTTCGCCCGCGCCGACCTCGCCGAGCAGCGCGGAGAGCAGCGTGGTCTTGCCGGATCCGGTTCCGCCGACGATGAGCAGGCTGCGCCGGGCGGCGACCAGCCCACGCAGCCGGTCGGCGGTCACGGGGCTGAGCGTGCCGGCGGCGACGAGCCCGTCGAGGTCCAGGTTGGCCTGGCGCAGCACGCGCAGGCTGATCAGCGTGCCGGTCTCCGAGGGCGGGGCGAGCACCGCGTGCACACGCACCACAGTGCCGTCGTCGCGGCGCAGCCGGCCGTCAGCGAAGGGCTGGGCGTCGTCGAGGCGCCCGCCGGAGGCGATCGCCAGACGCGCGGCCAGGCGGCGCACCTCCGCGTCGTCGGCGAAGCGCACCCCGGCGCGCTCGAGGCCGGCGCCCCGGTCGAACCACACCTTCTCCGGGCCGTTGACCAGCACGTCGGTCACCCCGCGCAGGGCGAGCACCGGCTCGAGGGGGCCGAGCCCGGTCGCCTCGTCGCGCAGCGCGCGCAGCACCTCGAGCAGGTCGAGGTCGCTGATCACCCCGGCCTCCTCGCGCACGGTCTCGGCGACGTGCGCCGGGTCGCCTGCCCCGAACGGGTCGCCGGGGCCGCGCTCGCGGGCGAGCCTCGCCTGGACGCGTTCGACCAGCTCCCGGCGCGCGGCACTCATCGTGCACCCCGCAGCTCGTCGAGGACCAGCCCGGCCGCCCGCGCCAGCCCGCGCGGGGGCCGGCCCAGTCCGCCGAGTTCGGCGCGGCGGGCCAGGCCACGCTGCGTGGGCAGCTCGCCGATGACGCGCGCCCGGGTGAGCCCCGCGACGTCGTCAAGCGTCAACGACGACCAGCCGCGGTGGCGCACGAGCACGCACGCGCCGGTGCGCCGGGACTCCAGGCGCGCGCACAGGCGCGCCGCGGCGGCCGTCGCGCGCACCTCGGCCGGGGCGAGCACGACGACAAGGTCGCAGGCGTCGCTGACCTCGTCGGTCATCTCACCCCACGGCGGCAGGTCGACGACGACGGTGGCGGCCTCCCGTCTGAGCACCCCGACCGCGGCGACGACCTCGTCCGGTCCGGGCCCGGCCGCGGCGGCGAGCACGGAGCGCCCGGCGGTGAGCAGCCAGACGCCCTCGCGGGTCTCGGGAAGCGCCTCGACCAGGTCGCCTGCGGGGATCTCGCCGCGGGTGAAGTCGACGTCGCCCCAGCGCAGGCCCGTGGTGTCCTCGTCGCCGGTGAGCAGGTCGAGCCCGCCGGAGTTGGCCACGGCGTCGACGAGCGCGACCGGCCCGTCGGCCGCGGCGCCCACCGCGCAGGCGGCCGCCAGGGTGCTCGCCCCGGCCCCGCCGCAGGCCCCGGCCACGCCGAGCACCCGGCCGGACTCCGCCGCCCGTGGCGCACCACCTGTGCGCCGGTGATTGCCGACGCCGCGCCTGCGCCCGTCGCGGTCGGGTGCGGCGTCGCGCGTGGCGCGCCCGGGGCGGGCGCGCGCGGGGTCGGCGCCGGTGGTCTCACCGGGTGCGCCGGCGGCCCCGCGCAGGGCGGCGCCGAGGGCGGCGAGCAGCTCGGGCGACTGGGCGGGGACGACGAAGCCGGGCACCAGGGCTCCGCCAACCTCGACCTCGGGGGCCGGTCCGGGGTCGGCGGCCACGGCGAAGACGCCCGGGCGGGCCGTCACGGCGTCGAGGTCGGCGGCCGCGGCGGCGTCGAGGATCACCGCGGCCGCGCGCGGCAGGTGGCGGGCCAGCTCGGCGGCGCGCTCGGACTCGTCCTCGACGTCGACGGTCAGGTCGAGCAGCGGGCGGCCCGAGGCGGCGGCGACGTGGACGGCCTCCGGGTGGGCGGCCGGCTCGGCGACGGCGACGAGGATGAAGCGCTCGCGGCCCGGCGGTGCGGTGTTCATGGCCCTGATACTCGCGGTCCGCGCCCGCCGGGGAAAGGCCCGCACGCCGGCCTGTGGAACACCCCCGCAGTTAGCGCACATGTCACCGAAAATCTGTGGAGAACGCGGCCGCCTCGGGCGCGGATGCGCTACGGCGCCGCGACGGGCGGAGATCCCCGCCTGACCTGCACGCCCGGGCACCCGGGTGCGGACATAAAGGACGGCCCGCGCCTCGGGGGGGGTGTGCGCGGGCCGTCGGTAACCCGGCCTCGGGGGGATGGCCGGGGCAGGCCGCACGGTATATCGGGGCCTTGCAGAAATGATTATGGCACAGCGGGGGTGGGCGAGGCAAGACGTGGAACGAATTTCTTCGAAATTATCTTCGGGGTCACACAGTCGCCCCGCCCGGTCACGCGGCCGCACCCTCCCCGGCACCGTGGACCCCACCCCATCCCGGCTCCACCCCCGCCCCGCCGCACCTGACCGCCCGCCGGGAAGACGCCCCAGAAACCACAACTTCCCCACACGCCACAGGCGTTTCGTGGTCGGGCGGGGGAATCTGGCTAGACTGTCCCCCATGACGTCGACGCAGAGGAACGCGGGCGGGGCACTCCGTCGCGCCGGCCGGGTGGCCGCGTTCTTCGACCTGGACAAGACCGTCATCGCCACGTCGTCGACCTTCGCCTTCGGCCGCGAGTTCATGCACAAGGGCCTGATCTCCCCGGTCGAGGCCCTGCAGATGACACTCGCCAAGACGAACTTCATGATCTCCGGAATGTCCGCCGAGCAGATGGACTCCACGCGCGACCAGCTGACCTCGCTGATCGCCGGCTGGTCCGTCGAGGAGGTCCGCCAGATCACCGAGGAGACGCTGCACTCGGTGCTCGTGCCCACCATCTACGCCGAGGCCCGCGAGCTCATCCGCTTCCACCAGCTGGCCGGCCACGACGTGGTCATCGTCTCCGCCTCCGCGGCCGACCTGGTCCGCCCGATCGCCGCCGAGCTCGGGGTCACCGACGTGGTGGCCACCGAGCTCGAGGTCCGCGACGGGTGCTACACCGGCGAGATCCTCTCCTACAACAAGGGCGAGGCCAAGGGCGAGGCGCTCGCCGAGCTGGCCCGCCGGCGCAACTACGACCTCTCGGCCAGCTACGCCTACTCCGACTCGGTGACCGACCTGCCGATGCTTCAGGCCGTGGGCAAGCCCGTGGCCGTCAACCCCGACCGGGCGCTGAAGAAGCACGCGCTTGCCGAGGGCTGGGAGATCCGCGCCTTCAAGGACCCCGAGCCGCTGTTCACCGCCCCGACCGCCCGCGAGGTCGGCATCGGCACCGGGGTGGTCGCCGCCGTGGCCGCCGCCGCGGTGGGCGGCTGGTGGCTGCTGCGCGGGCGCGACTCGGGTTCCTGAGGGGCTCTCCGCCCCGGCGGACCGGGGCCCGCGACCCGCCCGGCCGGGCCCTTCCCCCGCGGCCCGGGCCACGTGACGGCTACCATGGTCGTAAAGTGATGCGGGACAACGGCGCGCGGACGCCCCACCCGTGGCACCATCGACAACGTTAGAATCAGCTGCGGCACCGGCCCCGGCCGAGAACAAAGACCCCCAACGGGAGGAACCCAATCGTGAGCAAGCAGGACGGACTCTTCACCGAAGGCGCGGACAACTTCGCCCCGCGCGCCGACAGCATTCCGCTGAGCGACGTCGACGCCTCGAACGGCCAGCAGTCGGTGGGCACCCTGGTCAGCAACGCGACCGCGCAGATGTCCTCGCTGTTCCGCTCCGAGCTGGAGCTGGCCAAGACCGAGCTGGCCGCCGAGGCCAAGAAGGGCGCGATCGGCGGCGGCCTGTTCTCGGTGGCCGGCGTGATCGCCCTCTACAGCTCCTTCTTCTTTTTCTTCTTCCTCGCCGCGCTGATCTCCGTCTGGCTGCCCTGGTGGGCCGGCTTCCTCATCGTCTTCCTGATCATGCTGGCCACCGCCGCCGTCCTGGCGCTCTTCGGCTGGCGCAAGGTCAAGAAGATGGGCGCGCCGAAGCGCACCATCGACTCCGTCGGTGAGCTGAAGAACCTCGTCCCGGGCAAGGCCCAGGACAAGCTCGAGGGCGCCAACCGCGGCCTCTACAGCTAGCCGACCCGCACAAAAAGAAGCACCGGAGCCCCCGCACCATGGCCGCAGCACGCGACGCCGCAGGTGACGGGGGTTCTTCCGTGCCCGCCCGGCCGAGCGCCGCGAGCGCCGGCGCCGGTGGGGGCCTCTCGCCCTCCACCGTCGAGCTGGCCGGGCCCTTCACCCACCGCTTCGTCCACCTGCGCGGGGTGCGCCTGCACGTCGCCGCCGCCGGCGACGCGAAGGACCCGCTGGTCATCCTGCTGCACGACGCCTTCGGCGGCTGGTTCGACTACCGCGACGTGCTGGCACCCCTGGCCGCCGCCGGCTTCCACGTCGTCGCCCTCGACGCGCGCGGCTACGGCATGTCGGACAAGCCCCCGGCCGGCGCCGGACTGGACGTGCTGACCGCCGTCGGCGACGTCACCGCGCTCATCCGGGTGCTCGGCCACGATGACGCCGTCCTCGTCGGCGCCGACTCCGGCGGCGCGGTGGCCTGGTGCGCGGCCACGGCACACCCCGGTCAGGTCCGCGCGCTGGTCTCCGTGGCCGCCGCCCACCCGGTCGACATGCGCCGCGCGATGGCCGCCCGCCCGGTGCGCTTCCTGCCGGCCCACCTGCGCGCGGGCTTCGGCCGCCTGCCGGGCGTCCACCGCCTGCCGGAGCGCACCGCCGCCTGGCTGCAGCGGCGCATCCTGGACCGCTGGACCGCCCCGCAGTTCCACGGCACCGCGCTCTACGACGCCGTACTGGACCTGCGTGTGCGCGCGATGCACATCGCGTCGGCGCTTCCGGGCGCGGCGCGCTACGCGCGCCTGACCACGACCGTGGTGCCCCCGAAGTGGCTGGGCAACCCGGTCACGGTGCCCGTGCTCGCCCTGCAGCCGGACCGGCCGACCTTCACGCACCTGGCCCGGCGCGCCCGCAAGCGCTGCACCGCCCGGATGAGCGTGCGCGAGCTGCCCGGCACCGCACGCCTGCCACACGTGGAGGCCCCCGAGGCCTTCGCCGCGGCCGTGGCCGCCTGGCTCAACGAGCTGGACTGACCGCCGCAACGGAAACGCCCACGCCGCACGGCGCGGGCGTCGTCAATCTCCCGTGACTCAGTGCGCGACGCACTCGCCGGTGCCCACCGGCGCGGTCAGCTCGGAGACGTCGCCGACGCGCGCGTGCACCTCGGCGGCGGTCAGCGCGTAGCCGGTGTCGGACTCGTCGAGGCTGGCGCCGAAGACCACGCCGAGCACCCGGCCCTCGGCGTCGGTCATCGGCCCGCCGGAGTTGCCCTCGCGGATGGTGCCGCGCACGGTGTAGGCCTCGCGCTCGACACGCCCGGTGGCGTAAATGTCCGGCCCGGCGATGGTCAGCTTGCTGCGGATGCGCGCCGGCGCGGCCTCGAAGGGGCCGGAGGCCGGGAAGCCCATCACGATCGCGTCCTGGCCGGTCATCGCCGGATCCTCGGCCCACTGCAGCGGCTCCAGTCCCAGGTCGGGCGCGTAGAGCACGGCGATGTCGACCTCGGGGTTGTAGTAGACGACCTCGGCGTCGCGCAGGCCGAGCACCGTGTCCAGGCGCACCGTCTCGGTACCGGCGACGACGTGGGCGTTGGTCATCACGTGGTCGGGGCCGACGACGAAGCCGGAGCCGAGCAGGCGGCGCCGGCAGCTGTCCGCGTCGCCGAGGACGTGGATGACGCTCGGGCGCAGCTTCTCCACCAGCTCGGTGTTCTCCACCTCGATGCGCGGGGCCTCGACCTCGGGCGAGTCGACGGGCTCGAAGGGCGAGAGCGGCGGCAGGCCCGAGTCGTTGAGCATCGCCGCGATCTTGTTGGGCAGCTGGTTCCAGGACTGCGGCGTCGCGCGGTCCACCCCGGAGAGCACCTTCGAGTTGTGAACGCCGGTGGCCACCTTTCCGCCGAGGCCCGCGGCCAGCGGCAGGGAGACCAGCCAGGCGACGATGAGCAGGGTCACCGCCTGGAAGAACGCGCCGATGCAGGAGTCGATGCGCAGCGAGGAGCGCATCTTGAACGAGCGGCGCAGCTGGCCGCCGACCACGGCGCCGGCGACGTTGCCGACGGCCACGAGCAGGATGAGGATCGCCGCGGCCAGCAGCAGGCGCAGGCCGACCGAGTCGGTCAGGCGCAGTGCGACGGGGATCAGCCCGGCGCTGACCACGAGCCCGGAGACGACACCGAGGGTGGACAGGACCGAGGTGGTCGCGCCCTGGCGCCAGCCGGTGATGAACGCGGCGAGCGCGGCGATGACGACGACACCGTCGACGATGAGTCCGGCTGTCACGTGGTTGTACTTCCTCGTCCGTGCGTCGGGTGCGGATTAACTGCCGTCACCTTACTCTTAACGCCCCCGCGGGGGCGCCCTCCCCTTTTGCGCCCCTCCCCCGCGCGGCGCGCTGCGGCGCGTGCCCGGGCGCGGACCGGACGGCGCGCCCCGGTGCGGACGGGACGGCGCGCCGGTCAGCGCAGCACCTCGCCGTTGCGCGACTCGGCCAGCGCCTCGCGCAGGGGGCGGGCCGGGCGCTGCGACCACGGGCGCTCCCAGCCGGCGGTGCGCAGCATGCCGTCGAGCACCGCGGCGGTGAAGCCCCAGACCACGTAGCCCTCAACGGCGAAGGCCGGGCCCCGCCACGGCCCCCAGGCCACGGTGAAGCGGCGCTCGGGATCGACGAGCTCGGCGACCGGGGCGTTGAAGACGTGGTCGGTCTCGTCCGAGCTGGCCACCCCGACCTCGGCCGGGGTGTGCCACCAGGCCAGCACGGGGTGGACGGGCCGGCCGGTGCGCCGCACGGGCACCGCGCCGAGCTCGGCGAGGGGGCTGACGGCCGTGCGGTCCAGGCCGGTCTCCTCCCACGCCTCGCGCAGTGCGGCGTCGACGGGGCTGATGTCGCCCGGGTCGATGCGCCCGCCGGGGAAGGCGATCTGCCCGGCGTGCGAGCGCATGTGCGGCGAGCGATGTGTCAGCAGCACCGACGCGTCGGCGGCCGTCTCTCCGGAGACGGCCACGAGCACCGCCGCCCCGCGGGTGTCGCGTGCGGCCTCCGCTTGATGACGTCCCGCGCGCCCCGCCGGGCGCGCCGGGTCACCGTCGTTGGTGCGGCCGGTGCGCCCAGTGAGGCGCTCGCGCAGGCGGCGCACCTCGCGGCTGCCGCCCTCGCCGTCGAGGCCGGCCACCAGGCGGTGCATCCAGTCCGGGGCGGTCTCCGGGCGCAGGGTGACGTTGTGGCCCGGCCGGTCGGCGGCGGGGCCGGGGCGGTGCGTGGCACCGACGGGGTCGGTCGCGGGGTCGCGGTAATCCATCAGCCCTCCAGGTCGGCCTCGAGTTCGGCCAGCGAGGTGTACGGCTTGGTCAGGGCCTTTGTCACCTGTCCGTCCTGGACAAGCAGGGTCACGGGCACCACGGCCGGCAGCGAGAGGCCGCCCTGGAAGGCGCCCGAGTCGTCCTGGAAGCTGGGCAGGTCCACACCGAGCTCCTCGAGCAGGGCCGCCCCGCGCGCGCCGTCGGGGTCAGCGTGGACGCCGACGACCCGGTGGTCCGGGTGCGCGGCGGCGTACTCGGCGATGACGGGCAGCTCCTCGCGGCACGGCGCGCACCACCAGGCCCACACGTTGACCACGGTCGGGGTGCCCTGGGAGACCTCGCCGTCGGACCCGGCGCCGCCCAGGCAGTCGAGGTCGACGCCTGCGACCGTGGAGCCAGGGCAGTCCGGGCGCGCCGGCACGTCGGCCTGCGCGCCGGCGCCCGCGGAGTCACCCGAGCCGGTCGGGTCGGCCTGGCCGTCCGCGCCGGTCGTGTCGCCGCCACCGCCTGCCCCTCCTACACCGCCGTCGCCGGCGGACTGCATGCGCGGGACCAGCGCGGCGATCAGGGCGACGCTGGCGACGATGACGATGACGTAGGCGAGAAGGTGTCGTTTCACCGTGTGGTCTCCTCTTCGTCGTTGATTCCGGCCATGGCGAGGATGTGCCCCCGGTTGTCGCCGCTGACCAGCTCGGCGGCGGCCTCGGGGTCGACGGGGCCGGCCTTGCCGAAGGAGGGGCAGTCGTAGGCGATCGGGCACGCCCCGCAGGCCGCGCGGCGGGAGTGGCACACACGCCGGCCGTGGAAGATCATGCGGTGGGAGAACATCGTCCACTCGCTCTTCTCTATCAGCCCGGCGATCTCGCGCTCGACCTTGACCGGGTCCTCCTGTCCGGTCAGCCCCATGCGGCGGGCCAGGCGCCCGAAGTGGGTGTCGATGGTCAGGCCGGGCAGCCCGAAGGCGTTGCCGCGGACGACGTGGGCGGTCTTGCGGCCGACGCCGGGGAGTTTCACCAGCGCGTCGAGGTCGCGGGGCACCTCGCCGCCGTGCTCGGCGACGAGCGCCCGGGAAAGACCCACGAGGTTGCGGGCCTTGGCACGGTAGAAGCCGGTGGGCCGGATGATCTCGGCGACCTCGGCGGTGTCGGCGGCTGCCAGCGCGGCCGCGTCCGGGTAGCGCGCGAAGAGCGCCGGAGTCACGGAGTTGACGCGCACGTCGGTGGTCTGGGCGGACATCACCGTGGCCACGAGCAGCTCGAAGGCGTCGCGGAAGTCGAGCTCGGCGTGCGCGTCGGGGTAGACGGCGGCGAGCGTGCGGTTGATGCGGCGGGCCCTGCGGGTGCGGCCGAGGTCGGTCTCGCGTCCGCGGGCGGTCGGGTGCGCGCCCGGGCGCCGGCGCTTGCGCGGGGTCAGGGAGCCAGAGCGGGCGGTGGTGGACACGGGCGCCATCCTACCGGGCACACGTGGGCAGCCACGGGAGGTCTGATCACCGCAGAATCGGGCATAACCGGACATAAATGTTGTATCCCCACAGGTCTGACCAATGGAGTCAATCGGCGCTGACCATGCTTTTTGGTCTAGAACTGAACAATGTTCCGCCAAATTCGGGTGCCCGTTTTCTTGGTATCGCGTGACACTCTTCTGTAGTATTGGGAGACATGTCCATCGTCACCGCATTTGTCGCACCGTGTCTGCTGGGGGTGTTCGCACTCGGACTGGAACAGCTCGAGCGCGCCGCCTTCAGTTCCGGGTCCGCCACCGCGGGCTCGCCAGAGGCGTCGGCCTGACCGGAGAGACCCTGGACTGCACGGTCAGAACCGAATGCCCGGACCGCCGAGAGATTCATTCAGTTGCATGTGACCGGCCGATGAAAAATCTGGCGGTGTGACCGACCTGACGGTAGGGTGTACCCGGACGTGCACCTGCCCCTGCAACCTACTTCCGCTCACGCCCGACTGACACGAAGCGCGGGAGGAACCCCGCCACACGGCAGTGCCGGAAACGGTTGCGTTGAGAAACAGATAAGTATTGAGGAGTTCATTGTGGAAGGCGTTCAGGAGATCCTGTCCCGCGCGGGTATTTTCCAGGGCGTTGACGCTACCGCCGTCAACAACCTGATCAAGGACATGGAGACGGTCCGGTTCCCCCGCGGCACCACGATCTTCGACGAGGGCGAGCCCGGCGACCGCCTGTACATCATCACCGCCGGCAAGGTGAAGCTGGCCCGCCACGCCTCCGACGGCCGCGAGAACCTGCTGACGATCATGGGCCCGTCCGACATGTTCGGCGAGCTGTCCATCTTCGATCCGGGCCCGCGCACCTCCTCGGCCGTCTGCGTGACCGAGGTCCGCGCCGCCACCATGGACTCGGCGATGCTGAACCGCTGGGTCTCCGAGCACCCGGAGATCGCCCAGCAGCTGCTGCGCGTGCTGGCCCGCCGCCTGCGCCGCACCAACGCCTCGCTGGCCGACCTCATCTTCACCGACGTGCCCGGCCGCGTGGCCAAGACGCTGCTGCAGCTGGCCAACCGCTTCGGCACCCAGGAGGGTGGCGCCCTGCGCGTCAACCACGACCTGACCCAGGAGGAGATCGCCCAGCTCGTCGGCGCCTCGCGTGAGACCGTGAACAAGGCGCTGGCCACCTTCGCCCACCGCGGCTGGATCCGCCTCGAGGGCAAGTCGGTGCTCATCGTCGACACCGAGCACCTCGCCCGCCGCGCGCGCTAGGCACGGACACAAGGAGAGCGGGCCCTGGATTCGTTCCGGGCCCGCTCTTTTCGATTGCCGACGTCGCGTCGGTCACCGCGCGGCGTCGCCAGCGGCGCCTTCCGGCGTGCCGGTGGCGGTGCGCGGCACCGCCACGCGGCCTAGACCTGCTCGGGGTGGTCGTTCAGGTAGCGCAGGGCGACGCGGGTGGACTGCTCGGCGGCGCCGCGCAGCACGGGGTCGACGTCGTCGTACATGAGGTTGACCAGCTCGTCGATCTCGAGGTCGCGGCCGCGCTCCTTCCAGATCTTCCGGATCTGGTCGAGGCGGTAGTTGCGGCGGTCGATGTACTTGCGGGCGAACTGCGAGAGGTCCGGGTTGTCCGGGCCGTGGCCGGGCAGCAGGGCGACGTCCTTGCCGCGGCACTCCAGCATCTCCAGCGTCTGCATATAGTCGCCGAGGTCGCCGTCAGTCTCGGAGATCATGGTGGTGTGGCGCCCGGCGATGGTGTCGCCGGTGATGACGCCCTCGAGCGTGGACTCGCCGGGCTTGCCGGACCAGACGAAGAAGCAGGCGCAGTCGGCGGTGTGGCCGGGGGTGTGCACGACCTCGAGCTGCGGGGTGACCCCGTCGACGGAGACGGTCTCGCCGTCGGTCAGTGGGTCGGCGCCGTGGCAGTAGCGGGCGTCGAAGGCGCGCACGGGCGCCCCGGTCAGCTGCCGGAAGCGGTGCGCGCCGTCGGCGTGGTCCGGGTGGCGGTGCGTGAGAAGAATGAGGGCCACCTCGCCTGCCTTGGCGTGCAGGACATTGAGGTGGCCTTCATCCTCGGGGCCCGGGTCGACGACGATCGCGCGCTCGTCACCTTCACGGCGCACGATCCACGAGTTGGTGCCCTCCAGCGCGGCGTAGCTGGGGTTGGTGCACAGGACGACGGCGGCGGAGTCGGTCACCGGCCGCAGCTGACTGTAGGCAGGATGCTGCATGGCCCCCAGCTTAGCGCGCCCGGGCGGGCCTGGAAATTCAGGCGGACCTGGAATTATCAGTCGACCTCTACGATGAGCTCGATCTCGACCGGGGAGTCCAGCGGTAGCTCGGCGACGCCGACGGCGCTGCGGGCGTGGGCGCCCGCCTCACCGAAGATCTCACCGATGACCTCGGAGGCGCCGTTGACCACGCCGGCCTGGCCGTGGAAGTCGGCGGCCGAGGAGACGAAGCCGACGATCTTGAGCACGCGGGTGACATGGTCGACGCCGACGACCGAGTCGACGGCGGCGAGTGCATTGAGCACCGCGGTGCGCGCGAGGTCGGCGGCCTGCTCGGCGTCGACCTCGGCGCCGACCTGGCCGGTGGCGGGCAGCTTGCCGTCGACGAAGGGCAGCTGGCCGGAGGTCCAGACATGGTCGCCGACGCGCAGCGCGGGCACGTAGGCGGCCACGGGGGCGGCGACGGCCGGCAGCTCGATGCCGAGTTCCTTCAGGCGCTCGGAGACGGTGCTCATGCGTCCTCCTTCGGGCGCTTCAGGTAGGCGACGACGTTCTCCGGGTTCGGCCCGGGCATGACGGTGACGAGCTCCCAGCCGTCCTCGCCCCAGGTGTCGAGGATCTGCTTGGTCGCGTGGGTCAGAAGCGGCACGGTGGCGTATTCCCAAGTGGTCATGGCGACCACTGTACTTACCCCGGCCTCACCTTCGCCGTATCCGCCGCCGTAACCCCTCTGAGCTGCACAGGTCGCGCGGACCTACCCCCGCCCGACATTAACCACGGCTACAGGCGTATCAATGGAGACGGGTTTCCCGCCCACTCCCCTGCACCCGACCCGAGGAACCACCATGCACGTCTCCGATCAACCGATCACCCGCGCCCGCCTGACCCCGGAGCACGAGAAGACCGTCTCCGCCACGCTGCCGGCCGTCGGCGAGAACATCGGCACCATCGCCGAGACCTTCTACCACCGCATGTTCTCCGCGCACCCCGAGCTGCTGCGCGACACCTTCAACCGTGGCAACCAGCACTCCGGTGCGCAGCAGAAGGCGCTGGCGGCCTCCGTGGCCACCTTCGCCACGATGCTCGTCGACCCGGAGGCTCCGGACCCGGTCACGATGCTCTCGCGCATCGCGCACAAGCACGTCTCCGTCGGAATCGTCGAGGACCAGTACCCGATCGTGCGCAGGCACCTCTTCGACGCGATCCGCGAGGTCCTCGGCGCCGACACCTTCACCGCCGAGGTCGAGGAGGCCTGGGACGAGGTCTACTGGATGATGGCGCGTGTGCTCATCGACCACGAATCCGCCCTCTACTCCTCCGACGGCGTCGCCCCCGGCGAGGTCTTCCGTGAGGTCACGGTCACCGGGATCGAGAAGCTGAGCGAGACCGTCTCCGCCTTCGAGCTCTCCGGCGAGCTCAGCTCGCCGTTGCCGGGACAGTACACGTCGGTGGGTGTGGTGCTTGACGACGACGCGCGCCAGTTGCGGCAGTACTCCATCATCGACGGCGACGCGGGGCGCTACCGGATCGCCGTCGAGCGCGACGGCGAGGTCTCGCAGTATCTTCAGGACCACGTCGCCGTCGGCGACACCGTGCAGGCCACGCTGGCCGCCGGCGACCTGACCCTGGACGAGTCGACCGAGGCGCCGGTAGTGCTCATCTCCTCCGGCATCGGCTCCACCCCGATGGTCGGCATCCTCAACCACCTGGCGCGCACGGGCTCCAAGCGCCAGGTGCTCGTCCTGCACGCGGACTCCTCGCGCGAGACCCACGCGCAGCTGGGCCAGACCCGCGCCGCCCTCGAGCAGCTCGGCCACGGCGAGCTGCGCACGTTCTACCGGGACGCCGGCGAGCGCATCGACGTCGCAGAGGAGGTGCCCGGCGGCGCGGACGTCTACCTGTGCGGCGGCACCGGTTTCCTGCAGTCGCTGCGGGCGGACCTGGCGGAGCTTCCCGGCGAGGCCGCGCCGGTGGCGGTGCACTTCGAGCTGTTCAGCCCGAACGACTGGCTGGCCTGATCGCCGGGCCTCCCGGCCGGGATACCCGGCGGGACTCCCGGCCGGGCCCGGATGGCCGGCGGCTCAGATGCCGATGAGCTCCCCGCCGTGGGCGAGGTAGTCGGCCCAGTCGTCGATCTGCGGGTTCTTGCGCAGCAGGGCGCGGCGCTGACGCTCGGTCAGCCCGCCCCACACGCCGAACTCCACGCCGTTGTCCAGCGCGTCGGCCAGGCACATCTGCTGGACGGGGCAGCCACGGCAGAAGGTCGCGGCCTTGCGCTGCTCAGCTCCCCGCACGAACAGGGTCTCGGGGTCGATGCCCCGGCACTTGGCGCTCGTGACCCAGGTGCCACGGTCCTGCACGGCCTCGGCAGGCGTCTTCCCGCTCTCGATGCCCAGGAACTCGTCCACGCCGAGTGCGCGCTCGGTCCGGGTCGGTGTTGCGGTGGTCATAGTCCCTCCTCTTTGAAGCGGAGTCGCTAACGTTTGTGTAAGTGTACTCACGCGAATCGCCGTTTGTCGACTAGGTCACATAAATGGGGGAGACCGCGCCTACTTCTTTCCCCGCCGCACCCCGTAATGTTGGTCCCGTGTCTACCTCACGTTCCCTGCTCACCCTCCTCGGCGGAGCACTGCTCGCGGCCGTGCTCGCGGCCGTCGCGCTCTCGCCGGCCGCGGGGGTCGCGGGCCTTGCCGCGGCCCGGACGAGCGAGACCATGGAATCCAACCTCGCCGACCTGACCGACGGCTCCGCCCCCGGGGTCACCACGGTCACCGACGTCGAGGGCAACCCGATCGCCTGGATCTACGACCAGCGCCGCTACCAGGTGCCCGGCGACCGCATCGCCCAGCCGATGAAGGACGCCATCGTCTCGATCGAGGACCGCCGCTTCTACGAGCACGAGGGTGTCGACCTGCAGGGCACCGTCCGCGCCATGGCCGCCAACCTCGTCTCCGGCGGGGTCGCCCAGGGCGCCTCGACGCTCAACCAGCAGTACGTCAAGAACCACCTGCTGCTCGTCGACGCCGACACCGACGAGGAGCGCGCCGCGGCGACCGAGACCTCCATCCCCCGCAAGCTGCGTGAGATGCGCATGGCCTCGGACCTGGACAAAGTGCTCAGCAAGGACGAGGTGCTCACCCGCTACCTCAACCTGGTCTCCTTCGGCAACGGCGCCTACGGCGTCGAGGCGGCCGCGCGCACCTACTTCAACTCCTCGGCCGCGGAGCTCAACGTCCCGCAGGCCGCGATGCTCGCCGGCATCGTGCAGTCCTCCTCCTGGCTGGACCCCTACACCAACGGCGAGGCCGTCATCGAGCGCCGCAACACGGTACTCGACTCGATGGTGGACTACGGCGCGCTCGACCCGGCCGCGGCCGAGGCCTTCAAGGCCGAGCCGCTCGGCGTCGTCGAGGAGCCGATCGGGCTGCCCAACGGCTGCATCAGCGCCGGGGACCGCGGCTTCATGTGCGACTACGCGCTGACCTACCTGGAGTCCAAGGGCATCTCGCACGAGATGCTCACCCACGGCAGCTACACGGTGCGCACCACGCTGGACCCGCAGATCCAGGACGCCGCGCACGACGCGGTGGCCTCGCACGTCAACCCGAAGCAGCCCGGCGTCGCCGAGGTGCTCAACGTCGTCGAGCCGGGCCGCGACTCCCGCCCGATCCGGGCGATGACCTCCTCGCGCGACTACGGCCTCGACCTCGACGCCGGCGAGACGATGCTGCCGCAGCCCACAACGATGGTGGGCAACGGCGCCGGTTCCGTGTTCAAGATCTTCACCGCGGCCGTCGCCCTGGACAAGGGCATGGGCCTGGACACCGTGCTGCCGGTGCCGACCCGCTACGAGGCCACCGGCATGGGCTCCGGCGGCGCCGCCAGCTGCCCGCCGAACACCTACTGCGTGGAGAACGCGGGCACCTACAAGTCCGCCATGACGCTCAAGGACGCGCTGGCGCAGTCCCCGAACACCACCTTCGTGAAGCTCATCGAACGCGTCGGGGTGGCCCCGGTGGTCGACCTGGCCGTCAAGCTCGGCCTGCGCAGCTACGCCACCCCGGGCAGCTGGGACGAGGAGAACTCGATCGCCGACTACATGAAGAAGGCCAACCTGGGCTCGTTCACCCTCGGCCCGACAGCGGTCAACGCCCTGGAGCTCTCGAACGCGGGCGCCTCGATCGCCGCCGGCGGGCGCTGGTGCGAGCCCAACCCGATCGACGCGCTGATCGACAAGGACGGCAACGAGGTCTACATCGAGCGCCCCGAGTGCGAGGACGTGCTCAACCAGGCCACGGCCAACGCCCTGATGGAGGGTATGTCCGAGGACCCGAAGTCCGGCACCGCCTCCGACGCCGCCTCGGCGGCCGGGTGGCGCGCCCCGGTGGCCTCGAAGACGGGCACCACCGAGTCGCACCAGTCCGCGGCCTTCATCGGCTTCAACACCGGCCTGGCCGCCGCGCCCTACATCTACAACGACGGCACCACGACGACCCCGCTGTGCTCGCACCCGGCCCAGCAGTGCGGCGGCGGCAACATGTACGGCGGCGACGAGCCCGCCGAGACGTGGTTCTCGATGGCCAACCGTGTGCCGGCGGCCGCCTCGGGCAACCTGGGCGGCGGCGCGAGCGACCGCTACCGCCGCGGCTCCGGCCCGCTCGGCCAGTCACAGGCCCCGGCGCCGGCGCCCTCCGCACCCTCGGGCGGGCAGAGCGCCGCCCCGTCCTCCCCGGCGGCCCCGGAGGGCGGCCAGCCCGCCGGCGGTGACGAGATCATCCCGGGCGTGCGCCAGGAGGACATCGACACCTTCACCAACGACCTGCGCGGCGCCTTCGGAATCTGATCCGCCGCTCCCCCACGCCAAAGGCCCGGGTACCCCACACGGGGTGCCCGGGCCCTGGTCTATGCCGCTCGCGGCGGGCGGAGCGCCCCGCCGCCGGCCGACTGACGCGGTCGGCTAGCCCTGCAGGCGGGCCTTGACGGCGTCGGAGAGGCGCTTGCCGTCGGCGCGGCCGGCGGCGTCGGCCTTGGCCTTCTTCATGACCTGGCCCATCTGCTTCATCGTGGGCGCCTCGCCGGTCTCCTCGGCGACGGCGGCCACCGCGGCGTCGACAAACTCACCCAGCTCGGTGTCGTCGAGCTGGGTGGGCTGGTAAGCCTCGAAGACCTTGGCCTCGGCCAGCTCGGAGTCGGCCAGCTCCTGGCGGCCGGCGTCGGCGTAGACCTCGGCGGACTCGCGGCGCTTCTTGATCTCGCGGGCGACGACGGCCAGCACGTCGGCGTCGGTCAGCTCGTGCTTGCTGCCCTTGGTCTCCTCCTCCTGGAGGGCGGCCAGCAGCATGCGCAGGGCGCCGGTGCGCGGCTCGTCCTTGGCCTTCATGGATTCCTTGAGGTCGGACCGCATCTGGTTCTTCAGTTCACTCATGGACATCACGCTACCCCGCTGTCGGTAGGGTGAGACCGGTGAAGGGAAATGTGAAGCACGTACTCAAGTCCGTCCTGCCGCTGGCCGGAGCCGCGGCGGCCGCCGGCGCGGGCGCGCTGGCCTGGGGGTACAGCGAGCTCGAACGCTTCGAGCTGCACACGCACGAACTGCCCATCCTCGAGCCCGGGGTGCTGCGCGGCACCGGAGAGTTCCGCCTGCTGCACGTCTCCGACCTGCACATGATCCCCGGCCAGGAGGCCAAGACGGCGTTCCTGAACGCGCTCGACGAGCTCGACCCGCACCTGGTGGTCAACACCGGCGACAACCTCTCCGACGAGCGCGCGGTGCCCGACGTCCTGCGCGCTCTGGGCCCGCTGCTGGCCCGGCCGGGCCTGTTCGTCTTCGGCACCAACGACTACTGGGCGCCGAAGCCGGTCAACCCCGCGAAGTACCTGACCGGCGCCAAGCGCGAGCCGAGCTACATCGACCTGCCGTGGCGCGACATGCGCGCCGCCTTCCTCGAGCACGGCTGGCGCGACGCCAACCAGGCCCGCCACGAGTTCAAGGTCGGCCCCGTGCGCATCGCCGCGGCCGGAGTGGACGACCCGCACCACGACCTCGACGACTACGAGGAGATCGCCGGCGCCCCGAACGCGGACTCGGATCTGGCGCTCGCGCTGCTGCACGCCCCGGAGCCGCGGGTGCTCTCCCGCTTCGCCGCGGACGGCTACCAGCTGGCACTGGCCGGGCACACCCACGGCGGGCAGATCTGCCTGCCGGGCGGGCGCGCGATCGTGACCAACTCGGGCATCGACCCGAAGCGGGTCTCCGGGCTCTCCGAGTTCGACGGGATGCCGCTGCACGTCTCCAACGGGCTGGGCACCTCGAAGTACGCGCCGGTGCGGATCTTCTGCCGGCCGTCGGCCACGCTGCTGAAGATCACGGAGCGACGCGGCTGAGCTGCCGTTTTTGATTTCCGGGCGGGGTGCACTACAGTAATCCGCGCACCACGGGATATGGCGCAGCTTGGTAGCGCGCCTCGTTCGGGACGAGGAGGTCGCAGGTTCAAATCCTGTTATCCCGACCATGCGAGAGGCCCTGGCCGCAGCGGAGATGATCCGCGGCGACCGGGGCCTCAGTCATGCCCGGGGCGATTCACCGGGCGCCTGACCGGGGCGGGCCGGTCCGGCCCGCCCGGCGCGCACGCCATGGGCGGGTGAGCCCCGCCCCTGACGCTCAGCGCCGGAACCAGCGCCGGTGGGACCGCCGCTTGCGATTGCGCTTCGCCTCGGCCTCCTCCGCCGCGGCGTCGTCGGTGTCGTCCGCGTTGTCGGCGTCGTCGGCGTCGATGTAGCCGTCGCCGATGTAGGTGACCTCGTCGTCGACGGGGTCGCCCTCGATCTCCTCGTACTCCTCGGCGAGCTCGTCCTCGTCGTAGTCGTCCGCGCCCGCGGCGCGGTCGGCGGCGACGTCGTCACGCGCGGCGTCGTCAATCTCCCCGTCGAACTCACCCTCGGAGGCGTCGGCGGACTTGCGGTAGTAGCGCCCACCCTCGCGCGAGGCGTGCACGCCGGCGCCGCCGACGTAGGCCGGCTCGCGGTGCGCGGAGCCGATCGCCAGCCAGGCCAGCACCAGCACGGCCGCAAGGATCGCCGCGCCCGTCCAGGCCACGGTGGCGTCCGCGCCGTTGCCCGCCGCGGTCAGCGCGCCGGTGCCCCAGTGCAACGGGGTCAGCCCCGAGACGGCCTGCCAGACGATCGTCGGGTCCGAGCTGGCGGCGGTCTTCCAGACCCAGCCGACCAGGCCGACCTGGACCACCGCGGCGACCACGAGCAACGGGGCGGCCACGGTACGGCCGAGCGCGACGACGCCGACCAGCGCGACGGCCGCCGAGGCCGCCGTGAGCAGCGCCAGGATGCCCGCCGCGGCGAGCACCGCGACCACGCCCGCGCCCGAGAGCACCCAGAACAGCGCGGTGGCCGAGAGCACCGCGCCGGCGCCGACCAGCCAGGCCTCGCGGCCGCGGGCCAGGTACATCAGCCCCGCGGCCAGGCCGCCGAGCGCGGCGAGCGCGCCGATGAGCAGCGCGTAGACCGGGGCGAGCGAGGAGCCCGTCGCAGCCTCCTCCCCGGTGGCCTCGGCCCCCTGCGCGGAGGCGGCGGCCTGGGTGGCCGGCAGCGCGCGGCGCACGTCGTTGACCCGGTCCTTGTTGGTGGCGGCCATGCCGTCGACGCGCTTGGCGCCGTCGTCGAGCTGGTTGACGCCGTTGACCGCCTCGTCCACGCCGCCGCCGAGCCGGCCGAGGCCCTGGTCGAGCTGCTTGGCGCCCTCGGTGGCCTGGTAGATGCCGTCGTGGTAGCCGTAGCCGGGCACGGCCAGCTGGTTGGCCAGCTGGCGCGAGCCGTCCTTGAGGCGGGTCAGCTGCGAGGTGATCTCGCCGCCGAAGTCGACGTTCTCCACCTGGCGGCGGAAGTCGCCGAGCTGGCCGCGCAGCTCCCCGGCGCGCGGGTCGCTCGAGGCGGCCAGCTCGCGGTCCAGGTTGTCCACGGCCTCGAGCAGCTGGCCCTGTACCGCGCCCAGGCCCACGACCTGATCGACCGCGCCGCCGACGCCGTCGGCGAGCTCCGTGGCGCCGCCGCCGAGCTGGCCCGTGGCGGCCTGCAGCTGACGCATGCCCTCGGCGAGCTGGCTGGCGCCGTCCTGGGCCTCGCGCACGCCGCCGCCGAGCTCACCGGCGCCTTCGCGCAGCTTGCCGGTGCCCTCGGCGAGCTGACCGGTGCCGGTGGAGAGCATCCCGGCCTGGGCGGAGGCGTTGGCGGCGGCCTTCTGCGCCTGGGCGATCTGCGCGGCGTCGGCGCCACCGGGGGCGGCGGCGACGGGGGCGCCCGCGGGCGACTCCTCGCCCGCGGCGGACCAGGAGCGGTCCACCGTCATGCCCAGGAGGACGATGACGGCACCGATGAGGAGCGGCACGAGTGCCAGCAGTGCAAGTATGCGGCTGCGCAGAGTGGTCATGTCCTGACCGTATCCGCGCAGCTCGCGCCATAGCTGGCGCCACACCGTCAACTGGGAAGAGGTAGTTGTGCCCTGATAACGTGAAGACGGTTCAAATGTCGATCATGCCTCCATGACGCCCGCCTGTGAAAGCGCTGGGCGGGAGGCTGGAAACTTGGGGTAACGCATGACGCTGGTCGTCGTAGTCGCCCTGGTCGCGGTGGCGGTGGCAGCCTCACCGCCGCTGGTGCGTGCCATGGACAGATATGCGGGCTGGCCGCTCGCGCTCCTTTTACTGGCGGGGGCGTTCGTCCTCGGCCGGGAGCTGCCGGCCATCCTCGACGGTGAGGCGCTCACCGCCCACTACACCTGGGTGCCGGACTTCCTCGGCAGCGGACTCGACGCCGGGTTCTCGCTGCGCGCGGACGCCCTCGGCGCCTTCTTCGCCCTGCTGGCGCTGGTCATCGGCGCGGTGGTGTTCATGTACTCCGCCGCCTACCTGCCGCGTCGCCAGGGCAACACCAGTTTCTACACCCTGATGACCGCGTTCACGCTGGCCGTGGTCCTGCTGGTGCTCGCCGACGACGTCACCGTGCTCTTCGTCGGCTGGGAGCTGGTCTCCATCGCCTCGTTCATGCTCATCGCCCGCTCGGGCTCGGGCGGCGAGGCCGGCTCCATGCGCACCCTGATCCTGACCTTCTTCGGCGGGCTGACCCTGCTGACCGCCCTGGCCGTCTCGGCCACGGCCGCGGGCACCACGAGCCTGTCCGGCATCCTCGCCTCGGACGTGTGGGCGCAGCGCCCGGGCCTGACCGGCACGCTGGGTGTGCTCATCGCGGTCTCCGCGTTCACCAAGGCCGCCCAGCTGCCCTTCCACTTCTGGCTGCCGGAGGCCATGGCCGCCGCCACGCCGGTCTCCGCGTTCCTGCACGCGGCCGCCGTGGTCAAGGCCGGTGTCTACCTGCTGCTGCGCTTCTCCACCGTCTTCCACGACGTGGCCGTGTGGAACTGGCTGCTCATTGTCGTGGGCATGACCACCGCCCTGGTCTCGGCGTTCTTCGCCGTGCAGAAGACGGACCTGAAGCACCTGACGGCCTACTCCACGGTCAGCCACCTCGGCTGGATCGTGACCACCATCGGCGTGGGCACCGGCTTCGCGCTGGCCGCCGCCGTCGTGCACACCCTGGCCCACGCGCTGTTCAAGTCCTCGCTGTTCATGCTCATCGGCGTGGTCGACCACCAGGCCGGCACGCGTGACTCGCGCCGCCTGGGCGTGCTGTGGCACCGGATGCCGTGGACCTTCGGCTGCGTGGTCGTCGGCGCGGCCTCGATGGCCGCCGTGCCGCCGCTGTTCGGCTTCATCTCCAAGGAGGGCATGCTCACCGCCTTCGAGGAGGCCCCGATCGGCTCGGCCGGCCAGTGGATCCTGCTCATCGTCGCCGGCGTGGCCGCCCTGCTGACCTTCACCTACTCGGCCAAGCTCGTCTTCGGCGCGTTTATCGACCCCGCCGAGAACGACCGCGACTTCTCCGACGTCGAGGAGGCCCCGGTGGCCCTCTGGCTGCCGGCCGCCGTGCCCGGCCTGATGGCCATCCCGCTCGGCTTCACCGCCGGTGTGCTCGACGGCCCGGTCGACGCCGTGACCGCCGCCATCGGCGTGGAGAGCTCCACCCACCTGGCGCTCTTCCACGGCGTCAACGCCCCGCTCATCATCTCGCTGAGCGTCTTGGTCCTCGGTATCATCGGCGTGGTCGTCCGCGGCCGCATCTGGCCGAGGATCGAGAACCGCGAGGTCCTGCCGGCCACCGGCAACGAACTGCTCGCCGCCCTGCAGAAGGGCCTGCAGGCCTGCGGCCGCGGCATGGGCGCCATGGCCAACTCGCTCTCGCCGGGCCGCCACCTGGTCTGGCCGATGCTCGCCCTGATCACGATCATGGCCGTCACCCTGCTGGGCACCGACGGCGTCGACGGTGTGCCGATGGCCCCGCGCGCCGAGGACATCGACAACTGGCTGGACCTCGGCCCGATGCTGATCATCGTGCTCTCGGTGGTCGGCCTGGTGGCCAACCGCAACCGCATCGCCGGCGCGGTCTTCATCAGCACCGCCGGCGTCGGCATGACCCTGCAGATGCTGCTGCTGGGCGCCCCCGACGTCGCGCTGACGCAGTTCCTGGTCGAGGCCCTGGTCGCCGTCATCATCATGATGGTCGTGCGCTACCAGCCGCGGCTGTTCCCCGAGGTGCCGCGCCGCCGCCGGATCCGCGCCGCGGTCATCGCGCTGCTCGCCGGCCTGACCGCCTTCCTCGGCGTGTTCACGCTGATGGGCCGCCACAGCAAGTCCGAGCTGGCCCAGTGGTACCTGGACAACGCCCCGGACATCACCGGCGGCAACAACATCGTCGCCGCGATCATCGTCGAGTTCCGTGCACTGGATACCCTCGGCGAGCTCTCGGTGCTGGGCATGGCCGCGATCGTCATCGCCGCGGTCTGCGCCTCGGTGCCGTCCTCGCCGTTCGACCGCGGCACCCGCCCGGCGCCCTTCGGTCAGTCGCAGCTGAACTCGCTGCCGCTGAAGAAGGGCTTCCAGCTGGTGGTCCCGGTGCTGGCGGTACTCTCCTTGCTTGTCTTCATGCGCGGCCACAACGACCCGGGCGGCGGCTTCGTCGCCGCGCTGATCGCCGGCGCCGCCGTGATGATGGCCTACATGGCCAAGGGCCGCGACTCCATCGTCTTCCGCCCCTCGACCCCGTTCTGGCTGACGGGCATCGGCATCGTCACCGCGCTGACGGCCGGTTTCGTCGGCTACGCCGAGGGCGGCTTCCTCAAGCCGATCTACGGCGAGATCCTCGGCGAGCACCTGACGACCTCGCTGATCTTCGACGGCGGCATCTACCTGGCCGTGCTGGGCATGCTGACCTCCGCGATCAACTCGCTGGGCGGCTACCTGCGCCCGGGCGCGCTGACCCAGGAGGAGCTCGACTACATGCGCTCCGACGGCCCGCTGCCGCACACGCCGAGCGACGCGGAGACGCGCGCGTGGGAGCAGGCGTTGCTTGACGACGCCGCGACGCAGGCGGAGGGCACCGGTCGCGGTGCCGTCACCGCGGCCGTCGCCCCCGAGGAGTTCTTCCCCGAGCCGATCGAGCCGAACCCTGACCCGGAGGACCCGGGACCGGACCGCGCGCAGCTGCGCGACTGGGCCGTCGCCCACGGCGGCACACACACCGGGACCGTCAACGACAAGAACAAGGAGGACTGACCGATGCTCATGGCACTGTCCATCGCCGTCCTCGTCGCCGGCGGGGTCTACCTGGTCCAGCAGCGCGGCATGGTGCGTCTCGTGCTGGGCATGCAGCTCATCGGGCACGCGGGCAACCTGACGCTGCTCGCCGCCGGTGTGGGCGCCTGGCGCGGGGAAGCCTTCCCCGACCGCGCGGACCTCGCCGACGCGGCGGACCCGCTGCCGCAGGCCTTCGTGCTGACGGCCATCGTCATCTCGATGGCCACGGCGACGATCATGCTCACGCTGGCCTCCCTGGGCCGCAGCGACGACACCGAGGTCGGCGACAGCGTCGCCGCCGGTGACGACGAGCGCGGCCCCGACCCGTACCCCTCGCCCCTGTCGACGCTCGGCCGCGGCGTGCAGTCCGACGAGGACTACGCCCGCGGCGAGCACGCCCGGCTCGCGGCGGACAAACGCAAGACCACGATCTGGAAGGAGGCCCGCCGGTGAACCAACCCGACATCCTGCTGCCGCTGCTCGTCGCGGTGCCCCTCGTCTCCTCCGCCCTGGCGGTCATGGCGCCGTGGAAGTGGGTCCGCGACCTGCTGCACATCGTCGTCCCCGCCTGCGGGGTGCTCGCCGGCGTCGCGCTGTTCTCCCACACCGCGGCGAACGGCCCGCTGGCCCACAACGTGGGCCTGTTCACCGGCGGCATCGCGATCCCGTTCGCCGTCGACGCCTTCTCCGCGGTGATGATCATCGCCACGGGGCTGGTCGCCGTCAGCGCCAACTGGTTCGCCACCGTCGTCGGTGAGACCCGGTCGCGCTACTACCCCGCGCTGAGCCTGATGCTGGTCACCGGCGTCAACGGCGCGCTGATCACGGCGGACCTGTTCAACTTCTTCGTGTTCATCGAGGTGATGCTGCTGCCGTCCTACGGCCTGATCGCCATGACGGGCACGTGGTCGCGCATCGCCTCGGCGCGCACCTTCGTCCTGGTCAACCTGACCGCCTCGACGATGCTGGTCATCGGCGTCGGCTTCGTCTACGGCGTCGTCGGCTCCGTCAACCTCGCCGCGCTGCGCGGCGTGGCGGCCGGCAACGGCCCGGCGGTGGTGGCCATGGGCGTGGTGGTCCTCGCGATCGCCACCAAGGCCGGCGTCTTCCCCGTCCACACCTGGCTGCCGCGCACCTACCCGGGTGGCTCGGCGTCCGTGATGGGGCTGTTCTCCGGCCTGCACACCAAGGTCGCCGTCTACATGCTCTACCGCATCTTCGTGGTCGTCTTCGACCTCGAGGACCGCTGGAAGGGCCTGATCGTCGTCGTGATGATCGTCTCCATGCTCATCGGCGGCTTCGCCGGCCTGGCCGAGAACTCGATCCGGCGCGTACTGGCCTACCAGATGGTCAACGGCATGCCGTTCATCCTGGTCATGCTGGCCTTCGCCACCGATGACCCGCAGCGCGCCCTGGCCGCCGGCCTGATCTACGCGCTGCACCACATGGTCACCATCGGTTCGCTGGTGCTCTCCTCCGGTGCGGTCGAGGAGACCTATGGCTCGGGCATGCTGCGCAAGGTCTCCGGCATCGCGCGGCGCGACCCGCTGCTCGCGGCGGTCTTCGCCGCGGGCGCGTACTCGGTGGTCGGCTTCCCGCCGTTCTCCGGCCTGTGGGGCAAGGTCTTCGTCGTCGTCGAGATCGCCCGCGACGGCAGCTGGTGGGCCTGGGCCGCGATCGCCGCGGTCATCCTGGCCTCCTTCGGCGCGCTGCTGAGCATGCTGCGCGTCTGGCGCCAGGTGTTCTGGGGTCGGCCGATGCAGGACATCCCGGAGGATCTGCGCGTGCGCGGCCGCCTGATCGCCCCGCCGGTGGTGCTCATGGTCATCTCCGTGGGCATGTTCATCTTCGCCGGCCCGCTCATCGACGCCACGCGCACCGCCACCGGCGCGCTGCTGGACGTCGACGCCTACCAGTCCGCGGTCCTCGGTGAGGACCCGGTGGGCGTTCCGGACATGACCGATCTGCAGGGAGGACGGTAAACCATGCATGTCATCGGCTACACCCTCTGGCTGATCAAGGAGATTTTGGTCAGCGGCTTCACCCTGGCGCTCGCCGCGGTCAAGCCCCGCTCCGGGTTCGACCCGGTGGTGGTGCGCTACCCGCTGCGCGTGACCGGGCCGTGGGAGATCTTCTTCTTCACCTCCTCGATCACCGTCACCCCGGCGACCCTCTCGCTGGGTCTGCGCGAGCCCACCTCCCCCGGTGAGCCGCGCACCCTGCTGGTCCAGGCGGTCTTCGGCTCGGATCCGGCCGACGTGGTCGCGGGCCTGGCCGACATGGAGGCCCGCATGGCCCCCCGCGTCAAAGACATCGATTACGGCGTGCCCGGCCAGGGCCCGACCGAGACCCTCGACGAATCCCGCTACGAGTACCCGGCCGCGCGCGGCGCGAGCGCGACGCGCGCCGGGTCCGGGGCCGACAACCGGAAAGGAGGCGGACGCCGATGAGCGCGTTTTCCGTCGTACTCCTCGTCTGCGGGGTCGTCTGCGCCCTCGCGCTGCTGTCCGCGCTGGTGCTCATCCTGGTCACCCGCGACGTGCTCAGCCGCGCGGTGCTCGCGGACATGATCTTCTACAGCATGCTGGCGATCTTCTTCATCTGGACCTTCGTCAACCAGACCTCGATCGCCTACGAGATCGCGATCCTCGCCGCCCTCGCCGGTGGTGTCCTGCCCACCCTGTCGATGTCCCGCATGATCTCGCGGGGCAGGAGGTGATGTGCCGTGTCCGTCGTTGAGATCATCGTCAGCGTCCTCGTCGTCCTGGCCACCCTGCTGGTGGTGGCCACGGCCGTCGCCCTGTGGCGCGCGCCCGACGCCCTGACACGGGTCAACGTGCTGGGTCCGACCACCTCGGTGGCCCTGCCGATCCTGCTGGTGGCCAAGGTCATCCACGACGCCTCCCTGGGCGAGCTCGACGCGAACGACCTCGTCCGCGCGGTCATCGCGATCGCGGGGCTGTGGCTGATCGCGGCCGTGGGCAGCTACTACATCGGCCGCTCGATCTACGGCGTGACCGTCGTGGACGAGCGCGCCGGCGTCGACCACCGGGACGTCTCGACCAAGCAGTAGGTGGAATTCGTCCCCGATTGACGACGCCGCCCCGGTCCCCCATTGCGGGGACCGGGGCGGTTTTCCGTCGGCTGCGCGCCCGGGGCGCGCAGGTGCCGGTCGCCGGCGCCTGCCGGTCAGCGCGGCCGGCGCGCAGGTGCCGGTGTTACTCGGCGACCGCCTCGATGTCGATGTCGCCGCGCAGCGCCTTGGAGAACGGGCAGAAGGCGTCGGCCTTGTCGACGAGCTCCTGGGCGTTGTCCAGCTCGCCGGCGTCGGCGAAGCGGGCGGTGATCTTGCCGCTGAGGCGGAAGCCGCTCTCGACGCTGTTGAGGGTGACCTCGGCGTCGACGGTCGGGGTGTGCTTGTCGACGTCCACGCCGGCCTCACCCATGGTCTTCTGCAGGGCGCCGTTGAAGCAGGCGGCCCAGGCGGCGGCCAGGAGGGACTCGGGGTTGACGCCGTCGCCCTTGGGGGCGGTCACGTCGAAGTCGATGCCGCCGTCGCCCTTGACGTGGCCATCGCGGCCGGCGCCGGTGGAGGTGACGGTCTGGGAGTAGAGCTTCTCTGCCATGGTTGATTGCTCCTTGTCTTAGGAATGTGTGGTTCTGCGCTAACTTCCGCGGGGCCCTTCGACCCCGTGCGGCCCCGAGCGTAGTCACGGACGCGCGGGCTTTCAGGCCCGCCGGTCAGCGGGCCGGAGGCCACCGGGCCCGCCCGGAAAGCCTCCCGCGGCCGCCCGGAAAGCCTCCTGCGGCCGCCCCGCGGGCGGGCGCCGCAGGCATGAAAGAGCCCCGGCGGCGGTTCTCGCCGTCGGGGCCGGAGAGGTCCTCACCTCAGTGGGACCGGGATCGACCGGGAAACAGTCGGTGTCGTCCGAAGGCTACTTCTTCTCGGCGAAGAGCTCCTTGACGCGCTTGCCCAGGTTCTCGTCGACGCTGCTCCAGTACCAGTAGCAGCGCTCCTCGGTCTCGGGGCGCACGCCGACCATCGCGTTGGTGATGTTGTCGGCCAGACGCTCCTTGGCGTCGTCGTCGAGCACCTCGCGGTAGAGGATGCCGGCCTGCAGGAAGTCGTCGTCGTCCTCGTGCTTGACGTAGGCGGCGCGGATCAGGTCCGTGCCGTGCGGGTCTGGGTTGACGTAGACGTCCTCGGCCTGGCCGTAGCTGGTGTGGTTCGACGAGGAGGTCTCACCGTCGTCGAGGTAGCCGGCCTGGATGGCGGAGCTGTTCGGCGAGTAGGACGGGTGGGAGGTCTCGTTGAAGTTGTAGGCCATCGGGCCCTCGTGCTGGTAGGTGTTACGCGGCACGCGGGACTGGTTGACCGGCAGCATGCGGTAGTTCGGCCCGATGCGGTAGCGCTGCGCGTCGGCGTAGGCGAAGACGCGGCCCATCAGCATCTTGTCCGGGGACAGGCCGATGCCGGGCACCAGGTTGGAGGGGTCCAGCGCCAGCTGCTCGATCTGGGCGAAGAAGTTCTCCGGGTTGCGGTTCAGCTCGAAGTAGCCGACCTTGATGCGCGGGTAGTCCTTCTTGGACCAGGTCTTGGTCAGGTCGAACGGGTTGAAGCGGTAGTTCTCCGCGTCCTCGAACGGCATGATCTGCACGTAGACGTCCCACTTCGGGAAGTCGCCGGCCTCGATGGCGTTGTAGAGGTCCTCGCGCAGGTAGTCGGCGTTCTTGCCGACCATCTCCTCGGCCTCGGCGTCGGTGAAGTTGTGGACGCCCTGCTGGGAGATGAAGTGATACTTGACCCACACCGGGGTGCCCTCGGCGTTGATCCACTGGAAGGTGTGGGAGCCGTAGCCGTTCATGGTGCGCTCCGAGGACGGGGTGCCGCGGTCGCCCATCAGGTAGGTCACCTGGTGCGCGGACTCCGGGGTGCGGGTCCAGAAGTCCCACTGCATGTCGGCGTCGCGCAGGCCGGAGCCGCCGAGGCGCTTCTGCGAGTGGATGAAGTCCGGGAACTTGATCGCGTCGCGCAGGAAGAACGTCGGGGTGTTGTTGCCCACGATGTCGTAGTTGCCCTCGGTGGTGTAGAAGCGCAGGGCGAAGCCGTGCACGTCACGCCAGGTGTCCGGGGACCCCTGCTCGCCGGCGACGGTGGAGAAGCGGGCGGCCATCGGGGTGACGGTGCCCGGCTGGAAGATCGCCGCCTTGGTGTACTGCGAGACGTCCTCGGTCACGTGCAGCTCACCGAAGGCGCCGTTGCCCTTGGCGTGCGGGTTGCGCTCCGGGACGCGCTCGCGGTTGAAGTGCGAGAGCTTCTCGATGAGGTGGATGTCGTTGAGGACGGTGGGGCCCTGCGGGCCAGCGGTCACCGAGAGGTTCTCGGAGGGCACCGGGGCGCCGTTCTCGCGGCGGGTCGCACCCTCGTCGTTGGGCGACATGCCGTTGGTGACGATGTCTTCGGTCGAAGCGTTCTTCTCAAGAGCCATGACTGATAGCCTCCCTTTAGTATTGGGCCGTGATTAATAGCTCATTACCGATTCTATCGACGCCCGCGGACCCTCGCCAGTAAGGCAAGGAAGATCAAACTTTCGGCTAGCCGCCGGGTGCCCATCCCCGCGAGGACCCCTGGCGGGACCCCGGCGCACCCCGCCCCGCGCACCGTCTCACACCGCGAAGTGGCCGGCAACGCCGCTGGTAACGTTGTCCTTTGTGAGGCACCACTCCGAGAGCGACGACGCACACGTCACCGACCTGGCGCTGCGTGCCGGCCGGGGCGACCGCCGCGCGCTCACGGAGTTCATCCGCGCCACCCAGTCCGACGTCTGGCGACTACTGACACACCTCGGCGACACCGACACCGCCGACGACCTGACCCAGGAGACTTACCTGCGCGTCATGCGCGCACTGCCCCGCTTCGCCGCAAACTCCTCTGCGCGCACCTGGCTCTTGGCCATCGCCCGGCGGGTGTGGGTGGACAACATCCGCCACGACATGGCCCGCCCGCGCAAGTCCGCCACCGAGTACGAGGACGCCGCGCAGACCCGACCGGCACCGGGCGCCTCCGACGCCAGCTGGTCGGAGTGGCTCGACGTGCGTGAGCGCATCAACGCGCTTCCCGAGGAGCGCCGCGAGGCCCTCGTACTCACCCAGGTGCTCGGCTACTCCTACGAGGAGACCGCCCGCATCACCGGCGTGCGCATCGGCACCGTGCGCTCCCGCGTCGCCCGCGCGCGCCGCGACCTGCTTGACGACGCCCCGCGCTGACCCTCTCCGGCCCCCGCACCCGCCTGCGTGGGCCGACGCCCGGAGGGCGCCGGCCTTCGCCCACCCGTTCCCCGCCGTACCTGCGTCGACACGTGCGTGGGAGGCGGCGTCGGCAATTGAAGTGGCCTATACCACGGATGCATGGATAGGGGTATAGCACCACAAAAGTGTCGGATCGTGCTTAACTAGAAGACATGTTTAAGAGAGTGTTAGGCATTTCGATGGCGCTCGTCGGACTCATCGTGGGTGCCGGTTTCGCGTCCGGCCAGGAGATGCTCCAGTACTTCGTGGCGTTCGGTTCGATGGGCCTGTGGGGCCTGACGATCGCCGCCGTGATCATGGTCGTCGGTTCGGTGGCCATGATGCAGCTGGGCAGCTACCTGCTCGCCGACGAGCACACCGTGGTGTTCAGCAAGGTCACCCACCCGATCCTCGCGTGGATCCTGGACATCGCCACCGTGGCCACCCTCTTCGGCGTCGGCTTCGTCATGTTCGCCGGCGGCGGGTCCAACCTGAACCAGAAATTCGACCTGCCGCTGTGGGTGGGCACGGCGATCATGCTCGTGCTCGTGCTCGGCGCGGGCATGCTCGACGTCAACAAGGTCTCCGCCGTCATCGGCACGATCACCCCACTGAGCATCACGTTCATCGTGATCGCCACCGTCTACACCTTCGCCACCGCCGACTGGGACATGGCAGCCCACGACGCCTTCGCCCGGGCCAACCTGGAGCCGGCGATGGACTGGTGGTGGCTCTCGGCGCTCAACTACGTTGGATTCTGTCTGATCGTCGCGGTCTCGATGGCGATCGTCATCGCCGGCGCGAACGCGGACACCCGCGCCGCCGGCTGGGGCGGGCTCGTCGGCGGCAGCACCTACGCGATCCTGCTGGCTTGCTCGACGCTGACGCTGTTCCTGAGCGTCGAGAGCGTCTCCGGCGACGACATGCCGATGCTCACGGTGGTGGACGACATCCACCCGTGGCTGGGCAACATCATGTCCATCGTGATCTACCTGATGGTCTTCAACACGGCCATCGGCATGTTCTACGCCATGGCCAAGCGCATCACCCGCAACCGGCCGGAGCGCTTCCGCCCGGTGTTCATCGTGGGCACGCTCATCGGCTTCGCGCTCGGCTTCCTGCCGTTCTCCGACCTGGTCGGCGTGGTCTACCCGACGCTGGGCTGGGCGGGCATCCTGCTCTCCTTCACCCTGGCGATCGCCTGGTACCGCTCACGCGGGCGGATCTCCAAGGAGGCCAAGCGCCGCGACCGCGTGCGCAACCTGCTGCGCCGCAAGCTGGACCCGAACAAGAAGTTCGGCCGCCGCGACGAGAAGCACCTGCGCCGCGCGATCCGCGCCGCGCACGCCGACAACGAGACCCTGGTCGAGGCGATCACCGAGGAGGTCGAGGCCGAGCTCGACGCCGAGGACAAGGAGGCCACCCTCGAGGCCGCCGCAGCCGAGAGCGAGGAGGCCGCTGGTTCGGAGGCAGCTGAGGCCGGGGCCGGGACGGGCTCGGGTTCCGGTTCGGGTTCCGGCTCGGGCCGCGCCACGGCCGTCAAACACCCGGACTAGGCGCACACAACTAGAGCCGCGGTCCCCACCGTCGAGGTGGCGGACCGCGGCTCCTGTCGTTTCGGCCGGTTGCGGCCGGATGCGGCCAGGCTGGAGCGTGAGGTCTAGACCAACAGCTCCGCGATCTGGATCGTGTTCAACGCGGCGCCCTTGCGCAGGTTGTCACCGACGACGACGAGCACGAGGCCCTTGCCGTCGTCGACGGCCTGGTCCTGGCGGATGCGGCCGACCAGGCAGTCGTCGATGCCGGCGGCCTCCAGCGGGGTCGGCACGTCGACGACGCGCACGCCCGGGGCACCCTCGAGGAGCTTCTTGGCCTCCTCCGGGTCGATGGCGCGGGAGAACTCCGCGTGCACCGTCATGGTGTGGCCGGTGAAGACCGGGACTCGCACGCAGGTGCCGGAGACCTTCAGGTCGGGGATGCCGAGGATCTTGCGCGACTCGTTGCGCAGCTTCTGCTCCTCGTCGGTCTCCAGCGAGCCGTCGTCGACGTAGTTTCCGGCCATCGGCAGCGCGTTGAAGGCGATCGGCGCGACGTAGGGGCCGAAGTCGTCGGTCTTGAGCACCGAGCCGTCGTGGGCGAGCTCGACGTTGCGGTCGCCGATCTCAGCGACCTGCTTGGCCAGGGTCTCCACGCCGGCGAGGCCGGAGCCGGAGACCGCCTGGTAGGAGGAGGCGCGTAGCGAGACCAGACCCGCGGCGTCGTGCAGCACCTTCAGCACCGGCATGGCGGCCATCGTCGTGCAGTTCGGGTTGGCGATGATGCCCTTGACCGCGTTCTTGGCCTCCTGCGGGTTGACCTCGGAGACGATGAGCGGGACCTCGGGGTCCTTGCGCCAACCGGAGGAGTTGTCCACGACGGTCGCGCCCGCGGCAGCGAAGACCGGGGCCCACTGCTTGGAGGTCGAGCCGCCGGCGGAGAAGAGGGCGATGTCGATGTCGCGGACGGAGTCCTCGGTGACCTCGGCGAGGTCCTCTACGGTGATCTCCTCACCGCGGAACTCGAGGGTGGAGCCCGCCGAGCGCTTCGAGGCGAAGAAGCGGATCTTGTCCGCCGGGAAGTTGCGCTCCTCGAGGATGTCGCGCATCACGCGGCCGACCTGGCCGGTGGCGCCGACGACGGCGATGGTGGTCATGCTGGTTCAGTGCTCCTTAGGTGGTGTGTGTGCAGTGGTCGCGCCCGTAGGCCCGGTGCACCCCGTGGGGCGCGGCCCCGCGGGCCTGTGCGCTAGCGGCCGGTGCCGGCGTAGACGGTGGCCTCCTTGTCGCCGCCGAGGCCGAACTTCTCGTGCAGGGCGCGGGCAGCCGTGTCGAGCTGCTCCTCACGGACAAGCACGGAGATGCGGATCTCCGAGGTGGAGATCAGCTCCATGTTGACCCCGGCGTCGCGCAGGGCCTCGGTGAACTCGGCGGTGACCCCGGGATGGGACTTCATGCCGGCGCCGACCAGGGAGACCTTGCCGATCTGGTCGTCGTAGAGGACGTTCTTCCAGCCGCCCTTGTCGCGCAGCTTGCGCAGCAGCTCCATGGCGCGCGGGCCGTCGTGGCGCGGGCAGGTGAAGGTGATGTCGGTGGTGCCAGACTCCAGCGAGGATACGTTCTGGAGCACCATGTCGATGTTGATCTCGGCGTCGGCGATGACACGGAAGACGTCGGCCGCCTTGCCGGGGGTGTCGGGGATGCCGAGCACGGTGATCTTGGCCTCGGACTTGTCGGTGGCGACGCCGGTCAGGACTGCTTCTTCCACGGGGATATCCTCCATCGAACCGGCAACGAGGGTGCCGGGGTCGTTGCTGTATGACGATCGTACGCGCATGGGCACGTTGCAGGCGCGGGCGTACTCGACGCTGCGCAGCACGAGAATCTTCGAGCCCACGGCCGCCAGCTCGAGCATCTCCTCGAAGGAGATCTGCTTCAGCTTCTGTGCGTTGGGCACGATGCGTGGGTCGGCGGTGTAGACGCCGTCGACGTCCGAATAGATCTCGCAGACGTCAGCGTCAAGCGCCGCGGCCAGGGCGACGGCGGTGGTGTCCGAACCGCCGCGGCCGAGCGTGGTCACGTCGCGGGTGTCCTTGTTGACGCCCTGGAAGCCGGCGACCAGGCAGATCTTGCCCTCGTCGAGGGCCTCGCGCACGCGGTCCGGGGTGACGTCCACAATGCGGGCGTCACCGTGACGCTCGGTGGTCAGCACGCCGGCCTGCGAGCCGGTGAAGGAGCGGGCCTCCGCACCGAGGGAGTCGATGGCCATGGCCACCAGGGCGTTGGAGATGCGCTCGCCCGCGGTGAGCAGCATGTCGAGCTCGCGTCCGGGCGGCACCGGGGAGACCGACGCCGCCAGGTCGAGCAGCTCGTCGGTGGTGTCCCCCATCGCCGAGCAGACGACCACGACGTCGTAGCCCTTCTTCTTGGTCGCCACGATCCGTTCCGCCACGTTGCGGATGCGCTCGGCGCTCTCCAGTGAGGATCCGCCGTACTTCTGAACAACCAGCGCCATCGTGCGGCCGCCTTTCCGGTCTGGGTCGGGTCTCGGGTCCCGAACCCGGGCGGGCCGGGCGCGGGATTTCTGGCAACAAGTCACCTTACCGCGCCCACGTGCGCTGATGCACCATGTGCCCCGCCCGGACCACCCGAAACACTCATCCGGGACACATCCGGTGCCCGGGTGCGTCGCGGCGGACCGGGCCGGGCGGGGATGACGATTAAGGTGTGTGGGGTGCACGAGACATTATCGACGGCGCTGGCCATCTTCTTCGCGCTGTCCTCGGCGCTGACGCTCGCGTGGGGCACCGTGGTGCGCCACCGCATCGCGGAAGCGGCCCCCGATGACGGCTCGCTGAAGGGCTCGCCCCTGTGGGCCGCGGTCACCCGGCCGCTGTGGTGGGCCGGCACCGGAACCGCGCTGATCGGCTACGGGCTGCAGGTCGTCGCCCTCGGCTTCGGCACCCTGCTGGTGGTGCAGCCGATCCTCGTGCTGTCCCTGATGTTCACACTGCCGCTGTCGGCCCGCTACGACAACCGGCGGATCTCGAAGTCCCAGATGGCGTGGGCCGGGCTGCTCACCGCCGCCGTCGCCGTGCTGGTCCTGCTGGGCAACCCGCAGTCGGGCAACCCCCACCCGCCGCTGAACCGGTGGCTGATCTCGATCGCGGTGGGCACCGTGGTGCTCTCGGCGGTCGCGCGCTCCGCGGTCAGCCTGATCCGCGGGGAGAAGGCCCTGCTGCTGGGCCTGGTCACCGGCGCGATCTTCGGCTACGTCGCCGTGCTGTCCAAGGCGGTGGTCGACATCGCCGTGCATGCGACCGTCCCGGTGCTGCTGCTCAGCTGGGAGACCTACGCGCTGATCTTCGGCGCCGCCCTCGGCACGGCTGTGCAGCAGTACTCCTTCTCCGCCGGCGCACTGAAGAACTCGCTGCCGGCGATGACGATCGGCGAGCCGATCGTGGCCTTCACCCTCGGCTACCTGGTACTCGACGAGAAGTTCCAGGTCGACTCCGTCTTCGGCTGGCTGTCCATGGGCGCCGCCCTGATCGCGATGATCTGCGCGACCGTGGCACTCTCGCGCAGCAGCATCAAGAACTAGGTCCCGGGTCGCGGCGGCGGGCTCACCGTTCCGCCGGTTCCTCCGACGCGTCCGTGTCCGCCGGCCCCTCCGAGGCGCCCGGCGCACCCGGCTGCCCCGGGGTCTCCGCCGGCTCCGTGCCCTCGAGGCTCTCCGGGGCCTCCAGTTCCTCCGACTCGTTACGGCCCTCGGGCAGATTCAGCTCCGCCAGTCTCTCCAGCGCGTTGAGGCCCTCGGAGATGTCCAGGCCCTCCACGGACCGGGGTGCCGTCGACTTGATGTCGCGGCGGAAGCTGCCCTGGAGGCCCGTTCCGGTGACCGCGAACGGGTAGGCGGCGACGAGTCCCATCCGGCCGGTGAAGCACTGGGCCCCGTTGTTGCCGCCGATGCCGCCCCACAAAGCAGCGTCACAGCCGAAGCGGAAGTTGGCGGTGCGCTGCGGGAACGTGTAGGAGACGGTGGTCGCCCCGTCGAGCCGGCCGTCGACGTAGATGCGCAACTGCGAGCCCGCGATCTTGTTCCCGAGCTCGTCGACCGGATTACGGTCGAGCACGAAGGCGACCTGGTGCCACCTACCGTCCACGATCGACGTCTTTCCCTGGATGACGGCCCGCAGGGGTGGACGGGCGTGTTGTGGTTGTCGCCCGTGCGGGACGCGCTGGCTCCGAAGGCCAGCGTGCCGTCCGGGAAGATGTGCGCCGAGGCGTAGATCCTGGAGGTCGGCCAGCCGTCCCAGTTGACCGCGCCCGCCCCGGGCACGGTGAACAGTGCCGCGGGCGCCCTGTCCGGTTTGACCCACATCACCCCGGAGTAGGAGCCGATCCCCTTGAAGTTGTCCATGCTGTGGAACTCCTTGTTCAGGATCACCCCCTCATGATCCCACTGCGATCCGGGGTAGTCCATGTCAGCCGGGCACGGCTCATCACCGGGCGGCGCCGTGCGTACCTTGTTGAGGTGGTTGTAGATGCCCGCGGTCCGCGGTCTCAGGACCGTGCCCGCCGGCAGATAGGGGTTCTCCTCCCGGAACTGGTCGATCTCCTGAGGGTAGGAGAGGTCGTCGATCCAGTTGTCGCCGTTGCCCCTCTTGGTCGCGGCGATGTAGTAGGCGCCGCCGCCCTTGAGTCCGATGTTGGTGAAGTGCTCGAGGCAGCTCTGCAGGTCGGGGTAGCCGGCGAAGTTCTCCGTGTTCTCCACCTCCGCAGTGAACGCACCCATCGTCGGCCGCCCGGAGACCCCGAGCACGGCCACGGCGACGCGCACCGCCGCCACGACCACGCCGACGACCGCCCACGGGTCGCCCCGCAGCGCTCCGGTCAGCGCCCTGCGCAGCGCGCCCCCGCGTGCCTCCTCGGTGTTGCTCATGCCTTGCCGCCCTCCCCGACGGTCGCCGCGTGCGTCACTTCCTCGTGGTCCCGGTCCTGCGCGTCCCGCTGCCCGGCCTCCCGCTGGAACCAGCGGTGCTGCAGGTAGAACCACAGGAACGGCGAGAGACCCAGGCCGATCAGGCCGAGTCACCAGGGCCAGGTCAGCGCCGGGCGCGGCTGGAAGGAGAACTCCCCGTCGACTGTCTCGTGCGCCGTGGTGGCCACGTCCGTACCCACCGGGAACATCACCGGGCCGGCCGGATCGTCGCCGACAGGGTCGACCTCGACGGGCAGGATGCCGGTCGAGACCGTGCGCGCCTCCGCCTCCTGGGGGCCGTCGACGCGAAGCCCCAGCAGCTCGACGCCGAGCAGGGGGCGCACCAGCACGATCGCCAGCGCGAACCCGCAGAACACGCCCAGCAGCCGGTAGCGCGAGCGCTGCGCGGGCTCCTCGACGCGCCGGGTGACCACCCAGAACAGCAGCCAGGCCAGCAGGATCACCGGCAGCCCCCGGATCACCCAGCCCAGCCCGGTCGCGGTGAAGACCACGCGGCCGACCATCGCCTGGTCGGTCAGGGGCAGCGGGTCGACGGCCGCGCTCAGGTCGCCGCGGGTGCGCACTGCGTCGTCGGTGGAGTCGATGACCCGGTGGGTGCGCGCCTGGCCGTTGATCTCGGCGGTGACCACGTCACCCGGTTCCAGCACGGCGACGCGCTGGCTCGGTGACCACCAGCGAGCCGACCGGGATGGCCCGGCCCATCGAGGGGGTCTCCATGACGAAGGAGCGCATGCCGAAGGCCCACGCCACGCCGAGGCCGGCGAGCACCGTCACTGCCGCCAACGCCGCGAGCGCGGCCAGCCACTTCTTACCCAGCGACACGCCCGACGTTCATCAGGCCTGGAAGGTCCAGGTCAGCGGCTGCAAGATGGTGCCGCCCTGCAGGTCGTTGCCCACCGACTCCGGCAGCCCGACCGTCACGGTGAACGGCCGCTCGGCACCCGGGTCCACCGGCGCCGTCAGGTTGAAGGACTGAGTAGCCAGATCGGCGGCGGTGCCCGAGTAGATCTCGCTGCCGCCGTCGGCGATCTTCACGGTCATCACCCCGCAGGCGTCCGCGGTATTCCCGGCCGCGCTGCAGGCACCCGCGGCCAGTGTGAAGCTCTTCGCCGGTACCGTGCCGGTGTTGGAGATCGTGACGGTGGTGGTCTTCTCACCGCCGGGCACCATGGCCATGTCACCGCCGTACTTGTTGATGGAGGTACAGCTGGCGGCGTTGCCCTCGCCGTCGGTGGAGGTGCAGGTGACCTCCTGGCCGTCGGCACCCGGGCCGGTCTCCTGCATGACCAGGGAGCCGGCGCCGGCCTGGTTGCCGTCGTTGGTGATGCTCGCCGTGTAGGCGCCCAGGGTGCCGACCCCGAGCGAGGCGAAGATCGCCGCCGAAGCCGCCACGGCAGGCACGACCCACTTGCGGTTGTTGTTGCTCCTGTGCTTGGACGTGTCAGCCACGTTTCCTCTCACCCCCGGGCTCGAACTGAAATTCCCGGCCTGACCTCAAAGTACATCCGCGAGCTCATCCAAGGGCACGGCCTGCATGCAATCTCTTTTAGGTCTTTTCCAAGGTTTTGTATCCGGACCCACGTTCCCACCTGAACGAGGGTATGCGCCTCAACAGCTCCCGGAGTGTTGTATGCTGCCTCACATGCAGCGGACGAGCATTCTTCTCCTTCTTCGCCGCGGCGGGCTTTAACCCCAGGTCACACACGGCCGGCACCCCGTCGCGGAGATCGGTGATGCCGGCCGTGGGCACTGGAGACACACCCCGGAAGCTCCAGCCCTCCCCCTCCACAGGCGGGACGGGCGGAGGCACCGGAGACCCGCCCCCCCCAGTCGCCGCCCCGCCACCCGCGGACCACCGCAACGAAACCGCCCAGGGCGCCCCACGCGGGCGTCGGCAAGCGACGGAACGGTCCGAGGCCGCCGACACCGCACGGGAACCACCAGGCAGGCACCACGACCTGACCGAAGCGACGCACCGAGCACGAAGAAGAAAAGGACGCACACCATGGCCCCCTCCCAGAACACCATCTCCGCCCCCAACCAGATCCACACCCCGGACGGCGAGCCCTACGAGGGCCAGCCGAAGTGGAACAAGCAGCGCGGCTCGTCGATGCCGGTCAAGCGCTACCTGTCCTACGCCGAGGAGGTCGAGGACTTCTCGCTGCCGGACCGCACCTGGCCGGACCGCAAGATCGAGCACGCGCCCGTATGGTGCGCCGTCGACCTGCGCGACGGCAACCAGGCGTTGATCGACCCGATGAGCCCCGAGCGCAAGCGCCGCATGTTCGAGCTGCTGGTCGAGATGGGCTACAAGGAGATCGAGGTCGGCTTCCCGTCCGCCTCCCAGACCGACTACGACTTCGTGCGCGAGATCATCGAGAACGACATGATCCCCGACGACGTCTCCATCCAGGTGCTGGTGCAGGCGCGCGAGCACCTGATCCGCCGCACCTTCGAGGCCTGCGAGGGCGCGAAGAACGTCATCGTGCACTTCTACAACTCGACGTCGATCCTGCAGCGCCGCGTCGTCTTCTGTAAAGACAAGGAGGCCATCAAGAAGATGGCCACCGACGCCGCCGAGCTGATCAAGTCCATCGCCGCCGACTACCCGGACACCAACTGGCGCTGGGAGTACTCGCCGGAGTCCTACACCGGCACCGAGGTCGCCTACGCCAAGGAGGTCTGCGACGCGGTGGTCGAGGTCATGGACCCCAGCCCCGAGCACCCGATCATCCTGAACCTGCCCTCGACCGTCGAGATGATCACCCCGAACGTCTACGCCGACTCCATCGAGTGGATGGACCGCAACCTGAACCGGCGCGACTCGATCATCATCTCGCTGCACCCGCACAACGACCGCGGCACCGGCGTGGCCACCGCCGAGCTGGGCTACCTGGCCGGCGCCGACCGCATCGAGGGCTGCCTGTTCGGCAACGGCGAGCGCACCGGCAACGTCGACCTGGTCACCCTGGGCCTGAACATGCTGACCCAGGGCGTGGACCCGCAGATCGACTTCTCCGACCTGCCGCGCGTGCGCGCCACCGTCGAGTACTGCAACCAGCTGCGCGTACCCGAGCGCCACCCCTACGGCGGCGACCTGGTCTTCACCGCCTTCTCCGGCTCGCACCAGGACGCCATCAACAAGGGCATGGACGCCCTGGCCTCCTCCGTGGTGCCGGGCGCGACCAACGCCGAGGTCACCTGGGAGCAGCTGCACGACGCCGTCTGGGAGGTGCCCTACCTGCCGATCGACCCGAAGGACGTCGGCCGCGACTACGAGGCCGTCATCCGCGTCAACTCCCAGTCCGGCAAGGGCGGCGTGGCCTACATCATGAAGACCGACCACGGCATGCGCCTGCCGCGCCCGCTGCAGGTCGAGTTCTCGCAGGTGATCCAGGCCGTGACCGACTCCGAGGGCGGCGAGGTCAACTCCAAGAACATGTGGGACATCTTCGCCGGGGAGTACCTGGACCGCGACACCCCGCTGGCGCTGAACCAGATCCGCGTGACCACCCCGGAGTCCGACGGCGAGCCGACGCAGGTGACCGCCTCGGTGACCTACGAGGGCCGGGACCACGAGGTCACCGGCTCCGGCAACGGCCCCTTCGCGGCCTACGCCAACGCGCTGGAGGAACTGGGCGTGGACTTCGAGAACATCAAGTACGAGCAGCACGCCCGCACCGCCGGCGACGACGCCGAGGCCGCCTGCTACGTATACGCGGAGGTCAACGGCTCCCAGGCCTGGGGCATCGGCATCGACCCCTCGACCATGGAGGCCACCATGAAGGCGATCACCTCCTCGATCAACCGCGCCCTGGCCGCGTAGATCTCGGAGCGTTAAGGCGGCTCCGCCTCTTGGCCCGCTTGCCGACGCCGCGCCTACTCCGCGCGCCGCGCGAGAGCGGCGTTGACTGCGAACACGGTTCCCGCTGCAAGGCACACAGCGAGCACAACGACGACCGCGCCGACGGAACCGTCGAAGCGAGTCACCGCCACGCCGGCCGCGGGCAGCAGGCTAGCGGCCAGGATGCGCGCCAGCGTCGAGCGGGCCGCCAGCGCCGTCGCGCGCAGACCGGCACCGGCCGCAGTGCTGATCGCTGCGCTGACCGCGACGTCGCAAGCCCGGAAGCACCAGAAGAACAGCAATAGAGCAGCAGCCAGCACCAGGAAACTTCCCGTTACCTGAGCCACGAGCCACCCGGTGGCCGGCAGTCCGGCAGCCAGAAGGTAGCCCGACGGCGAGGCGGCAACCACGCGGGACAGCGACGTCACCCGGGACTGCACCCACAGGATCGCTACGAAGAGCCCTCCGAGCACCGGCCCCAGGCTGTGGTCCGCGAAGCTTTCCGGGAACACCTCGGTGACGGAGACCTGCCAGTACTGGATCGCCACCTGGAAGGCCGCGTAGAGCAGCCCGGCCACGGCGATCGACCCGAGCAGCCTGCGGCGCAGTCCGAAGACCGTGCGCCAGCGATCGGATCCGCCGTGCCCTCGCGCCTCCGGATCCGCTGGCCCCCGCGTCGTGGCCCCAAAACCGAGGGGCGGGAAGTGGCGAGAGTAGACAAGATAGGCGCACGCGATGCCCAGGCAGCCCACACCCGCGGCAACCCAGGTGCCGCGCGGGAAGGCCGGGTACAACAGTCCTCCGAGCCCGGCGGCCAGGGCCGAGGCGGAAAACTCCCAACGCGAGAGCAGCGCCAGCGCCTCCCGCGCACGATCTGGCTCAGCGTCCGCACCTGCCTCCCGTGCACCGTCGCGTAGCCCCATCTCGTCCTGCTGCGACGTGCCTCCCTCGCCCTCTAAATGGCTTTCTTCATCGAGGCGCCGGTCCAGGAATTCCGCAGTCATCGCCCCGGTGGACAGGCAGATCGACAAGGCGTTGCACACCTCGGCGCCCCACAGCCAGCCAGGACTGGGGGCCAGACCCGTCATGAGCAGCCATGCGGCCCCGAAACCGACAGCGCCGATGATCGCCCAGCGGCGCCCGAGCGAATCTGCGAGGTAGCCCAGGGGCACCTCCAGCAACACGACGATCACCGCCTGCATCGCCTTCAAGTAAGCCAGCTGAGACAGGTCGAGCCCCTGATCAAGCAGGAACAGCGCACTCGTCGCACCGACGAGCATCCGCAGTGCGCCGAAGCTGGCCACGCACACCAACAAGAAAGCGGAGGTAGAAGTACCCCTAAACATACCAAGCCCTCTGCAGATTAAACTTTAAATCATCTTTATACAGGCCAACTCTACAATCGAGAGAAATAGGAGACTTGAACCGTCCAAGATATGCAACGACATCATCGATTACAAGTCCTGCACAAACAAAATTTGTCCACGCATGTGAAGGCGCCTGATAAGCCCACTCGGAAATTCCATCGCCCTCATCTTCATTCAGGGCCGAAAAGAATCGCTGCCAATTATTTGACGTTTCAACCTCAACCAGAGGGCCACAAATTGGAATATCGTTAACGTATCCCGCCTGAATTACTGCGGCACCAGTTTTCGCCGCAGCCCGAATCACCTGGCCAATCAGTTCAGCGGAGGAATCGGCGCTTAGCATTATCAAATCCGCACCTGCAAAATGGGCAAGCGTCACGTCGTCAACGACGAAAGCAGTACGTTGCATTGTGACAGTAATCTCAGAATTTATATTACGCAGTCGCCTAGCAAGTACGGCGCATTTAGACTTGCCAAGATCCGCTTCTGTATAGAGAATCTGCCTGGACAAGTTAGAAAGTTCGACAACATCATCATCGATCAGATGGATATGTCCTATTCCGCTTCCTGCCAGACCAGCAGCCACAATACTCCCGACACCTCCACACCCCAAAATAATTACACTACTTGACTGCAGCCGAGACTGCACCACCGCAGGATTTGCACCCATGTAATTGTAATACAGTTTCGGCCTGTCATATCGGTCCTTAAAATCACGATCAGAAATATACAGATACGGATTGGCCAAATAATCCAGACCAACAGTTTCTAACTTGTTGTCTTTACAATTTCTGGAGAGCTCTTGACATATTTCGCCCCACATTGCACCCCCGGCCCGAGATCGCAACCATTGGAGGGTTGCAATTAGTGGTTTGGACTCTTCAATATCGAAGGATGTTTCGCGCGTCCCACCGCATATATACACCCTATCCTCAATCTGCGTCCAAGTAACATAAGGGGCCAACTTCATTTCCTGCCGGTAGTCAAACATCTCACTTCCTCCAAGACTGAGGCGGCGGCCCGGCCACCCGCCAGACCGCCGCGACAAGTATGTTCCGATCAGTTGCGGACACGAATATTCATGATTCACTCCTTTCTGTGGGATTTTTTGGTGTGATGACCTTATGTGATACACCACACCTAGTCCAGATTTAGATTCATGTCACCTTTCGCGGTAATCCCATCTTCTCAAGAACGGATCTCGACCTTCCGCGGTCACGAGCGGCAGGAGGGGCGAAGACGAGGCAGAGACTCCCAAGCAAATCTGAGGACGCACAGACCACAGCAGACGGCGTAGAGTGTCGAGCGTTACACTAGGATTGTTCAACAATCCACGCTCGTCCCGGAGCGCTCGGACGCACCCGTGCCTCCGGGCCGGTCGCGACCGAGAACCGTCCAACGTCAACCGAAGAGGAGCCGCCCCGCGATGACCACCATCGACCTCAACGCAGACCTCGGAGAGTCCACGGCGGGCAACCCCGTCGCCGACGACGCCGCCATGATCGGCCTGATCTCCAGCGCCAACGTGGCCTGCGGCTTCCACGCCGGCGACCCGCACGGCATCGCGGAGACCCTGGCGGCCGCCGCCGAGCGTGGCGTGGTCGTCGGCGCGCACGTCGGCTACAACGACAAGGCCGGCTTCGGCCGCCGCTTCATCGACTACGCGCCCGCGGAGCTGGCCGACGAGGTCACCTACCAGATCGGCGCCCTGGACGCCCTGGCCCGCGCCAACGGCACGAAGGTCAGCTACGTCAAGCCCCACGGCGCGCTCTACAACACGATCGTGCGCAACGAGGAGCACGCCTGGGCCGTCATCGACGGCGTGCGCGCCTTCGCGGACCTGCCCCTGATGCTCCTACCGGGCGGCGTGGCCGTGGACCTGGCCGAGAAGGCCGGCCTGCGCGTGGTGCGCGAGGCCTTCGCCGACCGCGCCTACAACCCGGACGGCACGCTGGTCTCCCGCCGCGAGGCCGGCGCCGTGCTCACCGACCCGGAGGCCGTGGCGGCCCGCGTGCTGCAGGTGTCCACCTCGGGCGCAGTGACCGCCCGCGACGGCAGCGTCCTCGAGGTCGACGCCGAGTCCGTGTGCGTGCACGGCGACTCCCCGGGCGCGGTCGAGCTGACCCGCGCCGTCGTCGAGCGCCTCGGCGCCGAGGGCGTCAAGATCGAGGGGTTCCTGTGAGCCAGTCCCCCGACACCCCCGACACCGCCGCCGGCGCGCCCGGCCTGGCCGTCCACCGCGTCGGCTCGCGCGCGATCCTGATCGACCTGCCGGACCTGGAGACCGTCCTGGACTGGCACGCCGCCCTGACCTCCGAGCCACTGCCCGGCCAGGTCGAGGCCATCGCCGCTGCCGAGACCCTGCTGGTGGTCACCGACTCGCACGCCGCCGCGCGCGACGCCGCCCGCCGGCTCGCCGAGTTCACCCCGCCGAAGCGCGACACCGCAGGCGCCCGTGAGATCGTCATCGACGTCGTCTACGACGGCGACGACCTCGAGGCCGCCGCGAAGGCCGTGGGCAAGACGCCCGAGCAGCTCATCGAGTGGCACACCTCGACCACCTTCACCGGCGCCTTCGGCGGCTTCGCCCCCGGCTTCACCTACTGCACCGCCGTCGACGAGGCCGACGCCCTCGACGTGCCCCGGCGTTCCTCGCCGCGCACCGCGGTGCCCGCCGGCGCGGTCGGGCTGGCCGGCTCCTTCACCGCCGTCTACCCGCGCACCTCGCCGGGCGGCTGGCAGCTGATCGGCACCACCCGCCACCGCATGTGGGACCCCGAGGCGGACTTCCCCGCCGCGGTGCGCCCCGGCGACACCGTCCGCTACCGCGCCGTCGAGGAGCACCCGGCCGAGCCGCCGCGCGCCGAGCGCGAGCGCCACGCCCGCCCGCACCGCCCGGTGGCCCGCCTCGTCTCCACCGGCATGCAGACCCTGCTCCAGGACCGCGGCCGCGCCGGCCACGGCGACCTCGGCGTGACCGGCTCCGGCTCGGCCGACCGCGCCGCCGCCCGCGTGGCCAACTCCGCGGTGGGCAACAAACCGGGCGCCGCCGTGCTGGAGAACATCGGCGGGCTCGAGCTGACCGCCCTGGTCGACACCGTCGTAGCCGTCACCGGCGCGCGTGCCGACGCCCGCGTGCGCACCACCCCGGTGCGCCTGGGCTCCCCGGTGCTGCTGCCCGCCGGCTCCAGGCTGAAGGTCGGCCCGGCCACCCTCGGCGCGCGCACCTACGTCGCGCTGCGCGGCGGAATCGTCGCCGCCACCGAGCTCGGCTCCGTGGCCACCGACCAGCTCTCCGGGCTGGGCGCGGCACCCCTGGAGCCCGGCGCGCTGCTCTCGGTGCCCACCGACGCGCGCGGCACCGTCTCGCCGGCCCAGCACAACCCGGTGCGCGTCCAGGACGTGGGCAAGGGCCGCACCGGCGCGGTGCTGCGCTGCGTGCCGGGCCCGCGTGACGACTGGTTCCGCGACGGCGTCGCCGCCCTGACCTCGCGCGCCTGGTCCGTGACCGCCCAGTCCAACCGCGTCGGCCTGCGCCTCGAACCCGACGCCGTCGAGCTGCCCGTCCAGGCCGCCATCGACGCCTTCCGCACCGCCGGCCCCGCCAGCGGCGGCCACCGCGCCGGGCGCGTGAAGCTCGCCGGCACCACCGCCGACGCCGAGCTGCCGGACACGATTTCCGACGCCGCGCGCACCGACGGTAGTGCGACACCTGACGGCGGTGCGGCGCCCGCCGGCGCCGCACCCGAGACCACCGACCGGGCCGGCGCAGACGGCACGGGCGCCCACGCAGCCACGGCGAGGGCGGACGCGGCGGCGGCCGACGCGGCGTCGGCAAGCAGGCGACGCCGCAAGCGCGGCGGCCCGCCCATCGAGCGCGTGCGCGACGGCGAGCTGGCCAGCGAGGGCATGATCGCCGGCTGCGTGCAGGTCCCGCCGAATGGCTCGCCCGTGATCTTCCTGCGCGACCACGCCGTCACCGGCGGCTACCCCGTGATCGCCACCGTGGTCCACGAGGACCTCGACATCGCCGCGCAGCTGCCGCCCGGCGCGCGCGTGCAGCTCATCGCCGTCGACCCCGACACCCTCGAACCCCTCGGCCAGGTCTCGGACCCGGCCACCACCGCCGAACCCGCCGACACCGACGCCGCCGAAACGGCCACCGCCGACACCGCTGACACCAAGGAGACGAAGTGACTGACTTCCCGCTCAAGAAAGTTCTGATCGCCAACCGCGGCGAGATCGCCGTGCGCATCGCGCGCGCGGCCCGCGACCTGGGCATGAAGTCCATCGCCGTCTACTCCGAGGCCGACGTCGACGCGCTGCACACCCGCGTCGCCGACGAGGCCTACGCCCTGCCCGGCTCCACCGCCCGCGAGACCTACATGAACGTCCCCGCGCTGCTGGACATCGCCGACCGCGCCGGCGCCGACTGCGTGCACCCCGGCTACGGCTTCCTCTCGGAGAACTCCGACTTCGCCCGCGCCGTCGAGGACGCCGGGCTGACCTGGGTCGGCCCGTCCTCGAAGGCGATCGACCTGCTCGGCGACAAGCTCTCCGCCCGCGAGCTGGCCACCAAGGCCGGCGCCCCGCTGGCCCCGGGCACCCCGGACCCGCTCAGCAGCTGGGAGCAGGCGCGCGACTTCGCCGACGAGCACGGCCTGCCCATCGCCATCAAGGCGGCCTTCGGCGGCGGCGGGCGCGGCCTGAAGGTCGTCCACGAGCGCGGAGACATCGAGGAGGCGTTCCTGTCCGCGGGCCGCGAGGCCGGCGAAGCGTTCGGCCGCTCCGAGTGCTACGTGGAGAAGTTCCTCACCCACCCGCGCCACGTCGAGGCGCAGGTGCTCGCGGACACCCACGGCAACGTGGTCGTCCTGGGCACCCGCGACTGCTCCACGCAGCGCCGCTACCAGAAGCTCATCGAGGAGGCCCCGGCGCCGTTCCTGACCGACGAGCAGCGCGAGGGCATCACCGAGGGCGCGCGCTCCATCTGCCGGGAGGCCGGCTACACCTCGGCGGGCACGGTGGAGTACATCGTCGCCGAGGACGGCACGGTCAGCTTCCTCGAGGTCAACACGCGGCTGCAGGTCGAGCACCCGGTCACCGAGGAGACCACGGGTGTGGACATCGTCGCCGAGCAGTTCCGCGTGGCGGCGGGCCTGCCGCTGTCGATCACGGAGGACCCGACCCCGCGCGGGCACGCCTTCGAGTTCCGCATCAACGCCGAGGACATCGCCAACGGCTTCGCGCCCTGCCCGGGCACCGTCGCGCTGCTGGACCCGCCGACGGGCCCCGGCGTGCGCGTCGACGCGGGCGTGCGCACCGGCGGCACGGTGCCCAGCTACTACGACTCGCTGCTGGGCAAGCTGATCGTCTGGGGCCCGGACCGCGAGGTCGCGCTGCGCCGCGCGCGCCAGGCGCTGGCCGAGTTCGAGGTCACCGGCGTGCGCACCGTGCTGCCCTTCCACCGCGACATGGTCGACCACGAGGTGCTCTCCGCCGAGGGCTTCGGCATCTACACCGACTGGGTCGACTCCGAGTACACCCCGCGCTTCCGCACCGCCCACGACGACATCGCCGCGATCTACCAGGAGCGCACCGCCCTGACCGTCGAGATCGACGGGCGCGCCCACGAGCTGCGCCTGCCGGTCGAGCTGCTCTCGCTTGCCGACGCCGCGTCGGCCGGCGCGGGCGGTTCCGCTGCGGGTGGCCCCGGCGCCGCGGGCGGCGCCGGCGGTGGTTCGGGTGCCGGTGCGGGGGCCGGTGCCGGTGCAGCCGGCGGTGCCGGGGCCGCCGATGACGGCTCGGTTCCGGTGACGGCGTCCTTCGCCGGTTCGCTGGTGGAGTGGAAGGTCCCCGACGGCGCCGCCGTGGACAAGGGCGAGGCCGTGGCCACCGTCGAGGCGATGAAGATGGAGTCCACCATCACCGCCCCGGCCGGCGGCACGCTGACCCAGGAGATCTCCGAGGGCACGCAGTTCGACCAAGGCGACCGCCTGGGCTCGATCGCATGACGGTCGGCGTGGGGGCCACCGGCACCGTCGCTGGTGCGGGGGCTGGCGGGGCCGCCGGGTCTGCCGGCCGGGATACCGGGGCCGGTGCCGTGGGTGCAGGCGAGTCCTCCGGGTCTGCCGACACCGGAGCGGTGATCCGCGCCGACGTGGCGGCGACCCGGCTGCGCCGGGAGATCTCGGCGGGCGCCTTCGCCCCCGGCGAGAAGCTCAACGAGGTCGCCATGGCCGCCCGCCTGGGCGTCTCGCGCAACACGCTGCGCGAGGCCTACGCGATGCTGGCGGCCGAGGGCGTGGTCGAGCGGATCCCCTACCGCGGGGTCTTCCTGGTCATCCCGACGCCCGCGGACGTCGACGACCTCTACCGGGTACGTGCGACCGTGGAGCCGGCGTGCCTGCTGTGGGGCGACTCCCCGGACACCGCTGAGCTGCAGGGCATCGTCGCCGAGGCCCGCGAGGGCCTCGAAGCCGGGGACCTGGCCGAGGTCGCGGCGTGCAACCAGAGCTTCCACCGCCACATAGTGGCGACGTCCGGGGCCCCGAGCCTGGCGGAGTTCAGCGACCGGATGCTCGCGCGCATGCGCCTGGTCTTCCTGCTGGTCACCCGATTCGAGCCGGACTTCCACGCCGACTACGTCGAGCAGAACGCCCGGGTCGCCGAGCTGGTAGCCGCAGGGGACCGCGAGAGCGCGGCCGCGGCGCTGCACGAGAGCCTGCTGGCCACCGCGCAGCGCATCATCGGGATCCTCGAGTCCGCGGAGAGCACGGGGAACACGGAGAAGTAGCGGGCCGGGAAGTAACGGGGCAGGCGGGGCCGAGGCCGGGGGCTGTCCTCCCTCCCCTGCACCTTCTGGCCGGGCCCACCGGGCTCATTTCCGGGTCAGCCGGCCGCGGATCCCCCGTCACGCCCTCCGGAACCGACTTTTTGTGTCATACCAGCAGACAGGTCAGAAGCTGACCTGGGAAAACCCGGTTCGTTGAATTCCCCCATGACACATTTTCCCGGTCGGGGCACCCGGAAGGACCGGAACGCAGAGGATTGGCCGGCGGCACGACCGGAAAGCGCCCCGGATGACCGGGACACGGCCGGATGACCGGGACACGGCGGGATGACCGGGCCGCCCCCGGATCACCGGGGCACAGCGGCGCCCGGCCCCGCTGAACCGCGGTCACCCAGCCCGACCCGACCCCGCCCCGACCTCACGGGACCTGGAAGTCGGAGTCCTTCAGGTCCGTGATGAGCATGTGGCCCGGGGCGTGGCTGATCGCGAACTCCGGCTTCGAGGCCATCACCGCGGCCTGCGGGGTGACACCGCAGCCCCAGAAGACCGGGATCTCGCCCTCGGCGATCTCGACGGCCTCACCGAAGTCCGGCCGGGAGATGTCCTCGATGCCGATCGCCGCCGGGTCCCCCACGTGCACCGGCGCACCGTGCACCGACGGGTAACGCGAGGTGATCCGCACCGCGTCGGCGACCTGCGCGGCCGGCATCGGGCGCATCGAGACCACCAACGGACCGGAGAAGCGCCCCGCCGGGCGGGCCGGCACGTTGGTCCGGTACATCGGCACGTTGCGCCCCTGGGCGATGTGGGCCACCGGCACCCCGGCGTCCAGCAGGGCGGACTCGAAGGTGAACGAGCAGCCGATCAGGAAACTGACCAGGTCGTCGCGCCAGACCCCGCTGGCGTCCGTGACCTCGTCGACGAGCTCGCCGTCGCGGAAGACGCGGTAGGCGGGCACGTCGCGGCGGATGTCGCCGCCGGGCATGACCTCGCTGGACAGCTGCCCGGCCTCGAGGACCTCGATGATCGGGCAGGGCTTGGGGTTGCGCTGCGCGAAGAGCAGGAAGTCGAAGGCGTCGGCCGCAGGCAAGGAGAGCAGGTTGCACTGCACGTGTCCCGCGGCGAGACCCGCGGTGGGCCGTACCGCACCGTCGCGGAACGCGGCGCGCGCCTCGGCGGGGGTGGTCGCGGCGCCGAGCACCGGGACGTCGGAAATCGAGTCGGACTCAGTCATCTCAGCCCCACAGCGCCACGATGTCGGAGAAGGTGAACACGCCCAGGTAGACGGTGAAGATCCAGGCCAGCGCGCCGAGGATCAGCAGCCACTTCGGGTAGGCCTGGCCGTGCAGCAGGTCGCGGCGGCGCCAGGCGACCCAGCCGACGATGGTGAAGCCGATCGGCAGGATCAGGCCGTTGAACGCGCCGGCGAAGATGAGCAGCTGCTGCGGGCCCTTGCCCAGCAGCAGGTAGCCCACGGCGCACACGGCGATGAAGGCGATGGTCAGCCAGCTGCGTGTGGCCTGCGAGGTCTCCTGGCTGGTCACGAAGCTGACCGAGGTGTAGGACGCGCCGATCACGCTGGTCAGGCCCGCGGAGAAGAGCACCACGCCGAAGAAGCGCAGGCCGATCTCGCCGGCGGCGTGCTGGAAGGCGTCGGCGGCGGTGTTGTCCTCGGAAAGCGCGACCCCGGTGGCCACCACGCCGAGCACCGCCAGGAAGAGCAGGATGCGCATGACGCCGGTGACGATGATGCCGAGCACGGAGGTCTTGGTGATCTCGCCGACGTTCTCGGGGCCGGTGTAGCCGGAGTCGATCATGCGGTGCGCGCCGGCGAAGGTGATGTAGCCGCCGACGGTGCCGCCGATGAGGGTGGTGATGACCACGCCGTCGATCTCCTCGGGCATGACGGTGTTCTTCAGCGCCTCGCCGACCGGCGGGGCCGAGACCACCGCGACGTAGAGCATGACCAGCACCATGATCGCGCCGAGCACAACGACGATGCGGTCGAGCGCCACGCCCGCGCGCCGCGAGATGAAGACGAGCACGGCGATGACAGCGGCCAGTCCGCCGCCGATGATCGGGTCGAGGCCCAGCATCGCGTTGAGGCCGAGGCCGGCGCCCGCGATGTTGCCCATGTTGAAGGCCAGGCCGCCGAGGAAGACGAGCGCGCCGAGGATCCAGCCCAGGTAGGGCAGCACGGCGTTGCCGAGCTCGTTGGCGCGCAGGCCGGAGACGCCGAGCACGCGCCAGACGTTCAGCTGGATCGCGATGTCGACAAGGATGGACACCATGATGGCGAAGGCCAACGAGGCGCCCATCTGGACGGTGAAGACGCTGGTGGTGGTGAGGAATCCGGGGCCGATGGCGCTGGTGGCCATCAGCATCATGGCCCCGTACATCGCGCCGCGGCGCGGGGTGGCGGCCTTGCGCACCTCGGCCTGGGTCATGCGGTGATGCTTCTTGGTGTGTCCGTCGGCCCGTGCGGCCCCCGCCTGCGCGCCCGCGGGGGACGCGCCGGTCTCTTCGGGGGTGGTGGCTTCGGGGACCCGGTCGGCGTTGCTCACGTCGGCGCCGCCTTTCTGCGTCGGGATCTCGTGTGGTGCGGATCATATTAAGGGTGGGAGTGACGAGTGACAAATCAATTGTTGAACAATTCCCCGCGCCACCCCCGGCCACCCGCCGTGCGCGGCGCGACAACCGCCTACCAACCCGCACCCGAGGAAGGGCAGCCGGCCACCCGCCGTGCGCGGCGCGACATCGTGCGGGTGCGGGTCCGGGCGCGCGGCTCGCCCGCTTAAACTGGGGCCATGAACCGCCCGCTCTACCCGCTCCCCCTCGTCACCGCCGGCGGCGGCGCCCGCGTCCCCGTCGACGCCGCCAGCCAGGGCGTGCTGCTCTCCCTGCTCGGCGGCACCGACCCCGCCGGCGAGCGCCTGCACCTGACGGGCGACGAGTACCAGGGCGGGCTGGTCGTCCACCACGGCCCGGCGCGCATCGGCCGCCTGCCGCAGTCGGTGCTGGAGACCTACCCGCAGCTGGGTCACCTGCTCAACCAGGGCCTCTCCCCCGCCCCCGGCGTCGCCGTGACCCCCGAGCCCGGCTCCGGGCGCCTGACCGCCGAGCTGCTGCTGCCGGCCCCGGGCCTGGTCATGCCCGCCAACTCCGCGCCCGAGGAGCCGTGGGCGCTGCTCCCCGAGGGCACCCGCCGCGCCCTCGACACCGCCGCCGGCGAGGGCACCGGCCCGCTCGAGCGCGTGGTGCCCGCCCAGTTCCTCGCGGTCTTGCGCGTCCTCGACGGCACCGTGGTCGCCGCCGTCGACGACCACGTGGTCGGTCCGCTCTCCGCCGCCGACTCCGCCGCGGTGCGCGACCTGGTCGACCACTACAGCGCGCTGGGGCTGGTGCCGGTGGCGCGCCTCTACATTTACGACGCCGCCCCCGGCGACGTGGGCGGGCGAAGTGACGGTCCGATTGCCGACGTCGCGCCCGGCTCCCACAGCGTGGTGGTCGACGTCCGCGACGCCGCCTCGGCGACGGAGGCCGACCTCGAACCGCAGGTCAACCCGCTACCCGAGGTCTCGGCCTACCGCCCGGCGACGGGCACCTTCCCGGTCGTCGGCGCGGAGGCGAAGGAGTGGACAGTCACGGTCGCCGGTGCCACGGTCACCGACGAGCTGCCGGCGATGCCCCCGGAGCGCCTCGCCCGGCTGCGCGAGGTCGCCCCGCCGACGATGCCGGGCCAGGCCGTGTCTGCTCAGGCGGGCCGGTCCGGGCAGGCCGCGCCCGCGGCTGAGGGCGCGGCCGGTGCCCCGGCGCCCGAGCGCGCGGCGGCCATGGGCTTCCCGCTGATCACCCCGGAGCAGGTCGCCGCCGACCGGCGCAGCAACCCGGCCGTCCCGGCGCGCGAGGCCGGGCCCGGGGCTGCGCCTGCACCCGCGCACGCGGCGGAGCCTGCGCCCGTGCACGCGGCGCAGCCGGACTGCGCGGACGACCCCGCCCCCGCGCACACCCCGGCCCGCAAGCGCCCGGCGATGTGGCCGGGGCTGCTGGCGATGCTGATCGGCATCGCGCTCGTGGCCGGCGGCGGCATCCTCGGCTTCGCCACCACGGAGGCCGTCGGGGTCGCCGTGATCGGTGCGGTCCTGATCCTTCTCGGGGTCGCGGCCCTGGTGCGCCGCGGCCGGTTTAAGATGGACCGACGATGACCAGCACACAGACCGGAGACGCCGAGGGCGCGGCCGACCGCGCGGCCGACCGCGCGGGCGACCGCGGCGGCCAGGGCGGCCAGGGTGCCGCCGACGCGAAGTCCGGCGGCACCGGACGCTCCCGCAACCGGCGCCGTCGCCGCAGGCGCGGTTCCCGCCGTCGCGGCGGCACCGGCCGCAACAACCAGCAGGCCCGCCACGAGGGCGGCCACGCCGGCGAGCAGCAGCGCGGCGCCCAGAACGGCGCCGACGCCGCCGAGAAGAACGGCCGGGACCGGGCCGGCGAGAACGCGCGGCACGCCGACGGACAGAACGGCCAGACCAGCCCGAGCGACCAGAACGGCCAGGGCGGCAGGGGCCGCCGCCGTGGCGGCCGCTCCCGACGCCGCTCGAACCGCGGCAACCACCGCGGCTCCGCGAACCAGAACAACGCGAACCGGAACAACCAGAACAACGCGGACGACGCCGGCGACGCGGACAACGGCTCGCGCCACCGCGACGGCGACGGCCATGACGCCCGCGACCGGCGCAGCGGCAACCACGCCGACCGCGAGCAGCGCCCCGCGCCGGAGCCGGACGAGGCGTACCCCTGGGTCGTCGTCACGCTGCAGGGCACGGGCATCCACCCGGCCACCAGCCGCGTGGTGGCGGTCGACGCCGTCGTCTTCGACGCCGAGGGCGAGCCGGCCGAGAAGTTCCACGAGGTCATCGACCCCGGCGAGCGCACCGACCCGGGCCCCGTGCACCAGCACGGGCTGACCCACGAGGAGATCCGGGCCGGCCGGCGCTTCTCGCAGGTGCTCAAGAAGCTCGACCGGCTCATCGACAACCGCACGCTCATCGTGCACGACGCCCCGCTGGCCTGGGGCTACCTCGTCTCCGAGTCGCGCCGCGCGATGAACGCCGCCGCGCGCGCGAACCGCTCGCGCCGCCGCGGCCGCTCCGGCTCGCGAGGCCGGCGCAAGAAGGTCGGCCACGTGCCGCGCCCGCTGGCGATCGTCGACACCCTGGCCGCGGCGCACCGCGCCGGCACCGACATCGTGGACGCCCGCCCCGGCGCCGTCGCCCGCGCGATGGGCCTGGACGCCCCGCGCGCGAACGCCACGGTCGCGCGCGCCCGGCGCACCGAGGCCGACACCTCGCGCGAGCAGACGATGGTCGTCGCGCGCATGGCCCGCCACCTCGCCGAGAACGGCGGGGTGGGCCGCAGGTACACCCCCGAGGAGCTGCGCGCCGACAAGCTCGGCCTGCAGCGCTCCCACGAGCGCGTCGACGCCGCCGAGGCGCCGCGCCCGGTGCCTAACCCGGGTGTCTACACCCCGGAGCGCGGCCTCGAGCCGGGCATGGAGATCGTGGTCACCGACGAGATCACCCGCGAGCCCGACGAGATCATCGACGCCCTGATGCGCGCCGGCCTGGCCTACACCGAGAAGCTGACCCGCCAGTCCTCCGCGGTGGTGTGCAACCGCACCGAGGACCTGCGCGGCAAGGCCATGCACGCCCACCGCAAGAACATCCCGATCCTCACGGACGAGGAGTTCCTGGCCGCCGTCGCACGCGCCGAGGGCGCGCAGGCGCAGCCCGTGGCGGCAGGCGCGGGCGTCGTCAAGCAGGACGTGGAATCCGACGCCGCGGCGGACGATGAGGCGGGCGCGGCGGCCGACTAGGCTTGACGCCCATGAGCGACGAGAACCAACCGTCGCGGCGCCCCCTGTGGCGCCGCCTGCGTACCCGAGCCGCAACCACCTCGGCGCGCCTGGCCACCACCGCCTCGCGCATGACCGGCCGCGGCGCCGGCGGCATGATCGGCGGGCTGGTCGCCCAGGCCATCGACCCGACGATCATGGCCCAGCTCGGCGGCGGGCGGCCCTGCGCGCTGGTGACCGGCACCAACGGCAAGTCGACGACGACCCGGATGCTGGCCGCCGCGACGCGCACCGTCCACGACGTGGCCACGAACGACGGCGGCGACAACATGGACGCCGGCATCATCTCCGCGCTGCTGGCGGGCGGCGACGCCTCGCACATCGTGCTCGAGGTCGACGAGCTGCACGTCCCGCGCGTGGCCGAGCGCCTGCACCCCGAGGTGCTGGTGCTGCTCAACCTCTCGCGCGACCAGCTCGACCGCGTCGGCGAGATCAACACCATCGAGCGCCGCCTGCGCGAGTGCGTCAACGCCCACCCCGACATGCTGGTCGTGGCCAACTGCGACGACGTACTGATGACCTCGGTGGCCTTCGACCACGAGAAGACCGTGTGGGTCGCCGCCGGCGGCGGCTGGCTCGGCGACTCCGTGTCCTGCCCGCGCACGGGCGGCCACATCGTGCGCGAGGGCGCCGACTGGTACGCGGTCAAGCCGCTTGCCGACGGTCGCGTCTTCCGGCGCCCGGAGCCCGACTGGACCGTGGACGACGCCGGCCTGCACGCCCCCGAGGGCGAGCGTGGGCTGGCGCTGAAGCTGCCCGGTCGCGCCAACCGTGGCAACGCCGCGCAGGCGGTCTGCGCGGCCGTGCGCGGCTTCGACGTGCCCTTTGAGCGCGCGGTGCGCGCCGCCGAGCAGGTTGACGACGTCGCGGGGCGCTACTCCACGGTGCAGCTCGGCGAGCGCTCCGTGCACCTGCTGCTGGCCAAGAACCCGGCCGGCTGGCAGGAGGCGCTGTCCATGGTGGACCGCACCGCCGACGGGCTGGTCATCGCGGTCAACGGGCAGGTCGCCGACGGCGAGGACCTCTCCTGGCTGTGGGACGTGAAGTTCGAGGACTTCGAGAACCTCTCGGTCAAGGCCGCCGGCGAGCGCGGCACGGACCTGGCGGTACGCCTGATGTACGCCGGGATCGACCACGACCTGGTGCCCGACCCGCTGGACGCGATCCGCGCCTGCCCGGCCGGGCGGGTGGAGGTGCTGGCCAACTACACCGCGTTCCGCGACCTGAAGAAGGCGCTCAACCGCGCGGTGGCCGGGCACGAGGACGAGGACGCGGCCGAGGCCGGTGCTGCCGATGAGAACGGCGCAGCCGGCGCCGCCGCGACGAAGGACGAGGAGGTCGGGAAGTGAACCGCGAACCGCTTGCGATCGGGCTGGTGCTGCCCGACGTGCTGGGCACCTACGGCGACGACGGCAACGCGCTGGTGCTGCGCCAGCGCGCCCGGATGCGCAACATCCCGGCGGAGATCCACCGGATCACCCTCGGCGAGCCCGTGCCGGAGTCGCTGGACGTCTACACCATCGGCGGCGGCGAAGACACCGCGCAGATCCTGGCCGCCGAGCACCTGATCGCCGACGGCGGCCTGGCGCGCGCGGCCGATGCCCGCCGACCGATGCTGGCCATCTGCGCCGGCCTGCAGGTCCTCGGCGAGAGCTTCCGGGTCGGCGAGCGCGTGGTCACCGGCGTGGGGCTCATCGACGCGACGACGGCCGCGATGGCCGAGCGCGCCATCGGCGAGCTGGCCTCCACCCCGACCGGTGCGGGTGCCTCGGCGAGGCTGACCGAGCCGCTGACCGGCTTCGAGAACCACCTGGGGGCCACGATCCTGGGCCCGGACGCCCAGCCGCTGGGAACGGTCACCCACGGCAACGGCAACGCCGACGAGACGGCCACGCAGACCGCGGCGTCCGAGGGCCGTGGCGACGGCACCCAGACGGGTGTCGACGGCGTGGTGCAGGGCAGCGTGATCGCCACCTACATGCACGGGCCGGTGCTGGCGCGTAACCCGCAGCTGGCCGACCTGCTGCTGGCCCAGGCGATGGGCATCGAGCCCGCGGAGCTCGAGCCGCTGGAGATCCCGGTCATCGACCGGCTGCGCATGGAGCGCCTGGCCCGCCGGAGCTGAGCCTGGGCCGAGGCCCTGGCCTTGCACGGGCTTTGGCCTGCACGGGCCTGAACAGACCGAATCCCCGCACCCTCCTTCCGGGAGGTGCGGGGATTCGGCTTTGCGCGGCTGACGGTTACTCGGCGGGCTCGGGCTCGCCGGGCTCCGTGCCCGAGGACAGCTCACCGGTCGAGGAGTTGGCCGGCTCCGCGGACTCGCCCTTCAGCGGCTCGCAAGCCGCGAACACGGCGCCGCCGATGGCCAGGCCGAGCGCCACGACGCCAAGACCGCCCAGCGCGTAGCGCACGTTCGGGTCATCGAAGTGCACGTTGAAGCGCTGCCCGATCTCGGCGATGCGGGCGTTGACCTCGTTGACCGTACGGGCCAGGTCCTCGTTGTAGAGGCCCAGACCGGCGGTCTCATCGGCGATGCGGGCGTTCATCTCCGCGATCTGGCCGTTGATCTGTTCCTGCCACTGGGTAACACCCGGCAAGCTGACCTGGCTGGCCAGCCCCAGCGGGGCGAGCAGCAGCAGCGGCAGGCCGAAGCCGACGCCCATGCCGGTGGCGATGCACTTGCCGTACTCGTCCATCGACGAGCCGGGCTCGGTCGGTTCCGTGGGCTCTGTGGGTTCCGTCGGCTCCGTCGGGTCCGTGGGTTCCGTCGGCTCGGTGGGCTCAGCGGGCTTGGTGCCCACGCGGATCTTGGCGTTCTGCGGCTCGGCCGTGCGCTCGACCGACTCCTCCGCCTCGCCGGAGGGCTTGCCGTCGACGAGCTTCTGCGTGATCGTGACGGTCTCGCTGCCCGGGGTGCCCGGCTCGTCGACGACGAACTTGCCGGCCTCGAGGGTCGGGTCCTCGGTGACCTCCACGGTGAAGGGCACCTCCCGGGTCACGGTCGTGGTCAGCTCCTCGTCCTCCAGGCGCGGGCCGTACTCGATGATCCGGTCCTTCGGCGCCAGGGTCTGCTCCTCCTTCGGCGTCACCGTCGAGGAACCGCCCTCACCGGTGAACGTCGCGGTGAAGACCTTCTGTCCCCGCTCACCCTCCTGGACCACCTTGGTCTCACCCGGAGCCAGCTCGGCATTCGGGCGCAGCACCGTCCCGAACGGCACCGGGACGGTCCAGGCCACGGCACCGTCGGAAACGGCCTGCCTGGTACCGATCTGGACCACCTCGGCGACCGGTTCCTTCGTGCGCTCCCAGGTGCCGTCGGCTCGGTGGATCTCCGTGCCCGGCTGGCCCTCGGTGGTCACCTCGTACTCCCCGGCGGGGATCGAGTCGTTGTACTCGTAGGTCACGGAGAACGGCACCTCACGGGTCTCCGCGGCCTTGACGACGACGGTCGCCGTCGACTCGGTCTCGTTGGTCCCGTACTTCGTGATCACCGGCACCTGGACCGTGTCCCCGCTGCGGGCTCCCGCCGGGCTCGTGACCTCGACGGCACCGGTCTCCTCGTCGACGGAGACGTCCCAACCGTCCGGGGCCTCCCAGCCGTCCTTCAGCCGGTACGTCGTGCCCTCCGGCAGATCGCTCGCCGCGTTCGACAGCGTGACCGACTCACCCGGTGTGACCGTGGCCGAATCGTAGGCCGACTCCACGGCCTTCGTACCGACGCGGATCTCCTCGGCCACCGGGGCCTTGGTCTGCTCCCTGGACTCGACGGGATCGCCCGAGGGCTTGCCGTCGACCAGCTCCTGCGTCGACGTGACGGTCTCGCTGCCGAGCTCGCCCGGCTTGGCGACGACCACCGTGCCGGCGGGCAACGTCGGGTCAGGCGTCACCTTCGTCTCGAAGGGCACCGCATGCGTCACCCTCGTGATCACCGACTGGTCGTCGAGCCGCGGGCCATACTCGACGATCATCGGGGTGGCCGGCTTCGTCTCCGTGCGCGTGACCACGGACGACTCCCCCTCGGCGACCGTGAAGTCCGCCTCGTGGGTCGCCTCCCCGTTCTCGCCCTGCTGGACGATCTTGGTCACGCCCGGGGCGAGATCGGTGTTGGCGCGCCACTCCGTCTGATACGGCACGGGCAGCTTCCAGGTGATCTTCTTGCCCTCGACCTTCTTGTTGCCGACCTTGACGACCTCGTTCTGCGGGGCCTTCACCTGCTTCCAGGTGCCGTCAAGGTTCTGGCGCTGGGCGCCCGGCTCGCCCTTGGTGGTCACCTTGTACTCGCCGGCCGGAATCGAGTCGTCGTACTGGTACTCCACGTCGAAGGGGATCGGGCGCTCGGCGACGCCGACCACGTCGACCGTGGCGGTGGCCGTGTCGGTCGAGCCGTCGGCGTAGGTGACGGTCACCGGCACTTCGACCCTGTCGCCGGGCTTCGCGTCCTTCGGTGCGGTGGCCAGCACGTTGCCCTTGTCATCCAGGCTGACGGTCCAGTCGCCGTTGTCGGTGGGCACCGTGTAGACGGGGTTGCCGTGCTCGTTCGGTTTCTCGGTGTCGGTCCAGTCCTCGGCCGGGGCGATCGCGTAGGGGTTTTCACCGGCCACGGTCACGCCTTCGGCGAGCTCGAGATCCAGCTCCGAGGTGGTCGACTCACCGGCGTGGGTCGGCATCGACGGGTAGGCCACCTCGGCCTCATAGCTGTCGGTCAGCGCGATCACCGTGGTCACCGGGATGTCCTCGGTGGTGCCGTCAGGGTAGGTCACCGTGACGTTGTTGGTCTGCTGCGAGCCCGGCTTCGCGTCGGCCGGCGGGGTGACCGAGACCGCCCCGGTCTCCGGGTCGATCTCGTACTTCCAGCCGTCGACGTCAGTCCGGCCCTCCGCGAGGGAGAACGTCGTGCCCTCCGGGGCACCGTCGGAGCTGACTTCGCGGGTCGCCGTCTTGCCGGGGAGAGCCACATCCACTGGGTAGACCGGCTCGTGGATGTCCCTGGCTGCCTGGACGACGAAGCTCGCCTCGGTGGTGAACGTGGAGCCGTCCGAGTAGGTGATGGTCACCGGCACCCTGACGGAGTCGCCGCTGGCGGCGTCGACCGGCGGGGTCGCGGTCACCGTGCCATCGTCACCGACCGAGACCTTCCACCCGTCCACGGTCTCCGGGGCGGAGAAGGGGTTGACCTTGTTGCCTTCCGCGTCGGTGCGACGCAGGTCCCGGTCCATGATCGGCCGGCCGTTGGCGAGCTTGAGCTCGGAGCTCTTCGCGACACCCGGAGTGGTCTTCCGGAGGTCGTAGGAGGGGTTGTAGACCTGGGCTCGGCGGGCGATCACGCCCACCGTGGCGAGCGCGCTGCCGTGCGAGCCGTCCACGTAGTCGATGCGGACGGGGACGTCGGCGAACGTGCCGGGCAGCGCCTCGGGGCTGATCTCCGTGATCACCTCGCCGGTCTTCTCGTCGATCTTGAGCTGGTCCCAGCTCAGGTTCTGCGGCAGCGGGCGGTAGCCGGGATCCTCCGGGTCCGTGATGAAGGAGTACCGGGCGACACGGACGGGATTGAGCTGCGAGGTGTCGACGGCGCTGGTGGCCGTCGTGCCCGGCGCCCCCATCACCGTGGGGTAGAACGGGTTGTTCGCGTCGGCGTCGGTGGCCAGGACGACGAACTTCGCGGGCACCTCGTTGGACGAGCCGTCCGGGTAGGCCACGCTGACGGGGACGGTCAGCGTGTCACCGCTGTGCGCCTGCTGCGGCGGGGTGGCGGTCACCGCGCCGTCCTCGGCCACGGAGACCGTCCAGCCCTCGGGGCTGGTGTAGGTCCCGTCGCCGTTGTCGGTGTAGTCGCGGGGCAGGCTGTAGCGCGCGGCCGTCTTGTCCGCCAGAGCGGTGGTGAACGGCGCGGTGACCGACACACCGGCCGAGGTCATCCGGCTCGGGTAGACGGCGTTGTCCACGCCCGTGGCGTCGCTGTAGACGGCGACGGTGGCGGTCGTGGCCTGCTTCGCCGCGCCGCTTTCGTAGTGCAGCTGCACCGGGACGTTGACGTTGGCACCGGGCAACGCGTCCGTGGGCACCGTCGTGGTGATCTCCCCCGTGTGCTCGTCGATCGTGAACACCCAGTTGGAATTGGAGGCGGGCCGGTACTCGTGCGTGCCGTCGGGGAAGGAGTAGCTGCTCGGTTCCTCGGCCTGCGGGTTCCCGTCGATGCCGTTGGTCGGCATGGCCGGCGACAGTGTGACCTCGGCGCCGGGTTTGCCGTTCACGCCCTCGTAGGTGGGGACCTTCACACTGGTGACGACCTGGAAGATGACGGAGACCTCGTCAGTGGTGCCGTCCGGGTAGGTCGCGGTGATCACCGGCTTGGCCACGGAGTGGTTCGGGGCGTCCGCCGGGGAGACGGCGGTGACGGTGCCGTCGTCGGCGACGGTGATCTGCCATCCCTCGGGGATGCTGGTGGCGTCGACCGCGTAGCTCTTCGGGACCTTCGGGGCCTTCTTCCCGAGGATGCGCCTCAGGGTCGGCCGGGCCTCGAGCTTCTTGCCCTGGACGCCGACTTGCACGGAGTACTCGACGTCGGTGGTCTGCGTATCATTCGGGTTGACCACCGTCAGCAGCGGCAGAACGTCCTTCGTGCCGTTGGTGTAGGTGACGACGACGCGCGGTTGGGCGAAGGTGCCCGGCGTGGCGCCGGCGGGCGCGGTGACGCGCACGTCGTAGTCGCCTTCGTTCGGTTTGACGAACTCGGCCTCCCACCCGTCGTAGACGTGGTCGGTGTCCAGTTCGACCGTCGCGCCGGCGCCGCCCTCGCTCTCGGGCTTGATCAGATCGGCGATCATGTCGCCGACCTGCTCGAAGACGACCTCCTGCGGCTCCGAGGTCACGCCGTCCTCGCCGACGCCGGAGGTGATCGCCTGCTCCCCGGTCTCGTAGCGTGGCTCGTGGTACTGCGTGTCGTCCAGGCTGATGTGCGAGCTGCTCAGGACGTTCGGCCTGTTGTAGCGGCCGATGGAATTAACGGACTCTTCAAATACGTAGGTCTTCTCACCATCTGCGGTCTTCGTGACGTCAGCCCTGAGAACGTCGGCAGTGCGCTCCGTGGCGTAGGCGGTGAAGGTGATGCCGGCGTTCTCCGACCACTGCGTGTCGACGTGCTTCGGCAGCGCGTAGGTGATCGTGCCGTCCTCGGCGATCTCCGCGTCAGCGTCGATGAAGCGCCCGTCGTTGGTGTAGGCCTCGACGACGATGCGGTCCCGGGTCGAGGCGTCGGTGAAGTTGACCTTGCCGACCTCGATCGTCTTGCCCGGTTCGATGACGACGCGCTCGAGGTTATTCCAGCTCACCGTGATCGGAGAGCAGTCGGAGTTCTCACTGGGCCACGGGTTCACACGGGCGATCGTGTACAGGTTCTGAAAGAACTGGAAGCTCGCGCTGGTGTTGTCCGCGCCGTATTTGCCCGCCGCGCCGAAGATGAGCCCCTCCTCGCTTGCCGCGGCTGTGACGTCCTCCTTCTCGAGTTGCAGATCGTAGCTGGACGAGGTTTGCCGGAGTTGTCAGTGGGTGAATGCGCCACCTCGACTTGGAGGTTGTTGTGGCTGGTCGTTGGACTCCGAAAGATGTGAA
>NZ_JASODI010000118.1 GCF_030211955.1 Corynebacterium frankenforstense | reverse complement strand
GTAGGTAACATGAAATTGGTATCTCTTTCGATTGATAGTGTTTTTCCTAAGAAACATAGTTCTTGGATTAGTTCAGATAAACTTTTGAAGCCAGATGAATACATTAATTGGCTTAAAAACATTCAAGCTAATAAACATCATGTTCAATTAGTTGTCAGTTCTACTCAGATTAGTGTAACTATGACGATTTCTAGTTTTGAATATGGCTTTAAGAGCGGATTTGCAGACG
>NZ_JASODI010000117.1 GCF_030211955.1 Corynebacterium frankenforstense | reverse complement strand
GATTTTTGCCAACAAAGTCTTCGCGCCTGCCCAACCAATCAGGAAGTGCTTTGCCTGCATAACCTGCTACTGGTGTTAAGTGGTCGTCAGGACAACGCGCGTTTGCAGCGCGAGAAACTGCTGCGCGATTATCCGCTGAACGCCACTCTGTGGTGGCTGAACTGGTTCGATGGTCGTAGCGAATCAGCCCTCGCGCAGTGGCGCGGTCTGTGTCAGGGACGCGACGTTAA
>NZ_JASODI010000116.1 GCF_030211955.1 Corynebacterium frankenforstense | reverse complement strand
CGATCGATGCCGCGATCATGTACACGGCGTCGTAGCCAATCCTGTCCACCAGGGCCAAGCCCGATGGCAGCGCAATCATCTGAGCAAGGCCGACAACACCACCGAAAATTCCCGTGGCACTGCCGAGCAGGCGCAGCGGTACCAGCTCCGCGATAATCGCCGCTTCAGCCACGGACAATGCACCGAAGCCGATGCCACGAATCGCACTAACCGTCAGCAGCGGCGCTGCA
>NZ_JASODI010000115.1 GCF_030211955.1 Corynebacterium frankenforstense | reverse complement strand
CAGTTCTTGCTCTTCGTTGTTGCCATTGGTCAGCGTAAAACGAACATGAATGCGGGCGGAATCGGTGGTTTTCTCCAGGACTCGAATTTCATCAACGCGTGAAAATAACGACTCTTCGCCAAAACAGATCGGATTGTCGTAAATAAATTGCCGTTCTATTGGCATATCTTCATCGGGATTGTTGGCCGTCTTGAAGGTGGTTTTATAGAAGGCATTGACCGCCTGGCGGTA
>NZ_JASODI010000114.1 GCF_030211955.1 Corynebacterium frankenforstense | reverse complement strand
GAATCCCGATCACTCGTGCTAGGCTTTCCCTCAGCAGATGAATATTTGTCTAAAGACTTATATTTTGGTGCAACAATTGGTCGAACAGCTGGCCGAATTGCCGATGGCTCCTTTGAACTAGCGGGTAAAAAGTATCAAACGATGATTAATACTCCTACTCAAACAACACTTCACGGTGGCACACCTGGGTTTGAAAGTAAAAAATGGCACAGCGAAATCCAAGAGGCACAA
>NZ_JASODI010000113.1 GCF_030211955.1 Corynebacterium frankenforstense | reverse complement strand
CGGCAGCATTTTATGTTGTTATATCGTCTCGCCTTATTAAATCGTTTGAGCCTATCACATTATTGAGCGGACAGTTGACATTCTCCCTTATACTGTCATCGCTCTTTATTTTTATATCTAAATCATCAATTTATCTTCCGTTGGAATCCGTGATTATTGTTTTTTCATCTGGAATATTACAATATTTTTTAGCTTTTTGTTTTTACTTGAACTCCTTGCGTTGGCTCCCAG
>NZ_JASODI010000112.1 GCF_030211955.1 Corynebacterium frankenforstense | reverse complement strand
ACATGCTGCGCACAATCCTTCGCCACGCAGGTGGCATTCGTGTTGACCACGTGCTGGGTATGTTCCGCCTCTGGGTCATGCCGCGCATGGAGTCCCCCGTCAATGGCACCTACCTGTACTTCGACCACGAGGCCATGGTCGGCATTCTCGCACTTGAGGCCGAGCTCGCTGGGGCCGTCGTCGTGGGCGAAGACCTGGGCACCTTCGAGCCGTGGGTGCAGGACTACCTGG
>NZ_JASODI010000111.1 GCF_030211955.1 Corynebacterium frankenforstense | reverse complement strand
CGTGCTGGGTCGTTTCGACGGCGACCAGATCCTGTGCGCTCACTACAAAGGTGGCATGCAGGGGTGCTACGTCGAAGGTCAGACGGTCACCGATTTGGGTTACGGCGCGTCGGGTCGGGTCGTGACCACTGACAAGACGTGGGCGATGTTCGCACCTGTACTCCGAGTGTTCATCAATATCGAGCAGAATCTCTTTAGCGTGTTCCGGAGCGCGCAGCTGCTCTAAAGGCTC
>NZ_JASODI010000110.1 GCF_030211955.1 Corynebacterium frankenforstense | reverse complement strand
CTCACCCTGTTGAAGGCTCATTTAACGTTATTGCCGACCACGCTCGTTTTAGGCTCTCCCTGCGTACCGCTCCAAGCCAGAAGCCAGCCGAAGCGCAGAAGGCTTTGGCACGATTCTTGGAAGAGCACGCTCCATTCGGTGCACAAGTAACTGTGGAGCTGGGGGAAAATGGTCAGGGTTGGGCTATGAACCCTGATTCTCAGGCAGTACAAGTTGCTGAAGAAGCGATGGC
>NZ_JASODI010000109.1 GCF_030211955.1 Corynebacterium frankenforstense | reverse complement strand
CACGGCGAACTGGCACACGATTGGTTTCGAGGTGCAGTACGACGGCAAGGCCATTACCGATAAGCAGCGCGAGAACATGATCATTGCGATGGCGGCTATCAGTAAGAAGCTGGGGCGCACCGCTAATCAGTCTGTCGTCGGCCACAAAGAGTATTCCGATATGGGCAAGTGGGACCCAGGAAATGTGGACATGAATGATGTCCGCCGGAAGGTTCAGGCACAGATCAATCAG
>NZ_JASODI010000010.1 GCF_030211955.1 Corynebacterium frankenforstense | reverse complement strand
GGGTGGCTCCCACGCCGAGGTGATGGCACTTGCCGCAGCCGGCGAGCGCGCCCGCGGCGGCACCGCCGTGGTCACCCTCGAGCCGTGCAACCACACCGGGCGCACCGGCCCGTGCACCCACGCCCTGGTGGCGGCCGGGATCAGGCGTGTCGTCTTCGCCCGCCGCGACCCCGACCCTGTCGCCGGGGGCGGGGCGGAGTGGCTGCGCGACAACGGCGTGGAGGTCGTCCACCCGGAGGGCGATGAGCTGCCCGCCCCGACGCTGGAGCCGTGGCTCACCGCCGTGGCGGCCGGCCGCCCGGCGGTCACCCTCAAGTTCGCCCAGACCCTCGATGGCTTCACCGCCGCCGCCGACGGTACCAGCCAGTGGATCACCGGGCCCGAGGCCCGCCGCGCCGTGCACGCCGACCGGGCCCACCGCGACGCGATCATCGTCGGCACCGGCACCGTGCTGGCCGACAACCCGCGTCTGACCGCCCGCCGCGACGACGGCACGGAGTATGACCACCAGCCGCGCCGCGTGGTCATCGGCACCCGCGAGGTCCCGGCCGGGCACCACCTGGCCGGGGTCTGCGAGCACTACCCCGACATCGACACCGCGCTCACCGGACTGTGGGAGAGCGGCGCGCGCGACGTGCTCGTCGAGGGCGGGGCGGGCCTGGCGGCCGGCTTCGTCGCCGCAGGTGTGGTCGACTTCGTCCAGGCCTACCTCGCCCCGAAGCTGCTCGGCGCCGGCCACCCGGTGCTCGGTCGGGCCGTGACGGACACTCTCTCCGGCGCCTTCGAGTTCGAGACCACAGCCGTGCGACGCCTCGGCGCGGACGTGTTCGTCGAGGGCGTTGCACGGCTGCGCCGTGCAACCGGGGAAGACTTGTGACCGGGGCAGGCCCCGCTACCAACTGAACGCACCCGATACCGCACCAGACCAGGAAGGACCCGCCATGTTCACCGGAATCGTCGAGGAGATCGGCCGCGTAGCAGGCATCGAGCGGCTGAGCGATGCCGCCCGCCTCACCGTCGCCGCCGAGACCGTGCTCTCCGACGCCCGCCTGGGCGACTCCATCTCGGTCAACGGCGTGTGCTTGACCGTCGCCGAGCTCGGCGAGGGCACCTTCACCGCCGACGTCATGGCCGAGACCCTCGACCGCAGCGCGCTGGGTGCGCTGGCCGAGGGCGACCCGGTTAACCTCGAGCGCGCGCTGGCCGCCGGTGGGCGCCTGGGCGGCCACATCGTCCAGGGCCACGTCGACGCCGTCGCCGAGCTGATCTCGCGCACCCCCTCCGAGCACTGGGACGTGCTGCGCTTCCGCCTGCCGGCGGAGCTGGCTCGCTACGTCGTGGATAAAGGTTCCGTCGCGGTCTCGGGCACCTCGCTGACCGTCTCGGCGGTCGGGGCGGACCACTTCGAGGTCTCGCTGATCCCGGCGACGCTGCGCGACACCGTCCTCGGCGGGCTGGGGCCCGGCGACCCGGTCAACCTCGAGGTCGACGTGCTGGCCAAGTACGTCGAGAAGCTCACCGCTGCGCGGAGCTGAACCGCGGCCCCGCCCGCGGCTGAACCAGGCGTCCGCCCGCGGGGCGCAACCAGGTGACGCAGGTCATGGCCGTGGGCGTGCACCGCGGCCGCGCGCGGTGACCGAACCGGGGGCGGAGCCGGGGTGCACCGGGGGTGCACCCACCGGAATGGGGTGGGTCGACGGGTGACTAAGGTGTAGCGCGTGACTGACAACGAGGATCGCACCACCACGGTCAGGCTGGACAGCGTGGAAGACGCCATCGCGGACATCGCGGCCGGTAAGGCCGTGGTCGTGGTGGACAACGAGGACCGGGAGAACGAGGGCGACCTCATCTTCGCCGCCGAGAAGGCCACCCCCGAGCTGGTCGCCTTCATGGTGCGCTACACCTCCGGGTATATTTGCGCGCCCGTCGTGCGCGAGGACGCCGACCGCCTGCACCTGCCGCCGATGGTCGCACTCAACGAGGACGCCCGCGGCACCGCCTACACCGTCACCGTCGACGCCGCGACGGGCAGCACGGGCATCTCCGCCACCTCGCGCGCCGAGACCCTGCGCCGCCTGGCCGACCCGAAGTCCACCGTCAGCGACTTCACCCGCCCCGGCCACGTCGTCCCGCTGCGCGCCCGCGAGGGCGGCGTGCTCGAGCGCGACGGCCACACCGAGGCCTCCATCGACCTGGCACGGGCCGCCGGCCTGCGCCCGGTGGGCGCGCTGTGCGAGATCGTCTCCGAGGACGACCCCACCGACATGGCCCGCGGGCCCGAGCTGCGCCGCTTCGCTGACGCCCACGGCCTGCACATGATCTCGATCGCCCAGCTGATCGAGTGGCGCCGCCACCACGAGGTGCTCGTCGAGCGCGTCGTGGAGACCCGCCTGCCCACCGACTACGGCTACTTCCGCGCCATCGGCTTCTGCAACACCGTCACCGGCTTCGACAGCGTCGCACTCATCGCCGGCGAGCCTGACCAAGACGGCGGCGTGGACGTGCCCGTGCGCGTGCACTCCGAGTGCCTGACCGGCGACGTCTTCGGCTCGCGGCGCTGCGACTGCGGCCAGCAGCTCGACGCCGCGCTGCGCCTGATCCAGGAGCGGGGCCGCGGCATCGTGATCTACCTGCGCGGTCAGGAGGGCCGCGGCATCGGCCTGATGGAGAAGCTGCGCGCCTACCGCCTGCAGGACTTCGGCCTGGACACCGTCGACGCCAACCTGCAGCTCGGCCACACCGCCGACTCGCGCGAGTACTCCACCGCCGCGCAGATCCTGCGCGAGCTGGGCATCAAGTCGGTGAACCTGATGAGCAACAACCCCGCCAAGGTCGCCGACCTGACCGGCCACGGCGTGGAGATCACCGGGCGCACCCGCCTGCCCGTCGAGGTCAACGAGGACAACGTCCGCTACCTGCGTACCAAGCGCGACCGCATGGGCCACGACCTGCCCGCCGTGGCGGACTGGGACGCCGCCCACCCCGTGAACCGAGGAGAGTAGGAGACCCCATGGCCAAGGAAGGACTGCCCGCCGCCGGCGCCGACACCGACTCGCTCGACGCGAGCGGACTGCGCCTCGCGGTGGTCACCGCCACCTGGAACGAGGAGATCTGCGACCGCCTGCACGAGCGTGCCCTGGCCGCCGGCCGCGCGGCCGACGCCACGGTCGAGGGTTTCCGCGTCGTCGGCGCCCTCGAGCTGCCCGTCGTCGTACAGGCCGCCGCGCGCAACTTCGACGCCGTCGTCGCCTGCGGCTGCGTCATCCGCGGCGGCACCCCGCACTTCGACTACGTCTGCGACTCGGTGACCGCGGGCCTGACCCGCATCGCCCTGGACGAGGAGACCCCCGTCGGCAACGGCGTGTTGACCACCGAGACCCGCGAGCAGGCCGTCGAGCGCTCGGGCGGGCCCGGCGCGGTCGAGGACAAGGGCGCCGAGGCCGCAGTCGCCGCCCTGCGCACCGCGCTGACCCTGCGCGAGGTGCGCGGGAACTAGAAAGAGCTTGCCGGCGCCCGCGCCGCCCCAGGCGGCGCGCAGGCGCCCCACGCCGTGACGGGCGCGCCCACGGCGCGCCGACGCGGGCGTCGGAAATCAACGCTCAACCACGGTGCATTGGCGCCGGAGGGGCGCCGGCGGGCACACTAGAGTGGTTGAGCAGAAGGGACTGCAACGTGGAGAACACGGGAAAGGCTGGGAGCGTGACCGACGCGGACCACACCGAGGGCGCCGCGCGCCGCGACCGCGCGCTGACCGACGAGGAACTGAGCTACTACAACGCGCTCGACCCCTCGGCGGTGACCTCGACCAAGCCCTGGGAGCTCGAGGTGCGCTCGCCGACGATGCGCGTCATCGGCGTGGCCTGGGTCGTCGTCGTGATGGCCGTGCACATCTTCATGGCACTGGTCGTCGGCGTCGGTGACACCGGCGCGGCGGTGACCACCATCGACAAGTGGGCCTTCGTCGGCATCGGCCTGATCATCTCCGTCGTCTGCTACCTGGGGCTCACCCGCCCGCGCGTGCGCGCCAACGCCGACGGCGTGGAGGTGCGCAACTTCATCGGCACCCGCTTCTACCCGTGGACCGTCATCTACGGGCTGTCCTTCCCCCGCGGCTCGCGCATGGCCCGCCTGGAGCTGCCGCAGTTCGAGTTCGTGCCCATGTGGGCGATGATGGCCACCGACCGCTCCACGATCCTCGACGACGTCGAGCGCTTCCGCGAGCTGGAGTCGCGCTACATGCCGCAGGAGTGAGGCGCTGACCGTGGCAGACCCCTCCACCTACCGTCCGGCCCCCGGGACGATCCCCACGTCCCCGGGGGTCTACCGCTTCCGCGACGCCGACGGGCGCGTCATCTACGTGGGCAAGGCCAAGAACCTGCGCGCGCGGCTGTCCAACTACTTCCAGGACATCACCCACCTGCACCCGCGCACCCGTCAGATGGTGCTCACCGCCGCCGGGGTGACCTGGACCGTCGTCGCCAGCGAGGTCGAGGCGCTCCAGCTCGAGTACACCTGGATCAAGCGCTACGACCCGCGGTTCAACGTCATGTACCGCGACGACAAGACCTACCCCATGCTCGCCGTGAGCATGGGCGAGGAGTTCCCGCGGGCCTTCTTCTACCGCGGGCCGCGCCGGCGCAACGTGCGCTACTTCGGGCCCTTCGCCCATGCCTGGGCCGTGCGCGAGACCCTCGAGCTGCTCACCCGCGTCTACCCGATGCGCACCTGCACCAAGGGCGTCTTCCGCCGCCACGAGCAGCTGGGCCGGCCCTGCCTGCTCGGCTACATCGACAAGTGCGCCGCGCCGTGCACCGGCAAGGTCACCGCCGCCGAGCACCGCGAGATCGCCGAGGGTTTCTGCAGCTTCATGAACGGCCACACCGACGCCGTGCGCAAGCGCCTGACCGCCGAGATGCAGCAGGCCAGCGAGGACCTCGAGTTCGAGCGCGCCGCCCGGCTGCGCGACGACCTGGGCGCGATAGACAAGCTGATGGAGCAGCAGACCGTGGTGCTCGGCGACGGCACCGACGCCGACTTGATCGCCTTTTCCACCGACGAGCTCGAGGCGGCCGTGCAGATCTTCCACGTTCGCCACGGCCGCGTGCGGGGCCAGCGCGGCTGGGTCGTCGAGAAGGCCGGCGACCAGGCCGGCGACACCGGGCCGGTCGAGGAGGGCGAGGCCGATCCGGCGCTGCCGAACCTGATCCAGAACTTCCTGATCCAGTTCTACGGCGACGCCGCGGAGCGCGCCGAGCAGGAGGCCGCCGAGGACGCCAAGCTCTACGGGCGCCGCGGGGTGGACAAGATGTCCCACGGCACCGACGCCGCCGGCGAGCACCGCACCGGCTCGCGCCGGCGCAACGAGGTCATCCCGCGGCTGATCCTGCTGCAGGACGAGCCCGAGGAGCCCGCCGACACCGCCGCGGCGCTGGAGGCGCTGCGCGGCGGGCCCGTCGAGCTGCGCGTGCCCCAGCGCGGCGACAAGCGCGCCCTGATGGAGACCGTCGAGCGCAACGCCAAGGAGGCCCTGCGCCAGCACAAGCTGCGCCGCGTGGGCGACCTCACCGCGCGCTCGGCGGCGATCCAGGGCATCCAGGACGCCCTCGGCATGGACGAGTCGCCGCTGCGCATCGAGTGCACCGACATCTCGCACCTGCAGGGCACCGACGTGGTGGCCTCCCTGGTCGTCTTCGAGGACGGCCTGTCCAAGAAGTCCGATTACCGCCGCTACCGCATCCGCGACGCCGCCGGCGACGGCCACAGCGACGACGTCGGCTCCATCGCCGAGGTCACCCGCCGCCGCTTCCTGCGCCACAACCGCGACAAGCGCTCCGTGCCCGAGGCCGAGGAGTTCGACGGCTCCAGCTTCGCCGAGGAGACCGACGCCGCCGCCAGGGTCGAGGAGATGTCGACGGACAACCGCCGCTTCGCCTACCCGCCGCAGCTGTTCATCGTCGACGGTGGCGCCCCGCAGGTCGCCGCCGCCCAGCGCGTCCTCGACGAGCTCGGTGTAACTGACGTCACATTGGCCGGCCTGGCCAAGCGCCTCGAGGAGCTGTGGGTGCCCGGCGAGGAGGACCCGGTGATCCTGCCGCGTAACTCCCAGGCGCTGTTCCTGCTCCAGCAGATCCGCGACGAGGCGCACCGCTTCGCCATCACCTACCAGCGCCAGCAGCGCTCCAAGCGCATGCGGCGCAGTGAGCTTGACGACGTCCCGGGGCTCGGCCCCGCGCGCCGCACCGAGCTGGTGCGCCACTTCGGCTCCCTGAAGAAGCTGAAGGAGGCCAGCGTCGAGGAGATCGCCGAGGTCAAGGGCTTCGGGCCGAAGCTGGCCGGCGACGTCCACGCCTCGCTGCACAAGGCGTGAGCCCGCGGCCGCCGCGCGACTGCCGGGGGAGTGCCACGCGGCCGCCGGGGAGCGCCACGCGGCCGCCGGGGGAGCGCCACGCGGCCGCCGGGGGAGCGGCACGCGGCCGCCGGGGGAGCGGCGATGACTTACCATGGGGGCCATGACCGCCGCTGACACCGAGAACCTCGGCCACCTGCTCGCCCCGCCGCTTTTGATCACCGGCATGTCCGGGGCCGGCCTGTCCACCGCGGCCAAGGTCTTCGAGGACCGCGGCTGGTTCGTCGCCCACAACCTGCCCCCGCAGCTCATGCTCGAGCTGGTGGAGATGTGCCGGGCGGACACCTCGCCGGTGGAGCACCTGGCCATTGTCACCGACGTGCGCTCGCGCATGTTCCCCGGCTCGATGATGCAGACGCTCGCCGAGCTCAAGGCCCGCGGCGTGCGCCCGACGATCCTCTTCCTCGACGCCCGCAAGGACGCGCTGATGAAGCGCTTCGACTCGGTGCGCCGCACGCATCCGCTGCAGGGCCGCGACACGCTCTCGCAGGGCATCGACCGCGAGCGCGCGATGCTCGGCGACATCAAGGAGGACGCCGACGTCAGCATCGAGACCTCCGATCTGTCGGTGCACGACCTGCGCCGCCGCATCGAGGGCGCCTTCGGCGAGTCGGTGGCCCAGCAGCCGCACGTGACCGTGCAGTCCTTCGGCTTCAAGCACGGCGCCCCGCGCGACTCCGACCTGACCGTCGACGTGCGCTTCCTGCCCAACCCGTTCTGGGTCCCCGAGCTGCGCGAGCAGCGCGGCACCGACGCGCCCGTCTCCGACTACGTGCTCAGCCGCCCCGGCGCGGCGGACTTCATCGACAACTTCCTGACGATGTTCAACTCGATGCAGGCCGGCTTCCGCCACGAGGGCAAGAACTTCATGACGGTCTCCATCGGCTGCACCGGAGGCCACCACCGTTCCGTCGCCGTCGCCGAGGAGATCGGGCGCCGGCTGCGCGAGGAGTCCGGCCTGGACGTCAACGTCATCCACCGCGACATCGCCCGCTGAACAGGCGGACCCCGATCCCGCGGGGCGCCGCAGCCGGCGGCTCCGCGCCCGCCGTACCCCGCGGGGTGGCGCGCCCGGCCATCCCGCACCCCAGACAACTGAGAGACCCGAGAGACATGCCCGACCCCGACAGCACCGCGAGCGCGGAGAAGACCGCGAGCGCCCACGCCGTATCCGCCGGTGACACCGCGCACCCGGCCCTGACCTGCCTCGGCGGCGGCCACGGGCTCTACCAGACCCTGCGCGCCGCCCGGCTGTGCGACCCGGCGAGCATCACCGCCGTGGTCACCGTCGCGGACGACGGCGGCAGCTCCGGGCGCATCCGCCGCGAGCTCGGCCAGGTCCCCCCGGGCGACCTGCGCATGGCGCTGGCCGCCCTGGCCGGCGACTGCGCGTCCGCCGACGGGCCGGGCCTGAGCGCCGAGCTGCTCCAGCACCGCTTCGGCGGCCACGGGGCGCTCGCCGGCCACGCCGTGGGCAACCTGCTCATCTCCGGGCTCGTCGAGCTCGGCGGCGACGTGCAGGAGGCCCTGGACACCGTCGCGAACCTGACCCACTCCTGCGGGCGCGTTGTGCCCGTGTGCACCCGCCCGCTTGACATCGCCGCCGAGGTCGCCGGGCTTGACGACGACCCGCGCGTGGTCCGCGAGGTCCGCGGCCAGGTCGCCGTCGCCTCCACACCCGGTTCCGTGCGCCGCGTGCGCCTGGTGCCGAGCGACCCGCCGGCGAGCTCGCAGGCCCTCGAGGCCATCCGCGGTGCGGACCTGATCACGTTGGGGCCCGGCTCCTGGTTCTCCAGCGTCATCCCGCACCTGCTGGTCCACTCCGTGGTGGACGCCATCAACGCCTCGGACGCGCTGAAGGTCGTGGTGCTCAACCTCTCGGCCGAACCGGGGGAGACCCAGGGCTTCTCCCTGGAGCGCCACATCCACATCATGGCCCAGCAGGCCCCTGCGCTGCGGGTCGACCGCATCCTGGTCGACTCCGACTCGCTGCTGTCGAAGGCCGAGCGCGCCTACCTCTCCCGAGCCGCCGGCCGGCTCGGCGCCGAGATCGTCTTCGCCGACGTGCACAGCTGCGACGGGAACGGCATGCCGCGCAACGTGCACGACCCGGAGAAGCTGGCCGCCGCCCTGACGGGCATGCTGGCCGCGGACTAGTATCGACGCGTCCCCGGGGGACAGGGAAAGAAAGGAATGCAGGCACGGTGTCGCTGACGAACGAGGTCAAGGACGAGCTCACCCGCGTCGAGACGCGGGGCACCCGCGCACGGCTGGCGGAGGTCGCCGCGGTGCTGCGCTTCCGCGGCCACGCCGTGCGCCACGGGGGAGCGGAGAGCATCGAGGTCGAGCTCGACCACGGCGGTGCGGCGCGCCGGCTGGTCGCCTACCTCGACGAGCTCTTCGACGCCCGTGTCACCCTGCGCACCCTCGAGGCCGACCGCGCCGGCAAGCCCGGCCGCCACCTCGTGGTCATCGACCGCGGCATCGCCGAGGTCTACCGGCGCACCGGCCTGATCACCCGCGCCGGGGTGGCCGTGGTGGGCCTGCCCCCGCAGGTCATCTCCGGCACCGTCGCCGACAAGGAGGCCGCCTGGCGTGGCGCCTTCCTGGCGGCGGGCACCCTGACCGAGCCGGGCCGCTCCGCCGCCCTCGAGGTCGAGTGCCCGCGCGCCGAGGCGGCGCTGGCACTCGTCGGCTGCGCCCGCGCCCTGGGTGCGACGGCCAAGAACCGGGAGTCCCGCGGCGCCGAGCGCGTCGTCGTACGCGACGGCGACTCCGTCGGCGCGCTGCTGTCCCGCATGGGCGCGCACCGCACCCGGCTGCAGTGGGACGACAAGCGCCGACGCCGGGAACGCACGGCGTCGACAAGCAGGCTGGCCAACTTCGACGACGCGAACCTGCGCCGCTCGGCGCGCGCGGCCGTCACCGCCGCCGCGCGCGTGGAGCGCGCCATGGAGATCCTCGGCGACGACGTCCCGGAGCACCTCGCGGAGGCCGGCAGCCTGCGCGTGCGCCACCGCCAGGCCTCGCTCGAGGAGCTGGGCCGGCTGGCCGACCCGCCGATGACCAAGGACGCCATCGCCGGGCGCGTGCGCCGTCTGCTGTCCACCGCCGACAAGAGGGCGAAGGAACTGGGCGTCCCGGACACGCACGCCGCCGTGACCGAGGAGGTCCTCGACGAAGCGGACAGTGGCGAAGGTCACTGATTCGGGCCCGTGATGTCCCTTTACGGACATTCGGGCGCCCGGGCGGACCCCCGGACGGGGGCAGGGATGGTCCGTTCACCGGGGCGTTCGGGATATTCCGCCCGGTTGATCCATCGAATTGCGGACCCGGATCTGTTCAGTTACCCCCGGTAATGCCCGGATGTGCCCGTAAATTTCCGCTCGTGTCTGATTTCTTTGCGGTTCGGTAGTGCGGGACGGCCGATCGGGCGGTACACTCTGAATCGTGAGGCAACGACGTGGGCGTCACAGAGGCGCACACGGTCCCTCTCGGACACAACCGCAGATTTGACGAGGAGATCAACTGTGACCATTCGTGTTGGTATCAACGGCTTCGGCCGCATCGGCCGCAACTTCTTCCGTGCCGTCCTGCAGCGCAGCGACGACCTGGAGGTCGTCGCCGTCAACGACCTGACCGACAACAAGACGCTGGCCACGCTGCTCAAGTACGACTCCATCCTGGGCAAGCTTGACCAGGAGGTCTCCTACGACGAGGAGTCCATCACCGTCGGCGAGCACAAGCTGCACGTCACCGCCGAGCGCGACCCGAAGAACCTGGACTGGGCCGCCCACAACGTGGACATCGTCATCGAGTCCACCGGCTTCTTCACCGACGCCAACGCCGCCCACGCGCACATCGACGCCGGCGCCAAGAAGGTCATCATCTCCGCCCCCGCCAAGAACGAGGACGCGACCTTCGTCTACAACGTCAACCACGAGGACTACGACCCGGAGAAGCACACCGTCATCTCCGGCGCCTCCTGCACCACCAACTGCCTCGCCCCGATGGCCAAGGTGCTCGACGAGAAGTTCGGCATCGAAGAGGGCCTGATGACCACCGTGCACGCCTACACCGGTGACCAGCGCCTGCACGACGCCCCGCACCGCGACCTGCGTCGCGCCCGCGCCGCCGCCGTGAACATCGTCCCGACCTCCACCGGCGCCGCCAAGGCCGTCGCCCTGGTCCTCCCGCAGCTCAAGGGCAAGCTGGACGGCTACGCCCTGCGCGTGCCCGTGATCACCGGCTCCTGCACCGACCTGACCTTCACCGCGAAGAAGGAGGTCTCCGTGGAGGCCGTCAACGCCGCGATGAAGGAGGCCGCCAGCGAGACCCTCGGCTACACCGACGAGCCGCTCGTCTCCCACGACATCGTGACCGACCCGCACGGCTCGATCTTCGACTCCGGCCTGACCAAGGTCATCGGCAACCAGGTCAAGGTCGTCTCCTGGTACGACAACGAGTGGGGCTACACCTGCCAGCTGCTCCGCCTGACCGAGCACGTCGCCTCCAAGTTCTAACAGGCGCCTGACTCGGCTCGTGCCGACCGATGAGCGGCCTCGCTCGAGGGGGCAGCGGCACACCGCCGCGTTCCCCTTTGAGCCGGGGCCGCTCTTCGCATACCTGAACACCCAGACACACCCCTAACTTTTCACCGAGGAGAAACCCAGACATGGCCATCAAGACCATCGACGACCTGCTCGCCGAGGGCGTCGCCGGACGCCACGTGCTAGTCCGTTCCGACTTCAACGTCCCGCTCAACGACGCCGGCGAGATCACCGACCCGGGCCGTATCACCGCGTCCCTGCCGACCCTCAAGGCCCTGCTCGAGGGCGGCGCCAAGGTCATCGCCATGGCCCACCTCGGCCGCCCGAAGGGCGAGGTCAACCCGAAGTTCTCCCTGAAGCCGGTCGCCGAGGCCCTCAGCGAGGCCCTGGGCCAGTACGTCGCCCTGGCCGGCGACGTCACCGGCGAGGACGCCCACGAGCGCGCCAACGGCCTGAGCGACGGCGAGATCGTCCTGCTCGAGAACGTCCGCTTCGACCCGCGTGAGACCAGCAAGGACGAGGCCGAGCGCGCCGAGTTCGCCGACGAGCTCGTCGCCCTGGCCGCCGACAACGGCGCCTTCGTCTCCGACGGCTTCGGTGTCGTGCACCGCAAGCAGACCTCCGTCTTCGACGTCGCCGGCCGCCTGCCCGCCTACGCCGGCTACCTGGTCAACAAGGAGGTCTCCGTCCTCGACTCCGTGGCCAAGGAGCCCGCCAAGCCCTACGTGGTCGTCCTCGGCGGCTCGAAGGTCTCCGACAAGCTCGGTGTCATCGAGGCCCTGGCCGGCAAGGCAGACAGCCTCGTCATCGGCGGCGGCATGTGCTACACGTTCCTCAAGGCCAAGGGCTACGACGTCCAGGAGTCCCTGCTCCAGGAGGAGATGGTGGAGACCTGCGGCGAGCTGCTCGAGCGCTACGGCGACAAGATCGTCCTGCCGGTCGACCTGGTCGCGGCCGAGAAGTTCGACAAGGACGCCGAGCACAAGGTCGTCGAGCTCGACGGCATCCCCGCCGGCTGGATGTCCCTGGACATCGGCCCGAAGTCCGTCGAGCGCTTCGCCGAGGTGCTCGCCTCCTCCAAGACCGTGTTCTGGAACGGCCCGATGGGCGTCTTCGAGTTCGAGGCGTTCTCCAAGGGCACCAAGGGCCTGGCCCAGGCGATCATCGACGCCACCAAGAACAACGGCTCCTTCTCGGTGGTCGGCGGCGGCGATTCCGCGGCCTCCGTGCGCGTGCTCGGCCTCGACGAGGACGGCTTCTCGCACATCTCCACCGGCGGCGGCGCCTCCCTCGAGTTCCTCGAGGGCAAGGAACTGCCGGGCGTCGCGGTCCTGAACCGCTGAGCCTGCCGTAACCCGAAACCAGCCACCCACAGAAAGGCCGAAACGCACATGGCACGCACCCCCCTCATCGCGGGCAACTGGAAGATGAACCTCAACCACCTCGAGGCCATCACCGTCCTGCAGAAGTTCGCCTTTGCCCTGCCGAAGGAGTACTACGAGAAGATCGACGTCGCCTTCACCGTCCCGTTCACCGACCTGCGCTCCGTCCAGACCCTCGTCGAAGGCGACAAGCTGCAGTTCACCTACGGGGCCCAGGACGTCTCCGTGCACGAGTCCGGCGCCTACACCGGTGAGGTCTCCGCCGAGATGCTCGCCAAGCTGGGCTGCGCCTGGGTGGTCGTGGGCCACTCCGAGCGCCGCGAGTACCACGCCGAGACCGACGAGACCGTCGCCGCCAAGGCCGCCGCCGCCCTCGGCGCCAGCATGTCGCCGATCGTCTGCGTCGGCGAGCCGCTCGAGATCCGTGAGAAGGGCGAGCACGTCGACTACGTCGTCGAGCAGGCCCGCAAGTCGCTGGCCGGCCTCGACGCCGCCCAGCTGGCCCGCACCGTCCTGGCCTACGAGCCCGTCTGGGCCATCGGCACCGGCAAGGTCGCCTCGGCCGACGACGCCCAGGAGGTCTGCGGCGCACTGCGCACGCTGATCGCCGAGCTCGCCGACGAGAAGACCGCCGAGGAGTTCCGCATCCTCTACGGCGGCTCCGTCAAGGCCGACTCCGTCGCCGAGATCGTCGGCAAGCCCGACGTCGACGGCGGCCTGGTCGGCGGCGCCTCCCTGGACGGCGAGGCCTTCGCCAAGCTGGCCGCCAACGCCGCCCAGACCGTCGCGTAAGCGACGCAACCTGGCGTGACTCGAGGCCGCCCCGTGGTGGCGACCCCACCACGGGGCGGTTTTTCACGCCCGAACCCGCCCGCAAGGGCATAGAAACCGCAGCTCAAGAACCTAATACCTCACCTACTGCACACCCCTCCCGGCGACCTGGGGCCCGCGCCCGCGGCCGCCCGGGGTGGAGAGGAAGAACCGTCATGGTTGACGATCAAACCAACATGCAGGACGACATCCGGTTCCTCGGCCGCGTCCTCGGCGAGGTCATCGCCGAGCAGGAGGGTCAGGAGACCTTCGACCTGGTCGAGAACTCGCGCCGGCGCGCCTTCGAGGTCGCCCGCGGCGAGGCGGACATGTCCGACCTGGCCGCCATGTTCCACGACATCGAGGCCGAGAAGGCCCGCGACGTCATCCGCGCATTCAGCCACTTCGCCCTCATGGCGAACCTGGCCGAGGACCTCTACGACGAGTCGGCCCGGCTGCACCGCCGCCAGGCCGGCGAGCCCGCCCCCGCATCCACCCTCGACGCGACCTGGCGCAAGCTGGCCGAGGCCGGCGTGGACCCGGCGACGATCTCGCGGGAGTTCCCCGCAACCCAGGTCGCCCCGGTGCTCACCGCCCACCCGACCGAGACTCGCCGCCGCACCGTCTTCGACGCTCAGAAGCACATCTCCGAGCTCATGCGCCGCCGCCGCGTGCTGCTGACGGCCGGCGAGAACGCCCTGACCGCCGGCGAGCTCGACGAGATCGAGCGCGACGTGCGCCGCCGCCTGACCATCCTGTGGCAGACTGCGCTCATCCGCGTCGCCCGCCCCCGCCTCGAGGACGAGATCGAGGTCGGCCTGCGCTACTACAAGCTCTCGCTGCTGCAGGCCATCCCGAAGCTCAACCACGACGTCGTCAAGCTGCTCTCCGACTCCGCGGGCGCGCCCGTGCCGCAGCACCCGATCGTGCAGCCCGGCTCCTGGATCGGCGCCGACCACGACGGCAACCCATCCGTCACCGGCACCACACTGGACTACGCGGCCACCCGCGCCGCGGAGACCGTGCTGAAGTACTACGCCGTCCAGCTGCACGACCTCGAGCACGAGCTGAGCCTGTCCGACCGGCTCGGCGAGGTCTCCGAGAAGCTCTACGCGCTTGCCGACGAGGGCCACAACGGCGTGCCTTCGCGCGTCGACGAGCCCTACCGCCGCGCCGTCCACGGCGTGCGCGGCCGCATCCTGGCCACCATCGTCGGGCTCATCGGCCCCGACGCCGTCGAGGGCGACTGGTTCACCGTCCACGAGCCCTACGCCGACGCCGAGGAGTTCCTCGCGGACCTCGACCTCATCGACTCCTGCCTGCGCGCGGAGCACGACGAGATCATCGCCGACGCCCGCCTGGCCGACCTGCGCGCCGCCGTGCGCACCTTCGGCTTCCACCTCTACGCCCTGGACATCCGCCAGAACTCCGAGAGCTACGAGGACGTGCTCACCGAGCTGTTCTCCCTGGCCCACGTCGCTGAGGACTACCGGAGCCTGGACGAGGAGGCGAAGATCGAGCTCCTGGTCGACGAGCTGCGCACCCCGCGCCCGCTCGTGCCCACCGGCTACCACGACTTCACCGAGCCGACCGAACGCGAGCTCGGCATCTTCCGCGCGGCCGCCGAGGCCGTGGACAAGTTCGGCCCCGAGATGGTGCCGCACTGCATCATCTCCATGGCCGCCTCGGTCAGCGACATCCTCGAGCCGATGGTGCTGCTCAAGGAGGTCGGCCTGATCCACGCCAACGGCGAGGACCCGACCGGCTCCGTCGACGTCATCCCGCTGTTCGAGACCATCGACGACCTCGAGGGCGGCGCCGACATCCTGCGCGCCGTCTGGTCGATCCCGCTCTACCGCACCTACGTGCGCAACCGGGGTGACCTCCAGGAGGTCATGCTCGGCTACTCCGACTCCAACAAGGACGGCGGTTACTTCGCCGCGAACTGGGCCCTGTTCAACGGCGAGACCCAGATCGTGCAGGCCTGCCGCGAAGAGGGGCTGCGCCTGCGGTTCTTCCACGGCCGCGGCGGCACCGTCGGCCGTGGCGGCGGACCGTCCTACGACGCGATCCTGGCCCAGCCCGCCGGCGCCGTGCAGGGCGCGGTGCGCGTCACCGAGCAGGGCGAGATCATCTCCGCGAAGTACGGCTCGCCGGAGACGGCGCGCCGCAACCTCGAGGCGCTGGTTTCGGCGACGCTGGAGGCCTCGCTGATGGACGTCAACGACCTCGACGACCCGCAGCGCGCCGCCGAGATCATGACGTGGCTCTCCCACGCCAGCCAGGAGGCCTACACCCGCCTGGCCCACGAGGACCCCGGCTTCATCCAGTACTTCACCGAGTCGACCCCGGTCGCCGAGATCGGCAAGCTGAACATCGGTTCGCGGCCCTCCTCGCGCAAGCAGACCGAGTCGCTGGATGACCTGCGCGCCATCCCGTGGGTGCTGTCCTGGTCGCAGTCGCGCGTCATGCTGCCCGGCTGGTACGGCGTGGGCACCGCGCTGCGCGACTTCATCGACCAGTCCGAGGACCGCGACGCCGCGGTCGCCGAGCTGCGCGACCTCGCCGAGAACTGGCCGTTCTTCGCCTCGGTGATGTCCAACATGGCCCAGGTCATGGCCAAGGCGGACATGAGCCTGGCGCAGATGTACGCCTCGCTGATCTCGGATCAGGAGGTCGCCCGCCGCGTCTTCGACGCCATCCGCGCCGAGTACGAGCTGACCTGCGAGATGTTCGCCAAGGTCACCGGCCGCGACGAGCTGCTCGCCGACAACCCCGGGCTGGCCCGCTCCGTGCGCGACCGCTTCCCGTACCTGCTGCCGCTCAACGTGCTGCAGGTCGAGCTGCTGCGCCGCTACCGCGCCGGCGACGAGGACCCGAAGGTCCCGCTGGGTATCCAGCTGGCCATGAACGGCCTGGCCACCGCCCTGCGCAACTCCGGCTAGTCGACGCCGGGCGCCGCGACGCGTCGGCAATCGACGCGCCGCGGCACGCGCCGCCCGGCCGGGCGGCGATGGTGTAGACTGTCCTGAGTCATTCAACCCGTCAGACAGAAGGGGACTTCACTTCAATGATCCTCGCGCTCCAGATCGTGCTCGTGCTCAGCGCCGTGCTGATGTCGGTGTTCGTGCTCCTGCACAAGGGCAAGGGCGGCGGCCTGTCCAGCCTCTTCGGCGGCGGCGTGCAGTCCAACCTGTCGGGTTCCACCGTGGTGGAGAAGAACCTCGACCGCTACACGGTGATCATGGCCCTCATCTGGATCCTGTGCATCGTGGCGCTGAACCTGCTGCAGGCCTACGCCTGACACACACCCACGATTGACGACGACCCCGCCGCGCCCACCCGGGCGCGACGGGGTCGCTGTCTTGCGGGGCGTCGGTCCGGCGTGGGTGCCGGCCCGGTGGGGGCTCAGCCCAGTTCGCCGGCTGCGGCGTCGTCGAGGAAGAGCAGCGTCTCCGCCGCACCCCGCGCACCGGCGGCCGGCCAGTCGGCCGGGCTCGAGCCGGAGGCCACGTGCGCGGCAGCCTCGGCCTTGCCGGCGCCGGCCACCAGCAGCCAGACGCGCTCGGCGCGGGCCACCCCGTTGAGTGTGATGGTGCCGCGGCGGGCCGGCGGCTTCGGCGAGTCGGTCACGGCGAGCACCTCGGGGGCGTCGGCGCGCGTGCCGGGAGTGTGCGGGAAGACGGAGTTGACGTGTCCCTCGCCGCCCATTCCCAGCAGGTGCAGGTCGAAGCCGCGCGGGGCGAACTCCTCGAGCACGGTGGCGTAGCGCTCGACGGCGGTCTCCAGCTCGAGGCCGTTGCCGCCGGCCCGGCCGGCGCCGAGGCGCCAGCCGTGGATGTTGGCCCCGGGCACGCCGACGGCCTCGAGGAGGACGGCGCGGGCCTGGCCCTCGTTGGACTCCGGGTCGGTGACCGGCACGTCGCGCTCGTCGCCGAAGAAGACCTCGACGCGGCTCCAGTCGACGCGCAGGGCCGGGAACGTCTCGGTCTGGGCGTCGGCGGCGGCGTCGAACTCGGCGAGCTTGGCCAGCATCCCGGTGCCGGCGCCGCCGCCGGTGAGCACGACGCGCGCGACACCGTCGCCGTGGCGGCCGCCGCCCGGGGCCTGCACGGCGGCGACGACCTCGATGAAGCGGGCCGCGGCGGTGCGGGTCAGCTCCTCGAGGTCGGCCACGCGGACGATCTCGGGGCGGGCGGGGTGGACGGGGGCGTCAGTCATTTCGGTTCTCCTTCTGCGGGCCGTCTCAGGCCCAGTTGAGGCGGCGGATGCCGTCGAGGGCGCCGGCGTAGGCGTCGTCGGGGTCGAGGTGGCGCAGCTCCTCGGACAGGCAGTCGGCCTGGGAGCGCTCGTTGAGGGCGACCAGCTGCTTCGCAGCGCCCGGCACGTCCACCTCGACGGTGTCCAGGGAGCGCTGGTCGATGACCAGCTCGCCGTCGGCACGCGTCATGGCCAGGCGGATGCCGTGGCCGGTGTGGGTCTCGCGGGTCACCGGCACGCGCAGGCGGTCGGCCAGCCAGCCGGCGGCCAGGTCGACGCTCGAGCTGCCCGCCGGGCCGGAGATGTGCGCCTCGGTGATGTCGTGGTGCGGCGGCTGGTCGAGGGTGGAGGCCACGATCGCGCGCCACAGGGTGATGCGCGCCCAGGCCAGGTCGGAGTCGCCGGGGGAGTAGTGCTTGCGCTGGACGGCGAGGGCGTCCTCGTGGCCGCTGCAGCGGCTGTCGACGATGCGGCGCTGGGCGATGCGGCCGACCTTGGTCGCCGCCGGGTCGGCCGGGGCCGCCGAGGGCCACCAGCACACGATCGGGGTGTCCGGCAGCAGCAGCGGGGTGACCACGCTGGCCGGGTGCTCGGCGACCTCGCCGTTCATGCGGATGACCACCAGCTCGCTGGCGCCGGCGTCGCCGCCGACGTGGATCTCGGCGTCGATGCAGGAGTCCTTGCCGTCCGGCAGTGGGCGGCCGTGGGCGGCGTCGAGGAGGACGAGCACGCGGGAGGGGTGCTCCCGGGAGGCGTCTTTCACGGTGCCGATGACAGACTCCAGGTTCTCGTCGGCGCCGGCGAGGACGATGAGGGTGAGCACGCGGCCGGTGGTCTGGGCGGTGGTCTCGTGTACGCGGACCAGGCGCTGGGCGATGTAGCCGGTCGAGGTGTCGGTGAGGATCTCGGTCATGGTGTCTCTTTCACTGCGGGCGGGGTCGGTCTCCGGGGCGGGTCGCGCGGGCTTCACGCCCGTCACGGGCGGCGCCAGGTGCGGCCGTGGCGCGCGAGCATCTTCTCGGCGGAGGCCGGACCCCAGGTACCGGCGGGGTAGGTGTCGGGCCGGCCGTTCTCGGCCCAGTACTCGAGGACGGGGTCGAGGATCTTCCAGGACAGCTCGACCTCGGTGTTGGTCGGGAAGAGGCTGGCCTCGCCGAGCAGCACGTCGAGGATGAGCCGCTCGTAGGCCTCTGGGGAGTCGGAGGTGAAGTTCTCCGAGTAGGAGAAGTCCATGTTGACGTCGCGGACCTCCATCGAGGAGCCCGGCACCTTCGAGCCGAAGCGCATGAGCACGCCCTCGTCGGGCTGGACGCGGATGACCATCGCGTTCGGGCCCAGGGCGGCGGTCTGCTCGTCGCGGAAGGGCTGGTGCGGCGGCATCTTGAACACGAGCGCGATCTCGGTGACGCGCCGGCCCAGCCGCTTGCCGGTGCGCAGGTAGAACGGCACGCCGGCCCAGCGGCGCGAGCCGATCTCCACGGTCAGCGCGGCGAAGGTCTCGGTGGTCGACTCCGGGTCGAAGCCCTCCTCGTCGCGCAGGCCGGGCACCTTCTCGGAGCCCTGCCAGCCGGGGCCGTACTGGCCGCGGGCGGTCGTCTCGTCGAAGGGCTCGACCGGGGCGGCGGCGCGCAGCACCTTGATCTTCTCGGCGCGCAGCTGCCCGGGGTCGAAGGCCACCGGCTCCTCCATGGCCACCAGGGCGGCCAGCTGGATCAGGTGGTTCTGGATGACGTCGCGGGCCGCGCCGATGCCGTCGTAGTAGCCGGCGCGCCCGCCCAGGCCGATGTCCTCGGCCATGGTGATCTGGACGTGGTCGATGTAGCGGGCGTCCCAGAACGGCTCGAAGAGCTGGTTGGCGAAGCGCAGCGCCAGGATGTTCTGGACCGTCTCCTTGCCCAGGTAGTGGTCGATGCGGAAGACGGCCTCCTCGGGGAAGACCGAGTTGATCGTCTGGTTGAGCTCCCTGGCGCTGGCCAGGTCGTGGCCGAAGGGCTTCTCGACGATCACGCGGCGCCACGAGCACTCGGAACCGGCCGCCAGGCCGGAGCGGTCCAGCTGGGCGCAGACGTCGGCGAAGCTGCCCGGCGGCACCGAGAGGTAGAACGCCCAGTTGCCGCCCGTGCCGCGGGGGCGGTCCAACTCGGCGAGGGTCTCGGCGAGCCGGTCGAAGGAGGCGTCGTCGTCGAAGGTGCCCGTCACGAAGTGCATGCCGGCGGACAGGCGCTCCCAGACGTTGTCGTCCCAGGGGGTCCGCGCGCCGTCGAGCACGGCGGCGCGCACGTGGTCCTCGAAGTCCCGCTTGGACCACTCGCGGCGGCCGAAGCCGACGAGGGTGAACCCGGCGGGCAAAAGGCCGCGGTTGGCCAGGTCGTAGACGGCGGGCAGGAGCTTGCGGCGCGAGAGGTCGCCGGTCACGCCGAAGATGACCATCCCGGAGGTGCCGGCGATGCGCGGCAGGCGGGTGTCGTGCGGGTTGCGCAGCGGGTTGGTCCAGTCGGCGGGGCTGTGTGCGGCGGTCACGGGGACGGTCACGGCCTTTCATCAGGGCCGCCCGCAGGCGCGTTTCGCGGCTCCGGCGGGCGGGGTCGAGCGGGCGGTCTCGGAGGTCGGGAGGGGAACGGAAGGAAAAGTCTACGGGGCGCCGTCGCGGCGGCGGGTCAACGTCGCGCGCGACGCCAGCCGGCACCGGTGGGCACCGGGTCCTGACGGCGCTGCCCCGCCCGGGACACCGCGGGGTCTCGGGCGGGGCGGGGCGGGGTCAGGTGCCGGGATCAGGCCAGCTGCTGGGCCATCTTCTCGAGCAGCTCGGACCAGGAGGCGACGAACTTCTCGACGCCCTCGCGCTCGAGCACGACGAAGACGTCGTCGGTGTCGACGCCCACGGCGCGCAGCTTCTCGAAGACCTCGGCGGCCCCCTCGGCGGTGCCGTTGAGGGTGTCACCGTGGACGTTGTCGCCGTCCAGGGCGGCGTCGATGGTCTTCTCCGGCATGGTGTTGACCGTGTTCGAGCCGGCCAGCTCCACGACGTAGAGGTCGGCCGGGTACTCCGGGTTCTTCACGCCGGTCGAGGCCCACAGCGGGCGCTGGACGTTGGCGCCCTCGGGCAGCTCGGCGGCCGCGAAGAACTTCAGGTACTCCGCGTAGGCCAGGCGGGCGTTGGCCACGCCGGCCTTGCCGCGCAGGGCCAGGGCCTCATCGGAGCCGATGGCCTCGAGGCGCTTGTCGATCTCGGTGTCCACGCGCGAGACGAAGAAGGACGCCACGGAGTGGATCCCGGAGACGTCGTGGCCGGCCTCGGCGGCGCGCTTGACGCCGTCGGCGAAGGCCTGCATGACGGCGCGGTAGCGCTCGACGGAGAAGATCAGCGTGACGTTGACGCTGATGCCCTCGGCCAGGGCGTCGGTCACGGCGGGCAGGGAGGCCTTCGTCGCCGGGATCTTGATCATCACGTTCGGGCGGTCCACCTTGGCCCACAGCTCCTTGGCCTGGGCGAGGGTGCGCTCGGCGTCGTCGGAGATGCGCGGGTCGACCTCGATGGAGACGCGGCCGTCCTTGCCGCCGGAGCGCTCGTAGATCTCGGCGAAGACGTCGCAGGCGTCGCGGACGTCGTCGATGCTCATCGCGTAGACGGCGGTGTCGACGTCGGCGCCGGCGGCCTTGAGCTCCGCGATCTGGGCGTCGTAGGCGGTGCCCTTCGACATGGAGGCGGCGAAGATGGCGGGGTTGGTGGTGACACCCACGACGGACTTGTCCTTGATCACCTCGGCGAGGTTGCCGGAGGTGATGCGGTCGCGGGAGAGGTCGTCGAGCCAGGTGGAGGTGCCCACCGAGGCGAGATCGTCGATAGCGGTCATATGGATCTTCCTAACTTCTGGTGTGTCGACCGGTGCAACCGTGTCGGTAGGTTCAACGGGGGGACTGTCGTGCGGGCCCGGGGCGCCCGGCGGGCACCGGACCCCGGGACCCGGCGGCACCGGAGGTACCGCCGGGGGCGTCGGTCAGGCGTCCAGGGAGGCGCGGGCGGCGTCGTGGACGGCGTCCACGGTGAAGCCGAAGCGCTCGAAGAGCTCGGCCGCCGGGGCGGAGGCGCCGTAGTGCTCCAGGGAGACGGCGCGGCCGCGCTGGCCCAGCCAGCGGTACCACGGCATCGCGATGCCGGCCTCGACGGAGACACGCGCGGTGACCTCGGGCGGCAGGACCTCGTCGATGTAGGCCTGGTCCTGCTCGGCGAACCAGTCCATGCAGGGCACGGAGACGACGCGGGCGGCGGTGCCCTCGGACTCGAGGCGCTCGGCGGCATTGACGGCCAGCTGGACCTCGGAGCCGGTGGCCATCAGGATCACGTCCGGGGTCTCCTTGGAGCCCTCGACCAGGACGTAGGCGCCGCGCTCGACGCCCTTCATTGCCTTCTCGCGGGTGCCCTCGAGCACCGGCAGGTTCTGGCGGGAAAGCGCCAGGCCCTTCGGGCCGAAGCCGTCGTGGGCCAGGGCGGCGCGCCAGGCGGCGGCCGTCTCGTTGGCGTCGGCCGGGCGCAGCACCGCCAGGTTCGGGATGGCGCGTAGGGCAGCGAGGATCTCGACCGGCTGGTGGGTCGGGCCGTCCTCGCCCAGGCCGATGGAGTCGTGGGTCCACACGTAGTAGGAGTTGACCTTCATCAGGGCGCCGAGGCGCACGGCCGGGCGCATGTAGTCCGAGAAGATCAGGAACGTGCCGCCGTAGGGGCGGGTCGGGCCGTGCAGGGCGATGCCGTTGAGGATCGAGCCCATGGCGTGCTCGCGGATGCCGAAGTGCAGGGTGCGGCCGTAGGGCTCGGCGGACCAGGTGTCCGTGGAGATCGACTTCGGGCCGAAGGAGGGCGAGCCCTCGATGGTGGTGTTGTTCGAGCCGGCCAGGTCGGCGGAGCCGCCCCACAGCTCGGGCAGGGTCTTGCCCAGAGCCTGCAGCACGGCCGCGGAGGCCTTGCGGGTGGCGATGCCCTTCTCGTCGGGCTCCCAGGTCGGCAGCTCGGCGTCCCAGCCCTCCGGCAGCTCGCCGGCGGTCAGGCGGTCGAAGAGCGCCTTGCGCTCCGGGTTGGCCTCGGCCCAGGCGTCGAACCTCTCCTGCCACTCGGCGTGGCGGGCCGCGCCGCGCTCGCGCAGCTTGCGGGTGTGTGCCAGGACATCGTCGTCGACGTCGAAGTCCTTCTCCGGGTCGAAGCCGAGCTCCTTCTTGACGGCGGCGACCTCGTCGGCGCCCAGGGCGGCGCCGTGGGAGGCGCCGGTGTTCATCTTGTTCGGCGCCGGGTAGCCGATGACGGTGCGCACGCGGATGAAGGACGGGCGCGAGGTGTCCTTCTTGGCCTCCTCGACGGCCTCGAGGATCGCGGTGACGTCCTCGCCGCCCTCGACGTCGAGCACCTGCCAGCCGTAGGCGGCGTAGCGGGCCGGGACGTCCTCGTCGAAGGCGATGTCGGTGTCGTCCTCGATCGAGATGTCGTTGTCGTCGTAGAAGACGATCAGGTTGCCCAGCTGCTGGGTGCCGGCCAGGGAGCAGGCCTCGGAGGTGACACCCTCCTGGAGGTCGCCGTCGGAGGCGATGACGTAGATGTAGTGGTCGAAGGGGGACTCACCCTGCGGGGCCTCCGGGTCGAACAGCCCGCGCTCGCGGCGCGAGGCCATGGCCATGCCCACGGCGGAGGCCAGGCCCTGGCCCAGCGGGCCGGTGGTGATCTCGACGCCGTCGGTGTCGCGGTACTCGGGGTGGCCCGGGGTCTTGGAGCCCCAGGTGCGCAGCTCCTCGAGGTCCTGCAGCTCGAGGCCGAAGCCACCCAGGAAGAGCTGGATGTACTGCGTCAGCGAGGAGTGGCCGCAGGAGAGCACGAACCGGTCGCGGCCGGTCCAGTGCACGTCAGCCGGGTCGTGGTCCATGACCCGCTGGTAGAGGGTGTAGGCGAGCGGAGCGAGGCTCATCGCGGTGCCGGGGTGGCCCGACCCGCAGTTCTCGACGGCGTCGGCCGCCAGGATGCGGGCGGTGTCGACGGCACGGGTGTCGGTGTCCGTCCAGTCGTCCGGGTACCGACGCTCCGTCAGTGCCTGCAGTTCAGGAGAAAGGCTCACTGTTCAATTCCTCTCGGTGATGCTCGGTGTGCGGGTGCCGGATGCCGGGGCGCCGCGACCGCCCCGGCGGCACCGCGCCGTGCTGCCCCGGGAAGTTCCGGGTTCGCAGGCAATCGTACCCGCGCGACGGCACCTGGTGGCGTGGCCGCGCGGGCGGGCACGATAGAGTGTTGTCTCGTACGCGACGCCGCCCCCGTGCCGTACCCCGCTCGAACGGGGGCGGCGGCCGGGCGGCGGGAACTTCCGTGCGGTCGGTTTCGACCACTGCCACGTGCCCCCGCCCCTGTCTGCGGGGAGCCCACCGCGAGGACTGTGAGCTGGAGGACTTCTACTTGGACACGATCAAGGCCTACTTCGCGCTGACGAAGCCGAGGGTGATCGAGCTGCTGCTCGTGGCCGCGATCCCGGCGATGCTGCAGGCCGAGCGCGGTGAGAACAACATCGTGCTCATCCTGCTGACCGTCGTCGGCGGGTGGATGGGCGCCGCCGCGGCCAACACCTTCAACATGGTCGCGGACTCGGACATCGACCGGAAGATGGGCCGCACGCGCGCCCGCCCGCTGGTGCGCAACACCGTCAGTGACCGCAACGCCGCGATTTTCGCCTGGGCGCTGATGATCATCAGCTTCTTCTGGCTGTGGCTGCTGTGCGGCTCGCTGCTGGCGGGTGTGTTCATCCTGCTGACGGTGTTCTTCTACATCTTCGTCTACACGAAGTTCCTCAAGCGGCGCACCTACATGAACATCGTCTGGGGCGGCGCGGCCGGCTGCATGCCCGTCGTCGTCGGCTGGGCGGTCATCGTCGCCAACGCCCCCGACCCGTCGCCGGCGAAGTGGTGGCAGGCCATCGTGATGTGGTTGATCATCTTCTTCTGGACGCCGCCGCACACCTGGTCGCTGGCCATGAAGTACCGCGAGGACTACAAGCGCGCCCAGGTGCCCATGCTGCCGGTCGTGCGCGAGCCCGTCGAGGTCACCCGCCAGATCCTCTGGTACTCCTGGGCGACCGTCATCGTCTCGCTGCTGCTGGTGCCGGCCGCCTCGTGGATCTACGGCGTCGTGGCCGTCCTCTCGGGCGCGGCCTTCCTGATCATGGCCACCAACCTGCACAACGGCGTGCGCCGCGGTGAGAAGGTGCACCCGCTCAAGCTGTTCATCCTGTCGAACAACTACCTGGCGGTGCTCTTCGTGGGCTTGTCCATCGACGCCGTCATCGGCTGGGAGACCCTCGGCGTGCTCGCCGGCTGGTCGCCCGCCTGGTTCTAGCCCCACCCGGAAGCCCCCACCCGGACCACGGTCCGGATGCGGGGGCCTTCGTCGTGCAGTTCGATTGACGACGTCGCGCTACTCGCCGTCGCCGGTGACGTCCAGCGCCAGAGAGCCCGTGGTGCGCCGCTCCTGCAGGTCCCGGTGGGCCTGCGCGGCGTCGGAGAGCGGGTGAACCCCGCCCACGCGCACGTTCAGGGTGCCGTCGACGATCGCCTGCGTGATCGCCTGGGCGCGCATGCGGAACTCGTCGGCGTCGGCGGTGTAGGCGCCCAGCGAGGGGCGCGTCAGGAAGATCGAGCCGTGCGTGTTGAGCAGCTGCGGGTCGAAGGGCTCGACGGGCCCGGAGGCCGCGCCGAAGAGGCAGACCGTCCCGCGCGGGCGCACGGCCTCGAGCGACTCGCCGAAGGTGTCGCGGCCCACGCCGTCGTAGACGACGTCCACGCCGCGCCCGCCGTTGCGCCGGCGCACGGTCTCGGCGAGGTTCTCGGAGTAGGTGAACACCTCGGTGGCCCCGGCCTCGTATGCCAGCTCCTCCTTCTCCTTGGTGGAGACCACGGAGAAGACGCGCACGCCGCGGTGGGCGGCCAGCTGGGTGGCCAGCAGCCCCACGCCGCCGGCCCCGGCGGTGATCAGGCAGGAGTCGCCGGCGGCCAGCGGGTAGACGCCGTTGACCAGGTAGTGGGCGGTCATGCCCTGCAGCAGCATGGTCGCCGCCACGTGCTGCGGGATGTCCTGCGGGACGGCGACGAGCCGGTCGGCGTCGACGACGACCTTCTCCGCGTAGGAGCCGGGCGCCGAGCACCAGGCGACGACGGTGCCCGGGGCGATCTGGCCGGCCGGGTCCTCGATGACCCGGCCGGTGCCCTCGGAGCCGGGCACGAAGGGCGGGGCGGAGTGGTAGAGGCCCTCGCGGTAGTAGGTGTCGATGTAGTTGATCCCGGCGACGTCGACGCCGACGAGCACCTGTCCCGGCTCGGGGACCGGGTCGGGCACGTCGGTGTACTCCATCACCTCGGGGCCGCCGTGGCGGGTGACCTGGATTGCCTTCATGCACCCCACGGTAGCGCGATCACAGGGCCCGGCGACGGCGAACGCCGACGGCGGGTGCCCTCGGCGTCGGTGGTCGTCCGGCAACTCCCGGAGAGATTCGGCGGCGCTAACGCCCCAGGGCCTCGGCGGGCACGCGGGCGGAGTCGCGGAAGCGGACGACGCCGTGCGCCCAGAGGAAGGCGGTGAACGCGGTGACCACGGAGCTCATGCCGATGTGGATCGGCACGGTCCAGCGCGGCACGCCCATGCGGTACTGGGCGATGCCGATGGCGGCCTGCACGACGATGCAGCCCACGAGCACCCAGCCGGTGCGGATCGCCGGTCGGTCGGCGCGCGAGCGGTAGAGCAGCCAGACGGTGATCAGGGTGAACGCCAGGTAGACGTACATGCTCCAGGCGTGGATGTGGGCCATCAGGTCGATGTCGACGTCAAGGCGCCCGGCCATGCCGTCGCCGGCGTCACCGGAGTGCACGCCCGCGCCGGTGACCATGGTGCCGGTGGTCAGCACGATCGCCAGGGCGCAGGCGGCGACGACCGCGCAGACGCGCGCGGCGGGGGAGAAGGTGCGCTGGCGCACGCCGTCGTCGGGCTCGGCGAGGCGGGTGTAGAGCACGGCGGCGACCCACACCAGGATCATTGAGGGCAGGAAGTGCAGGGCGACGGCCCACCACTTCAGGTCCAGCCACACGGAGACGCCGCCGATGACGGCCTGCACGAAGATGCCGGTCAGCGAGATGATCGCCAGCGTGAGCAGGCCGTTGCGGCGCTTGGCGCCGACGACGGCGACGAGCACCGCGACGGCCACGGCCAGGAGCACGAAGGTCAGCAGCCGGTTGCCGAACTCGATGGCCTGGTGGACGGCCGGGGCGGCGCCGGCGACGGGCACCAGCGAGCCCTCGTGGCAGTTCGGCCAGGTCTCGCAGCCGAGGCCGGAGCCGGTCACGCGCACGGTCGCGCCGGTGACGGTGATGCCGCCCTGGGCGATCAGCAGGATCATGGCCAGGACGCGCTGGGTGCGCAGGCTCGGCCCACGGCGGGTCTTGGTCGGGGTTTGGGTCGCGGTAGTCACAGGCCCCGAGCATACCTGGGCCGCCCGCGCCCGCCGAATCCGCGAACGCGCAGGCAGATCCAATAAAAAGGGGAGTGATCTATCCCGCAAACCGGAACCAGCGGGTGCAGGCGGCCGACGCGGCGGCCGCCCAGGCCGCCAGGATGAGCCACTGGACCCAGGGCACGCCGCCGGAGAAGGCCACGGTCAGCCCGCTGGCCATGGCCACCGAGGGCACCACGTCCCACCAGGACGCGGCGTCGAGACCCTGGACGTAGAGCACGTACCCGGTCACCCCGATCAGCGCGACCCAGATGAGGTTGGCCAGCCCGAGCACGAGCTCGGAGCTGAGCGTGCCGCCCATCAGCAGGCCCATGGCGGTGAAGGCGGCCGCGCCGATGACGATGGTGACCAGGCCCAGCAGCGCACCGGTGAGGTCCGTGCGCCAGCCGAGCGCCAGCGCGATCGCGCCGAGCAGCAGCGTCTGGACCAGCGCCGTGGCCGCCACCGCGATGGCCTTGCCCGCGATGATCGTCCACGCGGGCACGCCGGACGCGCCCGTGCGTTTCAGCGCCCCGTAGCGGCGGTCGAAGGCCAGCGAGATGGCCTGGCCGGTGAATCCCGAGGAGGTCGCCGCGATGGCCAGGGCCACGGGAAAGAACCGGTCGAGCGGGTCTCCGCTGCCCGCCATGGGCCACTCCAGGGGCAGGAAGGTCAGGCCCAGCAGCATCGCCACCGGGATGACGAGGCTGAGCAGCTGCTGCTCGCCGTGGCGCAGGAAGAGCAGGGACTCGATGCGGCCCTGGGCGAGGACCATCTTGATCACGCCCGCGCGCCCCGGCGCGGGCGCGAACGTCCCGGCGGGCAGGTGGGCGACGTCGGTCGCACGGTTGTCGGTGGTGGTCATCGCCGCAGGCTCCTTCCGGTGAGGTCGAGGAAGACGTCTTCCAGGCTGCGGTGGGCGACCTCGAGCCCCCGCACCGTCACGCCCTGTTCGGCCACGGCCGTGACCAGCCGGGCGACCTGGTTCGGCCCGGCCGGGTCCAGGGTGACCCGCCAGGCGCGCGGGCGCACGCGGCTGACGGCCTCCTCGGGCACCCCGGCGGCGACGGCCAAAAGACGTGCGTCCAGGTCGCCGTCGACGTTCAGGGCGACGTCCTGGCGGGTGCCGTCGGTGCCGGCGGTCAGCTCGGCGGGGGTGCCGGCGGCCACGCGCCGGCCGTGGTCGATGATGACGACCTGGTCGGCCAGGCTCTCGGCCTCGTCCATCAGGTGGGTGGTCAGCAGCACGGTCACCCCGTCGCGGCGCAGCGCGCGCACGAGGTCCCAGACGGCCAGGCGCGACTGGGCGTCCAGGCCCGCGGTCGGCTCGTCGAGGAAGACCAGCTCGGGGCGGCCGACGACGGCCAGCGCCAGTGAGAGGCGTTGCTGCTGGCCGCCGGAGAGGCGCCGGTAGGTCGTCTTGGCCACCCGCTCCAGGCCCAGCAGATCGATCAGCCAGTCGGGGTCGAGGGGGTCGCGGTTGTAGGAGGCGGTCAGCCGGAGCAGCTCGCGGACCCGGATGCCCGAGTAGGCACCCCCGCCCTGGAGCATGATGCCGATGCGCTCGCGCACCCGCTCCGGCTCGCGGGCAGGGTCGAGGCCGAGGACGCGCACAGAGCCGGAGTCCGGGGCGTGGAAGCCCTCGCAGATCTCGATGGTCGTCGTCTTGCCCGCGCCGTTGGGGCCGAGCAGCGCGGTGATCTCCCCGTGTCCGGCGGTCATGGAGAAGCCGTCGACGGCGGTGGTCGCGCCGTAGCGCTTGACCACGCGCTCGAGTACGAGCCCGGGGGTGTTCGGGGGATTGAGACTCACGACGGCCTAGTCTAGGCCAACGAAGCGCGCCTTCCTCAACGCCCACCAGCCCAGCGCGACGACCACGAGCGTGGTCACGACGGTGGCCACGTAGATGGTCAGCACGGTGCCCGGCGGCAGGGCCAGCCCGCGCGGCAGGACGAAGAAGCTGAACGCCGCGGAGTAGAGCACGACCGCCCAGCGGAAGAACCGGCGGTTGGCCCAGGCGGCAAGGGGGACCACGGCCCACAGCACGTACCAGGGGTGGACGACGGGGAAGAAGATGACCAGCACGAAGAAGGACACCCCCAGCCCGCCGACCGGGTGGATGGTGCCGCGGTAGGTCGCCAGGAGCATGCGCAGCGAGAAACCGACGGAGACCAGCACACCGGCGGCGCGGGTCACCGAGAGCATCGCGTCGGTGTGGTCGCCGAGGTCGAGCAGCATGCCGACGAAGCCGGCGATCACGCCGACGTCGGTGGTGATCGACATCCAGCTGCGGATGGTCGCCGCCCCGCCCTGGCCGGTCACCCAGCCCAGGCCGATGCCGGTGACCACGGAGACCACCGCGGCGGTGGCCACGAGGATGACCACCTGGAGAACCGCCGCCATCGCCACGGCGAGCACCGCCGGGCGCACGCCCGGGCGCGCACGGGTGCCGGACGCGGCGTCGTCAATCTCTCGTGTCCCGGATTCGTCGGTGCTGGGGCGCCCGGCCAGGGCGCGCGCCAGGGCCATGCCGGTGAATCCGAGGCCGAAGAAGCCGACGACCTTGACCATGCCGCCACACGAGATCAGCGCGCCGGAGAGGACGAAGAGGCCGAGGCCGCGCCAGTGCCCGGCGGTGCCGGCGCGGGCGGCGATGTGGTCGACGCCGCGCAGGCCGACCTCCATGCCGACGAGGACGAAGCCGAGCATGACCGACTCGTTGTGGATGCCGCCGACAAGGTGCAGCAGGGTCAGCGGGTTGAGCAGGCCCAGCCACAGCGCGGTGGACGCGGAGATGCCGCAGCGCCGCGCCAGGCGGGTGACGGCCCAGGCGGCCGCGGCCAGCGCCAGCACGCCGAGAAGCCGGTGGGCGAGCACGCCGAGGATCACCGAGTCGCCGGTGACCCGGCTGACGGCGGCGGCCATCCCGAGGGCGACCGGGCCGTAGGGGGAGGGGGAGTGCGCCCAGATGAAGGGCACGGAGCGGGCCAGGTGGTGCTCGGTGCCCAGAAGATCGACCGGGCCGGCGGAGTAGGGGTCCAGGCCCATGCGCACGATCGCGCCGTTGGCCAGGTAGGAGTAGATGTCCTGGGTGAACAGGGGAGCGGTCAGTACCAGCGGGGCGACCCAGGCGGCGGCGGTGCGCCACAGCATGCCGGGGCTGACCCGGCCGGGGGTAGGGCGGCCGAAGACGCCGCCGAGGTCCGCGCCGACGTAGCGGCTCATGCACACCCACGCCAGGACCAGCAGGGCCACGCCCAGCAGGACGATGACGGAGGAGGCCTGGAGCAGCTGGGCGAGCAGCGTGCCGCCGGGGAAGGCGCGGTAGGGGTTGTCGACGACCGGCAGGGCGCCGGCGCCCAGGGCGCCGAAGCCCATCAGCAGCGCGCCGACGGTGCCCACCCAGCGCACGACGGCGAAGGAGAGCATCTCCCGGGGGCGCAGGCCGCCGAAGGTGTGCCTCGAGGCGAGGTCGGAGCCGGCGACGGCGGTGACGAGCGCGGAGGAGTGCAGGCGCGCCGAGCGGCTGCCCGCGGATCCGATCCGGGGCAGGTCATTCACGAGTGCCCGCCAGAGCACCCATCGCTCGCCTCGCACGGGCCTGATCGTAGTCGGAGGCTACACGCCGGCGGGTAAGGAGACCCGATGTTGGCGCGGTCACGGGAAATACGTAACATCGCTGTTGTCTAAAGGCGAACGCCGCCAGGAGGTGACCGATGTCCGAGGCGAAAACACCCCACGACCACGCGAAAGCGCCCGAGGGGGAGACCCGTCACCGGATCATGCGCGCACTCCTCAAGCACGCCCCGGTGACCGCGGCGGAGATGGCCGAGCATCTCGGCATGTCCGCGGCGGGGGTGCGCCGCCACTTAGACATCCTCCACGAGGAGGGGCTCATCGAGTCCGTCCGACGCAACCCCCCGCGCGGTGTCACGCGCCGCCGGGGCCGGCCCGCCCGCAGCTTCCGGCTGACGGACCGCGGCCGCGAGGGCTTCGGGCACGACTACGACTCGCTGACCGCGCTCGCCCTCGAGGCGCTGCGCGACGTCGGCGGGGAGGAGGCCGTGCGCGACCTGGCCCGGCGCAGGATCGAGGAGATCCTCGCCGGGATCCCGCGGGCGGACGAGGACGACCCCGAGTCCGTGGAGGAGACGGTCCGCGCCGTGGCGCGGGCCTTCGACGAGAACGGATACGCTGCAACAGTCACCGCCGCCGGCGGGGGTGTGCAGATATGCCAACACCACTGCCCGGTTTCCCACGTGGCAGAGAAGTTCCCGGAACTGTGCGCCGCCGAGCACGAGGCGATCGCGAGACGCGCGGGGCTGCACGTGCAGCCCCTGGCCGCCATCGCCCACGGCAACGACGTGTGCACCACGAACATTCCGCTGTCCACCATCAACACTCCTGAGGAAAGGAGAGGCTCATGACCCAAGCGACGCAGAACCCGAACGTCGGCAAGCCGCGGTCCGATGACGAGATCATCGAGGAGATGGACGTCAAGTACAGCTACGGCTGGCACGACTCCGACACCGCCGGCGCCAGCGCGCGCCGCGGCCTCGACGAGAGCGTGGTCCGGGACATCTCCCGGATGAAGAACGAGCCCGAGTGGATGCTCGAGCAGCGCCTCAAGGCCTACCGGACGTTCGAGAAGAAGCCCATCCCGACCTGGGGCCCCGATCTGTCGGGCATCGAGTTCGACAAGATCAAGTACTTCGTGCGCTCGACCGAGACGCAGGCGACCTCCTGGGACGACCTGCCCTCCGACATCAAGAACACCTACGACAAGCTGGGTATCCCCGAGGCCGAGAAGCAGCGCCTCGTCGCCGGCGTCGCCGCCCAGTACGAGTCCGAGGTCGTCTACCACCAGATCCGCGAGGACCTCGAGCGCCAGGGCGTCATCTTCGTCGACACCGACACCGCCGTGCGCGAGTACCCGGAGCTCGTCCAGGAGTACTTCGGCACCGTCGTGCCCGCCGGCGACAACAAGTTCTCCGCGCTCAACGCCGCGGTCTGGTCCGGCGGCTCGTTCATCTACGTGCCCAAGGGCGTGCACGTCGACATCCCGCTGCAGGCCTACTTCCGCATCAACACGGAGAACATGGGCCAGTTCGAGCGAACGCTGATCATCGTCGACGAGGACGCCTACGTCCACTACGTCGAGGGCTGCACCGCCCCGATCTACAAGTCGGACTCGCTGCACGCCGCGGTCGTCGAGATCATCGTCAAGAAGGGCGCGCGCTGCCGCTACACCACCATCCAGAACTGGTCGAACAACGTCTACAACCTGGTCACCCAGCGCGCCCGCGCCGAGGAGGGCGCGACGATGGAGTGGATCGACGGCAACATCGGCTCCAAGACCAACATGAAGTACCCGGCCGTCTGGATGACCGGCCCCTACGCCCGCGGTGAGGTGCTCTCCGCGCAGTTCTCCGGCGAGGGCCAGTTCCAGGACACCGGCGCGAAGATGGTCCACATGGCGCCGCACACCTCCTCGAACGTCGTCTCCAAGTCCGTCTCCCGCAACGGCGGGCGCTCCGCCTACCGCGGCCTGATCGAGATCCACGCCAACGCCCACCACTCGACCGCCAACGTCGAGTGCGACGCGCTGCTGGTGGACAACATCTCGCGCACGGACACCTACCCCTACAATGACATCCGCAACGACCACGTCACCCTCGGCCACGAGGCGACCGTGTCGCAGGTCTCGGTGGACCAGCTGTTCTACCTGATGAGCCGCGGACTGTCCGAGGAGGAGGCCATGGGCATGATCGTGCGCGGCTTCGTGGAGCCGATCGCCAAGGAGCTGCCCATGGAGTACGCACTCGAGCTCAACCGCCTGATTGAACTGCAGATGGAAGGATCGGTGGGTTAGTTGACGGAGATCGTCAAGAACGGAACGCCGCACGACACCAAGGGTGACGTCTTCACCTCCTACAACGTCGACGACTTCGACGTGCCCGGGGGCCGCGACGAGATCTGGCGTTTCATCTCGCTGCGCGCCCTGCGCGGCCTGCACAACGGCAAGTTCCCGGAGCAGACCGCCCCGGACATCGAGGTCACCGTCGCCGACGGCCAGCAGGGCGTCGAGGTCGGCACCCTGGCCAAGGACGACGAGCGCGCCCTGCGCGCCGGCGCCCCGGCCGACCGTGTGGCCGCGCAGGCCTGGACCTCGATGGACGAGCTGACCTACGTCAACGTCGCCCGCGACACCGAGGTCGCCTCCCCGGTGCACATCGACGTCACCGGCCACGGCGCGGACAAGACCGCCTTCGGCGGCATCCTCGTCGAGCTGGGCGCCCACGCCAAGGCGACCGTCGTCCTGCGCTACCAGGGCTCGGCCATCTACGCCGACAACGTCCAGTACGTCCTCGGCGACGGCGCCAAGCTGACCGTGGTCACCGACGCGGACTGGGAGGACGACACCGTCCACCTGTCCAACCACCAGGCGCTCATCGGCCGCGACGCGGACCTGCACCACAGCGTGGCCACCTTCGGCGGCCAGGTCGTGCGCGTCGCCCCGCGCGTGCGCTTCGGCGGCCAGGGCGGCAACGTCGAGATGCTCGGCGTCTACTTCGCCGACGACGGCCAGTACTTCGAGAACCGCCTCCTGGTCGACCACTCCGAGCCGAACTGCACCTCCAACGTCCTCTACAAGGGCGCGCTGCAGGGCGACAAGGAGACCAAGACCGAGGCGCGCACCTGCTGGGTCGGTGACGTGCTCATCCGCGCCAAGGCCAGCAACACGGACACCTACGAGGCCAACCGCAACCTGGTGCTCAGCGAGGGCGCGCGTGCGGACGCGATCCCGAACCTGGAGATCGAGACCGGCGACATCCCCGGCGCCGGCCACGCCGCGACCGTCGGCCGCTTCGACGACATGCACCTGTTCTACCTGATGAGCCGCGGCATCCCGGAGGCCGAGGCCCGCCGCCTCATCGTGCACGGCTTCTTCACCGAGGTCATCAACAAGATCCCGGTCGAGTCCGTCCGCGAGGAGCTGGAGAAGCGCGTCGAGGACGAGCTGGAGAAGGTCGTCCTCTAGGGTCCCGCCCACCACTCAGGGGGCCGGACCCGACCCCACTCACTGACACCGACAACTTAGAGAACAGCGGAGAAAAGCGATGTCTACTCTCGAAATCAAGAACCTGCACGCCCAGGTCGTCCCCGCGGAGGAGGACGCCGAGCCGAAGCCGATCCTCCACGGCGTCAACCTGACCGTGAACTCCGGCGAGGTGCACGCCATCATGGGCCCGAACGGCTCCGGCAAGTCCACCCTCGCCTACGCCCTGGCGGGCCACCCGCGCTACGAGATCACCGAGGGCGAGGTGCTCCTCGACGGGGTCAACCTCCTCGACCTCGAGGTCGACGAGCGCGCCCGCGCCGGCCTCTTCCTGGCCATGCAGTACCCGACCGAGGTGCCGGGCGTGTCCATGTCGAACTTCCTGCGCTCGGCCGTGACCTCCGTGCGCGGCGAGGCGCCGAAGCTGCGCGACTGGATCAAGGAGATGGGGCAGGCCCGCGAGAACCTGAAGATCGACAAGTCCTTCACCGAGCGCTCCGTCAACGAGGGCTTCTCGGGCGGCGAGAAGAAGCGCCACGAGGTGCTGCAGCTCGACCTGCTCAAGCCCAAGTTCGCCGTCATGGACGAGACGGACTCCGGTCTGGACGTCGACGCGCTGCGCGTCGTCTCCGACGGCATCAACTCGTACCACGAGCAGAACAACGGCGGCATCGTGATGATCACGCACTACAAGCGCATCCTCGAGTACGTCAAGCCGGATGTGGTGCACGTCTTCGCCCACGGTCAGATCGTCAAGACCGGTGGTCCCGAGCTCGCCGACGAACTCGACGCGCAGGGCTACGAGCAGTACATCTGATGGCCGGCTTCCGAACCGCCGACGGGCGCCTCGACGTCGAGGCCGTCCGCGCGGAGTTCCCGATCCTCTCGCGCACCGTGCGTGACGGGAAGCCCTTCGTCTATTTGGACTCCGGGGCGACCTCGCAGCGCCCGGAGCGGGTGTGGCGGGCCGAGGAGCGTTTCGTGCTGCACACCAACGCCCCCGTGCACCGCGGCGCCTACCAGGTAGCCGAGGAGGCCACCGACGCCTACGAGGAGGCGCGCGAGCGCATCGCGCACTTCATCGGCGCCGACGGCCCGGAGATCGCCTTCACCAAGAACGCCACCGAGGGCCTCAACCTCGTCGCGTTCTGCCTGGGCGACCACCGCGCCGGCGACCTGCGCGTCGGTAAGGGCGACACCGTCGTCGTCACGGAGCTGGAGCACCACGCCAACCTCGTGCCCTGGCAGGAGCTCTGCCGGCGCACGGGCGCGACGCTGAAGTGGTACTCGGCGACCGAGGACGGCCGCATCGACCTCGACTCCCTCGAGCTCGATGACTCGGTCAAGGTCGTCGCCTTCACCCACCAGTCGAACGTGACCGGCGCGGTCACCGACGTGCCGGAGCTGGTGCGCCGGGCGCGCGCCGTCGGTGCGCTCACCGTGCTCGACGCCTGCCAGTCCGTGCCCCACCAGCCGGTCGACGTGCACGCCCTCGGCGTGGACTTCGCCGCCTTCTCCGGGCACAAGATGTGCGGGCCCTCGGGCGTGGGCGCGGTCTACGGGCGCGCGGAGCTGCTCGAGCAGCTGCCGCCGTTCCTGACCGGCGGCTCCATGATCGAGGTCGTGACCATGGAGAAGACGACCTTCGCCGAGCCGCCGCAGCGCTTCGAGGCCGGCACCCAGATGGCCAGCCAGGTCGTGGGCCTCGGCGCGGCGGTCGACTTCCTCGAGGAAGTCGGCATGGACGCGGTTGCCGCCCACGAGCACGAGCTGACCGCGCACGCCCTCGAGGTGCTCCCGCAGATCGAGGGCCTGCGCATCCTCGGGCCGACCGAGCCGGTCGCCCGCGGCGGTGCGGTCTCCTTCGTCGTCGACGGGATCCACCCGCACGACCTCGGCCAGGTCCTCGACGACCGCGGCGTGGCCGTGCGCGTGGGCCACCATTGCGCGTGGCCGGTGCACCGCTGCCTGGGCGCGCAGTCCACGGCGCGGGCGTCGTTCTACCTGTACAACACGGAAGCGGAGATCGACCGGCTGGCCGAGGCGATCGACTACGCGCGAGATTTCTTCGGGGTGAAGTAGCGTGAGCGTTGAATCCATGTACCAGGAGGTCATCCTGGACCACTACAAGAACCCGACCCACTCCGGGCTGCGCGAGCCCTTCGAGGCCGAGGTCTTCCACGTCAACCCGTCCTGCGGCGACGAGGTCACGCTGCGCGTGCACCTCTCGGCGGACGGCGAGACGGTCGAGGACGTCTCCTACCAGGCGAGCGGCTGTTCGATCTCCCAGGCCTCCACGTCGGTGATGGCCGAGGAGATCGTCGGGCAGCCGGTGGCCAAGGCGATGGAGAAGCTCGAGGACTTCGACCGCATGATCACCTCGCGCGGCAAGGATGAGGGCGACCCCGAGCTGATCGGCGACGGCGTCGCCTTCGCCGGGGTGGCCAAGTACCCCGCCCGGGTCAAGTGTGCGCTGCTCGGCTGGAAGGCCTTCCAGGCCGCCACCGCCGAGGCGCTCGACAAGATGAACGGAGGCTCTGACAGGTAATGACCGAAGAGGACCAGAACGCCGGGACCCCCGAGCGCGCCGCCGCCGACGGCCCGCAGGCCCCGCCCCAGACGGAGCAGGACATCAAGGACGCCGCCGACGTCGAGGAGTACCTCCGCGACGTCATCGACCCCGAGCTCGGGATCAACGTCGTCGACCTCGGTCTGGTCTACGACATCTTCATCGACCGTTCCGACGACGTGAAGACCGCGGTGATCAACATGACGCTGACCTCGCCGGCGTGCCCGCTGACGGACATGCTTGAGGATCAGGCCTCGGTGGCCGTGGTCAACAACGGCGCGGCCGACGAGGTGGAGATCAACTGGGTGTGGATCCCGCCCTGGGGCCCGCACATGATCACCGAGGAGGGCCGCGAGCAGCTGCGCGCGCTCGGCTTCGCCGTCTAGCGCAGCGCGTCGCGCGCCTCGCGCGCGGCCTTCAGCAGGTCGTTGAAGGTGACGCCCTGCGGCTGGGCGGGGTAGTTCGATTGACGACGCCCCGTCCCTCCCCGTTGCGCGCCCGCCCCGGCGGGCGCGGTTCGCGTCTGCTGCGTGGGCTTCGCCCACGCAGCGGGGGAGCCCGCGGCCCGCGCGGGTCGCGGCGCCTGCGGGGCCCGGCGCTGCGGCGCCGGGGCACCGCCCGCCGGCCGACGGTGCCGGAAATCGGGGACGGGGGTCACCGAGACGTCGGAAAGCTTGGCTGCGTCGATGGAGTAGCCCGCCAGGAACGAGCGCACGTCCGCCTTCGACGGCTCGCCGGCGAACCGGCCGACCATGGAACCGCGCTGGTAGGGGCTGAGGCTGTAGCGGATGACGTACTCACGGCCCTCGACGCCCGTGCCGTGGGCGGAGGCGCCGGTTCTGCTGGAGTGACCCATGCCGCCGATGATAGAGGAAGCCGGGGCGGTTGTTAGGATGTCTCGGCGTGATTGTCACTCATGATCTCGAGGTACGCGTCGGAGCCCGCACCCTGCTGACCGCCCCCGGCGACCAGCTGCGCGTGCAGCCGGGCGACCGGATCGGCCTGGTCGGACGCAACGGCGCCGGCAAGACGACGACGATGCGCATCCTGGCCGGTGAGACCGAGCCCTACGGCGGCTCCGTCGACCGCGCCGGGGAGATCGGCTACCTGCCGCAGGACTCCCGCGAGGGCAACATCGACCAGTCGGCGCGCGACCGCGTGCTCTCCGCCCGCGGGCTGGACCGCATCCGCACCTCGATGGAGCGCCAGCAGGAGATCATGGAGACCACGGAGGACGAGCGCAAGCGCGACGCCGCGATCTCCAAGTACTCCCGCCTCGAGGAGCGCTACCACGCCCTCGGCGGCTACGAGGCCGCGGCCGAGTGCGCGCAGATCTGCGACAACCTCGGCCTGCCCGCCCGCATCCTGGACCAGCCGCTCAAGACGCTCTCCGGCGGCCAGCGCCGGCGCGTGGAGCTCGCGCAGATCCTCTTCTCCGCCACCGCCGGCTCCGGCAAGTCGGCGACCACGCTGCTGCTCGACGAGCCGACCAACCACCTCGACGCCGACTCGATCGGCTGGCTGCGCGACTTCCTGGCGCGCCACGAGGGCGGGCTGATCATGATCTCCCACGACGTCGAGCTGCTCGACGCCGTGTGCAACAAGGTCTGGTACCTCGACGCCGTCCGGGGTGAGGCGGACGTCTACAACATGGGCTTCGCCAAGTACAAGGACGCCCGCGCCACCGACGAGGCCCGGCGGCGCCGCGAGCGCGCCAACGCGGAGAAGAAGGCCTCCGCCCTGCGCACGCAGGCCGCCAAGCTCGGTGCGAAGGCCACTAAGGCGCGCGCCGCCAAGCAGATGGCCGCCCGCGCCGACCGCATGATGGGCGAGCTCGACGAGGTGCGCGTGGCCGACAAGATCGCCCACATCTCCTTCCCGGAGCCCGCGCCCTGCGGTAAGACGCCGCTGATGGCCACCGGTCTGACCAAGATGTACGGCTCGCTCGAGGTCTTCGCCGGGGTGGACCTGGCCGTGGACCGCGGCTCGCGCGTGGTCGTCCTCGGCTTCAACGGCGCCGGCAAGACCACGCTGCTCAAGCTGCTCGCCGGTGTCGAGCGCACCGACGGCGAGGGCGGCGTGGTCGGCGGCCACGGGCTCAAGATCGGCTACTTCGCCCAGGAGCACGACACCATCGACCCGGACAAGACCGTCTGGGAGAACACGGTGGCCGCCTGCCCGGACGTCTACCAGCAGGAGCTGCGCACCCTGCTGGGCGCCTTCATGTTCTCCGGCGAGAAGCTCGAGCAGCCCGCCGGTACGCTCTCCGGCGGCGAGAAGACCCGCCTGGCGCTGGCCGCGCTGGTCAGCTCGCGGGCCAACGTGCTGCTGCTCGACGAGCCGACGAACAACCTCGACCCGGTCTCGCGCGAGCAGGTCCTCGACGCGCTGCGCACCTACACCGGCGCCGTCGTGCTGGTCACCCACGATCCCGGCGCGGTGCGCGCCCTGGAGCCCGAGCGGGTCGTCGTTCTGCCCGACGGCACCGAGGACCTGTGGAGCGACGACTACATGGAGCTCGTCGAACTCGCCTGACACCACCCCCCGGTGTGCGCTCGGTCGTGTCCGGTGCCACACTGGTAGGCATGAGTTCCCCGTCACACTTCGTTTCCCGTCACCTTTTCGGCCCCGGGCCGTGCAACCCCTACCCGGAGGCCACCACGGCGCTGACCCGCCCGCTGCTCGGCCACCTGGACCCCGAGTTCATCGCCGAGATGGACGAGGTCTGCGCCGGACTGCGCACCCTGTGGGGCACCGAGAACGCCCGCACCCTGCCGCTGTCGACCACCGGCTCCGGCGGCATGGAGGCCGCCTTCGTCAACTTCGTCGAGCCCGGCGACGTGGTCGTCGTCGGCGTCAACGGCCTGTTCGGCGAGCGCATGTGCGACGTCGCCGCCCGCATGGGCGCCGAGGTCGTGCGCGTCGACTTCGAGTGGGGCAGCCCCGTCGACCCGGTCAAGCTGGCCGAGGCCCACCCCGACCCGAAGATCTTCGCCGTCGTCTACGCCGAGACCTCCACCGGTGTCGCCAGCGACATCGCCGAGATCGGCCGCCGCAAGGGCGACGCCCTGCTGCTGGTCGACGCCGTGACCGCCATCGCCGGCGTCGAGCTCAAGGCCGACGAGTGGGGTGTCGACATCGGCTACGCCGGCACCCAGAAGTGCCTGGGCGTTGCCCCGGGCCTGGCGCCGTTCACCGTCTCCGACCGCGCCTGGGAGCGCCGAGTGGAGCACCCGCGGTCCTGGTACCTGGACCTGGGCATGCTCGGCGGCTACGCCGGCGAGGCCACCGGCTCCAAGCGCACCTACCACCACACCGCCCCGACCGGCATGGTCGTCTCGCTCGGCGCGGCGATCACCCGCATCCTCGACGAGGGCCTGGCCAACGTCATCGCCCGCCACCGCGCCGCCGGCGAGGCGCTGCAGGCCGGCCTGGAGGAGATGGGCCTCGAGCTCTTCGCCGTCGAGGGCCACCGTCTGCCGGACCTGACCACCGTCAAGGTGCCCGAGGGAGTGGACAACGCCGCCGTGCGCTCCTACCTGCTCGAGCACTTCGACATCGAGATCGGCGCCGGCGTGGGCGCCTACGCCGACTCGGTCTGGCGCATCGGCCTGATGGGCCCGAACGCCCAGCCGGCCTCCGTGCCGATGATCCTGGGCGCGCTCGAGGAGGCCATCGCGGCGGTCCGCTAGCGTCCCACAAGGAAAAGGCCGGAGCATCTCGCTCCGGCCTTTTTCACGCGGTCCTACTTCTGCAGGCGCTCACGGACCTCCTCGGTGGCGGCGACGAGGTTCTTCAGCGTCGCGGTGGTCTCCGGCCAGGCGCGGGTCTTCAGGCCGCAGTCCGGGTTGACCCAGACCTGCCGCGGGTCGAGGGCGTCGACGGCGATGTCGATCAGGCCGCGGACCTCGTCCTGCGAGGGCACGCGGGCGGAGTGGATGTCCCACACACCCGGCCCCAGGCCGCGCTCGAAGCCGTGCTCGGCCAGGGCCGGCAGCACCTTCAGCCGCGAGCGGGAGGCCTCCACGCTGGTCACGTCCGCGTCCAGGCGGTCGATCGCGTCGACGATGGTGGCGAAGTCGGAGTAGCACAGGTGGGTGTGGATGCTGGTCTGGTCGGCCGCACCCGAGGTGGCCAGGCGGAAGGAGCCGACCGACCACGCCAGGTAGTCCTCGCGGTCCTCGGCGCGCAGCGGCAGCAGCTCGCGGATGGCCGGTTCGTCGACCTGGATGACGCCGATGCCGGCGGCCTCCAGATCGGCGACCTCGGCGCGCAGCGCCAGGCCGATCTGGTCGGCGACCTCGCCCCAGGCGATGTCCTCACGGACGAAGGACCAGGCCATTATGGTCACCGGGCCGGTGAGCATGCCCTTGACCGGCTTGTCGGTCAGCGACTGGGCGTAAGCCGACCACGGCACGGTGATCGCCTCGGGGCGCGAGATGTCGCCCCACAGCACCGACGGGCGGGTGCAGCGCGAGCCGTAGGACTGCACCCAGCCGTGGGTGGTGGCCAGGCAGCCGTCGAAGTGTTCGCAGAAGTACTGCACCATGTCGTTGCGCTCGGGCTCGCCGTGGACCAGGACGTCCAGGCCGATCTCCCCCTGGGCGCGGATGACCTTCTCGATCTCCGCGTTCATCGCCTCGGTGTAGGCGGCCTCGTTGATGTCGCCCTTGCGGAAGGCGGCGCGGGTCCTGCGGATCTCGCCGGTCTGCGGGAAGGAGCCGATGGTCGTCGTCGGCAGCAGCGGCAGGTCGAGGGCCTTCTCCTGCGCGGCGCGGCGCTTGTCGTAGGGGGAGCGGCGGCGGTCGGCCTCGGTGACGGCGGCGGTGGCGTCGCGCACCTCGGTACGCTTGACGCCCGGGTGGTCGGCGCGGGTGCGCAGCGCCTCGCGGGTCACGGCGAACTCGTCGGCGACGGACTCCTCGCCGTCGGCCAGCGCGGCGGCCAGCAGCGCGGTCTCGCGGACCTTCTGGTCGGCGAAGGCCAGCCAGGAGCGGATCTCCGGGTCGATGCCGGTCTCGCGCTCGACGTCCTGCGGCACGTGCTGCAGGGAGGTCGAGGTGGACACCGACAGCGCCACCTGGTCGCCCAGGCCGGTGCGGATGCGCACCAGCTGGGCCAGCTTGGCGTCCAGGTCGGCGCGCCAGATGTTGCGGCCGGAGACCGCGCCGGCGATCAGGGTGCGTCCGGAAAGCGACTTCGCCCAGCGGGCCAGGGTCTCGGCGTCCGGCTCGCGGCCGCGGACCAGGTCGATGCCCACGGCCTCCACGGAGGTCTTCTCGGCGAGCACGTCGACGGCGTCCTCGGCGTGGCCGTAGGAGAGCACCACGGCGAGCTTCGGCGCGGCGTCGGAGAGCGTCGTGTAGGCCCGCTCGAGGGCGGCGAGCAGCTCGCCGCGGTCCTGCGGGGTGCGGTGGCGGTCGGTGACCAGGGCGGGCTCGTCGAACTGGACCCACTCGACGCCGGCGTCGGAAAGCTCGGCGAGCAGCTCGGCGTAGACGGCGACGAGGTCGTCGAGGCGCTCGAGCGGGTTGTAGCCCGAGCCGGCCTCCTCGGTGGGCTTGGCCAGGGCGAGGAAGGTCACGGGGCCGACGAGGACGGGGCGCACGGCGCCGCCGAGGGCGCGGGCGGCGGCCACGCGCGGCGAGCCGTTGTAGGCCAGCTTCGTCTCCGGGCCGATCTCGGGGACCAGGTAGTGGTAGTTGGAGTCGAACCACTTGGTCATCTCGAGCGCGGCCCGGTCGCCCTCGCCGCGGGCGACGGTGAACTGCGCGGCTAGCGCGGCGGCGGCCTCCGGGTCGGCCTTCGCGGCGCGCAGGGCCTCGGCCTCGGCGGCGAAGCGTGCCGGGACCGCACCGGCGGCGATGACGATGTCGAGGACCTGGTCGTAGTAGGAGAAGTCCTCCGGCACGGCGGCCGGGGCCTTCAGCCCCAGCTGCTGCAGGCGGGCGGTGCGGGTCCTGCGCAGCTCGTCAGCGGTGGCGCGCAGGGCCTCGGTCTCGGCCGGGGAGTCGGAGGACCAGGCCTTCTCGAGGGCGAACTTGAGCTCGCGGTCCGCGCCGATGCGCGGGTAGCCGAGGACGGTGGCGGCGGGGAAGGTGGCGGACATGGGTGTAGGGGACCTTTCAGGTTCTAAGAATGTGTTGAGGTTGCAGCCGGGCTCGGCGTTGGGTTTCGGGGTCGCACCCCGGGGCGTGCTTCTACGGGTGTTCAGACCGCGGGCGTCAGGCGCCCGAGGGCCAGACCGACCAGCTCGCTGTCCACGGCCTGGCCGCGGGCGATGCGGTGGGCCTGGCGGCGGGCCGGGTCGGCGCCGCCGAGCGCACCGGCGGTGCCGGGCAGCCCGGTCACCGCGGAGGCGTGTTGGCGCAGGTAGCCTGCGGCGCGCAGGTACTCGAGCAGGTCGAGGGTCGGCCGCGGTCGGTTGAACGTGTAGAGGTGCACCCCCGGCGCGCCGGCGTCGAGGACCCGCGTCATCAGCTGGGCGGTCGCGCCGAGGGCGCGGCGCACGCGCAGCGCCGGGTCGGCGGTCGCGTGGATCTCCTCGAGCGGCGCCGGCACGGGGATACCCGCCAGGCGTTCCATGGCCCGGAGTCGACGCAGATCGTGCAGGGGCAGGATGCCGGGGACGACCGGCAGGCGCACTCCGGTGAAGGCGAGCTCGCGCACCAGTGAGATGTAGTCCTCCGGGTCGTAGAAGACCTGGGTGATCGCGAAGTCCGCGCCGGCGCGGGCCTTGTCGGTCAGCGCGGCCAGGTCGCCGTCGCGCTTGGCCCCGCGGGAGGCCGGGTAGGCGGCCACCCCGATGGAGACGTAGTCCTCGACCACCGGCGCGGTGGCCGCCCCGGAGCCGCCGGGGCCGGTGCCCACGCCGTGGGGCAGCTCGTCGGCGGCGACCTCGCGGATCAGCTCGACAAGCTCCGCGGCGTGGGTGAGCGTGCCCGGGGTGGGTGAGTAGTCCGGGTCGTCGGCCGGCGGGTCGCCGCGCAGCGCGAGGAAGTCACGGACCCCGGCGCGCAGCAGCAGCCGGATGATCAGCGTCATCTCCGCCGGGGTGGAGCCCAGGCAGGTCAGGTGGGCCACGGCGGGCAGGCCGGGGTGGCGGTCGATCATGTTGAGCAGCACCTGCACCGAGGTGTCGCGGGTGTCGCCGCCGGATCCGCCGGCCCCGTAGGTCACGGAGACGTAGTCGGGGCGGGCGGTGGCCAGCTTGTTCACGCCGGCCCAGATCCCCGAGACCTTCGAGGGGTTGCGCGGCGGGTACAGCTCGAAGGACACCGTGGGGTGCTCCGTCGGCGTGCCAGGCCGGTAGTCGGAGTAGAGAAGTCCTGTGGGCATGGGAGTTCCTATCGAACCTCGGCGTTAGCACCGTTCCAGGGCTCTGGGGGTTGCTGCGGCGTCATCGAGCCGGGTCTCTCGGCCGCTCTGAATAGGTGCCGATGAGCCTAGGACACCGGCGGCGTGACCGGAAGCACCTTCAGCGTGGGGACGGAAAATCCCAGTTCAACAGGTGAATAAAAATATCCGGCGTGCAATTGCCGACGCCCCGCCGATCGCGGCCGGCGCGCCCGGCGCGGTGGAGCGTGGGGCCCGGCGCGGTGCGCCGGGCGGCAGCGCCCGTGAAGGTAGTCTGGCAGAGGAACGTAACAATCCCGCGCCCCGGGATGATGGTCACTGCACGGGACCGTCCCCGCCCCGCCCCTCTACCGAAGATGAAAGGTTCACATGGCCAGCCCTCTGGTGGAACGCCCCCTCGACCTCGCCGTCCCGGTGCGGGACCTCGCGCGCCAGTTCATCGCCGGCGTGCCGTCCTACCTGCGCACCGACTACGTGCACGTGGCCGCCCCCGGCTACTACGGCAGGCTGGTGGGCAACCTGGTCCGCTGGGGCTTCTCCATGGCGTCGCTGATGGAGGGCGCGGCCGCCGGACGCCCGAAGCGCACGGCGCTCATCGACGAGGTCGGCGAGCTGACCTACGCCGAGCTGCGCGAGCAGGCCCGCCGCTTCGCCGCGGCGCTGCGTGCCCACGGGGTGGCCGAGGGCGACCGCGTGGCGCTCGTGGCCCGCAACTCGCGCGTGCCCGTGATCACCATGTTGGCCTGCGGGTACCTCGGCGCCGTGGCGATGGTGATGAACCCGATGTCCTCGGCCGCGCAGCTGCGCCGCACCGCCGACGAGTACCGGGCCAAGGTCGTCGTCGCCGACGCCGACCACGCCGAGGGCTTCGCCGACGGCTCCACCCCGCTCATCGTCGGCCACGGCTCCGAAAACGGGGTGCCCGAGAAGCTGCGCGACCTGCACTTCGGCGGGCGCGCCCCGGTCAGCTACGGCACGGCCATCGAGTCCGTCGGGCGCCGCCCGAACCTGCCCTTCCACCCGAAGCAGAACCCGACGGTGATCATGTCCTCGGGCACCACCGGCCGCCCGAAGGGCGTGGTGCGCGGGGTACCGCGCAGCCCGCAGGTAATCGGCTCGATCTTCCCCGAGGTGCCGTGGCGGCCGGGCGGGGTCATCCAGCTGACCGCCTCGCTCTTCCACGCCTGGGGCTGGCTCAACCTCAACCTGGTCTTCGCCACCGCCTCGACGATGGTGCTGCGCCGCCACTTCGACGCCCGCGAGGCGATGGCGGACATCACCCGGCACAAGGTCACCGGCGTCATCTCCGCGGCGGTCTTCCTGCGCGATCTCACCGGAGCCTTCGACGAGGCCGTCGCCTCCGGGGACCGCACCGCCGCCGACGGCCGGATCGGCGAGTCGGTCGAGTTCATCGTCTCCTCCGGCAACGCGATCCCGCCGCACCTCGTCCGTGACCTCAACGCCCGCTTCGGCGTGGTGACCTGCAACTTCTACGGCTCGACCGAGCACGGTCCCGTCGCCGTGGCCAGCGCCCGCGAGCTCGCCGCGGACCCGGACCGCGCCGGCACCGTCGCGCCGGGCGTGCGCATCGCGATCCTCGACGACGACGGCAAGGAGGTGCCCACCGGCGAGGTGGGCACGATCTACTCGGCGAACTCGGAGTCGATGCAGGGCTACCTCTCGGCCAAGGACGCCACGACCGTGCGCGGGCGGATGCTCTCCACCGGCGACCTCGGCTTCTTCGACGAGCAGGGCTTCCTGCACGTGCGCGGGCGCGCCGACGACATGGTCATCAAGGGCGGCGAGAACGTCTACCCCCGCGAGCTCGAGGAGTTCCTCGGCAGGCAGGAGGCCGTCGGCGACGTCTACGTCAAGGGCGTGCGCGGCGAGATCATGTCGCGCCTGGACTGCTACCTCGTGCGCGCCGACAACGAGGCCGGCCGCGCCCTGGACGAGGACTCGCTGCGCGAGCTGGTGCGCGAGAACCTCGCCGAGCACAACCTGCCCGACCGGGTGGTCTGGCTCGACGAGCTGCCGCGCACCGACGCCGGCAAGGTCGTCCCGCGCCTGCTGCCCGACTCCGGCGAGGGGGAGTAGCGGCCGCGGGGGAGCGCCCGGGGTTGGCCGCCGGGCTCGGTCCTTCGCGCGGCCGGAACAGGCGCGGCAGGTACCACAGGAACCGCAGGAGCCGAACGACCGGTGGCCGGCGCAGCCGGCGACGCACGGACGACGCCGCGCAAAACCGCCCGGGGCGATCTGCGCGGCGTCGTCAATCGGCGCCTAGTTGCGGAAGCCGTGCACCGGCGCGGGGATGAACCCGCCGCGGTGGATGAACTCGGTCGCCGCGACCTGGTTGACGTCGATGACCGGGGCGTGGCCCAGCAGGCCGCCGAAGTTGACGTCGTCACCCGGCTTCGTGCTCGGCACCGGGATGACGCGCACGGCGGTGGTCTTGTGGTTCATCATGCCGATGGCGGACTCGTCGGCGATGATCGCCGCGATGGTCTCGGCGGTGGTGTCGCCCGGGATCGCGATCATGTCCAGGCCGACCGAGCAGATCGAGGTCATCGCCTCGAGCTTCTCGATGCGCAGCGTGCCGGCGCGCACGGCGTCGATCATGCCGCGGTCCTCGGAGACCGGGATGAAGGAGCCCGACAGGCCGCCCACGCGCGAGCAGGCCATCATGCCGCCCTTCTTGACCGCGTCGTTGAGCAGCGCGAGCGCGGCGGTGGTGCCGTGGGTGCCCACCTGGTCCAGGCCCATGTGCTCGAGGATCTGGGCCACGGAGTCGCCGACCTCGGCGGTCGGGGCCAGCGAGAGGTCCACGATGCCGAAGGGCACGCCCAGGCGCTCGGCTGCCATGCTGCCCACCAGCTGGCCGGTGCGGGTGATCTTGAAGGCGGCCTTCTTGATCTCCTCGGCGACCTGGTCCAGGGTCGCGCCCTCCAGGGAACCGAGCGCGCGGTCGACCACGCCGGGGCCGGACACACCGACGGAGACGACGCAGTCCGGCTCCTCGACGCCGTGGAAGGCGCCGGCCATGAAGGGGTTGTCGCCGACGGCGTTGGCGAAGACGACGAGCTTGGCGCAGGCGATCGCGCTGTCGTCGGCGGTCAGCGCGGCGGCCTCCTTGACCACCTCGCCCATCGAGCGGGCGGCGTCCATGTTGATGCCGGCTCGCGAGGAGGCGACGTTGACCGAGCCGCAGACGACGTCCGTCTCCGACAGGGCGGTCGGCAGCGAGCGGATCAGGCGGCGCTCGGAGGTCGTCGCGCCCTTCTCCACCAGGGCGGAGTAGCCGCCGATGAAGTTGACGCCGACCTCCTTGGCCGCGGCGTCGAGCGCGCGGGCCACCTCGACCGGGTCGCCCTCGGCCGCGGCGGTCACCAGCGAGATCGGGGTGACCGAGATGCGCTTGTTGACGATCGGCACGCCCAGCTCGGAGCTGATCGCCTCGCAGGTGGACACCAGGTCCTTGGCCTGGCCGACGACCTTGTCGTGGACGGCTCGGGCGGTCTCGACCATCGTGGGGCGCGCGCAGTCGAGCAGCGAGATGCCCATCGTGACCGTGCGGATGTCGAGGCGGTACTTCTCGATCATCTCGATGGTGTCGAGGATGTTGGCCGCGTTCAGTGTCAGAGCCATGGGTCGCGGCCTCCTAAATCTCGTTGACCGCGGAGAACAGGGCCTCGGACTGGATGCGGATGACCAGGTTCTGCTCCTTCTCCACCGCGCCCATGCGCTCCTGGATCGCCTCGATGCCCGTGGCGGCGTCGTCGAACTCGACGCGCAGGATCATGGTGAACCAGCGCTCCATGATGGTCTGGGAGACGTCGAGGATGTTGATCTTCTGCTCGGCGAGCGCGGCGGTGACGCCCGAGATGATTCCGGTGTGGTCCGCACCGGTGACGGTCATGATCGCGTACATGATCCAGGACTCTACCCGGGGTCTCGACGCACATCCCCACGCAGGATGGTCGAGCGGGGGACGGGCGCGGGGCGCGCGTGCCAAGATGAGGCCATGGAAATGACGCGGGACACAGGCAGGCGGGGTCGCTTCACGCGCCGGGGCGAGCGGTTCTTCCACCGCTGGCTCTGGGGCGCGCAGGAGACCTGGGCCGACGGGAAACTGACCGCGGCGGTCGAGGACGGCACCGCCGGCGACGTCGGTGCGGCGCCCGCGGCCCTGCCCCGCACGGACCTTGAGCTCGCGCTGGCCGAGGGGCGCTCCGGCGCGCCGTCCTCGACCGCCCGGCGGCGCCGCTCGGCGCTGTGGCGGATCGGCATGTGGGCCCTGATCGCGATCGTCGCGGTCGCGATCACGGTCTTCCTCATCTTCCTCGACGAGGCCGTGTGGATGCGCGTGCTCTGCTTCCTGGTTTTCGTGCCCGCGTTCTCGATCTGCTCGGCGTTCGGGCTGCGCGAGAACGTCGGCAGGCTGAGCGAGATCACGCGCCTGCGCCGCGCCCTGGACACGGCGTGGGCGGACGGGCGGCTGCGCTACGCGACCTTCCGCACCGGCGCGGTGACGTGCCGCGGCTTCCACACGACGACCATGCGCAGCCTCTTCGGGGGCGACGAGTCCGACGAGTACTCCGGGATCATAGCCGATGTCCCCGTGGCCGGGATCCTGCACGACGGCCGGCCCTTCGCGAAGGGCCCTACGGCAAAGTGAAAGACGACGTCGAGGACGTTGACAACGGCTGGACCATCGTGCGTTACCCGGACGGCCAGGAGGAAACACCCTCGCCCTCGACCCGCTGATCGACGCCCGCCGGGCGCGCGCCGCGCTCGAGAAGGTGGAGCTGCTCGGTCCCGGTGACTAGCCTGGGGCCATGTCACAGACGACGCAGACGCACAGCCCCCGCAAAGTCCTGATCATCGGCGGCCACGGAAGGGTCGCCCTCCTGGCCACCCCGAAGCTCGTCGCCCGCGGCGACCGGGTCACCTCGGTCATCCGCGCTGAGGAGCAGGCCGGCGACGTCGAGAAGCTCGGCGCGACCGCGCACGTCGCCGACATCACCGCGCTATCCGCCGCGCAATGGCGCGAGCTCGTCTCGGGCCACGACGTCATCGTCTGGTCCGCCGGCGCCGGCGGCAAGGGCGGCGCGGAGGCGACCTATGCCGTCGACCGTGACGCCGCGCTGTCGCTGGTGGGCGCGCTCGAGGAGCTGGGCGCGGACGCCCCGCGGCTGATCCTGGTCTCCTACGCCGGTTCGCTGCACAACCCCTGGGGCGAGGGCCACGGCATGCACGCCTACGGCGAGGCCAAGCAGGCCGTCGACGAGCGCCTGGCCGCCCGCGTCGCCTTCGATCACCTGGTGCTCGCCCCGGGCGTGCTCACCCTGGAGCCGGACCGCGGCATCAGGGCGATCCCGGACGAGGCCGGCGCGGCCGCCGAGACGTCGCGTGAGCTGGTCGCCGACGTCATCGTCGAGGCCGCCGGGCGCGCGGAGTTCCCGCACGCGGCGCGCTTCGCCTTCGTCGACGGCGACGGGCCGGTCACCGCGGCGGACTTCGGCGCCTGACCAAGACCCCGATTTCCGACGCCCGCGCCTAGCCCACGAGGGCGGGCACGTGCGCGTCGGCGACCGCGCGCGCCCGGCGGCGCGCGGCGTCGGCGGCGGCGTGGGCGACGAAGGAGCGCAGCAGCGTGCGTGGGGCGGAGGTGTCCACCAGCGGCAGGCCGGAGACGATCGCGTCGAACTCGGCGTCGTCGTAGTAGCCGTGGCCGTGGAAGAAGCCCATGCGCACGCGCATCGCGTCGGCGTCCATCTCGCTGTGGAACTGGCAGGTCCACAGCCGCTCGCCGTAGCGCACGGCCTGCACGGGGCAGGAGGGGCCGGTGGCCAGCAGCGTGGCGTTAGGCCCGAGCGCGGTGATGTTCTCGGTGTGCCCGGTCAGCGCGGTGAAGCTCGCCGGCAGGGCGCCGAAGACGGGGTCGGCCTTGCCTGCGGCCGTCAGCTCGACGGTGGTGGCCCCGGCGTTCTCCGGGTGGGTGCGCCCGATCTCGCCGCCGGTGGAGCGTGCGATCGCGGAGCCGCCGTAGCAGACGGAGAGGACGGGCACCGGCGCGGCGAGCAGCCCGGCGAGCTGGACGTTGACGTTCTGCTGCCAGCGGCTGTGCCGGGCGTCGGTCACGTTCAGGTCCGAGCCGCCGACGAAGACGCCGGAGAAGCCGCGGAGATCACCCAGCCGGGAGTTCTCCGAGTCGAGCATTCGGTGGACCAGCTGCTCCTCCTCCAGGCCCGCGGCACGGAGGAAATCGCGGTATTCGGCGCCGGCCACTGCGGGGCTGCGGCGCGGGGAGAGCAGCAGGAACGGAAGCATACCAAGCAGTCTACACAGACGGCCGGCATTTTCCGAACCAAGCGGTCTATTAGATGCGCGTGTCGCGCCCGGCGGTCCCCGCTGTCCGGGCTCAGCGGTGGCGCACGGACTCCTCGACCAGGTCGAGCACGGTGTCGAAGCCCTCGGCCGAGCCGCCGGAGGCCAGCCGGGCGATCAGCCCGTCGAGCACGGTCTCCAGGTAGGTCGTCAGCACCCCGACGGGCACGTCGGTGCGCATGCGCTCGGCGACGTCGCGCTGCTCGAAGCGCTGGCGCATGGCCCGGTCGAGGACCTCCTGGTGCTTCTCCCAGCGGGCGCGGAAGCCGGCGTCGGTGCGCAGCAGCCGCGAGATCTCCACGCGGGTGACCAGCCAGTCGTGGTGCTCGGGGTGGTGGATCAGGTCGCGCATGACGGCGACCAGGCCGTCGCGGGCGACGACCTCGGCCTGGCGTACGGCGTCCTGGTGCGCGATCTCCAGGAAGAGCGACTCCTTGTCGCCGAAGTGGTGGAAGATCGCGCCGCGGGACTTGCCGGTGGCCTCCTCGAGGCGGCGCACGGTCGCGCCCTCGTAGCCGTGGCGCGCGAAGCACACGCGGGCGCCCTCCAAAATCTCGCGGCGACGCCGCGCGAGCTCCTCTTCGCTGACCACGGGCATAAGACGGCACGACCTTTCCGGTCTCGGGTGAATCTGGTGAAGGGAAGTTAAGCGGAAGAAGGGGGAGAGGTGAAGGGGACTGTGGGCAAGAAAGGGAAAAGGGCGGGGAGGCGAGGCGGTCACCTCGCCTCCCCGCCCTGCGCGACGGGCCCGCGGTGCGGGGCCCGTCAGGCCACGGCCGGGGTCGGCCTACTTGGCGGCCATCTGACGCAGCACGTACTGCAGGATGCCGCCGTGGCGGTAGTACTCCGCCTCACCGGGGGTGTCGATGCGCACGGTGGCGTCGAACTCGACGGTCTCGCCGCTCTCCTTGGTGGCGGTGACGTGGACCGTCGACGGGATCGAGTCGTTGAGCGCCTCGATGCCGGTGATGTCGAAGGTCTCCGTGCCGTCCAGGCCCAGGGACTCGTGGGACTCGCTCTCGGGGAACTGCAGCGGGATGACGCCCATGCCGATCAGGTTCGAGCGGTGGATACGCTCGAAGGACTCGGTGATCACGGCCTTGACACCCAGCAGGTTGGTGCCCTTGGCGGCCCAGTCACGCGAGGAGCCGGTGCCGTACTCCTTGCCGGCGATGACGACCAGCGGGGTGCCGGCGGCCTTGTAGTTCTGGCAGGCGTCGAAGATGAAGGCCTGCGGGCCGCCCTCCTGGGTGAAGTCGCGGGTGTAGCCGCCCTGGACGTCCACCAGCTGGTTCTGCAGGCGGATGTTGGCGAAGGTGCCGCGCATCATGACCTCGTGGTTGCCGCGGCGGGAGCCCAGGGAGTTGTAGTCCTTGCGCTCGACCCCGTTGGCGTCCAGGTACTGGGCGGCCGGGGTGCCGGGCTTGATCGAGGAGGCCGGGGAGATGTGGTCGGTGGTGACCGAGTCGCCCAGCTTGGCCAGGACGCGGGCGCCGTGGATGTCCTTGACGGGCTCCGGCTCGACGGGCATGTCGTCGAAGTAGGGCGCCTTGCGGATGTAGGTGGAGTCCGGGTCCCAGTCGAAGGTCTCGCCCTCGGGGACGTCGAGCTCCTGCCACTGCTTGTCGCCCTTGAACACGTCCGCGTAGTCCTGGACGTACAGCTCGCGGGAGATCGCCTGCTGGATGGTCTCCTCGATCTCGGCGGGGGAGGGCCAGATGTCCTTCAGGTAGACGTCGTTGCCGTCCTGGTCCTGGCCCAGCGGCTGCGTCTCGAAGTCGAAGTCCATGGTGCCGGCGATCGCGTAGGCGATGACCAGGATCGGGGACGCGAGGTAGTTCATCTTCACGTCCGGCGAGATGCGGCCCTCGAAGTTGCGGTTACCGGAGAGCACCGCGGTGGCGGTCAGGTCGTTGTCGTTGATCGCCTGGGAGACCTCGTCCGGCAGCGGGCCGGAGTTGCCGATGCAGGTGGTGCAGCCGAAGCCCGAGAGGTAGAAGCCCAGGGCCTCGAGGTCCTTCCAGAGGTCGGCGCGCTTGTAGTAGCCGTCGACGACCTGGGAGCCCGGCGCACAGATGGTCTTGACCCACGGCTTGGCGCGCAGGCCCTTGGCGGCGGCCTTGCGGGCGATCAGGCCGGCGCCGATCATCACGGACGGGTTGGAGGTGTTGGTGCACGAGGTGATCGACGCGATGGCGACCATGCCGTGGTCCAGGGTGTACTCGCCGCCGCGCGGGGACTTGACGGTCACCGGGTGCGAGTGGCGGCCCTTGGAGCCGACCGCGGCGGACTCGCCGTGGCCCTCGGCGGAGGAGTTGTAGGTCTCCGGCAGGGCGTCCTCGTTCTGCTCCTCGGGGGCGTTGCCCTCGGCGGCCATCTTGATGGCCTCGGCGGAGTCGTCCTCGCAGATCGGGTCGTCGGTGAAGGTGGACAGCTGCTCGCGGAAGGTGTCCTTGGCCTTGTTGAGCAGGATGCGGTCCTGCGGGCGCTTCGGGCCGGCGATGGACGGCACGACGGTGGACAGGTCCAGCTCGAGGTACTCGGAGTACTCGGCCTCCGGGGCGTCCTCGTCCAGCCACATGCCCTGGGCCTTGGCGTAGGCCTCGACGCGCTCGATCTGCTCCTCCGGGCGGCCGGTCAGGCGCAGGTACTTGGTGGTCTCCTCGTCGATCGGGAAGATCGCGCAGGTGGAGCCGAACTCCGGGGACATGTTGCCGATGGTGGCGCGGTTGGCCAGCGGCACGGACTTGACGCCGTTGCCGTAGAACTCGACGAACTTCTGGACCACGCCGTGCTGGCGCAGCATCTCGGTGATCGTCAGCACGACGTCGGTGGCGGTCACGCCGACCGGGATCTCACCGGTGAGCTTGAAGCCGACGACCTTCGGGATGAGCATGGAGACCGGCTGGCCCAGCATGGCCGCCTCGGCCTCGATGCCGCCGACGCCCCAGCCCAGGATGCCCAGGCCGTTCTCCATGGTGGTGTGGGAGTCGGTGCCGATGCAGGTGTCGGGGTAGGCCACGCCCTCGTTGTCGAAGACGACGCGGGCCAGGTACTCGATGTTGACCTGGTGGACGATGCCGGTTCCCGGGGGCACGACGCGGAAGTTGGAGAAGTTCTCCGAGCCCCAGCGCAGGAACTGGTAGCGCTCCTCGTTGCGCTGGTACTCGATCTCGACGTTCTTCTGCAGGGCGTCGTCGCTGCCGAAGGCCTCGACGATGACGGAGTGGTCGATGACCATCTCGGCCGGGTTCAGCGGGTTGACCTGCTCCGGGTCGCCGCCGAGCGTGGACACGGCCTCACGCATGGTGGCGAGGTCGACCACGCAGGGCACGCCGGTGAAGTCCTGCATGAGCACGCGGGCCGGGGTGAACTGGATCTCCGTGTCCGGCTCGGCGGTCGGGTCCCAGTTCGCCAGGGCCTTGATGTGGTCGGCGGTGACGTTCTTGCCGTCCTCCGTGCGCAGCAGGTTCTCGCCGAGAACCTTGAGGGAGTACGGCAGCTTCTCCATGCCGGGCACGGCATCGAGAGCGAAGTACTGGTACTCCTTGTCGCCCACCTTGAGGGTGCGCTGGGCGTCGAAGGAGTTCTTGCTTGCGGTCACAGTGAGCTCCGTTTCTCGCGGGATATCGAAATGTGAGGACTGTCTCGTGGCCGGAGCCGGAGTCCGGCAGTTCACGAGGTCCGCTGGAAATGATTCTACTAGCACCGGCGGCGCGATTGGCCGTCGAGTCTCAGGCTAACAGTACAACCGTCCTATTTGCGAACGTGACGCGGACAACCACCTTTTCGGCCAACCCCGTTCGTGCGGGGGCGGTGCCCGATATGCTGTGGGTCGTCAGCGCGGAACGCAGGCGCCGTTCCTTATATATCCGTTCCTCCCTAGTGAAGAGGTCCCGCCATGACCCAGGCCCCGCCCGCCGCCGAGCTCGCCGCGGATCTCGCCGACGACGGTGTCGCCGTCGTGGGCACGGGCGCCGACGACCCGGCCTTCGTCGGATCGCTGCGCGACGCGGTCGCCGGCTCCGACATTAAAGGGGGACTGGGCGTCGTCGTCCTCGACGAGACGCCGGCGCAGGTGCCCGCCCTGCGCGATCTCGCACAGGACACGCTCAACGCGATCGAGGCGGGGGGGGCGGGCGCCGCCGGCGGCCCGGGCACCGTCGTCGTGCGCGCGCCCGGGGGTGCGGGCGCGGTCAGCGCACCGGAGACGGGTCTGGCCCGCGCCGAGCTCGACCAGGCGACCCTGGCGATGGTCGGCGAGCCCGACTACCCGGCCTCCGTGGGCGCCTTCTCCGGCGAGCTCGCCGATCCCGGCGTCGGCGTCGCGGGCGCGGGCGTCATCCTCCTGGTCACGCTCGCCGTTCTGGCCGTCGCGGCGCTCGCCGCCTACCGTGCCGCCCGCACGAGGAAGTAGGTCAAGTCTTAAAGCTTTACTTGACGACGTCCCGGTGGTCGCCGTTGCGGCGCCCTGCGACGCCTGAGGGGGCGTGAGAGGGCGGTGGGCCCGCCTACATCTTGACCTGGTCGAGAGCGGAGAGTGACACGCCTGTGACCTTATTTGTGATAAAGATCACTCGTCCGGGGTGTAACGCCTTTTCTGCAGGCCAGCGGGCCGACCGGGTCATGGCTGGGAACTTTACTTCTGTGGCGTGTGTGACTGACTGAGGTTTTCGGGGCTCGCGTGGTCTATGGTTTGGTCATCGACTCGCGGGTCGCCCGCGGTCGCAGGAATTCACTTCCGAATCGGCTGTGACACATCGATGTCGTGGTACGGACCTGTGGGGAAGCATGTCGCGTTCACGGATCGGGAAAGTCACGCCGGGGGAGCACTCCTGTGTCCGGGGCGGCCGCGCGGGGCGGTGCTAGATGGGACGCACACCGCGCGCCCCATCCCCGGGTCAAGGCCGTTGACTTGAAAGTCCGCCGGGGGACTGACAGGAGATTTTCGTGGCTTACTCTCTGAACGCCGATCAGACGCAGACGCCGACTCGCGCCGGTCGTCGGGTCGGCGCCTGCGCGCGTGTCGCCGTGGCGACCACCGTCTCCGCGGTGATGGTCGCCACCTCCGCCGTCGCGGGCGCGGTCCCGCGCAACCCGGAGCCCTCCGAGTTCGCCCAGGCGCAGCAGGCCGTCGATGCTGGCGCCGGCGGCGTGGCCGAGGCGGCCGGCGCGCTGTCCTCCAAGGAGGAGGAGATCGCCAACCTCGAGCTGGACATGGGCGGGGTGCGCGAGCAGATCAACAAGACCCTCGTGGACCTCCACGATGCCCAGGGCTCGGCCGAGCAGGCCCGCCAGGCCGTCAAGGAGGCCCGCGCGGAGCTCGACCAGGTCCAGGACGAGATGAGCTCGGCCCAGGACAAGCTCGACGAGATCTCCCGCACCGCCTACCGCCGCGGCGCCTCCGCGCCGGTCTCCGGTGTCTCCGGCAACGCCACCAGTGAGGACGGCCTGGACCGCCGCACCTACCTGCGCACCAACGCCGAGAAGCAGCGCGCCGCCGTCGACGAGCTCGACCGCCTGCGCACCGAGACCGCCAACCGCGAGTCCCGCCTGCGCGAGGCCCGTGACGTCGCCGAGGACCGCGAGGCCGCCGCCGAGAAGGCGCAGAACGACGCCCGCGCCCAGATCGACGAGCGCTCCCGCGAGCTCGAGGAGAAGAACGCCGAGCGCGAGCAGCTCGTCGCCCAGCGCGACGAGGCCCAGGGCCAGCTCGACGCCGCCCGCGGCCACCACGACAGCCTGGACCGCGAGCGCGAGGAGTACCGCGAGTACGAGCAGCGCGAGCAGGAGCGCAAGGAGGCCGAGGAGAAGGCCCGCGAGGCCGCCGCCGCCAAGGCCAAGGCCGAGCGCGAGGAGGCCGCCGCCGAGGAGCAGGAGCGCGCCCGCAAGGAGGCCGAGGACGCCGCCCAGCGCGAGCGCGAGGCCACCGCCGCCGCGGAGAAGGCCGCCGAGGCCGTCGCCGCGACCCAGCCCGAGCACAACACGCTCGACAACCCGTACCCGACCGGTGAGGACGCGGACGCCGGCGAGATCGCCGCCGTCCAGAATCCCTCCGGCACCGCCGCCACCGGCGAGTCCACCTCGACCGAGGCCACCGAGACCTCCGCGACCGCGCAGGCCACGGCCACCAGCGAAACCGCCACCAGCACCCAGGCCGCCGAGTCGACGCAGTCGACGGCCACCGCCCCGGCCGAGCCCACCGCCACGGCGACCACCGAGGCGGCCGAGGAGACCGCGACCACCACCGAGTCCACCGACTCGACCGGCCAGTCCATCGGCGGGCCGACCCTGGAGACCGCCGACGAGGTCTCCGAGGAGGTCTCGGGCAGCGTCGACGGCTCGCGCGAGCAGCGCATCGAGACCGTCATCGCCCGCGCCAAGTCGCAGATCGGCATGCCGTACGCCTGGGGCGGCGGCGACGCCAACGGCCCGACCAAGGGCATCCGCGACGGCGGTGTCGCCGACTCCTACGGCGACTACAACAAAATCGGCTTCGACTGCTCCGGCCTGGTCCTCTACGCCTTCGCCGGCGTCGGCATCTCGCTGCCGCACTACACCGGTTACCAGTACCAGCGCGGCACCAAGGTCGACCCCTCGAACATGGAGCGCGGCGACCTGATCTTCTACGGCCCCGCCGGCAACCACCACGTGGCCATCTACCTGGGCGACGGCCAGATGATCGAGGCACCGCAGTCCGGCTCGACCGTCCAGATCTCGCCGGTCCGCTGGTCGGGCATGTCGGCCAGCGCCGTCCGCCTGATCTGATCCGGAATTAAAAAACCCGCAGGCTACGGGGTCCACGCACGGCGCGGGCCCCGTTTTTGCGTGATCAAAAGGTTGACGTAGCATCGTGCGCATGAACCAAGGTTTCCCCCACGACGCGCTGCTCGTGCTCTCCTTCGGTGGCCCGGAGGCCGACGAGGAGGTCATCCCCTTCCTCCAGAACGTCACGCGGGGCCGCGGCATCCCCGTCGAACGGCTCAAGGTCGTCGGCGAGCACTACTACCACTTCGGCGGTGTCAGCCCGATCAACCGGCTGAACAAGGAGATGATCGCCAACATCGAGGCCGAGCTGGAGCGGCGTGGCATCGACGTGCCCGTCTACTTCGGCAACCGCAACTGGCACCCCTTCCTCGAGGACACCGCCGAGCGGATGGCCGCCGACGGCGTGCGCCACCCCCTCGTCTTCGCCACCTCGGCGTGGGGCGGCTACTCCGGGGCCCGCCAGTACGACGAGGACATCCGGCGCGCCCGGGCCCACCTGGCCGAGCGCGGCGCGCCCGAGCTCGAGTTCACCAAGCTGCGCCAGTTCTTCAACCACCCCGGCTTCGTCGACGAGATGGCCGCCGGCATCCGCGACGCCCGCGCGAAGTTCGGCGCCGACGAGAACGCCCGCCTCGTCTTCACCGCCCACTCGGTGCCGGTGACCGACCGCGGCCACGGCGAGGGCCCGGCCGAGTCCGAGGTCTACGAGTCCCAGGTGCGCGAAGCCGCCCGCCTGGTGGCGGCCGCCGCCGGCGAGTCCGACCACGACCTGGTCTGGCAGTCGCGCTCCGGCCCGCCCCACCAGCCGTGGCTCGAGCCCGACGTCGTCGACTTCGTCACCGGGCTCCACGAGGCCGAGGGCCTCGACGCGGTGCTCAACTGCCCGGTCGGCTTCGTATCCGACCACATGGAGGTCGTCTGGGACCTCGACACCGAGCTGAAGCAGGCCTGCGACGAGATGGGCGTGCACCTGGAGCGCTCGCGCACCGCCGGCACCACGGAGCCCTTCGCCCGCGGCGTCGTCGACCTCATGGAGGAGGCCGCCGGCCTGCGCGAGATCGAGGTCCGCGGCGACATGCCCGCCTGGGGCGTCAGCGTCAACGGCGAGCCCGTGGACGCCTACCCGCGCGCCAGCTCGCGCACGGCGTAGTCCACGCCGGCCACCCGGGCCCGTCGCACCGGCCCACCGAGGGCCAGCAGCTGCGGGTCCAGGCTGTGGTCGCCGATGCGTTCGGGGAGCGTCTCGACGATCGCGGCGACCCGGTCGGCGCGCGCGAAGAGCTTCGCCGCCCGCGGCGGCACCGAACCGGGAAGACCCGGGGTGTCGTAAAAGTCGCCCAGAGTCCCCACGGTCAACCGTGGGGACTTTACTTTGGGGTCGGGTCGGTAGCCCACGGCGTCGATGAGGTCCGTGGCCCGGTTCGTGGCCTGGGTGAGCAGCCGGTCGGCCTCGCCCGGGGAGAGGTAGTCCGGCGCCGGCAGGGGAGCCGGCCCGCTGAAGCGCTCCCAGACCACCGGCGAGCCGTCGGCGGGCACCCTCGGCACCAGCGCGTGGTAGACGGTCGGGTCCGTGCCCTCGACCACCACGGCGCCGGGGCCGACCGCGGCGGCGGCAGCCGCCGGGGAGCGGGCCGGAAGCCGCGGGGCGTCGGCCGGGCCGGAGAGCACCAGGCGCAGCCCCGCGTCCGTCTCGTGGGCGCCGCAGCGACGGAGGAAGGCCAGCACATCGGTGAGGGGCGCGGCGTCGTCAAGCGTCTGTCCGGGGCCGAAGAGCTCGGTCAGCGCACCGAGCACCGAGTCAGCGGGCTCGTGGCCGTGCAGTCCGGCGGCCAGCCAGACGACGGCGTTCTGCAGCGGGGAGTAGACGGTCTCGCGGATGCTCACGGCCAGCCACTCTAGGCGGACCCGCACGGGGGATAGGCTGTGGGGCCATGAGCTTCCACGACCCCTACGCCGGGGACATCCTCTCCGGCCACGCGCGCAACCGCCCCGCGACCTACCCGGAGCTGCCCGCCAAGCAGGGCACCGTCGTCGAGGTCTTCGGGCAGAACTTCGTCGGTGCCGTCATCGGCACCGAGCGCGCCGTCGAGGGCGAGCTGGTCCGCCTCGAGGACCGCTACGGCACCACGCGCGTCTTCCGGCTGCGCCCGGGCGGCTTCCTGCACCAGGGCCGCCGCGTTACCCTCGTGCGCGACGTCGCCGCCGCGCCCGCCCCGCCCACGCACTCCAACTCCGGCTCCCGGCGGGTGCGCGACGTTCAGGCCAAGGTCGCCGCGCCCTCGCGCATCTGGGTCGAGGGCATCCACGACGCCGCGATCGTCGAGAAGGTCTGGGGCCACGACCTGCGCGTCGAGGGCGTGGTCGTGGAGTACCTGGAGGGCCTGGACAACCTTCCCGAGCGCCTCGCCGAGTTCCGCCCCGGCCCCGGCCGCCGCGTCGGCGTGCTCGCTGACCACCTGGTCAAGGGCTCCAAGGAGTCCCGCCTGGTCGAGGGCGTGGGCGAGCACGTGCTGGTCACCGGCCACCCGTTCATCGACATCTGGGCCGCCGTCAAGCCCGCCAGCGTCGGCATCCGCGCCTGGCCGGAGGTGCCCTACGGCGAGGACTGGAAGACCGGCGTGTGCGAGCGCCTCGGCTGGTCCGACCCCAAGGAGGGCTGGAGCCGGGTGTACGCGGCCGTGCACAACTTCCGCGACCTCGACTCCTCGCTGATCGGGGCCGTCGAGCGCCTCGTCGACTTCGTCACCGACCCCTCGCTGAGCAAGGCGGACGCCGCCGGCTGAAAACCCGTGCGTCAGGGCTCCCGGAGGCCGCGGGCCTGCGGTACCTTGGGGCCCATGGGAACGATCGTCTGGTTCATCGGCGCCCTGGTGCTCGCGGGCCTCGAGCTCGCCGCCGGGGAGTTCACCTTCCTCATGCTCGCCGCGGGCGCCCTGGCCGCGACCGGGACGTCGCTGGCCGGCGTGCCCGAGTGGGCCAACGTGCTGGTGTTCGCCGTCGTCTCGATCGGTCTCATCGTCTTCCTTCGCCCCTGGCTGCGACGGAAGATGCAGAAGCCCCTCGCCCTGGACACCTCGCCGCGCGCCCTCGTCGGGCAGTCGGCCGAGGTGCTCGAGCCCACCGACGCCCACACCGGACAGGTCCGCCTCGACGGCTCGATCTGGTCGGCGCGCTCGATGGACCCGTCCGTGACCTTCGGCGCGGGGGACTCCGTCACCGTCGTTCGCATCGACGGCGCCACCGCCGTCGTCTGGAAGGAGCCCTGACCCATGGCAGGCCTGATCGTCCTGCTGGTGATCCTGGTCTTCGTCGCTCTCGTCGTCTTCAAGTCCATCGCCCTGATCCCCCAGGGCGAGGCGGCGGTCATCGAGCGGCTCGGCCGGTACACCCGCACCGTCTCGGGCGGCATCACGCTGCTCGTCCCCTTCATCGACCGGGTCCGCGCCCGGGTGGACACGCGTGAGCGCGTGGTGTCCTTCCCGCCGCAGGCCGTCATCACCGAGGACAACCTGACCGTGGCCATCGACATCGTGGTCACGTTCCAGATCAACGAGCCGGCCCGCGCCATCTACGGCGTGGACAACTACATCGTCGGCGTCGAGCAGATCTCCGTGGCCACGCTGCGCGACGTCGTCGGCGGCATGACCCTGGAGGAGACCCTGACCTCCCGCGAGGTCATCAACCGCCGCCTGCGCGGCGAGCTGGACGCGGCCACCACCAAGTGGGGCCTGCGCATCTCCCGCGTCGAGCTGAAGGCCATCGACCCGCCGCCCTCCATCCAGCAGTCGATGGAGAAGCAGATGAAGGCCGACCGCGAGAAGCGCGCGACGATCCTCACCGCCGAGGGTCAGCGCGAGGCCGACATCAAGACCGCCGAGGGCGAGAAGCAGGCCCGCATCCTCGCCGCGGAGGGCGAGAAGCACGCCGCGATCCTGGCCGCCGAGGCCGAGCGCCAGTCCGAGATCCTGCTCGCCGAGGGCCGCCGCGCCGCCCGCTACCTCGAGGCCCAGGGTGAGGCCCGCGCGATCCAGAAGGTCAACGCGGCCATCCGCGCCTCGAAGCCGACGCCCGAGGTGCTGGCCTACCAGTACCTGGAGAAGCTGCCGAAGATGGCCGAGGGCCAGGCCTCCACGATGTGGATGATCCCGGCCCAGTTCGGCGACACCCTCGAGCAGTTCGCCAAGGCCTTCAGCAACAAGGACGACGACGGCGTCTTCCGCTACGAGCCGGCCGACGTCGACGCGGAGACCCGCGAAATGGCCGAGGAGGGCGACACCAACGAGTGGTTCTCCACCGAGTCCGACCCGGAGATCGCCGCCGCCGTGGCCGCCGCCAACGCCGTGGCCAACAAGCCCGTCGACCCGGGGATACCGCTCGCCGGCGAGGAGAAGGCCCCCAAGGCCACCCCGGCCCGCCGCCGCGACGAGAGCGCCGGTGACCGTGGCACCGCCACGCCGGCCGCCCACCCGGAACGCGGCATCGCCGCCCCGACGCAGCAGCCGGCCGAGGGAGTCCAGTTCAGCGACGACGTGTGGGGCACCGGCCCGGAGACGCCCCAGGGGCAGCCCGCACCGCGGCACGGCCGTCCCGATGAGCACCGTTAGCGCTGCCGCGCAGCGCTGAACCGCACCAGACAGCGACTGACCGGCGCCCCGTGGCGCCGGTCAGTTCTCTCTTCTCTATCAGTCGTTTTCCGGCGCAGCCTTCTGGGCCGCCGTGATGAGGTTGACCGCCAGCTGCCAGCCGGCGTTCTCCGCCTGCCAGCCCGCGGCCCGCAGCCGCTGCGAGATCGCCTGCTTGGTGATGCCGAGGCGCTCCGCGGCCTCGATCTGGTTCATGCCCGTGCGCATCAGCGAGGTCGCCTCCCGGCCCTCCAGCGAGCGCTTGGCCAGCACCTGGCCGAGCAGCAGGAAGACCGCGGCGATGTCCTCGCCGGCGGTGCCGGTGGCGTCCGGGAGCACCCGGGCGCGCACCAGCCCCGGGCGGGCGGCCCTGCCCAACGCCGCGGTGGCCGCCTCGGTCGCGTCGTGGGCGGCGTCGGTCACGCCGACGCCGAGTGCCCACTCACCGTCGGAAAGCAACGCCATGACCGTGTCGCAGAGGCTCTCGGGCGTCTCCACGCGCGCCCGGATGTCCTCGACGCCCAGCCGCTCGAAGTCGCCGACGCCGGGCAGCGTGGCCAGCGCCTCGGCGCTGCGGCGCACCAGTTCGGCGCGGCGGGTGCTGCGGCCGCGGTAGCGGGCGTGCAGGGCGAGCACGGGGACACCTCCGGAAAATCAGGCGGGGAGAGAGGGGGAGAGGGCGGGGGACCGGCACCGGCCGGTCAGGCCTCTACCCTTGATCTGCCACCCGACTGTACCGGCATCCGGTGATCGACGGCGAGACCGACGAGCCCGACCAGAGCCAGCGCCACCGTGAAGGCGATGACCACCGGGTCGGCGTGCCCGGTCAGGGTGTCGCCGAAGAAGACCAGCGCCACGGTGCCGGGCGCGGAGCCGACGCAGGTCGCCACCGCGTAGGGCAGCACGCGCACCGGCGAGAGCGCGCAGGCGCAGTTGAGAACGAAGAACGGCACGCCGGCGATCATGCGCAGCGAGCCGACGGCCAGCCAGCCGCGCTGCCGCAGCCGGGCGTTGATGCCCGCCACCGCAGGGTGATCCAGGCGCGGGCGGATCCAGTCGCCGGTCAGCCCGCGCACCACGCCGAGCGAGACGACCGCGGAGACCGTCGTCGCGGTCACGGCCACCAGCGCCCCGGTCCAGGGTCCGAAGAGGATGCCCGAGGCCAGAGTCAGGAAGGTGCGCGGCACGGGCAGCTGCGTGACCGCCACGTAGAGCAGCCAGAAGGCGACGACGAACCAGTCGCCGGCTGAGTCCGACCACGCCCGCAGGGTGGCCAGGCTGGGCAGGTCCACGGTCAGCGTCAGCACGATGAACGCGCCGAGCGCGGCGGCCACGAGCACCTTGCGGTGCACCGGCCAGCCCAGCACCGTGCGCCAGGCGTCGGCGACGAGGCCGAGCACGAAGCCGAGGAAGCTGCGCACCCAGCGGCCGAGTCCGGCCATCCCATCACCCCTCCGCGGCCGGGCCACGGCCCGGCTTCGGGGCCTTGATCACCGGCGGGCGCCACATGCCCATCTCGTGGACACCCTCGCCGTGCTTGGGCAGTCGGCCCATGGGCACGAAGCCGAGGCGCTCGTAGAGGTTGGCGGCGTGCGGGGTGCTCGCCTCGAGGTAGACCGCGTCGTTGCCGGCGCGCTCCAGGCCGTGGTTGAGCAGCGCGGTGCCCACGCCGCGGCGCTGCGCGGTCGGGGAGACGGCCAGGGTGTAGAGGTACCAGTGCGCGAACCGCGGCTCGAAGGAGGATTCCTGGCGGTCGCGCAGCACGGCGGTGGCGGCGTGGCGGCCGAAGAGGGAGACCCAGTCCTTGAGCGCGGAGATCTTCTCCACCGGCCCCGGCCCGTCGTCGGGGGTGCTCCACAGGGCGACGCCGAGCGGGGTGGCGTCGTCGGTTTCGCCGTCGACGGCGACGTCGATGCGGCCGTGCGGGATGTAGTGGCGCCTGATCTGGGCGGAGAGCATCCGCGCGAGCGTCTCGCGGTGGCCCAGCCCGCGGGCCAGGGGAGTCACGCGGCGGAAGGACGGGTCGTCCTCGAAGGCGTCGACGAGGATCTTGATCGCGTCGTCGTGGTCGGTTGCTCGGTAGCTTCTCACGGATACAGTCACGACCGTCGATTCTAGATCCCGCCGCGCATACGCGTGATCCCGGGCCACCGTGTGACGGTGACCCGGGATCAGATCGTGCCCGGAGGGGGACTTGAACCCCCACGTCCGTTAATAGGACACTAGCACCTCAAGCTAGCGCGTCTGCCATTCCGCCACCCGGGCAGGGTGGTCGTCGCCGCATCGCGGCGCGCAACGGGGATCACCTTAACCCGAACCCGGTTCGCGGAACAAATTGCCAGCTCACGCCGCTTTCCGACGTCCCGTCGCCCCCACGTGGGCGAAAACGCCCCCGCGGCGGCGCATGTTTAGGTACAAACGGGTACATGAGCAACCACGACTACGCCACAGACCCCCGTTTCCCCGGCCCGGACCCGTACGCGCCCCTGAAGGACCTTCCGGGCTTCGAGCTGACCTCCGAGGACTTCGATGACGGCGCGCAGCTGCCGGCCGCGCAGACGGCCGCCGAGAACGTCTCGCCGCAGCTGTCCTGGTCCGGCCTGCCCGAGGGCACCAAGTCGCTGGCCGTGACCTGCTACGACCCGGACGCCCCGACGGCGGCCGGCTTCTGGCACTGGGCCGCCTTCAACATCCCGGTGTCCACCGACAGCCTGCCCGCCGGCGCGGGTGCGAAAAACGACCTCGGCATCGACGGGGTGACCGCCCTGCGCAACGACGGCGGCTCGCGTGCCTTCGCCGGTGCCGCCCCGCCGGCCGGCCACGGCCCGCACCGCTACCTGTTCGCCGTGCACGCCGTGGACGTCGAGCACCTGGACGTCGACGCGGACGCCACCCCGACGGTGCTCGGCTTCAACCTGTACTTCCACGCCATCGGACGCGCCATCCTCTGGGGCTGGCACGAGAACGAGTGAGCGCGCGGGAACAGGGTGTCGCTGCCGCAGGAGGCGGCCGCGGCCCGGATCGTGGCGGCGTGCCGGCCGGCCTGCGCGTCGGCGGCGCCTTCCTCGGCGTGGCCCTGGTGGCCCTGCTGCTGCTCGTCCTCGACGTCTTCGGCAGGGGCGTGGGCGCCCCCTTCGAGTTCACCCCGCGCGTGCTCACGATCCTGCTGGCGGGCGCGCTGCTCGGTGCCTTCGCCACGACCCGCCGTGACGAGCCCGGCAGCCGCGGAAAGGTCATCGCCCTGATCGTCGCGGTGCTGCTCGTCGTGGCGAGCCGCTTCATGCCCCCGGAGCCCGCCTACGCCACCGCCCAGCACTGGGTGCTGGGTCTCGTGGTCGTGGCGGGCGTGTGCGCCTGGCTCATCCGGCGCAGCTTCGCCGCCTGAGGCAGCTTCAGGTGGGCCGTGTCTAGGCGGCCAGCCAGGCCTTCCGGCAGCCGACGGCCTCGGCGATGTTGTTCATGCCCTGGCGGCGCAGCTGCTCGGCCAGGCCGCGGTGGATGTCGCGGATCCAGTCCGGGCCGCCGTAGATCATGCCGGTGTAGCCCTGCAGCAGGCTCGCGCCCGCCGCGATGCGGGCCCAGGCCTCCTCGGCGGTGAAGATGCCGCCGGAGGCCACCAGCACCACGTCACTGTCGGCCAGCCGGGCGTGCAGGCGCTCGAGCACCTCGAGGGCGCGGGCGGCCAGCGGCGGCCCGGAGATGCCGCCGGCGCCCATGGCCGCGACCTCGTCTGAGTCGGTCTTCAGGTTCTCCCGCGAGATGGTCGTGTTGGTGGCCACCACGCCGGCCAGGCCGAGCTCCACGGCCAGGTCCGCCACGGCGTCGACGTCCTCGTCGGAGAGGTCCGGGGCGATCTTGACCATCACCGGGGTGTCCGTCTCCTCCTGCACGGCGGCGAGGATCGGGCGCAGCGCCTCGACGGCCTGCAGGTCGCGCAGGCCCGGAGTGTTGGGGGAGGAGACGTTGACCACCACGTAGTCGGCCAGGTGGCCGAGCAGGTGGGCGCTGGTGCGGTAGTCCTCGACGGCCTCCTCTGCCGGGGTGACCTTCGTCTTGCCGATGTTGATGGCGATGACGCCGGCCCCGCGGCGGGCCTTGAGGTTGGCCGCCGCCGCGGCCGCGCCCGGGTTGTTGAAGCCCATGCGGTTGAGCAGGGCCTTGTCCGCCGGCAGGCGGTAGAGGCGCGGGGCCGGGTTGCCCGGCTGCCCCTTGGCGGTCACGGTGCCCAGCTCGGCGTAGCCGAAGCCGCAGGCCTCCCAGACGTCGGCGACCTCGGCGGCCTTGTCGAAACCGGCGGCCAGGCCCAGCGGGCGCTCGAAGTGCACGCCGAAGAGGTCCTGGGAGAGGATCGGCTCGCGCACCGGGAAGATCTTCGAGACGGCCGTGCGCACCGGGCCGGCCTTCTGCATGACGCGCAGGGCGGACATGATGATGCCGTGGATGCGCTCCGGTGGGATCTGGAACATCACCTTCAGGGCGGCGGCGTAGGCGCGGTGACGGAGATCGAGGGTCACGGTGGATTCTCCCGGGTTCGGTAGGGAAGGAATGGAAAGGACGGAGGGGGCGCCCCGGCTGCCGGGGCGCCCGGGCTCAGGCGCCGGCGGCGTCGGCGACGACCTGCACACCGGAACCAGTGGCGGAGACGGCGACCAGCGTGCCGTCGTCAAGCACGACGATGCTCTGCGCGTCGGGCACCGCGCGCAGCTGCGTGGTCTGCTCGGGGCTGCCGGAGGAGAGGTCGAAGGCGCGCAGGCCGCGGTCGCCGGGCGAGGAGACCCAGGCGCGCTTCGCGTGCGGGTCCCAGGCGACGGCCCAGGGCTCGCCGTCGACCGGGACGGTCTGGTGCAGGCGGATGACGTCGTCGGTGGTGTAGACCGCCAGCTGGCCGCCGGTGGCGTCGGCGGCGAGCAGGAAGTCGTCCTCGCCGGGGGCGACGGTGCCCACGCCGAGGCCGACGCGCAGCCGGCCGCCCTGGCGCGGCGGGTCGTTGGTCCAGTCCACGTCCTGGATCGTGGTGTCCGGGTTGAAGGTGCGCACCACGGCGTCGCGCTCGCCGTCGCGGCCGGGCACGGAGACCAGCTCGGTGGCCGGGTCCTCGACCTCGATGCGCTCGGTCGAGCGGTCCGGGCGGGTCATGACGATCTCGGGCTCGTCCGCGTTGGCGGTGAACAGCTCCCCGGAGGCCACGAGCGCGGCGCGGGTGGCGTCGCCTTCCACGTCGCGGCGCTCGGGCTCGGCCGGATCCGCGGGGTCGAAGAGGAGGACCTCGGAGCCACAGGCGAGGACGAATGTGCCCGCGCCCTGGGTCAGGGTGCCGCAGGCGGGGTCGGTCTCGACGACCTCGGCCTTTCCGTCGCGCAGCTGGGCGACGGTGCCGAATGCGACCGCGTCCCTCCCGCGCAGACCGACGACCTCGCCGTCGGTGACCGCCTGGGAGATCTCGCCGAGGCCCGTCGGAGCCTCGAACGTCTCACCGTCGGGTGCGTCTCCGGCGGAGTCGGAGACCGCCGGGCGGGCGTTGCCCATGTTCTCTTCGGTGCCGTCCTGACCGTCCGTCCCGCCGCATGCGGTCAGCGTCAGCAGTGCGGCGGTGAGGAGGGGGAGGCCGATGGCGCGCTTTCTCACAGACAGCCAGCCTAGCAGTGCGACCGGGCGGTCCCGCCCCGCCGGTCGCCGCTGGTCAGGCCGAGACGTCGCTCACGCGGAGACGTCGTCGAGCGCGCGGGTGATCGCCGCGGGCAGTCGCACCCCGTCGGCGGCGAAGGCGACGCGGGCCTGGGCGGGGTCGGAGGGGCCCGTCACCGCGGCGGCCACCCCCGGCCGGTCGCGCACCCAGGCCAGCGCGGCCACGGCCGGGTCGACGCCCAGGCCCTCGGCGGCGGTGCGCAGCGCGTCGACGATGGTCCGGGCCCGTGCACCCAGCAGCGGGTGCGCCTCGGCGGGCAGCTCGCCGCGGGAGAGCCCCGCGAGCACCCCGTGGCCCAGCGGCGCGCGGGCCAGGAGCCCCACGCCGAGGTAGCCGGCCGCCGGGGCCAGGTCCTCCTCGGGCTGGCGCACCAGCAGTGAGTACTCGGCCTGCGCGGCGACGACGCCGCCCGGTCCCGCGACGCCGGCCGTGCAGGCGAGCTGCCAGCCGGTGTGGTCGCGCACCCCGGCGTAGCGGACCTTGCCGGAGGCGACGGCCGCGGCGAGGGTGTCGGTGACCTCGCTCATCGGGGTCTGGCGGTCGAAGTAGCCCACCGACCACAGGTCCAGGTGGTCGGTGCCCAGGCGGGTCAGGGTGCGGTCCAGCTGGGCGAGCAGGCTGCGCCGCGAACAGTCCACGCGGCGGCCCACCGGGGCGGTCGGGTCGACACCAGCGGCCGAGGAGAGGACGAGCTCCTCGCGCGGCAGGTCGGCCAGGACGCGGGCGAGCACCTCCTCGGCGCGGCCGACGCCGTAGGCCGGCGAGGTGTCGACGAGGCTGCCGCCGGCGTCGAGGAAGACCCGGGCGATGGCCCGGGCGTCATCGGAGTGGGTGGCCGTGCCCCAGGCCTCGGTGCCCAGTCCGAGGGCCCCGACGCGCAGCCCGGAGCGGCCCACGGTGCGAGATTCCACCCGCCCCACCCTAGTGGGTAGGGTGTTGCCCGTGAATGACGTGACGACGCTCGCCTCCGGCGCCCCGGAGGCCATGAGCTGGGCCCAGGTGATCGTGCTCTCCATCGTGCAGGGACTCACGGAGTTCCTGCCGGTGAGCTCATCCGGCCACCTGCGCATCGTCTCCGAGCTGTTCTGGGGCCAGGACGCCGGCGCCTCCTTCACCGCCGTGGTGCAGCTGGGCACCGAGGCCGCCGTGCTGGTCTTCTTCGCCCGCGACATCTGGCGCATCCTCACCGGCTGGTTCCGCGGCCTGCGCGACCGTGGGGCCCGCGGCCTGGACTACCGCATGGGCTGGATGGTCGTCGCCGGCACCATCCCGGTCGGCCTCATCGGCTTCCTGGGCAAGGACATCATCCGCGAGAACCTGCGCAACCTGTGGATCACCGCCACCGTGCTCGTGCTCTTCTCCTTCGTGTTCATCCTCGCCGAGCGCCAGGGCAGGAAGACCCGCGGCTTCGACGAGCTGACCATGAAGGACGCGGTCGTGATGGGTCTGTGGCAGTGCCTCTCGCTGATCCCAGGCGTCTCGCGCTCCGGCGGCACCATCTCCGGCGGCCTCTTCCTGGGCCTCGACCGCGAGGTGGCCACCCGGTTCTCCTTCCTGCTGGCCGTCCCCGCTGTCCTCGCCTCCGGACTGTTCTCGCTGCCGGACGCCTTCGATCCGCAGGCCGGCCAGGCCGCCACCGGCACGCAGCTGGCCGTCGGCACCGTCATCTGCTTCGCGCTCGGCTACGTCTGCATCGCGTGGCTGCTGAAGTTCGTCTCCAACCACTCCTTCGCCTGGTTCGCCGCCTACCGCATCCCCGCCGGCCTGATCGTCATGCTGCTGCTGGCCACCGGCGTCCTCCAGCCGGTCTAGAAACCGGTCCAGGCCGTTTCGGGCGGGCCCCGGCCCGGGTGGGCCCGCCTGTCCGCCGCCGCGTCGCGGCGGACGGTTAGAGTGTGGACCATGCAATCCTGGCCCCGCCCCGAACTCACCCGCGCCGCCGGCACCGCCGTGCCGCTGAAGCTCTTCGACACCGCCGACCAGGCGGTCAAGCCCGTCGAGATCCCGGCGTCCGGCCCGGTCGGCCTCTACGTCTGCGGCATCACCCCCTACGACTCGACCCACCTCGGCCACGCGGCGACCTACCTCGCCTTCGACCTGGCCCACCGGGTGCTGCTCGACAACGGCCACGAGGTCCGCTACGTCCAGAACGTCACCGACGTAGACGACCCGCTCTTCGAGCGCGCCTTGCGCGACGGCGTGGACTGGCGCGAGCTCGGCGACGGGCAGATCGACAAGTTCCGCGGCGACATGACCGCCCTCGAGGTCTTCCCGCCGCAGGACTTCATCGGCGCGATGGAGGCCGTCGACGAGATCGTCGTGCTCGTGCAGAAGCTGCTGGACAAGGGGGCGGCCTACGTCGTCGACGACCCGGAGCACCCGGACGTCTACGCACGCGTCGACGCCACCGAGAACTTCGGCTACGAGTCCAACTACACCCACGAGGAGATGACCGCCGCCTTCGCCGAGCGCGGCGGCGACCCGGACCGCCCGGGCAAGCGCGACCCGCTCGACGCCCTGATCTGGCGCGCCCACCGCGAGGGCGAGCCCGCCTGGGACTCGCCCTTCGGCCCGGGCCGACCCGGCTGGCACGTCGAGTGCTCGGCGATCGCCACCGACCGGCTCGGCTCCAGCTTCGCCATCCAGGGCGGCGGCAGCGACCTGGCCTTCCCGCACCACGAGTACTCCGCCGCCCACGCGGAGGCGGGTCTCGACGTCGCGCGCATGGCCGGCCACTACGTGCACTGCGGCATGATCGCCCTCGACGGCACCAAGATGTCGAAGTCCCTGGGCAACCTCGTCTTCGTCGCCGACCTCGTCGCCGCCGGCCACGAGCCCTCGGCCATCCGCCTCGGCGTCTTCGCCGGCCACTACCGCCAGGACCGCGACTGGTCCGACGCCGTGCTGGCCGAGGCCGAGGAGCGCCTGGCCGCCTGGCGCGCCGCCGCGGACGCCGCCCAGGACCCGGAGGCCGCCGAGGCAGTCGTCGCGGAGCTGCGCGAGCGCCTCTCCGACGACCTGGACACCCCGGGCGCGCTCGCGGCGCTGGACGGGTGGGCACGCGACGTCGTCAAGCACGACGGTGCCCCGCGCGGCGCGGCGGGGGAGACGGTCGCCGAGGCCGTGCACGCCCTGCTCGGCGTGCACGTCTAGGCGTAATCGGTGACAATGGCGCCATGAGCATCCGCGCTGACTTCCAGCCCCGCATCGACGAGTACATCAGTGACCTGGAGACCTTCGCCACCGGCGCCTACCTGCGCGAGGGTGAGACGGACAGCTGGGAGGCGCCCTACGACGCCTCCGCGCTCGGCGAGCTGCGCGGGATCCTCGAGGACTTCCTCGACCGCCTGGACCGGGTGCCCGACGACCCCGAGGCCGACCTGCTCGAACCCGTGGTCGCCCGCACCCTCGAGGAGCTGACCCAGTTCAACTCCAAGCACGCCGACGCCGTGCTCGAGCCCGAGGAGTTCGACGAGCTCAACGAGCTGATCACCGACGCCGCCGCCACCACCGGCGCGACCGACGAGACGCTCGCGGCGCTGCCCGTCCTCGAGTGAGTCCCGCCTGGTAGGCTGCCCCTTCCGGACACATCCTGCGGAAAGGTGGCACTTAGACTCATGGCGGCTTCTTCGGGGCGTACGCCCGCGGCGGTCTTCTTCGACATGGACGGCACCATGGTGGACTCGGAGCCGCTGTGGGGGATCGCCACCTTCGAGCTCAGCGAGAAGCTGGGCCGCCGGCTCACCCCCGAGCTGCGGCAGGCGACCATCGGCGGGTCCTTCCCGAACACGCTGCGCATCTGCGCCGAGCACGCCGGGGTCACCGTCGACGAGGCGACCGCCGACCGGCTGCGCGAGGAGATGCTCGCCCGCGTGGCCGATCTCTTCCGCGAGCGACTCGAGCCGAAGCCCGGCGTGCGCGACCTGCTCGGTGATCTGGGGTCTGCGGGGGTGCCCGCCGTGGTCACCACGAACACCGTGCGTCCGCTCGCCGACATCGCCATCGACGCGGTGGGCCGGGACTTCTTCGCCGACGCCGTCACCGGCGACCAGGTCGCCCGCTACAAGCCGGCCCCCGACATGTTCCTCGAGGCCGCCCGGCGCACGGGTGTCAGCCCCGCGGACTGCGTCGTCTTCGAGGATTCGCTCGCCGGGATGTCCGGCGCGCTCGAGGCCGGCTGCGTGGTCATCGGGCTGCCGGAGGTCCCGGGGCAGGCCCCGCAGCCGGGGGCGGCGGACCTCGGCGAGCTCAACGGCGAGCGCAGTTTTGTGGGGGTCGACGCCCACCGGGTGGGGGTGTGGTTCGACCGACTGTCGGGGGTGTAGCGCGGCGCGTGCCATAATGAAGCCGTGAAGAACTTCGACTCTCTGTTTGCTGAACTCGCTGACCGTGCCAAGAACCGCCCGGAGGGCTCGGGGACCGTGGAGGCCCTCGACAAGGGGATGCATTTCCTGGGCAAGAAGGTCAACGAGGAAGCCGGCGAGGTCTGGCTGGCCGCCGAGTACCAGTCCGACGAGGAGCTGGCGGAAGAGATCTCCCAGCTCGTCTACTGGTCGCAGGTGATCATGGTGGCCCGCGGGCTCAAGCCCGAGGACATCTACCGCTACCTCTGAGCCGCACGCCGACCCCGCCCCACGCACCAACCCCCAGGAGTCACTGAAACCGTCATGCTCAAGATCGCCATCCCCAACAAGGGCTCGCTCTCCGAGGTTGCCAGCAGCATCCTCAAGGAGGCCGGCTACTCCGGCCGCGGCGACACCAAGGCCCTCAACGTCGTCGACAAGGACAACGGGGTGGAGTTTTTCTTCCTGCGCCCCAAGGACATCGCCATCTACGTCGCCGCCGGTCACCTCGACCTGGGCATCACCGGCCGAGACCTGGCCCGCGACTCGCGCGCCGACGTCCGTGAGGTCATGTCGCTCGGCTTCGGCAACTCCACCTTCCGCTACGCCGCCCCGGCGGGGGAGGACTGGACCCCCGAGAAACTCGACGGCAAGCGCATCGCGACCTCGTACCCGAACCTCGTGCGCGCCGACCTGGCCGAGCGCGGGCTCACCGCCGAGGTCATCCGGCTCGACGGCGCGGTGGAGATCGCCATCCGCCTCGGCGTGGCCGACGCCATCGCCGACGTCGTCTCGACCGGGCGCACGCTGCGCAAGCAGGGCCTCGAGCCCTTCGGCGAGGTGCTCTGCGACTCCGAGGCCGTCGTGGTCGCCCGCGCCGACGCCGAGCTGACCGAGGAACACCAGGTCATCCTGCGTCGCTTCCAGGGCATCCTCAACGCGCACAACTACGTCATGCTCGACTACAACATCGCCCGCGAGAACCTCGAGGCCTCCTCGGAGATCACCCCGGGGCTGACCGGCCCGACGATATCGCCGCTGACCCGCGAGAACTGGGTGGCCGTGCGCGCGATGATCCCGCGCCAGGAGGCCAACAACGTCATGGACCGCCTGCAGGCCGTCGGCGCCGAGGCGATCCTCGCCAGCGACCTACGGATCGCCCGGATCTGAGTGCAACCCGCGTCACCGGGGCGCGTGCAGTTAATTCTTTTCACAACTGGATGCGCACCTTTCTCCTGCCTCATTCGGGGGTAATCGTTCGTTGAACTGGACTTCTTAGGCTCGCCATACGTCTCATTGGATTCCGACCTATACGCAACACCTATCAGTACTTAAAACTGCAGGATAACAGGTAATTTTCAGTTCTGTATGGTGGGAGGCAACATCCCGGCCAGCGCCGCGCCCCCCACACGAGGGGGTGACGTGCCCGGGATGGCACTGAATCGCGGCGATACAGAAAGGAATTCCACATGACTTCTTCTGACGGCACAACCAAGGACACCAGCGTCCGCGTCGAGGAGGACCTCCTCGGCACCATGGAGGTCCCCAACGACGCGTACTACGGCATCCACACGATGCGCGCGATCGACAACTACAAGATCTCCGGCAAGACCATCAACGACGTGCCCTCCTTCATCCGCGGCATGGTCGAGGTGAAGAAGGCCACCGCCATGGCCAACCACCGCCTGCACGTGCTGCCGAAGGAGAAGGCCTTCGCCATCGTCTGGGCCTGTGACCAGATCCTCAACGAGGGTCGCTGCATGGATCAGTTCCCGATCGACGTCTTCCAGGGCGGCGCCGGCACCTCGCTGAACATGAACACCAACGAGGTCGTCGCCAACCTGGCCCTCGAGCACCTGGGCAAGGAGAAGGGCGACTACGAGGCCCTGAACCCGAACGACGACGTCAATATGGCGCAGTCCACCAACGACGCCTACCCGACCGGCTTCCGCCTCGGCGTCTACGCCGAGATGCAGAACCTCATCGAGGCCTACGACAAGCTGTGCGACGCCTTCCGCGCCAAGGGCGAGGAGTTCGCCCACGTGCTCAAGATGGGCCGCACCCAGCTGCAGGACGCCGTCCCGATGACCCTGGGCGCCGAGTTCCACGGGTTCGCGATCAACCTGTCCGAGGAGCGCGCCATCCTGGAGACCGCCGCGGAGAAGCTGCTCGAGGTTAACCTCGGCGCGACCGCCATCGGCACCGGCTTGAACACCCCGGAGGGCTTCCGCGAGGAGGTCACCAAGGCGCTGGCCGAGAACACCGGCCTGAACGTCGTCTCCGCCGAGGACCTCATCGAGGCCACCAGCGACAACGGCGCCTACGTGCTGGCCCACGGCGCCATCAAGCGCGCCGCCATGAAGCTCTCCAAGATCTGCAACGACCTGCGTCTGCTCTCCTCGGGCCCGCGCGCCGGCCTCAACGAGATCAACCTGCCCGAGCGTGCCGCCGGCTCGTCGATCATGCCGGCCAAGGTCAACCCGGTCATCCCCGAGGTCGTCAACCAGGTCTGCTTCCGCGTCTTCGGCAACGACATCACCGTCACCTGGGCCGCCGAGGCCGGCCAGCTGCAGCTCAACGTCATGGAGCCGGCCATCGGCCAGGCCATGTTCGAGTCGCTGCTGACGCTGACCAACGCCGCAGACACCCTGCGTGAGAAGTGCGTCACCGGCATCACCGCCAACGAGGACGTCTGCCAGGCCTACGTGGACAACTCCATCGGCATCATCACCTACCTGAACCCCTTCATCGGCCACCACAACGGCGATGTCGTGGGCAAGGAGGCCGCCGAGACCGGTCGCTCCGTGCGTGAACTGGTCCTGGAGAAGGGGCTCATCGACGAGGAGACCATGAACAAGGTCCTCTCGAAGGAGAACCTGATGAACCCGAAGTACCAGGGCAAGGTCTACGACGAGGACTAGGTCCAAGTACCATCCCCAGTGACCGCTGCACCGCCCCCGGCTCTGGCCGGGTGGCGGCTTGTCGCCTGCGCGAATGAGTTTCTCTGGCGCCGAGGCGAAGCGGTCCCCGTCTCCCGTCCCGGGCGATAAGCGCCCGGGGCCGCAAGAAAGTAACCGCAAGTGATCATCCTTCAGATCCTCATTGTCCTCGGCGCCATCGTGCTCGGCGCCCGGCTCGGATCCATCGCGATCGGCTTCGCCGGCGGCGCAGGTGTGCTGCTGCTCGGCCTGACCGGCGTTCCGGTGGAGTTCGACGCCATCCCGTTCGACGTCATCGGCATCATCATGTGTGTCATCGCGGCCATCTCCGCGATGCAGCGCGCCGGCGGCCTGGACCTGCTGGTCCACTGGGCCGAGAAGTTCCTGCGCCGTAACCCCAAGCAGATCACCGTCTGGGCGCCGATCGTCACCTACCTGATGACGCTGTGCGCCGGCACCGGGCACACCGCGTTCTCCACCCTCCCGGTCATCGTCGAGGTGGCCAAGGAGGGCAAGATCCGCCCCTCGCGTCCGCTGTCCGTGGCCGTCCCGGCCTCGCAGATGGCCATCGTGGCCTCGCCGATCTCCGCGGCCGTGGTCTTCATGGCCTCCATCCTGGAGCCGCTCGGCGTGGGCTACCTGTCCCTGCTGGCCGTGCTGATCCCGGCGACCTTCCTGGCGATCTTCCCGACGGCCATCCTGGCCAACAAGCTGGGCAAGCCGCTGGAGCAGGACCCGGTCTACCTGGACCGCCTCGAGCGCGGCCTGGTCTCCCCGCCTGCCGTCACCTCCGACTACAAGCCGACCCGCTCGGGCAAGATCTCCGTGGCGACCTTCCTGATCGCCATCCTGCTCGTGGTCATCTGGGCCACCATCACCTCGGACAACGTCGGCCTGATCTCGGACCCGACGCTGCCGCGCAACGAGGCGATCATGTCCATCATGCTACTGGCCGCCACCGTAATCGTCGTGGTCACCAAGATCCCGGCCGGCGAGATCCTGGGCACCCAGGTCTTCCGCTCCGGCATGTCGGCCTGTGTCTGTGTCCTCGGCGTCGCCTGGCTGGGCACCACGATCATCAACGACAACATCGAGTCGATCGAGGCCTTCGCCGGTGACGTGCTCGAGACTGCTCCGTGGCTGCTGGCCGTGGTCATGTTCTTCGCCGCCGCCCTGCTGTACTCGCAGGCCGCCACGGCGAAGGCCCTCATGCCGGCCGCCCTGGCCATCGGCGTCAGCCCGCTGACCGCCGTCGCCGCGTTCCCGGCCGTCTCCGCCCTGTTCATCCTCCCGACCTACCCGACGCTGCTCGCCGCGGTCGAGATGGACGACACCGGCTCCACCCAGATCGGCAAGTGGGTCTTCAACCACCCGTTCCTGGTGCCGGGCACCCTGCAGATCATCATCTCGGTGCTGCTCTGCTACGCCTTCGGCTCGGTCCTCATCTAGGACTCCACCGCCTCAGGCTCAACGGGCCCCGACCTTTCCCGGTCGGGGCCCGTTGCCGTGTCCCGGACCGCGCGCCTCACGCGTCGACGAGCACGAGCACGATGCCGCCGACGCCGAGCACGCCCATCGCCAGCGCCATCAGCGCCACACCGCCGACGTTGGCCGAGACCCGCCCGGCGGCGAGCCCCGTCGCCTCGCGCCGGTAGCGGGAGCGCTGCCGGGCCAGGATCGTGCCGGCCACCGTCAGCAGCACGGCGTAGAGCGCGAAGACCGCCGGGCCGTAGAGCGGTATCCAGCGCAGGAGCACCGCGGAGGCCGTCAGCATCGCGAGCACGGTGCGCGACCAGGACAGGCTCGTGCGCTCCGGCTGCAGGCCGGGGTCGCCGTGGACCGCGGGGGCGCCGCTCACGCGAGGAACATCCCGGCGGCCACGGCGCAGGCGATCACCGCCGCCGCCGAGAGCACGGGCACGATCGCCGGCACCGGCAGGGGACGGTGCTCGCGCATGGCGCGCTCCACGCGCAGCCAGCGCACGGCCGCGCCCAGCGAGATGACGAGTCCCACGGCGATGACGAAGACGGCCAGGGCCACGCGCACCTCGCGCGGCAGGCCCTCGAGCTCGAAGGCGCCCAGGGCCACGCCGCCGGCCAGGAAGGCCAGCGAGGTGCGCGTCCACGCCAGGAAGGTGCGCTCGTTGGCCAGCGTGAAGCGGGGGTCCGGCTCGTCGCCGTGGGGGAGCGCCACGCGAGCCAGCCACGAGCGGGTGTGAGTTCCGTTACTGGAGTCCTGATCGGTCACACCGACAATGGTAGCCCCGGGGGCGTTGAGTAACCTGGCACACATGGCACTCACCGACGTTGACATCGCCCAAGACCACACCCTCGAGCCGATCCAGGACATCGCCGCGAAGCTGGCCATCCCGGCCGAGGCCCTGCACCCCTACGGCACCGACAAGGCGAAGGTGGACCCCACCAAGCTTCCGGACCGCGGCAAGAAGGGCAAGCTCGTGCTGGTCACCGGCATCTCGCCGACCCCGGCCGGCGAGGGTAAGTCGACCGTGCTGATCGGCCTGACCGACGCCCTGGCCCGCCTCGGCCACCGCGCGGCGGCGGCCCTGCGCGAGCCTTCCCAGGGCCCCGTGATGGGCATCAAGGGCGGCGCCTGCGGCGGCGGCTACTCGCAGATCGTTCCGATGGCGGACATCAACCTGCACTTCACCGGCGACTTCCACGCCATCTCCGCGGCCACCAACACCCTGGCCGCGCTGGTGGACAACCACATCCACCAGGGCAACCGCCTCAACATCGACCCGCGCCAGGTCACCTGGCAGCGCTGCATCGACGTCAACGACCGCACCCTGCGCGGCGTGGTCACCGGCCTGGGCGGCCGCGCCCACGGCGTGCCCGCCGAGACCAGCTTCACCATCACCGCGGCCAGCGAGATCATGGCCGTGATCGGCCTGGCCGACGGCCTGGCGGACCTCAAGGAACGCCTCGCCGCGATCACCGTCGGCTACACCTACGACGGCGCGCCGGTCACCGCCGGCGACCTCGGTGCGGCCGGCGCGCTGACCGTGCTGCTCAAGGACGCCGTGCTGCCCAACCTGGTGCAGACCCTCGGCGGCACCCCGGCCTTCGTGCACGGCGGTCCCTTCGCCAACATCGCCCACGGCTGCAACACCCTGGCCGCCACCCGCGCCGCCCTCGACTGCGCCGACATCGTGTGCACCGAGGCCGGCTTCGGCTCGGACCTGGGCGCCGAGAAGTTCTTCGACATCAAGTCCCGCGCCGGCGACCTCGACGTCGCGGGCACCGTCGTCGTGGCCACCATCCGTTCGCTCAAGTACAACGGCGGCGTCGAGCGCGCCGACCTGGACGCAGAGGACATCGACGCGCTGGCGCGCGGCGTCGTCAATCTCGAGCGCCACGTGGAGAACATCCGTCACTTCGGCGTCGAGCCCGTTGTCGCGCTCAACCTCTTCCCCTCGGACACCGAGGCCGAGCGGGCCTGGATGTTCGACTGGGCCCGCGAGTTCGGCGTCGAGATGGCCGAGGCCGAGGTCTGGGGCAAGGGCGGCGCCGGCGGCGAGGCGCTCGCCGAGAAGGTGCTCGCCAGCCTGGGCGAGGGCTCGCACCCGATCTACGACCCGGCCGACGGCGTCGAGAACGCCATCGAGCGCGTGGCCTTCCTGATCTACCACGCCGGGCGCGTCGAGTACTCCCGCAAGGCGGAGAAGGACCTGGCCACGCTCAAGGCCAACGGCTGGGACAAGCTGCCGGTGTGCATCTCGAAGACGCAGTACTCCTTCTCGGACGACCCGCACGCCCTCGGCGCGCCGGACAACCACGTCCTGCACGTGCGCGAGCTCGTGCCGCGCACCGGCGCCGGGTTCGTCGTCGCCCTGACCGGCGACGTGATGACGATGCCGGGCCTGCCGAAGAAGCCGGCCGCCGAGAACATCGACATCGACGCCGACGGCCGCATCACCGGCCTGTTCTAGGGCCTACTCGGGCCTGATCGTCGTGCCCGGCGCTCCGCGCAGGTCGCCGGAGGTGATGTAGCAGGTCTCCATCGTGTTGTTGAGCATGACCTGCTGCTCACTGACGGCGTCCGGCAGGCCCGCGCCGATCTTCTTCAGCTCGCGGCCGACGTCCTCCGGCGCCCAGGAGGCGTCGATGTGGATCGGCACCGGAGAGGTCACCCCGCCAGCTGCGGGGTGACCTCGAGGCTGGCGACGATGATGTGGAAGTCGCCGTTGAGCGTGGTGATCTGGCCGGGGCCGGTGCGCTGCCACACGGCGGTGGTGCCGGCCGTCTGGGCGGGGAAGCGGACGTTGAGGTTGTCCAGCACGACGCGGTCGGCGTCGATGCGGATCGCCGGGCGCGGGCCCTGCACGGTGTCCACGGTGACGTAGGAGAGCTTGACGTCGCCTAAGAGCCGCGTCGAGTCCGAGCGCACCGTGTAGGTGGTGCCCGGCAGCGGGGGCATGCCGGCGATCGGCTCCGGCGGGGCGGTGTCCAGACCCGGGATTTCGGGGGCGGGCGCGTGCGGGGCCGGCACACCGGGGATCTCGGGGACCTCGGGCACGAGCTCCCGGATGTCGGAGGGCACCTCCGGCGGAGCGGGCAGCTCGGGCGCGGGGACGGCCGGGATCTGCGGCGCGGGGATCTCCAAAACCTCCGGCACCTCCGGCACCTCTGGAATCGCCGGCAGCTGCGCCCGTGCGGCGGGGGAGGGTGAGCCCGCGACGAGTCCGACGGCCGCCACGGCCGCGACCGCCGCGGCGCCCGCCCCGGTCCCGGCACCCGCGCCGCGCTTCGAGGGGCGCTCGCCGGGGCTCCAGGACAGCGCCATCGCGCCGCCGACGATCGCCAGCAGGGTGCCCAGGATGAACCCGCCGAAGTTCGAGGCCGGCAAAGCGACCACGCCGAGGATCAGCGCGGTGACGCCGGTCAGGATGCGACCGTCACCGCGGAACCAGGTCATCAGCCCGCAGATGATCAGCAGCGCGCCGATGACCAGGGTGGACACCCCCGACATCGAGGAGATCTGCACCTGGATGTTGGAGACCTCGAAGGAGAGGTAGGCCGGGACCATGATGACCACCCCGGCGAGGATCATCAGCAGCCCCGCGGTGAACGGGCGCTGCCGGGGCCATGCGCCGAAGCCGCGGTTGGCCTCCTCGAGGCCCGACTCCGGCTCAGCCTCTTCAGCCCGAGCCGCCGGCTTCTCCTCCCGGATCAGCCGTCCGGTGCGGGTCCGCCTAGCATCGGCCACCGTTCGCCTCCTCGATGATGATCTTCGCGCCGGCGGCGGTCAGCTGGTCGGCGGCGATGGACGAGGCGTGGATGGTCTGGTCCTTGGCCAGCAGCTTCTCGGCGGCGATGCCGCCGGATCCGGCCGGGCCGCCCAGCTGCCCGGTGTCCACGCCGATCTGCGGCTTGACCAGGGTCAGCGTGCCCTCGATCTCGGTGGATCCGATGACCAGGTTGTCGGCCTGGGTGTTGTCGCCCTCGGTGACCATCTGGAACTTGCGGTCGCCCATGCCGGGCACCTTGACGGGCGCGGACATGCACAGGTCGGAGATCTTCGCGTCGTCGATGCGCAGGCGCGAGACCCCCACGGGGCCGTCGGCCATCTCGTCGGAGTCGACGAAGAGGGCGAAGCCGGTGCCGTCGATGCCGCCGACCTGCTGGGTGAAGATGGTGTTGGACAGCGCCAGGTTGGCGGAGAGCCCGCCCTGCGCCATGGCGACGTCGGTGCCGGCGGTGGCCAGCAGGCCGAGGCCGAGGATGCCGGCGAAGCGCAGCTTACGGATGTGACCCATTGGAAAACTCCCGTCACGTCGTTCCGTCGCGGAGGCGGCGGTGTCTAGTTTGGTGGGCTAAACAATAACGTGACTGTAGTCACCATGTACGACGATTCGCGCGTGTCACGGGAAAGTCCTGCACAGGCCGCGCAAAAACTGCGCCGCCGGCCGGGCCGCGGCCTCAGCTCTCCGCCGCGCCCGGCCACCCCGGGTACTCCGGCGGGGTGCCGCCGAAGGCGGGGCAGATGTCCTGGAAGGAGCACCACCCGCACAGCTTCGAGGTCTGCGGCCGGAACGTCCCGGCCTCGCCGTCGGCCACCACACTGGCCCACAGCCGGCCCAGGTCGCGTTCGAAGTACTCCAGCTCCTGCGGCGAGGGCGTAAGGTACAGCGAGTCGACGACCTTGAGGTACATCAGCCGCAGCTGGTCGGGGATGCGCCCGAAGAGGCGCCAGTAGACCAGCGCGTAGAAGCGCATCTGGAAGAACGCCTGCTCGGAGAAGCGCCGCGAGGGCTTCTTGCCCGTCTTGTAGTCGACCACGCGCACCTCGCCGGTCGGCGCGACGTCGACGCGGTCGATGAACCCGCGCACGGGCACCCCGTTGGGCAGCACCATGTGTACGTAGCGCTCGGTGGAGTCCGCGTCGAAGCCCTGCGGATTCTCCATCCGGAAGTACCCCTTGAGCAACTCGCGGCACTCGACCAGGAAGCCGAGCATGTCCTGCTCGGGCACGAGCTCGTCGAGCTGCGGGTCCTTCTCGCACATCTCCGCCCACGTCGGCTTGAGCCGCTTGACCGCCGGCGGCAGGGTGCGATCCTCGCGCGGCCAGGAGTGCATCTGCTCGAGCACCGCGTGCACCAGGGTGCCCTTGACCTGGGCGACGGTGGAGGGCTCGTAGAGCTTGTCGATGCTGCGGAAGCGGTAGAGCAGCGGGCACTGCCGGTAGTCCCCGGCGCGCGAGGGCGACAGCGCCAGCGGGCGCGCCTTCCCGGTCGAGTGGTGGGCGGGTATTCCGGGCAGGGGTTCATCGGTGGCAGTCATGATCACCCCCAAGCCTATCGGCGCGCCGCGACGCCGGCGTGGTTGACTTGGGGCATGTCCGAAGCAGCTGACTTCATCGACTTCCTCCGCGCCACGCCGAGCTCCTTCCACGCCGCCGCCGAGGTCGCCTCCCGCCTCGAGGCCGCGGGCTTTACCCGCCAGGACCCCGGCGCGGCCTGGGACGCCACGCCGGGCGGCCACGTGCTCGTCTCCGGCGGGGCCGCCGTGGCCTGGTGGGTGCCGGCCTCCGCCTCGCAGGCGTCGGCCTTCCGTGTCGTCGGCGCGCACAACGACTCGCCGGGCTTCGTGCTCAAGCCGAACGCCGAGTTCACCGCCGCCGGCTGGCGCCAGCTGGCCGTCGAGGTCTACGGCGGGCCGATCATCCCGTCCTGGTTCGACCGCGACCTCGAGCTCGCCGGCCGCCTGGCGCTGCGCGACGGTTCGACGGCGCTCGTGCGCACCGGCGCGGTCGCGCGCATCCCGCACCTGGCCATCCACCTCCACCGCTCCAACGACTTCGAGCCGGACCGCCAGCGCCACGTCCAGCCGGTGCTCGGTCCCGAGGGCACGGGCCGGCCGTTCAAGGACGTGCTTGCCGACGCCGCGGGGGTCGGCGTCGGCGACATCGTCGCCGCCGACCTGATCACCGTGGACGCCCAGGGACCCGCCGAGCTCGGCGGGGTACTCGCCGCCGGGCGCCTGGACAACCTGACCAGCGTGTGGGCCGGACTGGAGGCCATCACGGCCGCCTCCCGTGAGGTGCCCGAGGGCCGCGACGTCCTCGTCTTCACCGCCTTCGACCACGAGGAGGTCGGCTCCGCCTCGCCGACGGGCGCCGGAGGTCCCTTGCTCACCCGCGTCCTCGGGCGCACCGCCCGGGCGCTGGGCGCCGACGAGGACGCCCGTGCCGCGATGCTCGAGCGCTCCTTCTGCGTCTCGGCCGACGCCGCACACTCGGTGCACCCGAACTACCCGGAGAAGCACGATCCCGGCCACCAGCCGATCCTCGGGCGCGGCCCGGTGACCAAGATCAACGCCAACCAGCGCTACTCCTCGACAGCCGTGACCGTGGCCCGCTGGCGCGCCGCGCTGGCCGCCGCCGGGGTGCGCGGTCAGGACTTCGTCGGCAACAATGCCGTGCCCTGCGGCTCGACCATCGGGCCGATCTCGGCGACGCGCACGGGCGTGCCCACCGTCGACGTCGGTGTGCCGCTGCTGTCCATGCACTCGGCGCGCGAGCTGTGCGACCCGGCCGACGTGGCCGGGCTCGCCACCGCGCTGACCGCCTACTACCGCCTCTAAGGAGAACCCATGGCCTACTCCGGCCCCTTCCAGCCGGGCGACCGCGTCCAGCTGACCGACCCGAAGCGTCGGCACCACACCATCGTCCTCGAAAAGGGCGGGGTGTTCTTCACCCACAAGGGCGAGATCCACCACGACGACATCATCGGCCTCGACGAGGGCTCGGTGGTGCGCTCCCAGCTGGGCAGCGAGTACCTCTGCTTCCGCCACCTCTACGTCGACCACGTGCTGTCCATGCCGCGCGGCGCGGCCGTGGTCTACCCGAAGGACACCGCCCAGATCCTCGTCGAGGGCGATATCTTCCCGGGGGCGCGCGTCCTCGAGGCCGGAGCCGGCTCCGGGGCGCTGACCATCGCGCTGCTGCGCGCGGTGGGGGAGTCCGGCGAGGTGCACTCCTGGGAGATCCGCGAGGACCACCTCGGCTTCGCCCGCGAGAACGTCGCCGCCTACTTCGGCGGCGAGCCCGCCAACTGGCACCCGCACCTCGGCGACCTCGGCGAGGTCACCGTCGAGGACACCGGCGGGCAGGTCGACCGCGTGGTGCTCGACATGGTCGAGCCCTGGCACTTCCTGGGCACCGTGCGCGACCTGCTCATCCCCGGCGGGGTGCTGATGACCTACGTGACCACCGTGCCGCAGCTGATGAACACGATGGAGGGCATCCGCGAGACGGGCAGCTTCGCCGAGCCGCGCGCCTGGGAGACCCTGCTGCGCGAGTGGCGCGTCGAGGGCAAGGCCACCCGTCCGGAGCACCGCATGAACGCCCACACCGCCTTCCTGGTCTGGGCGCGCCGCCTGGCCGACGGGGTCACCCCGCCGCACCCGCAGCGCCGCGCCCGGCGGTGACGCGGAGCTAGTCTGGGTCCCATGAATTCGCCGGAGTCCTTCGACCAGCACCGCCGCCGTGAGGCCGCCACCGCCGCCGCAAAGGAGCGCGAGCGCGCGGGCGCCAACGAGCTGCAGAAGCTGCGCGACGAGACCGCGGAGCTCAACCGCACCAACCGCTACCTCGGCGCGCGCAACGCCAAGCTCGCCGAGATGCTCAAGAGCTCGCGCGACAAGCTGGCCAACCTCTACCAGCAGATCGAGGCGATGGCCGAGCCGCCGTCGACCTACGGCATCTTCCTGGAGCGCTCGGACGACGGCCAGTCCGCCGAGATCGTCACCTCGGGCCGCCGGCTGCGCGTGCCCATGTCGCCGTTGGTCTGCCAGGCGGACCTGCGCCCGGGCATCCGTGTGCGCCTCGGCCAGAACCACCAGCTCATCGAGGCCGCGGGCTTCTCGGAGACCGGCGAGCTGGGCACCCTGGTCGAGCTGCTCGGCCGCGAGCGCGCCATCGTCGCCGACAGCACCGGCGAGCAGCGCGTCGTCACGCTGGCCGGGCGGCTGATCGAGACCGGCACGCGCACCCCGCGCGCCGGCGACTCGGTGCTCTTCGACCGCCGCTCCGGCTGCGCCTTCGAGGTCATCCCGAAGGCCGACGTCGCCCGGCTCTCCCTCGAGGAGGTCCCGGACGTCACCTACGCCGACATCGGCGGCCTCGACGAGCAGATCGAGCAGATCCACGACGCCGTTGAGCTACCCTTCGCCCACCCCGAGCTCTACCGCGCCTACGACCTGCGCCCGCCGAAGGGCGTCCTGCTCTACGGCCCGCCCGGCTGCGGCAAGACGCTCATCGCCAAGGCCGTGGCCAACTCGCTGGCCCGGCGCGCCGGCGAGGACACGCAGTCCTACTTCCTCAACGTCAAGGGCCCGGAGCTGCTCAACAAGTACGTCGGCGAGACCGAGCGCCAGATCCGCGTGATCTTCGAGCGCGCCCGGGAGCTCGCCGGCGCCGGCCGCCCGGTGATCATCTTCTTCGACGAGATGGAGTCCCTCTTCCGCACCCGCGGCTCGGGCCGCAGCTCGGACGTGGAGACCACCGTGGTGCCGCAGCTGCTCGCCGAGCTCGACGGTGTGGAGGGCCTGAGCAACGTCATCGTCATCGGCGCGACCAACCGCGAGGAGCTCATCGACCCCGCGCTCCTGCGCCCCGGCCGCCTCGACGTCAAGATCCGCGTCGAGCGCCCCGGACCCGAGCAGGCCCGCGACATCTTCGCCCGCTACCTCGGCGGCAACGTGCCGATGGCCGCGCCCGCCGAGGAGCTCATCGACGCCGCCGTCGAGGCCCTGTTCACCCCGCGGCCCTACGTCGAGCTGGAGTACTCCGACGGCTCGACGCGCCAGCTGTGCTACCACGACTTCGTCTCCGGCGCGATGATCGCCAACATCGTCGACCGTGCGAAGAAGCTGGCGATCAAGGACCTCATCGCCGCCGGCGGGGCGCTTGACGACGCCGCGTCGGCGGGCGTGAGTGCGCAGCACCTGCGGTTGTCGGTCGCCGCCGAGGAGCACGAGAGCGAGGACCTGCCCAACACCTCGAACCCGGACGAGTGGAGCCGGATCACCGGCGAGAAGGGCCGCCGCGTCGTCGAGGTGCGCACGCTCGGCTGAACTAGGATCGGGCCCATGTCACGTTTCCTGGGCACCGAGACCGAGTACGGCATCGCCACCCCGAGCCGGCCGGAGCTCTCGCCGATCGTCACCTCCACACACGTCGTCGTCGCCTACGCGGCGGTGGAGACCGGCGCGCGCTTCCGCTGGGACTTCCAGGACGAGTCGCCGCTGCGCGACGCCCGCGGCTTCGACCTGCGCCGCTACCGCACCGTGCCGGTGGTCAACTCCGACGCGCTCGGCGTGGCCAACGTCGTCCTCGACAACGGCGCGCGCTACTACGTCGACCACGCCCACCCCGAGTACTCCGCCCCGGAGTGCAGCTCGGCGTTCCAGGCGATGGTCTACGACGCCGCCGGCGACGTCATCCTCAACCGGGCCGCCGCGGACATCGCGGAGCTGGCCCGCCAGGACGTCTCCGTGCTCAAGAACCACGAGCCGTGCCCGCCGGTGAAGATCTACAAGAACAACGTCGACGGCAAGGGTGCGTCCTACGGCTCCCACGAGAACTACCAGTACTCCCGCGAGACCGACTTCGGCGTGCTGGCCGCGAGCCTCATCCCGTTCTTCGTCACCCGCCAGGTCGTCGTCGGCGCCGGGCGCATGGGCCGCGGCGAGAAGGGCGAGGAGGACGGCTTCCAGATCTCCCAGCGCGCCGACTACTTCTGCCAGCCGATCTCGCTGGAGACGACCCTCAACCGCGGCATCATCAACACCCGCGACGAGCCACACGCGGACCCGGACTCCTACGGGCGCCTGCACGTCATCATCGGCGACGCGAACATGTCGCAGACCGCCAACCTGCTCAAGCTCGGCATGACCGCCCTGGTCATCGACGCCGTGGAGGCCGGGGTCGACTTCTCCGACCTCAAGCTCGCCGACCCCGTCGCCGAGCTCAAGGCCGTCTCCCGCGACCTGACGCTGAGCCACCGGCTGACCCTCGCCGACGGCCGCGAGCTGACCGCCCTCGAGATCCTCGCGATCTACCGCGAGCGCGTCCAGGCCACCGACGCCGAGGACGAGCGCGTGCTCGCCGCGTGGGACGAGGTCTGCGGGCTGCTCGCCCAGGGGCCGCTCGCGGCGGCCGGCATCCTCGACTGGCCGACGAAGTGGCAGCTGATCTCCTCCTACATGGAGCGCGCCGTGCCGGTCGACGACGCGAAGCTGAAGTTGATCGACCTGCAGTACACCGACATCGACCCGGCCAAGGGCCTCTACCACGCGCTCGTGCGCGCCGGCCGGATGCGCACGCTCGTCACGCCCGAGGAGATCGAGCGCGCCGCGGACACCCCGCCGGCCGACTCGCGCGCCTGGCTGCGCGGCACCGTCGTCTCCCGCTTCGCCGAGGACGTCGCCGCCGCCAGCTGGCAGTCGCTGACCCTGCGCGTGCCCGCCGGCCTGGCCCGCGTGGGCATCCCCGCCACCGACGGGGCCACGGAGGCCGAGCTCGGCGCGGCGGTCGAATCGGCCGCCGACGCGGAGGCCCTCGTGGCCGCACTCGAGGCCGCGGGCCTGCCCGTCGAGCGCGTCGCCGATCAGTGAGGACAGTGAGGGCACCCTCAACCCGCCGTCGCTACAGTGGACGGCAATCAGAACCAGAGTCTGGAGGTCACACGTGACACAGAAGAACACCCAGATCCAGCCGGGCGGCGGCCGGGACGACTCCGAGGAGTCCGGCCTCGATTCCGCCGCGGGCCAGGTGCAGGTCAACACCCAGGGCACCGACGATCTCCTCGACGAGATCGACAGCCTGCTTGAGACCAACGCCGAGGAGTTCGTCAACGCCTACGTCCAGAAGGGCGGGCAGTAGGCCGATGGGGGAGGTCTTCACCCGCCGCATCATGGGCCTGGAGACCGAGTACGGCATCACCGCCGTGGCCGACGGGCACCGCGCCCTCGGCCCCGACGAGATCTCCCGCTACCTGTTCCGCCCGGTGGTCGCCGAGTACTCGAGCTCCAACGTCTTCATCCCCAACGGCGCGCGCCTCTACCTCGACGTCGGGGCGCACCCGGAGTACGCCACCGCCGAGTGCGACGGGCTGAGCCAGCTGGTGGCCCACCACGTCGCCGGCGACCGCGTCGTCGACGAGCTCGCGGTGCGCGCCGAGCAGGCCGTGGCCGCCGACGGCATCGACGCGCAGGTCTACCTGTTCAAGAACAACGTCGACTCGCTGGGCAACTCCTACGGCTGCCACGAGAACTACCTCGTCGGCCGCTCCGCCGTGCTCAAGACGCTCGGCCGCGACCTGATGCCCTTCCTGGTCACCCGCCAGCTCGTCTGCGGCGCCGGCCTGGTCACCCGCCCGCGCGGCGACCGCCCGGCCGATTTCCTGCTCTCGCAGCGCGCCGACCAGGTCTGGGAGAGCGTGTCTTCGGCGACCACCCGCTCGCGCCCGGTGATCAACACCCGCGACGAGCCGCACGCCGACTCGCACCGCTTCCGCCGCATGCACGTCATCGTCGGCGACTCGAACATGGCCGAGCCGACCACCGCGCTCAAGGTCGGCTCCATGCTGCTCATGCTCGAGCTCGCCGAGGCCGGCGCCGGCCTGCCCACCGTCGAGCTTAAGCATCCCGTGGCCCAGGGCCGCGTCGTCGCCCGCGACGTCACCGGCCGCGCCGAGCTCGAGTGCGCCGACGGCTCGACCACCTGCGCCCTCGAGATCCAGCGCGTCTGCTGTACCGCCGCCCGCGCCTGGCTCGCCGAGCGCCCGGAGACCGGCTCGGGCACCTCGACGGCCGAGATGACCCGTGTGGTCGAGCTGTGGGAGCGCGCCCTGGACGCCGTCGACTCCGGCGAACTCGACCGGGTCGGCCGTGAGGTCGACTGGGTGATCAAGCGCAACCTCCTCGAGCGCTACCGCGACCGCCTCGGCGGCGACTGGGCACACCCCAAGCTCGCCCAGGTGGACCTGGCCTACCACGACATCCGCCCCGGCCGCGGGCTCTACGCCCTGCTCGCCGCGCGCGGCCTCGTCGAGCACTGGGTCGACGAGGCCGCCATCGCGGCCGCCGTCGACACCGCCCCTCAGACCACCCGGGCGCGGGCCCGCGGGGAGTTTCTCGCCGCCGCCCGTGCGGCCGGCACCCAGGTCACCTGCGACTGGCAGCGCCTCAAGGTCACCCGCCCCGAGCCGGAGACCCTCGAGCTCTCCGACCCCTTCGAGCCCCACCCGGAGGGCCTCGAGCACATGGTGGAACTGGCCGGGGGCCCGCGATGAGCAGCCGGGCGCCCAAGCGCGACGTCGGCCTAGAGCGCCGCCTCAACCTCGTCTTCGCGCTGATCGACGCCGACAACCACGGCGGCGCCTATCTGGACTCCGGGTGGCTGCGCGCCCACGTCGCCGGCTACGGCGACCCCGCTAACGAGTCGCCCCGCGAGGCCAACACCGGGCGCAAGCGCCTGGCCCGCGACATCGACGAGCTGCGCCGCGTCGGCGTGCCCGTCGAGGTCAGCCGCGACGGCGACGGCGAGGGCTACCGGCTCGTGCGCGAGCGCTACGAGCTGCCGCCCATCAGCTTCACCCCCGACGAGGCCGCCGTCCTCGGCCTGGCCGGCGACCTCGGCGGCACCTCCGAGCTCGGTGTCTTCGCCCGCTCCGGGTGGACCAAGCTCGCCGCCGCCGGGCTCGACCGCGACCTCTCCGACGCCGCCGGCACCGTCTTCACCGCCGCCAACGACCTGGCCCGGGTGCCCAACAGCACCGTGGGCGCCGTGCTCAAGGCCGTCGGCACGGGCACCTCGGTCACGTTCGACTACCGGCGCGACCGCGCCACCGCCGCCCAGCGGCGCCGTATGGACCCCTGGGGCCTGGTCAACCACGCCGACCGGATCTACCTCGCCGGCCACGACCTCGACCGCGACGAACCGCGCACCTTCCGCCTGCTGCGCGTCAGCGCGGTCGAGCTGACCGGCGCGCCGATCGCCCACCCCGACGAGGGCCGCGACCTGCAGCAGCTCGTCGCCGAGGCGCTCGCCCGCGGGCGCACCACCGTCGACGCCACCGTGCGCCTGGCCGAGGGCCGCTGCCAGGAGCTGCGCCGCACCGCGGCGCAGGTCGACGCCGACGGCACCGCCCACTTCGCCGGCGTGGACCGCGACTGGCTCGTGCGCACCGTCGCCGGCTTCGGCGCCGACGCCGTGCTGCTCGCGCCCACGGACGCCCGGCGCGACGTCGTCAATCTCTTGCGTAACGGGGGAGAGGAGCACCGATGAGCACCACCGGAGACCGCCGCACCGACCTGGTGCGCGCGCTGAACCTGCTGCCGTACTTCTCCGCGCACCCCGGCCGCAGCATCTTCGAGGCCGCGCGCGACCTCGGCCGCGAGCCCAAGGAGCTCATGGCCGACCTCGACCGGCTCTTCTGCTGCGGGCGCCCCGGCATGTTCCCGGACGACCTGGTGGACATGCGCAAGGACTACCGGCGCGTCGAGATCCTCAACGACCAGGGCCTGGACAAGGCCCTGCGCCTGACCCCCTCGGAGGCCGTGGCGCTGCTGATGTCGCTGGAGTCCCTCGAGAACGTGCCCGGCATCGCCGACTCAAAGGCCGTGCGCTCGGCGGCCGCGAAGCTACGTGCCCACACCGGCCGCAGCGCGCGCGGGGTCGCCGACGCCACCCCGCAGGGCACCGGCGCCGACGCCGACGGGCTGCTGCGCGACCTGCGCGAGGCCGTCGCCGCCCGCCGCAAGGTCGCCTTCACCTACGCCTCGCTGTCCTCGGACACCTCCCGGCGGCGCACCGTCAGCCCCGCCCACCTCTTCAGCCACGAGGGCCACACCTACCTGCGTGCGCTCGACGGGGGAGAGGAGCGCACCTTCCGGCTGGACCGCATGGACGACCTCGAGGTCACCGACGAGGCCGCCGAATCGGGCGCCGCCGCCCTCGACGCCGACGCGCCCTTCGACTTCGGGCCCGGCTGCACCGCCGAGCTCGAGCTACGCGAGTCGATGGCCTGGCTCGCCGATACCGTTCCCCTCGAGCTCGGCGAACCGGCCGACGGGTGGATCCCCGGGCGCCTCAACGCCGGCTCGCGGGAGTGGCTCGCACGCTTCGTGCTCTCGCACGGCGACCGCCTGCGCGTGACCGGCCCGCCGGAGCTCGTCGACTTCCTCGTGGCACGCCGGGCCGCCGCGCTCGCGGCGTATGATGACCGTCAGTGACGCCCCGACTGATAGCCTGGGGCGAGTATCCCGAGGCGCCCGAAAGAGGGCGCCGGCAGCGCGAAGCAAGGAGTAGTCCCTGATGCCGAACCTGGGTTGGCCGGAAATCCTGATCATCCTGCTGGTCATCGTGATCCTCTTCGGGGCGAAGAAGCTGCCCGACGCCGCACGGTCGGTCGGCCGTTCCATGCGCATCTTCAAGTCCGAGATGAAGGAGATGGGCAACGACGACGACCCCGCCGCCAAGGGCAAGGACGCCAAACCCGCCCAGGGCGAGATCACCTCGGGCTCCGGGCGCGCCGAGGTCGACGCGAACGACTACGCCCCCGGTGCCGCCGAGCGCCGCACCCAGGGCGAGGAGCGCGCCTAGTCCATGACCGCGGAGCGCAAGCGCCGGCTGCACCTGCCGGGGGCGAAGCGTCGGGCCAACCCCGACGGCACGATGACGATCATCGAGCACCTCAAGGAGCTGCGCCGCCGCCTGATCATCTGCCTGCTGGCCGTCGCCGCGACCACGGTCGTCGGCTTCGTCTGGTACCAGAACTCCGCCTTCGGGCTGCCCACCCTGGGCGAGCTCATGCGCGGGCCCTACTGCGAGCTGCCCGTGCACATGCGCATCACCTTCGGGCCCGACGAGGAGTGCCGCCTGCTGGCCACCCGGCCCTTCGAGATGTTCCTGCTGCGCCTGAAGGTCGGCGCGATCGTGGGCCTCGTGCTCGCCAGCCCGGTCTGGCTCTACCAGGTCTGGGCCTTCATCACCCCGGGCCTGCACAAGACGGAGAAGCGCACCACCTTCACCTTCGTGACCATCGCCGTGCTGCTCTTCTGCGCCGGCGCCGTGCTGGCCTACTTCGTGCTCTCCTACGGGCTCGAGTTCCTCATGGGCATGGGCGACGAGGCGCAGTTCGCCGCGCTGACCGGCCAGGACTACTTCAACTTCCTGCTGGCCCTGCTCATCGTCTTCGGCGTCAGCTTCGAGGTCCCGCTGCTCATCGCCGCGCTGAACATCGTCGGCCTGCTCTCCTACGACGCGCTGAAGGACAAGCGCCGCTACATCGCCGTCGGCCTGTTCATCTTCGCCGCCTTCATGACCCCGGGCCAGGACCCGTTCTCCATGGTCGCCATGGCGATCGCGCTGAACGTCCTGGTCGAGCTCTCGCTGCAGTTCTGCCGCATCAACGACAAGCGCCGCGGCCGTGAGCGCCCGGAGTGGATGGACCTCGACGACGACGAGTCCTCCGGGGCCGTCGCCGCGCCCGCCCCGGTCGCCCCCGCGGCCCCCGTCCACGCCTCCCGCCGCCTCGACGGGACGGACTACTCGGACGTCCTCTAGGCCCGCCCACTAGCCTGGGGGACCATGGGCTCCCATCTCGACCGTTTCACCGCCGGCCTCGACTTCGACCTCGACGACTTCCAGCTGCGCGGCTGCCGCGCGGTGGAGGCCGGCCACGGCGTCCTCGTCTGCGCGCCCACCGGCGCGGGCAAGACCGTCGTCGGTGAGTTCGCCGTCGACCTCGCCCTCGCCCAGGGCACCAAGTGCTTCTACACCACGCCGATCAAGGCGCTGAGCAACCAGAAGTTCAACGACCTGTGCGCCACCTACGGCGAGGACCGCGTGGGGCTTTTGACCGGCGACCGCTCGATCAACGGCACCGCCGACGTGGTCGTGATGACCGCCGAGGTGCTGCGCAACATGATCTACGCGCACTCCCCGCAGCTCGACCGGCTCAGCCACGTGGTCATGGACGAGATCCACTACCTGGCCGACGCCTCCCGCGGCGCGGTGTGGGAGGAGGTCATCCTCAACCTCGACGAGGACGTCCACATCATCGGGCTGTCCGCCACCGTCTCCAACTCCGAGGAGTTCGGCGAGTGGCTGGCCACCGTCCGCGGCGACACCGAGGTCGTGGTCACCGACCACCGCCCGGTCCCGCTGGACCAGTGGATGCTCGTCGGCCGCGCCGTCCTGCCGCTCTTCGAGCCCGGCCCCGTCGCCGCCGAGGGCACCGGGGGAGGGGTCTCCAGGGCCCTGCAGCGCGCCATCGACCGCGCCGAGCGCCGTTCGACTGACGACGCCCCGCATGAACGCCGTGGCGGTTTCCGTTCCCGTTCCACGGGGCGCCGCCCCGGCCGGGAGCGGCCCACCCGCGAGCGCTCCTGGCGCCCGCCGAGCCGCCCCGACGTCATCGCCGCGCTGCGCGACCAGGGCATGCTGCCCGCGATCACGTTCATCTTCTCGCGCGCCGGCTGCGACGGCGCCCTGCACCAGTGCCTGCGCTCCCGGCTCGTGCTCACCGACCAGGACGACGCCGACCGGATCGGCGAGATCGTCGACGCCGGGGTGGCCGGCATCCCCGAGGAGGACCTGAAGGTCCTCGGCTTCCGCCAGTGGCGCGCCGCGCTCACCCGCGGCTTCGCCGCCCACCACGCGGGCATGCTGCCGGCCTTCCGGCTGATCGTCGAGGACCTCTTCCAGCGCGGCCTGGTGCGCGCCGTCTTCGCCACCGAGACCCTCGCGCTCGGCATCAACATGCCCGCGCGCACCGTCGTGCTCGAGAAGCTGGTCAAGTACAACGGCGAGACCCACGCTGAGCTCACCCCGGCCGAGTACACGCAGCTGACCGGCCGCGCCGGTCGCCGCGGCATCGACACCGTGGGCAACGCCGTGGTCCATTGGGCCCCGGCCGTCGACCCGCACGCGGTGGCGGGCCTGGCCTCCACGCGCACCTACCCGCTGGTCTCCACCTTCGCCCCCGGTTTCAACATGGCCGTCAACCTGCTGGGCACCCTCGGCTACGCCACCTCGCTCGACGTGCTCGAGAGCTCCTTCGCCCAGTTCCAGGCCGACCGCGCCGTCGTCGGCGACGCCCGCAAGCTCGACCGGGCCCGCGCCCGGGTCACCGAGCTCGAGGAGCAGCTCGCCGCCGAGGTCGCGGCCCTCGCCCCGCCGAGCGACGACCCGCTCGAGGACCTCCTGGACTACCTCGAGCTGCGGCGCGAACTGAGCGACGAGGAGAAGGCCGCGCACCGCAACGCCTACGCCGAGCGCGAGAAGGAGACGCTGACCCTGCTGGCCCGCCTGCAGCGCGGCGAGGTCATCGCCATGCCCGCCAAGCGCCGCCCGGTGCTCGCCGTGGTGGTCAACCCCGCCAACCAGACCCTCGACCCGCGCCCGCAGGTCATCTCCGAGACGGGCTGGGCCGGCCGCATCGAGGCCGGCGCCTTCGCCAACCCGCCCGTCGTCCTCGGCCGCATGAAGCTGCCCAAGGGTGTGCAGCACAACCCGCGCCGCCACGCCAAGTACGTGCGCGACCAGTTCCACCGCCACAGCTTCGGCCGGCCCAAGCACATGCGCACCCGCCCGCGCGTGCGCCCCACCGCGAAGGTCACCGCCCTGCGAGAGGCGGTGCACAACCACCCCGTGCACGACTGGCCCGGCTCCGACCGCGAGTCCCTGGCGCGCACCGGCGAGAAGCTCATCCGGCGCCGCCGCGAGGCCCGGTCGCTGGCCGCCGCCGTCGACGGCGCGACCGACACCCTGGCCCGGGCCTTCACCCGCATCCTCGACCTGCTCGCCGAGTACTCCTACGTCGAGTTCGACGAGTCCGGCACCCCGCACGTCACCGACGAGGGGGAGCGGCTGGCCCGCATCCACAACGAGGCCGACCTGCTCGTGGCCCAGTGCCTGCGCCGCGGCATCTGGGACGGGCTCGACCCCGCCGAGCTGGCCGGCACGGTCTCGACCTGTGTCTTCGAGAACCGCCGCGAGACCTCCGGGGAGGCCGCCGCGCCCACCGACGACATGGCCGACGCGATGAACGCCACCGAGCGCATCTACGCCGAGCTCGCCTCCGACGAGCGCCGCCACCGCCTGCCCGTGACCCGCGAGCCCGAGCCCGGCTTCGCCCTGGCCATGCACCAGTGGACCGCAGGCGCGCCGCTCGGCTACGCCATCCAGGCCGCCGCCGAGTGCGGCGCCGAGCTGACCCCGGGAGACTTCGTGCGCTGGGCCCGCCGCGTGGTCGACCTGCTCGAGCAGGTCGCGGCCACCGGCTACTCCGACGAGGTCCGCCGCAACGCCCGCCGTGCGGTCGACGCGATCCGGCGGGGCGTGGTCGCCCTCGGCAACTGAGCGGACCTACCATAGGGAGCATGTCTGAACTTTTCGACGCCTCCGTCTACGCCGACCGGCTCGGGCGCGCGCAGGGGCTCCTGCGCGAGCGCGGCCTGGCCGGCATCGTCATCGGCCCCGGCCCGGAGCTGGCCTACCTCACCGGCTCCTGGACCTCCTCGCACGAGCGCCTGACCGCGCTGACGGTCACCCCGACGAAGAGCCGACTGATCGCCCCCGAGACCGACCTGCACTCGCTGGCCGACTCCGCGGTCTCCGAGCTGGACGTCGAGGTGCTCGGCTGGGCCGACGGCGAGGACGCCCACGCCCTGGCCGCCGCGCCCGTTCTCGAGGGCGACGCCGACGGCGCCGTCGGACTCGGCGACAGCCTGACCACCCGCCACGTGCTGGCGCTGCAGGAGCTCTTCGCCCCGCGCGAGACCAAGGTCGCCGCCCTGGCGCTGGCCGAGCTGTTCACCCGCAAGGACGCCGCCGAGATCGAGCAGCTGCGCGCCGCCGGCCGGGCCATCGACGCCGTGCACGCGAAGGTCCCGGAGCTGCTGCGCGCGGGCCGCACCGAGGCCGAGGTCGCCGCGGACATCGACAAGCTGATCCTCGAGCGCCACGGCGTCGTCGACTTCGTCATCGTCGGCTCCGGCCCCAACGGCGCCAACCCGCACCACGACTTCTCCGACCGCGTCCTCGAGGACGGGGACATCGTCGTCGTCGACATCGGAGGCACCTACGGTGTCGGCTACCACTCGGACTGCACGCGCACCTACGTCGTCGGCGGTGACCCGGCCACGCTGCCGGAGGAGGCCCGGTCCATGTACGCCGTGCTCGCCGAGGCGCAGGAGGCCGCCGTCGCGGCCGTGCGACCCGGCGTGACCGCCGCGTCGATTGACGACGTCGCGCGCTCCCGCATCACCGAGGCCGGTTACGGCGAGGCGTACTTCCACCGCACCGGCCACGGCATCGGGCTGTCCACCCACGAGGAGCCGTTCATCATGGCCGGCAACGACCTCGTCCTCGAGCCCGGCATGGCGTTCTCCGTCGAGCCCGGCATCTACCTGCGCGGCCGCTTCGGCGCCCGCATCGAGGACATCGTGGTCGTCACCGAGGACGGCTGCGAGCGCCTGAACGAGGGTCCCCGGGAGCTGCGGTGAGGACCCGCGTGCTCGTCGTCGGCGGCGCCGAGGGGGTCGGCCGCCTGGCCGCCGGCCTCTTCCGCGGCGGCTGGGAGGTGACCACCGTGGTGCCGGCCTCCGTGACCGTCGCCTACGGCCGGGTGCTCACCGGCTACCACGGCGGCGCCGCCGGGCTGGCACGCACCATCACCGAGGGCCGCATCGAGGTGATCGTCGACGCCGCCGCGCCCTTCGACGCGGAGCTGCACGCAGACACCGCGGAGGCGGCCCGCGCCACCGGGGTGACCATGGTCGCCTACGCTCCGCCCGCACTGTCCGGCGTCGTGAACCTCCCCGACGCCAAGGCCGCCGCGGCCTGGGTCACCCGCCACGCGCACCACGTGCTCCTCGACTGCGCGGACGGGGTGCTCGACCCGACGGCCTTCGCCGACGACGCCGACAACCTCTACGTCCTGCGCCGCGCGCCCGCCCAGGCCGAGGCCTGGCCCCCGCGCCACCGGGACGTCCCGGATGTCCCGGACGTCGCAGGCTCCGTCCGGGACCAGGGCCAGAAGGGGGAAGAGCGCGCCGTGCTGCGCGACAACCAGGTCGATGCCGTCGTCCTGCCCGACACCGGCGAGGCCGCCCACCAGGTCACCCTGGCCGCCGCGGAGTCGCTCGGCGTGCCCGTCGTCGCCGTCGCCCGGCCCGACGTGCTGCCCGCCGTGACCGTCTTCGACTCACCCGAGGACGTGGTGCGGGCACTGTGAACCCGCCGGTAGGGTGGGCGACATGCCTTATCTGATCGTCATCCCGTACCTCGTGATCGAGGGCCTGGCCTTCTGGGCCGTGGCCTCCTGGCTCGGCGGGGGCTGGGCGCTGCTGCTGCTCTTCGCCTTCTTCTTCCTGGGCCTCGGCCTGGCGGGCCTCGAGATGCGCACCATCGCCACCCGTGCGGCCGGCAACCGGGAACGCCCCGGCAAGGCCGCCGGCGGGATCGGGCTGACCGCCGCCGGGGCGGTGCTCGTCGCCGCCCCTGGCTTCGTGACCACCTTCCTCGGCCTGCTGCTCATCTTCGGGCCCACCCGCGAGCTCATCCGCCGCGGGCTGGCCCGGCGCCTGCGCACCTTCCTCGAGGACATGGGCGCGCGCACCTTCGAGGCCACCGCACACTTTGGCCCGCGCACCAGCTACGGCTCCTTCAACGACCACGAGGTCATCGACGAGGACGAGATCGCCCAGTTCCGCCAGGAGCCCGACGACTTCGACGGCAGCGACGGCGGCGACAACGGGGGCGACAACAAGGGCACGGACGGCCGGTGAACCGGTACCTGCGCGGCCTGCGCCTGCTCATCGCGATCGTCGGCGGCGTCGCCGTCTACGCCTCCTATGAGCCCACCGGCTGGTGGTGGGCGGCAATTCTCGGCGTAGGCCTCTTCTTCCTCGCGCTCTCGCCGTGGGGCGCGGACCGCCCGGGCCTCGGCTTCGGCGCGCTCATCGGCCTGGCCTTCGGACTCGGGAACTACCTCGGCCTTCTGCCGTGGATCGGAGAGTTCGTCGGCGCGCTGCCGTACGTCGCCCTCGCCATTGTGCTGGCCTGCTACATCGCGCTCGGCTCCGTCGCGCTCACCGCGGTGCTCCGGTGGCGCTTCGGCCTGGCCGCCGCGCCGCTGGTCTACCTGTTCATCGAGTTCTGCCAGTCGACCTTCCCCTTCGGCGGCTTCGCCTGGGTGCGCCTGGCCTGGGGCCAGATCGCCGGGCCCCTGGCCGCCCTGGCCCGCTACGGCGGTCCCGCCCTGGTCACCCTCGCCGTTTGCGCCGCCGGCGCCGCGCTGACGGCCCTCGTCCTCTCCGCCTTCCGGCGCCGCCTCAGCCTCGCCGGCGCGGTCTGCGTCGTCGTGGTGCTCGCGGCCGGCCTGGGCGCCGGCACCCGGCTCGACCCGGAGGACACCCGCATCGGCCAGACCCGCATGGCGGCGATCCAGGGCAACGTGCCGCGCATGGGGCTCGACTTCAACGCCCAGCGCCGCGCCGTGCTGGCCAACCACGTCCGCGAGACCGAGCGCCTCGCCGCCGAGGACGTCGACCCGGACATCGTCATCTGGCCCGAGAACGCCTCCGACGTCAACCCCTTCCTCGACTCGAGCGCGCGCGCCATGACCGAGTCCGCCGTCGCCGCCGTCGACGCCCCGGTCCTGGTGGGCACGCTCACCCGCGACGAGGTCGGCGCCCGCAACACGATGGTCGTCTTCGACCCGCACGGCGTCGGCGACCGCCACGACAAGAAGTACCTGCAGCCCTTCGGTGAGACGATGCCGATGCGCGACTTCTTCCGGCTCTTCTCCGACTACGTCGACCAGGCCGGCGACTTCAAGCCCGGCGACGGCGACGGAACCGTCCACATGCGCGGCGTCAACGTCGGCGTGGCCACCTGCTACGAGGTCATCGTCGACGCCGCCTACCGCGACGCCGTGCACGCCGGCGCCGAGATCCTCGTCACACCGACGAACAACGCCACCTTCGGCTTCACGGACATGACCTACCAGCAGCTGGCCATGTCGCGGATGCGCGCCATCGAGCTCGACCGGGGCGTCGTCGTGGCCGCGACCTCGGGGGTCTCTGCCATCGTGACCCCCGACGGCACCGTCACCGGGCAGACCGCCATCTTCGACCACGACCACCTCGTCGCCGACCTGCCGCTCAAGCGCGGGCTGACCCCGGCGGCCAGGTGGGGGAGGGCCTTCGAGTGGACGGCGGTTATGATGGGCGGTGCCCTCGCGGCCCTCGCACTGTTCACCGTCAGAAGGAGAACCCACCGTCGTGGCACCAAGTGACAGCACCCTGGTCATCATCCCGACCTACAACGAGCTGGGCAACCTGCCCCTCATCACCTCGCGGCTGCGCACCGCCGAGCCCGAGGTGCACGTGCTCGTCGTCGACGACAACAGCCCCGACGGCACCGGCGAGAAGGCCGACGAGCTGGCCGCGGCCGACGACCACATCCACGTCCTGCACCGGGAGGGCAAGGGCGGCCTGCTCGGCGCCTACCTCGCCGGCTTCGAGTGGGGCCTGGAGCGCGACTACCAGGTCCTCTGCGAGATGGACGCCGACGGCTCGCACGCCCCGGAGCAGCTGCACCTGCTCCTCGAGCAGATCGCCGAGGGCGCCGACCTCGTCATCGGCTCCCGCTACGTCGAGGGCGGCAAGGTGGTCAACTGGCCCAAGAAGCGCTGGATCCTCTCCCGCGGCGGCAACATGTACATCTCGCTGGCGCTGGGCACCGGCCTGACGGACACCACCGCCGGCTACCGCGCCTTCCGCCGCGAGGTCCTCGAGCAGCTAGACCTCGACCAGCTCTCCGCGGCCGGCTACATCTTCCAGGTCCACCTCGCCTGGCTGGCCGTCGAGGCCGGCTTCGACGTCCGCGAGGTGCCGATCACCTTCACCGAGCGCGAGATCGGCGAGTCCAAGCTCTCGGGCAGCTTCGTCGGCGACAGCCTCGCCGTCGTGACCAAGTGGGGCCTCAAGCACCGCGGCCAGCAGCTGCGCGACCTGGTCTCCGAGATGGCCAAGCTCGGCGGCCACGCCATCAGCGAACGCCGCCGCAAGGCGCGCAACCTGCGCAACTTCTAGCGCGCACGCGCACCGTCAATTGCCGACGCCGCGCAGCGCGACGTCGGCAATTAAGAAAGACCCCGTGGGAGTTCCACGGGGTCTTTCCGGGTTGAGGAGTAATCGAGGGCTACTTGCCCTCCTCCTTGTCCTTCTGCGCCTTGAGTCGCGCGGCGGAGCGGCGGCGCTTGCGCAGGTGCTCGATGCGCTCCTCGAGCAGCTCGTCGAGCTCCTCGATGGAACGACGCTCGCGCAGCATGTCCCAGTGGGTGCGCGGCGGCTTGGCGGGCTTGGACTCGACGCCCTCGCCCTCGACGAGGGTGCCCATCTGGCCGTTCTTGCACAGCCAGGACTCGGGGATCTCCGCGTCTTCGGCGAAGGGGACCTCGAAGATCTCACCGGAGTCGGTGCGGTACTTCACCATCTGGCGCGGAGCCAGGTCGTGGTCGCGGTCAGTCTCGTAGGAGACGGCACCCATGCGGCTGCCACGGAGCACGCGGTCGGCCATATTCGCATCAGTCCTTTACTCGATCCCTTATTCCAGACGCTCAAGTATAACGCCCCACGGGTCTGGTTTGTTCCCGGGTGGGCTAGACTGTGTGCGTGCCAGACACCCCCGCCACACCGGACAACCGGCGCCGTCGTCCCACGACGTGCCAGTGGTGCGGTAAGGCGATCGAGAGCAGCGGCCGGGGGCGGCCCCGCAAGTACTGCAGCGCCACCTGCCGCCAGCGCGCCTACGAGCAGCGGCACAACCTCTCCGGACGACCCATCCCGGCCGACGCCGTGGTGATCACCCCGGAGCGGGCGGAGCAGCTGCGCGACGGCCTGTTCGAGGTCCGCTGCGCCGCGGAGGACGTCGCCACGGCCGCCGGCGAGGGTGCCGGGGCCGCGGAGCTCGAGGGGTTGTGCTCGGAGCTGGTGGCTCTGGCCAGGAGAGTCGAGAAGCTGAGGTAGTCGATGCTGAAGAACCGGAAGTTCGTGATCACCGCCTTCGTCGTGGCGATCGTGCTGATCGCCGTCGCCGGCGTGGCGCCCGCGGTCATATCCGCCTTCACCGGCCCCGGGGTCAAGACCGAGGGCCTGACCGACGAGTACGCCAAGCCCGCCGAGGTCAGCCTCGACGGCGACTGGGAGGTCGTGCGCAACCGCGGCGACAACGCCACCTCCGTCGGCTTCACCTTCCCGGAGCTCCTGCCCGGCGACCGCCGCGTGACTTCCGGGTCCACCCAGCAGATCACCGGCGGGGTGCGCGTCGAGGACCGGAAGCTCGTCGACGGCACCGTCACCGTCGACATGAACACCATCGAGTCCGACAACGAGCGCCGCGACATCAACGTCCGCAACAAGATCTTCGAGACGGACAAGTTCCCGACCTCCGAGTTCCGGGTCACCGAGCCCGTGGACCTCTCGGGCGTGCCCGACGACGGCACCGCCGGCGAGGTCGAGCTCACCGGCGAGCTGACCATCCACGGGGTGACCCGCGGGGTCACCGCGCCGTTCAAGGTGCTGCGCGACCGCGACCGCGTGGTCGTCTCCTCGACGATCCCGGTCAACCGCCTCGACTACGAGGTCGAGACCCCCGACTTCGTCGCCGCCACCATCGACGAGCAGGGCGAGATCAACATCCGCCTGACCCTGAGGCAGCCCTGATGCTGCCGCGCATGATCCCCTGGCTGTGGGTTCGCCTGGCCATCGTGATCGCCTTCGGCATCTGGCTGACCACCACCGAGGTCGCCTGGCTCTCTCTGCTCTGCGTGCTCCTCGCCGCGCTGACCGGCTGGCAGCTCTACACGGCGTACCGGGCACGGTAGGGGCTCGGCGAGGTGTCCGTGCGCGTGGAGCGGGCCCAGGTGCTGGGCCATCGCCTGCGTGCGCAGGGGCTGCTGCCTCGGTCCGCTGATTGCGGCGTCGGCGCGTTCCAGGACAGCCCACCCTCGTCCGCCGCGCAGGCGGCGGCGGTGCGCGGTGTGGTCAATGCCCGGCCCGTGTGCTCCTGGGCGATGCGGGGCGCGCCGTTCGTCTTCGACGCCGCTGGCCTGCCCGTCTACACCCTCGGCGCGCTGCCGCCCACGCCCGAGGGCCGGCTGCGCCTGATCCGCGGCGTCGGCCGCATCTCTCCGCGCTCGGGCTCTCGGTCGACGAGGCCCGCGAGCTCGTCTCCGCGCAGCTGCCGGGGGTGCTCTCCGGGCGGCGCCTCGCCATCGACGAGCTCGGCCGTCAGCTCGCCGCCGCCGTCGAACCGTCGCTCAGCTCTGAGGCGCTGTGCGTGTGGCGCGCGGAGGGCCCGCACGCGGCCGGCTGGCCCGTCGGCGAGGCCGTCGTCCACTTCCTGCTGCGCCTGTGCTGCCTGCGCGGCGAGCTCGCCTTCGCGCCCCGCAAGGTGGATAAGGCACCGTTTGCGCTGCTCAACGAGTTGATTGACGACGTCCCGTTCGTCGGCCTCGGCGTCAATGGTGCGGGTGGCGGGGACGGCGGCGCTGCCGCCGGTGGTGCGGCCGCCCGCGCCGAGTTGGCGCGGCGTTTCCTGCACGTCTACGCGCCCGCCAACCGCGGCGACTTCGCGGCGTGGCTCGGGGTGGGTTCGAAGGACGCGGAGGGGTGGTCGGCACTCACCGACGAGCTCGTGTCAGTGCGCTACGGCGGCCGGCGGGTCTACGCGCTCGAGTCGGATCTCTCCGCTCTCGTGTCGGCGCCGGATCCGGCGGAGGCCGAGGCTGCTGAGCTTGGGGCGACGCTGCGCCTGCTGCCGCCCTCGGATCCCTATCTGCAGGCACGGGACCGGGCGACGATCGCGGGGGAGGAGCACCACAAGGCGATCTGGCGTCCGGTCGGTGCCCCGGGCGCGGTGGTCGTCGCCGGCCGAGTGGTCGGTGTCTGGCGGCCGCGGACCAGGTCGGGACGGCTCATGGTGAGGGTGTTCTGGTTCGGTTCGGATGGTTGCGGGCGGTCCGGGAGTGCCGGGAGTCCCGGGAGCCCTGGGAGCTCCGCGGGGAAGGCTGTGGGGCAGGACGCGGGTCAGGTCTCGCTTAAAGCGTTGGAGGAAGCCTGTGAGCGCGAGGCAAATCTGATTGCCGGGGCGCGGGGTGTTGATCTGTCCGGGGTCGTCTTCGAGGCGCAGTGATCTACTGCGCTCGGCTTTTGGCCTGGTGTGGCGTTGGTCGGCTACGGCGCTCAACGAGCCCCAGGCGAGGGTTGGCGCTACTTCCTGGTCGACGCATCACGGTGGGTGGCCTCCATTTGTGGTCGATCCTGGCTTGCAGGGGAGCGACCCATCGGTCATGCGGTGGCGGGGGAGTCAAAGGGAGGGGTGCAGTGATCTACTGCCGGCCCTTCTAGCCGCGGGGAACCAGGCCGGCCGCTCGGCGACCGGTCCCCCTCAGCGTCGCAGTAACCTAATGCAGCTCTCCGGACGGTCTCGGATATGGACATGCAGTGACCAACTGCAAGCTCGCTCAGTCGTGGCCTGCTAGGTGACGGTGCAGTGACCTACTGCAGGGCCGGATAAGCCAGTCTCAGAGGGGCGTGATGAAGCGATGCGGTGACTTACTGCGACCCCCATCCGGTCCCTCCGATGGCGACCTTGAGACGGCGATGCAGTAACTCACTGCAAACCCCGGTAGTCCCGAGGGGCCGGCCGACCCGATCCCGGGTCGCAGTGATCCACTGCAAGCCCCACCCGAGACCTGCTCACCCAAAATTCACAGCCCACGTTCGAACACACAGGCTACCCATGTCCCACCCCTGCGCTACACTGAAACCCGAACACACAAGGCACCACAAAGTGCCAGTACACACCACATAATCAGGGGGTAGAAAGGACCATGCGACACCACCGGGGACGACCCAAAGGCCACCACACACCATCGAACACCCGCATGAGAAGGAAGCTCGGCCGGCGCCAGGCCCGCCGCAGGATCATCCGCCAGGCGACCACCAGGCGCCAACGTGTCACCGCCAAGA
>NZ_JASODI010000108.1 GCF_030211955.1 Corynebacterium frankenforstense | reverse complement strand
CTGACCAGACCAAACTGGCGCTAAGATTACTCACGAAAAAAGGATTAATCCTAAAGATTAGGTGAAATAACACAAAAGTTTCTGTAAGTGAGAACTTGAGGTTTTTTATTAACACATCAGGATCGCAAGTTGATATCATGAAAAGATAAACATTCAATGTTTACAATGGATTGCATGACATTCTCTGGTTAAATTTATGTAATAAAAATTATGCGGCAAATAAATTGCCGCAA
>NZ_JASODI010000107.1 GCF_030211955.1 Corynebacterium frankenforstense | reverse complement strand
AAGTCACCCTGCTGACTCCGGGGATGGAAAAAGACGGCACCATGAGCGACTTTGGTATTCCGGCCAGCATCGTGGCGAAATACCTCGACGAACATGGCATCGTTGTTGAGAAAACCGGTCCGTATAACCTGCTGTTCCTGTTCAGCATCGGTATCGATAAGACCAAAGCACTGAGCCTGCTGCGTGCTCTGACTGACTTCAAACGTGCGTTCGATCTGAACCTGCGTGTGAAAA
>NZ_JASODI010000106.1 GCF_030211955.1 Corynebacterium frankenforstense | reverse complement strand
AGAATCTTTTCCCCATCGTAACTGATCGGTAATGTATGAATTTGTTGTTTTGTGAAGTATTAAGAGCACAACTTTATTAATAAGGCTGTAAAGAATATAGCTGATAATGGTCACTGCAGCTGGAAAGCAAATATACGCGCTAAAAGATTTATTGCGAGACCTTTCCTCACGCGAGGTTCCCATAAAACGAAGAACATAAACCATGCCTACTGCCGAAATAAAAATTGTTAGAAA
>NZ_JASODI010000105.1 GCF_030211955.1 Corynebacterium frankenforstense | reverse complement strand
GGGCTTAGCTTCCGGGTTCGGAATGGGACCGGGCGTTTCCCCACCACTATAACCACCGACACGACCAAAACCGGCGGACCAAAATAACAATGACCCGTGTGGCGTGTCAGATACCGGAGAATGCGACGCGAACAACAACGAATCCTTCAGTTGTTGCGTTTGTGTTTGTTCGGCGGATTAGTACCGGTCACCTTACACACCTCACGATGCTTCCAGATCCGGCCTATCAACCCC
>NZ_JASODI010000104.1 GCF_030211955.1 Corynebacterium frankenforstense | reverse complement strand
CTGAACACCCTCGGAGTTAAAGTCGATACCTACCTGATCTGCCTGTTCTGCAGAGTAGGTGTATGGCTTAGCACCTTTTTGTGCAAACAAAGCCATGTTCACAGCGGTACCGTTAGGGTTCCAGTCGGACAAGTAACCGTCGAAGCCTGCAGCCTTTAAGTCGCGACCAACCTGAGCAAATTCTTTCCAGGTTGTTGGGATCTTGAGGTTGTACTTGTCGAATACTGGCTGGTTC
>NZ_JASODI010000103.1 GCF_030211955.1 Corynebacterium frankenforstense | reverse complement strand
CTTCGGAGAAGAACAGGTTCTCAAACAGGCTTTCAGCTGCTTCACGAGTCGGCGGCTCGCCAGGGCGCATCATACGGTAGATTTCTACCAGTGCGCTCAGACGGTCGTTAGTTGGGTCGACACGTAAGGTTTCAGAGATATACGGGCCGTGATCCAGGTCGTTGGTGAACAGCGTTTCGATACGCTTGTGACCAGACTGGCTCAGCTTAGCCAGCAGATCCAGGCTCAGCTCCATG
>NZ_JASODI010000102.1 GCF_030211955.1 Corynebacterium frankenforstense | reverse complement strand
CACAAGTAAGCAGCCAGCGTCGGTGTAGGTGCCGTCGATGAAGATTTGGTCGTAGACCCGGTTGGGATCGGGGGTGTTAGGGACATCGATAATCCACAATGAGGTGAACCGGCGGTCGAGTGTGCGCCGGGAGACATTCAAGGTGTCGGCCACCTTGGTTAAAGAAGCAGTGCCGGTGACGTAGGTGTGAAACGCTTTGAAATCCCGGGTGTGGGTCTGATCGGGGCGGTGTCGTGT
>NZ_JASODI010000101.1 GCF_030211955.1 Corynebacterium frankenforstense | reverse complement strand
CAGCAACCAGATCGTCATGCCCGACACCGGATCATGGAGGTATTTCACCTGCCCGTCGGTCTTCAGGTTGTGCCAGTGCTGGGAGAGCCGCGAGGCGTTATCCAACGCGGTGGGCCCACCCTGCCCATGGGGGATGCGGTGCTCGAACTGGGTGGCAGGTGTCTTCGTCGTCGACGACGGACCCGAACAATCCGCGTGCACACCGGTCAGCCAGGCATTAAGACCCATCGTCGGATC
>NZ_JASODI010000100.1 GCF_030211955.1 Corynebacterium frankenforstense | reverse complement strand
ACGTATCCTTGAGGTCATCGAAACCGGGCTAGCGCAAGGCAGCAGTAGTGGTTACGACGCAGAGGCCCGTGCGTTTGGTGAGCTGGCGATGACATCCCAGTCTCAGGCGCTACGGCACATCTTTTTTGCCAACACCGACGTGAAAAAGGATCCGGGAAGTGATGCGAAGCCCGGCCCGCTGGACAGCGTTGGCATTTTGGGCGGCGGTCTGATGGGGGGCGGTATTGCTTATGTGACG